>NZ_JBFWPA010000001.1:0-256580 GCF_050250235.1 Pseudorhodoplanes sp.
CAGTCCGCCGGACGACATCCTGAACAAGAGGCGGGGATTGCTGACTACTCCGCTTGCTCGGCTGCGCTCCCTCCCCCCATGCGCCGCATGGTGGGGTGGGTTGGGGTGGGGGGTGTCGACGAGGATATCCGATGGTGAGGCGCCCCCCACCCCCGACCCCTCCCCACCGCTTCGCGGGGGGAGGGGAGAAGCGCCAGACTCCAACTCACCTGCCACCTGTTCCACATAGCGCCGCAGGATCGGCGACAGATACGCATCCACCACCGTGGTGTCGCCGCGGCCGACCAGCTTGATCAGTGGCGAGACTTCGTAGCTGACCGAGACCTGCGGGAAGATTCGCCGCGCCAGCTCCGCGACTTGCTTCTCATGCTCGGGATAGCGATAGGCATGCATGAACACGATCGCGGCGGCGCGGATGCCGTCGTCATGGGCGCGCTGCAGCTCCGGCTCGAGCGCCGCCAGATCGGGCGCCTGCTCCACCGTGCCGTCGGCGCGAACGCGTTCGGCAACCTCGATCACCCGCTCGAACAGCATGTCCGGCTTGATGATCTCCCTGGCGAAGATTTTCGGCCGTGCCTGATAGCCGATGCGCAAGGCGTCCCGGAATCCTTTGGTGGTGATCAGCAGCGTACGGTCGCCCTTGCGCTCGAGCAGCGCGTTGGTCGCGACCGTCGTTCCCATCTTCACCGCGCCGATCCGCCCCGGCGGGATCGGCTGGCCAGGTTCCAAACCGAGCAACTCGCGGATGCCCTGCACCGCAGCGTCGCGATAGGCCTCGGGATTTTCCGACAGCAGCTTGTGCGCGACCAGATGACCGTCGGGCCTTCGCCCGACCACATCGGTGAAGGTGCCGCCACGGTCGATCCAGAAATCCCAGGATTCGGGTGAAGAACGGGTGCTGTTGCGGGTCATGCGGCCATGTCGGGAGCGAAGGGAGGCGGGGCATCATGCTCGTATGGGCTGCATCGTCGCAACCCGGATGCGAACAAATTCGGCGGTGCGGTGTTTGACGGTTGATGCAAACTGGCGCAAGGCATGATCGACGCAGGGAGATGACCGCATTGGCGCTGACGCGACGCATTCGAGAATGGATCGGCATGCGGCTCGGCCACCACGGCATCGAGCCGGCATTGCAGGCCGGCGCCATTCCCTACACGATCGTCCGCGGCACGCCGGTATTCCTGCTCATCACCTCGCGTGGCACCGGCCGCTGGATCTTTCCGAAGGGCGCGCCGATCAAAGGTTATCAGCTCTGGCAGGTGGCCGCGCGCGAAGCGTTCGAGGAAGCAGGCGTCGAGGGCGAAGTGGATACGCTGCCGATCGGGATCCATCGGGGGCTGAAGGGCAGCCTGCGGACCGCCCCGATCGAAGTGCGGATGTTTCCGTTGCGGGTCGTTCGGCAGCTCGAGGAATGGCCGGAAAAGGACAGCCGGCACCGCCATTGGGTGATACTCGCCGAAGCCCGGCGGCTGTTGTCGGATCCCCAGCTTGTGGAGATGGCGTCGCGCGTCCATGCCCGCGCGCTGCAGGCCGCTCAGCCGGAGAAGGCCGCCATCACGGCATAGAGGACGCCGGCCAGCATGGCCGTCGCCGGAACGCTGATGACCCAGGCGGCGGCGATCCCGATCACATGCTGGCGGCGCACCAGCTTTCGTTTCTCGCGCTTGCGGTAATTGGTCAGGGCCTGTTCCGGCGTCCTGTTGAGCCGCGAGGGCTCCAGGAACAGCGAGCGCGGCCGCACCGCCGGATTGGGGACGCCCTTGTTGGTCAGGAATTCGCGCAGATAGCCGACGCCGAAAATCGCCCCGATCGCGGTATGGGTCGAGGAGATCGGCATCCCGAAAGCCGATGCGACCAGGACCGTGATGGCCGCCGCCAGCGCGACGCAAAAAGCGCGGATCGCGTCCATCTTGGTGATCTTCTCGCCGACGGTGCGGATCAGTTTCGGCCCGAACAGCGCCAGACCGACGGCGATGCCGATCGCGCCGATCAGCAGCACCCAGAACGGCAATTGGACATTGTCCGGCGACGTCACGCCGGTGGTGGCGGTCGAGACGATCGCGGCCAGCGGCCCGACGGCATTGGCCACGTCGTTGGCGCCATGCGCGAAAGACAGAAGGGCCGCGGAGCAGATCAGCGGCAGGGTGAACAATGCGCTGACGTCCTTGCGGCGGTTGTCCATGCGATGCGCCCGCCGGTTCACCCAGGGTCGCGCCGCGAAATATCCGGCGGCAAAGGCGGCGATGCCTAAACCGGCCGTCGCGTAGAATGGCGGCTTCCAGACCCGGCTCAGGCCCTTGGTGATCAGATACATGGCGAACACGCCCGCCATCAGCGCGATGATGTGCGGCACCCAGCGGCGTGCCGCCGTGACCTTGTCGGTGCGAAACAGGATGCCCCATTTGATGAAGCCGAGCAGGGCAGCCGCGATCAGGCCGCCCATCACCGGCGAGATCACCCAGCTGGCGGCGATCGCGCCCATCACCGGCCAGACCACCATGTTGATCCCGGCTGCGGCAACGCCCGCGCCCATCACCCCGCCGATCACCGAATGGGTTGTGGAAACGGGCGCACCCAGAAACGTCGCAAGATGGATCCATGCCGCCGCGGCGAGCAGGGCCGCCGACATCACCAGCACGAAATTCAGGGGCGGCAGATTCGCATCCGGCCGCAGCAGGTCGCGGGATATGGTGCGCACGACGTCGCCTCCGGCGATCAGCGCGCCCGCGGCCTCGCAGATCGCCGCGATGACGAGCGCGCTGGTCATGGTCAGGGCGCGGCTGCCGACCGCCGGACCCATATTGTTGGCGACGTCGTTGGCACCGACGCCGAGCGCCATATAGGCGGCGATCAGGGCTGCGATCACGACCAGATAGCTGAGCGGACCGTCGGCGATGGAGAGGCTGGCCAGCGCCACCGTCCCCATCAGGAACAGGATCAGGAGTCCCGGCGTGGTCAGCGAACGGGTGAGGTCCTGCGTCGCGTGTTCGATCCGGACGACCTTTTTCAGGTCCTTGTCCAGTACGCTCTTGGCCAATGGTATCCGCACCCTTCCGGACGGTGACGGCACGCGGTTAGCATGCCCGGGGCAAAAAGACATGCGGCACTGCACGGAACCTGTTGAAATGTGGCAATGTTCAGTGTCGCAGGCGCGAGCCGGCAGCCCCCCTTGCAAGGCGGCAGCTTTAGGCGCGATGCTTGCATTGTTGCTACCGGGTTGATGCCGGCTGCTTTCAGGAGAGTCAGATGATGTCGTGGACGCGCGTGGTTGCTGTCGCCCTGCTTTCCGTCGCAATGGCCGGCGCAGGGCAGGCCCAGACCTCATGGGATATGCCGACCCCCTATCCGGACGGCAATTTCCACACCCGCAACGCCGCGCAGTTTGCCGCGGATGTGGACAAGGCGACCGGCGGGTCACTGAAGATCAAGATCCATTCCGCAGGCTCGCTGTTCAAGCATCCGGAGATCAAGCGTTCGGTCCGGCAGGGGACGGCGCCGATCGGCGAGATTCTGCAATCGCTCGCCGGCAATGAAGCTCCGGTCTATGCGGCGGACTCGCTGCCGTTCCTCGCTACCGGTTATGACGCGGCCAAGAAGCTCTACGACGTGCAGAAGCCCTATCTGGAAAAGCAGCTCGCCTCGGAAGGCCTGATGCTGCTTTACGCGGTGCCGTGGCCGCCTCAGGGACTCTACGCCAAGCGCGAGATCAATTCGGTCAACGACCTGAAGGGCGTGAAATTCCGCACCTATAACCCGACCATCGGCCGCATCGCCTCGCTCGCCGGCGCAATCCCGACCCAGATCGAGGTTCCGGATCTGCCGACCGCCTTCGCCACCGGCCGCGTCGATGTCATGATCACCTCGGCCTCGACCGGCGTTGACACCAAGGCGCAGGATTACCTGACGCATTACATCGATACCCAGGCTTGGCTGCCGCGCAATATCGTGTTCGTCAACAAGGCGGCGTTCGACAAGCTGAAGCCGAACGAGCAGAAGGCTCTGCTCGACGCCGCCAAGGTCGCGGAAGATCGCGGCTGGAAAGCCTCGCAGGAGGAAATGGCGATCAAGACCAAGGCGCTGCAGGATGCCAAGATCGTCGTCATGCCGCCAAGCGCCGAGCTGAAGGCCGGCCTGACGAAGATCGGCGAGACCATCGCCACCGAATGGGCGGCCAAGGCCGGTCCGGACGGTCAGAAGATGCTCCAGGATTTCAAGAAATAAGCGGCTGCGGCGCTCCGCTCGATGGCGGAGCGCCGAGCGATGTTTGCGCCATGCGCGCGGCACTCGACCGGCTTTACGCAGTCGCCCTGTGGCTCTCGGCGGCGTGCCTGGTGTCGATCGCACTTCTGGTCGGCGCCCAGCTTGGCGGGCGCCTGATCGACGGATCGCTGCGCCTTCTGGGCGCCGAGCCGGTCGGCATCGTGATCCTCTCGCTTGCGGAATTGTCCGGCTCGCTGCTCGCCGCCGCGAGCTTTCTCGCGCTCGCGGGGACGCTCAAAGCCGGCGCCCATATCCGTATCACCATGCTGATGCAGGTGCTTCCGCCGCGTCTCCGCTACGGGCTCGAATTGTGGACCTTCGGCGCCGCCGCGATGTTCTCCGGCTATATCGCCTGGCAGCTCGCGACCTTCGCCTATGTGTCGTTCCAGTATGATGAAGTCTCTCCCGGCGTTGTGCGCTTTCCGCTCGCGATTCCGCAGACCGCAATGGCCTTGGGCGCCATCATCCTCACCATCGCCCTGATCGATGAATTCCTGACGGTACGACGCACGGGTGGGCCGAGCTTTCAGGCGAACGAGGATGCGATCACGCTCGGGAAGGCGGAGTGATGGGCGTCGTCGAACTCTCACTGGTTCTGATTTCGCTCCTGCTCGTGCTGCTCGCGTCCGGAATCTGGATCGCGCTTGCGCTGGCCGCGATAGGCTTTGTCGCGATGGCGATGACGGTCTCGACGCCGCCGGGTCAGGCGCTCGCAGCCTCGATGTGGCAGGCCTCCAATTCCTGGGACCTGACCGCGCTGCCGATGTTCATCTGGATGGGCGAAATCCTGTTCCGCACCAAGCTGTCCGACGACATGTTCGAAGCGCTGGCGCCTTGGATGCAGCGGCTGCCCGGCCGCCTGCTGCATGTGAATGTCGTTGGCTGCGGCATCTTCGCCGCGGTCTCCGGCTCGTCGGCTGCAACCTGCGCCACCATCGGACGCATCTCGCTGCCGGAACTGAAGCGGCGCGGCTACGACGAGGGACTGGCGATCGGCACGCTGGCGGGGTCCGGCACGCTCGGGCTGCTGATCCCGCCATCCATCATCATGATCGTCTACGCCACCGCGACCGACCAGTCGATCGCGCGGCTGTTCATCGCCGGCGTGGTGCCGGGAATCATGCTGATCGTCTTGTTCATGGGCTTCATCGCGTTGTGGGCGCTGTTCAACAAGCAGCACATGCCTGCGGCGGAATTGCCGATGTCGTTCATGCGGCGGATCGCGGCGTCGCGGCGGCTGATCCCGGTCACGCTGTTGATCGCGGGCGTGATCGGCTCGATCTATGGCGGACTTGCGTCGGCAACCGAAGCCGCCGTGGTCGGCGTCGCACTCGCGCTCATCCTGTCATGGTGGATGGGATCGCTGACACGCGAGAATTTCTCGGCGGCGCTGCTTGGCGCGACCCGCACCAGCTGCATGATCGCCTTCATCCTCGCGGGTGCGGCCTTCCTCACGACCGCGATGGGGTTCACCGGCATCCCGCGCAATCTCGCCGAGTGGATTTCCGGGCTCGGTCTGACGCAGTGGCAATTGCTGACCGCGCTGACGGCCTTCTACATCCTGCTGGGCTGCTTCCTCGACGGCATCTCGATGGTGGTGCTCACCACCTCGATCATCATCCCGCTGGTGGAAAGAGCGGGCTTCGACCTGATCTGGTTCGGCATCTATGTCGTGCTGGTGGTCGAGATGGCGCAGATCACGCCGCCGGTCGGGTTCAACCTCTATGTTCTGCAGAGCCTCACCGGCCGCAACATCTTCACCATCGCGCGCCACACCGCGCCGTTCTTCGTGCTGATGTGCGTCGCGGTTGCGCTGCTCGCGACATTCCCGCAGATCGCGCTGTGGCTGCCGTCGACCATGTTCGACCGGTGAGCTCTGCCAGCGGGCGTGTTTCTTTCGCACTTCAAAGGATGGCGGTTGGGGTATACTCACTCTGGACAATTCAAGCCTGCTGCGAGGGAGAACTGCTTGCATTTCCGTGTGGAACTGGTCTGGCAGGATGACGCGCAGGACGACGCGCCGTCGATCTATCTGACCTCGGATGGCCGCGTGCTGCTGCAGGGCCGCTCGGTCTCGGAGGACGAGCGTGCACATTTCAAGGTTCCGCCCGGCAGCGATCTGATCAGCGTGGACCGCCGTGTGATCAAGGCGATCAAGGAAATGTTGTAGGCGTGCACCAAGACGTGCCACAGGAGAGGAGACCCGTCGATGTTCCTGAAGAACTATTGGTACGTCGCCGCCTGGAACCACGAGCTTGGCGACAGGCCGGTCGGGCGCACCATCCTGAACGAGCCGGTGGTGCTGTTTCGGGACGCCGAAGGCAAGGCGATTGCGCTGGAAGACAAGTGCCCGCACCGCCGCGTGCCGCTGTCGATGGGCAAGGTGGTCGAAGGCAATCTGCTGCAATGCCACTATCACGGGCTGCGCTTCGATCGCTCCGGCAAATGCGTGCGGATCCCTGGGCAGGAATCGATTCCAGAGACCGCGAAGGTGAAGGCGTATCCAGTGGCCGAGCGCCATCGCTGGATCTGGGTGTGGATGGGCGATCCGGCGCAGGCCGATCCTGCGACCATCCCCGATTATCACTATCTCGATTCACCCGACTGGGGCGCCAAGGGCACCTATATCCACGTCAGGGCGAACTGGCAGCTGATCGTCGACAACCTGCTCGATCTCACCCATCTCGCCTTCGTGCATGAATCCACCATCGGCAATGCGGCCGTCGCGGAGAATGCCGAAGTTCGCGTCAAGCGCACGCCGGACGGCGTATTGGTGACGCGCTGGATGATCGACAAGCCGGCGCCGCCGACCTACGTCAAGGCCGGCGGTTTCACCACCAATGTCGACCGCTGGCAGTTCATCGACTTCCTGCCGCCGGCCTATCTGCGGCTGTCGGTCGGCGCGACGCCGACCGGCACCGGCGCGCCGGAAGGTCAGTTCATAGGCGGCATCAACATGCGCAACCTGAATGCGATCACGCCGGAAACCGAAACGACCTCCCATTATTTCTGGGCGCAGGCGCACGATTTCGATGTGAAGAACGAGAAACTCACCGACATGATCTTCGAGCAGGTCAAGATCGCCTTTCTCGAGGACAAGGAGGTGTTCGAGGCGCAGCAGCGCGTGATCGACAGCGACACCACGCAGTCGCAGGTCGACATCCATGCCGACGCCGGCGGCATCCAGGCGCGCCGCATTCTCTCGCGTCTGCACGAGGAGGAGCAGCAGGCGCGTCAGGCGGCGGAGTGATCCCTACTGCGCCTTGATGTTGAGGTCCTTGGCGATCTTCTGGTATTTTGAAAAGTCCTCGCGCACGCGGCTGGCGAATTGTTCGGAACTGCCGCCGACCACTTCGAGCGCCGACTTGTCGAAATTGTCGAGCAGCGCCTTGTCCTTCAGCGCGAGATTGATCTCGGCGTTGAGCTTCCTGACGATGTCCGGCGGCGTTCCGGCCGGTACGAACACCCCGAGCCACTGATCCATCACCAGCCCCTTGATGCCGGCTTCCTGGAAGGTCGGCACGTCCGGCAGGCTCTTGGAGCGCGTCGCCGTGGTCTGCGCCAGCATCAGCAGCTTGCCCGCCTTGTAATGCGGAATCAGCGGCGTCGAGCCGAGCGTGCCGAGCGTGATATGCCCCGCGATCAGATCGTTGATCGCCTGGCCACCGCCGCGATAGGGCACCTGCGTCAGGTCGATGCCGGCGATCTGCGCGAACCACGCGGTCGCCATGTGCTGCGCCGAACCGATGCCGCTGCCGGTGGCGAAGCGGATGCCCGGCTGCTTCTTGGCCAGTGCGATGAGCTCGGCGACGGTCTTGGCGCCGAGATCGGGATGCGCCGCCATCACGATCGGTTGCACCGAAAGCTGGATGACCGGAACGAAGTCCTTCAGCGCGTCATAGGACACCTTGTAGACATGCGGATTGGCGGCGACCGAGTCCGGAGCGACCAGTAGCGTATAGCCGTCCGGCTCCGCCTTGGCCGCGGCCTCGGTGCCGACATTGCCGTTGGCGCCGGTGCGGTTCTCGATCACCACCTGCTGGCCGAACGCCTTCGACAGATGCTGGCCGATGAGCCGGGCGGCGACATCGGTGGATCCGCCCGCGGCGAACGGCACGATCACGTGGATCGGCTTGGTCGGGTAGGCTTGCGCCTGCGCCGGCGGTGCGGACGCAAGCATGGCGGCGATCACTATCGTGCAGAGACGGATCATCATCATCGGACTTACTCCCCTCGAACCGGCAAAATTCACATCGTCACGTCACGTCACGTCACGTCACGTCACTTCGCTTGCGCATGCGCTTGCACCTGCTGGATGCCGAACAGTCCGGCCTCGTGATGCGAGAGCACGATTTCGTAGCGATCCGAGCAGAAATAGATGCGGCCGAATTCATTGATCGCGCCGTCCGGCCCGGTGGTCCTGCGCTGCAGCAGGAGGAGGGGCGTGCGCGCCGATACCTGCAGCAATTTTCCGATGGCGTGTCCGGCCGATTGCGCCCGCAGCGTGACATGCGAGGAGGCGACCTCTAGCCCTGCCTCGCGCATCATGTCCGCGGTTGCGATCAGCTGCGCCTTGGCGCGCGGAATCTTCGCGGCAGCCCGCGCCAGCCAGCCGAATGCCAGCACCACCGGCTTGCCGCCGATCATGTAGAGGCGGTCGACCGCGAGCGCGGGTTCGCCCGGCTTCAGGCCCATCGACGTTGCGACATCGGCCGGCGGCCTGATCAGCCCGTAGCGCAGCAGCTGTGCGCTGGCGTCGTCGGCCTGCGCGAACAGCGAGGCCAGCAAGCCGTGCCGGCGGCTGAGATCGTGACGAACCGGGAGCGTCGTCACGAACGTGCCCTTGCCCTGCTTGCGCACCAGCAATTGCTTGCGCACGAGGTCCTCGACCGCCTGCCGCAACGTGATGCGGCTGACGCCATAATGCGCGCTCAGTGCGGCTTCGGACTCGATCCGGTCGCCCGGCCGCAGCGCCCCTTCGCGAATGGCGGATTCCAGCTGCGCCGCGAGCTGACGGTAGAGTGGCTCGGGGCTCCCGCGATTCAGCGCGACGCTCGGTCTGGACGGTCCGGGACGCAAGGGACGGCTCCATTCTGACGTTGCCGCCAGTCTAAGTCGTCCTATAACATCTTATCAAGCGCATCCGGTGGGCGGTGCGCCGATTTCGACGCCATGGTCCGCGGTGATCCTCATGCCTTTTGCCGATTATCTGCCCGAACATATGGGTACCGCGGTCCTCAGCCCGGCCGGTCCGCAGGTCGCGGGGTCCTGTGCCGAACTGACGCTGACCTATACCGCGGGCACCTTCGGCATCGACGACACCGGCATGCTGAAAATCTCCTGGCGCACCACCTCGGACATGGCCAAGCCTCAATTCCGCGACCCTTCGGCGCCGAACTACACCAGCGTCGAGGCCAGCAATGGCGCCAAGCTCGAATACTGGTTCGAGCGGCTGAATGTGCGGCCCTGGGTGAACACGCTGCTGATCCGCGTCGGACGCGGCTATCTGCGCAAGGGCGACGTCATCGTTGTGCGCTTCGGCGATCGCCGGCAGGGATCGCCGGGCATCCGGCTGCAGACCAATTGTGAGGAAAAATTCGAACTGAAGACCTATGTCGATGCATTCGCGACTTACGAATTCACCGAACTGCCATCATCGCCCGCATTCGAGCTGATCGCCGGTCCCCCCGCGAGCTGGAAAGCGATCGCGCCCTCGCTCGTGGTCGCTGGCGAGCCGTTTCGCCTGGCGATCGTCGCGGAAGACATGTGGGGCAATCCGGCGACATTTGGCGAGCGGCGGCTGAAGCTGGCCGCATCGCTGCCGGTGCGGAATTTGCCGGAACACATCGATGCAAAGGCGGACGACGGTCCGCTGGTGATCGACAACCTGATCGCGGAAGCGCAAGGCGATCTTGCGCTGCGATTGTGCGATGCCAGCGGCACGGAACTCGCGCGCGCCAATCCGATCCGCGTGGTCAGCGAGGCACCACTGCGGCGCTATTGGGGTGACCTGCACGCCCAGAGCGGCGAGACCGTCGGCACCAATCCGGCGGAAAGCTATTTCCGCTATGCCCGCGACAGGGCCTTCGTCGATATCGTCGGGCATCAGGGCAACGACTTCCAGATCACCGATGCGTTCTGGGCCGAACTCAACCGCCTCACCGCATCGTTCGACCGGCCGGGGAAATTCGTGTGCGTGCCGGGTTACGAATGGTCGGGCAATACCGGCATGGGTGGCGACCGCAACATCTTCTACCGGCGCGAGGGACGGCCGATCCACCGCTCGTCGCATATCCTCACCATCGGCGAAACCAGCACCGAGGCGTGCCACACCGCGCATGACCTGTTCGATGCCATCCGCGACGAGGATGCGGTGGTGATCGCCCATGTCGGCGGGCGTTACGCGGACATTACTTTCGCGCATGACGGCAAGCTGGAACGTTCGGTCGAAGTGCATTCGAGCTGGGGCACCTTCGAATGGATCCTGCACGACGCCTTCGACAGCGGTTATCGCGTCGGCGTGGTATGCCACAGCGACGACCACAAGGGCCGGCCCGGCGCGACGCGGCCCGGCGCCTCGACCTTCGGCGCGCTCGGTGGACTGACCTGCTATCTGATGCCGGGACTGTCGCGCGACGCGCTGTTCGACGCCTTGCGCAAGCGGCGTCACTACGGCACCACCGGCCCGCGCCTGTTCATGGATGTGCGTGCGCATTTCGCTTCGCCGGTGACCGTGTACTCGGACGATCCGAAGCTCGGTCCGGCGCAGACGCGCGCTGCGACCGAGGCGGCGATGGGCGACATCGTTGCGCCGGGCCCGACGCCGATGACGCTCACCGCCGAGATCATCGGCGCCGCGCCGATCGAACGGGTGGATGTGCTGCATGGCAAGGTCGTCGCCGCAAGCGTCCTTCCCTATGCGGCGGCCGATCTCGGCCGTCGCATCCGCGTGCGCTGGGAAGGCGCGGAATATCGCGGGCGCGGGCGGGAGACGATCTGGCAGGGCGAATTGTCGCTCGACGGCAACCGCATCGCGCGTTTCGCGCCGGTCAATTTCCTCAACCCGGAACGCAAGGTGGAGGAGACCGAGCCCGGCCGCGCGCTCACCTGGACGTCGGTGACGACCGGCAATATCGCGGGCCTCGATCTGTGGCTCGATGAGGCGGAGACCGGAACGCTGCGTGTCGACACCAATGTCGTTTCGGGCAGCGTCGATCTGGCAGCGCTCGGCGCCGAGCCGTTGGTGTTCGATGGCGGCGGCCTCGGACGCAAGCTCATGATTTACCGGCTGCCCGACGACGACTGGAGCCGGCATGTCTCGCTCACGCATGAGGTGACCTTTCCCGGCGGCGCCGACCTGCCGGTTTACATTCGGGTCACGCAATCCGACGGCAACCAGGCCTGGTCGAGTCCGATCTATCTGGTGGCGTGAGCCTCATTGCGGGCGGGGGCGGCCGACGCGCATCCGCGTGCCGATGGCGACCGTCACCACGACTGCCGTGGCGAACAGGATCGTCAGCGGGTCAATCGGCTCGCGCGCGAACAGGGCCGCGATCAGCACCACGAAGAACGGTTGCAGCAAGCCGATCTGGCCGATGCGGGAAATGCCGGCCATGCCCATCGCCGCATTCCAGAGGAAGAAGCCGAAAAACTGAGCCATCAGCCCGGCATAGAGGATCGCGGTCCAGACTCGCGCCGAGATGGCGCCGGCATCCGCCGGCCATGTCAGAATCAGGGCAAGAAGCGAGATCGGGAGCGAAATCGCCACCGCCCAGGAAATCACTTCCCATCCCGGCATCAGCCCTGCCAGGCGGCCGGAATAGGTGTAGCCGACACCGCCGCAAATCACGGCGGCCAGCAGCAGCAGATCGCCCGCCGACAGCGTGTAGCCGCCGCTGCGATGGAGCGCGAAGCCCATCACCAGCGCCGAACCAATGACGGCGGCGATCCAGAATCCCGTGCTTGGCCGCTCGCCCTCGATTGCCGCCGCCGCGGCCGTCGTCATCAGCGGCATGATGCCGAGAATGACGCCGCCCTGCGATGACGGGACCGTCACCATTGCCAGCGCGGACAGAAGCGGAAACCCGAGCACGATGGTGAATGCGCAGGCGACGAGCGGCCACCACGCCTGGCGTGGCGGCAGCTTTCGGCGCGTCAGCGCGAGCATCACAAGCCCGCCAAGACCCGCCAGCGTCGCGCGCATCGCGGTCAGGAAATACGCATCGACCTCGGTCACCGCGATGCGTGACGCCGGCAGGCTGCCGGCGAACACCATCACGCCCAGCACGCCGAGCAGCAGGCCGAGATTCTGGCGGTTGGCGAACATCTGGAAAGGGGGAGGATCCGAACGGAGTGAAGCGCGCGCAAAGTATTGGCGCGTGCGATCGACATCCAGTGCAATCCCCGCACCCGAACCATGCGCGCGACGCCGTTGCGGCCGATGCCTACGCGTCGATCACGCCGACGCCTGCCTTTGCCGCGGCGTCGCGGAGATTGCGGTCGAGCGTCGCCAGAGGCAAGTGGCGGCGCAGCGCGAGTTCAAGATAGCAGGCGTCGTAGAGTGTAAGGTCAAGGCGGCTGGCGAGTGTGAGCGTCCCGCCCCACGCATGTCGATCAGTCTCGCCATCGACGCGGACCGGAAAGTCAGCGAGATCAGCGAGGATGCCGCCACGCAGGCCGATGTCAATGCGGCCGCGCCGGACGCCAATCTGAAGACCGTTGGCGACTTCCAGCCGCCAGATGTCGGGGACCCAGCCTCCGTCGCCTTCAATAATCTCGAACACATGCTGCGCAAGCGCGCTGTCTTCGTCCGGCAGCGCCCATGCCAGCGCGATGGAGGCATCGAGCACCAGACTCATTCCCGCCCTTCATCACGGTAGGATTTCCATTCGGTCCAATCGAACGGGCCTAACTTGGCGGCCTTCGCGCGTTCGCGCATGCGCGTCATGGCTTCGCGCGCTCGCTGACGGCGCTCTTCGCTGACAACGACCGGACCAAGTTCGGCCACCGCTCGCCCACGGCGGGTGATGACGATCCGCTCGCCGCGCTCTACCCGATCCAGTAACTCGGACAGCTTGTTCTTCGCCTCAAAGGCGCCAATCTCGACCATGTCATTACCAGCTAGCTGACGATCTAGCTTATTCGCGGGCGAGTAATTTTCAAGTCCGGGGGCGATGTGGCGAGGGCCCGGAGCGTTTCCGCGCCGGACCCTCTTCGTAAGCGTCAGCCAGCCTGTAAGCCGGGTTCTGTATGGCCCGCCACTGATGCGGCGGACGTGACGGCCATTCGTCTGGGACGCCGGTTACCCGGCGCCTCAAGCAACCTACCCGAGCGGCTGGTCCGGACGGACCCCGGGACATGGCCCAGCACCGCTCCTATTCGGTCTTGCTCCCGGTGGGGTTTACCGTGCCGCTTCCGTTGCCGGAAACGCGGTGCGCTCTTGCCGCACCGTTTCACCCTTGCCTGCTTTCCGTTCCCGCGAGCGGGACGGAAAGCAGGCGGTCTGCTTTTCTGTGGCACTTTCCCTGGGGTTGCCCCCGCCGGACGTTATCCGGCACCGTTCGTCCGTGGAGCCCGGACTTTCCTCCCCGCCGCCCTTTCGGGGTCACCCTTTCAGGATTTTGGCGGAGCGGCCGTCCGGCCGACTGACACCCGTGTGGTGGGGATGAATGGCGCCGCCGTCAAGCCTGCGTTGCGGACGATGCGTCAGCCGCCGAGCCGGCCTGCGGTGTCCGCGTGATTCTCGCCGCGTCGAAGAGGGATCGCAGCGTGACGAATGTCGAGGAATCGAACCTGCCGTCGCACAAGGCGGGCCGGAAATGCCGCTGGAACGCGGTCACCACATCGCGCGTCGCCTGATCGAAATTGCCATCGACCGGGATGCCGTAGCCGTAGTCGCGCAGCGCGGTCTGGAAGCTCTTGATGGCATTGCCGCTGTCGCCGAACTCGAAGCTTGGTCCGGAAACGATCGGCGCGGGATTGACCCATTGTCCGACTCCGGCGCGGTGCAGAATCATCCAGGGAAACTTTTCGCCGGGATCCTGCTTGCGCGAAGGTGCCGTGTCGGAATGCGCCAGAACCCGTTCGGGCCGGACATAGCGCCGCCGCATGATGGCGCGGCACAAGGCGGTGACCGCGGCAATCTGCCGTTTCGGGAAATCCGGATAGCCGTGCTCGTGCCCGGGATTGGCCAATTCGATACCGATCGAGCATGAGTTGACGTCGGTTTCGCCGGACCAGCTGCCTTCTCCCGCATGCCATGCGCGCAGCACCTCCGGCACGCATTGGATGATGCGCCCGTCTTCCGTAATGAAATAGTGGCAGGACACCTCGCTGTCGGGCGAACACAGCCGGGCCAGCGCCTGACTGGAATCGGGCATGCCGGTGTAGTGAAGCAGGATCATGTCCGGCAGCCGGTCGCCGGCGCGCGGACCATGGTTCGGGGAGGGCACCACCTCGTGTACGAGCATGGTGTCCGGTTCGAAAGGGGTCATTGCAAGGTCTTGGACTGCAAGCGTCTGGAGCCAGCGACGCGACGATGTCGCGACCCTGTTGTGGCGACTATATTGTCGCGTCCGGCCATGTCACAAGCGACAGCGCACGATGCGCGGCGCCAGTTGCATATCGGCCACGTCGCGCATGAAAACGGCCGGCCGAGACATCGGCCGGCCGCTTCGCGCTGCCTGGGTTGCGCAAACTTGGTCGCGCTATCTGGTTGCGCTACCGGGTTGCGGACGGGTCATGCCGCCGCCGGGAGCGGGGCGCTCCGCCGAACGCGCTTTCGCCTCCTGCTCGCGCTTCGATTCAAAGGACGCCGCCTGCTTCAGCTGATCCTTGGTCATGCTCAGCTTCAGCTTGATGTCGTCGGCGTTCGCCGCGGTTGACGCGGACCCGGTCGTGGCCCGCTCCGGGTTGGCCGGCACCACCTGGAAGGAGGACGGTGCGAGTGCGACATTCTTCGCACCGATGCCGAGGAAGCCGCCGACGCCGACCACATAGCCGACCACGCTGCCGTCCTTCTGGAACAGGATATCGGCCACGTCGCCGATCTTCTCGTTGTCGGGACCGACCACATCCACGCCGATGAAGCTCGACGACAGCCATTGGTCGGAACCCTGCGCATTGATGAATTTGGCATCGCCTGCCGAGGGGCTCGAATTGGCCTGACGCTCGGCTTCCTTCACGCCGGGCGAAACCGGCTGGGTGGTTTGCGCCACGGCGCCTCCGAGCATCAGCCCGCCCAGGGCAGTCGTGATCATGATTGTCTTCAACATGCGTCGCCTCCTTCTATCCAGATTACATGGGCCCGGATGACATCCGCGTTTTCGCGTCATCCGCTTTTCGCGCAGGCTTGCGCGAAAGCGTGCTGACCACACAACGCATGCTAAGAACCGGCGTTCCTTTGCCTCTCGCCACCAGCCCGGCCGCCGGCAGCCCCGGCATGGCTGCTCTGAGGGAACCGGCGACAGGCGCCGTGGTCGCGGCTTTCGCGTCCGGCTTTAACCTTCCTTAAGCTTAAGCGGGCTGAATGCGCGGGCGCATTGCGCGCCCGGTTCCATTGACGCCCATCTTGTCCCATGATAGCCCAAATCATCCCAGTCTGGTGCTGCGGGCCGCAGGGATGGTCCGAACGACCCGAATCGGGAACCGTCCGTGGACAGATTCTTTTCCCATTTCATTCTGCGGCTGGACGCCAAGGGGCGCGTCTCGGTGCCCGCCTCCTTTCGTGCGGTGCTGGCGCGCGAGGGGGCGGAAGGGCTGTTCTGCTGCCCGGCACCCGACCGGCCGGCGGTGGAGGCCGGCGGACGCAGTTTGATCGCGGAAATCGAGGGACTGATCGCGGGCTTTCCGCCGTTTTCGGACGAGCGCGAGCAGTTCGCCACAGCGCTCTACGGGACCAGCGAGACCCTCAGGATCGACGGGGAGGGCCGTATCGTACTCACCGACCACCTGAAGGACCATGCCGGGATCATGGATGCGGTCGCGTTCGTGGGACTTGGTCACAAATTTCAGATCTGGGCGCCCGACCGCTTCAGCGCACGTCTTTCCGAGGCCACCGGAACGATGCGTGCGCTGCGCAAGCGGCTTGGCTCCGAGCGTGCGGCGAACCCGCAAGGGGCACGGGAATGATGACGGACCGCGACGGCGGAAACGCTGTCGATGGCGGACTGGTCCGGCACATTCCCGTGCTCGCCTCCGAGGTGCTGCGCTTTCTCAGCGTCCGCGATGGCGGCATCTATGTCGACGGGACCTTCGGTGCCGGCGGCTATAGCCGCGCGATCCTCGGCGCGGCGGATTGCCGGGTCATCGGCATCGACCGCGACCCGAGCGCGATTGCGCGCGGCGCCGCGCTGGCTGCCAGCGCGGGCGGGCGCCTGACGCTGGTCGAGGACCGTTTTTCCGGTCTCGACGCCGTGGCCGAAAGCGCAGGCCATGACGCCGTCGATGGCGTCGTGCTCGATGTCGGCGTGTCGTCGATGCAGCTCGACGAGGCCGGACGCGGGTTCTCCTTCCGTCTCGATGGCCCGCTCGACATGCGCATGAGCGGCACTGGCCCAAGCGCGGCCGACCTGATCGCGATGGTCTCGGAGCGCGATCTCGCAGCCATCATCGCGCGGCTCGGCGAGGAACGCTTCGCCCGGCCGGTGGCGCGCGCCATCGTCCGCGCCCGTGACGAGGCCGCCATCACCACCACGCGGCAATTGTCGGCGATCGTCGAGCGGGTGGTCCACGCCCGGCCGGGCCAGATCCATCCCGCCACCCGGACTTTCCAGGCGCTGCGCATCTTCATCAACGAGGAGCTCACCGAACTTTTGGACGCCCTCGCCGCGGCCGAGCGCATTTTGAGGCCCGGCGGGCGGCTGGTGGTGGTGTCGTTTCATTCGCTGGAAGACCGTATCGTCAAGACCTTCCTCGCCGGGCGCAGCCGGCCGGTCTCCGGTTCGCGTCACGCGCCCGAAGCGCGCGGCCCGCAGCCGACCTTCACGCTGCTGACGAAAAAGCCGGTCCTGCCGGGCGAAGACGAGATGGCCGCAAATCCGCGCGCCCGTTCCGCGAAGCTGCGCGCCGCCGAGCGCAATGCCGTGCCTTCCCGCGCTGACGGGCCGGACGACATCGTGCGCGGCGTTCCAACCCTTGCAGAGGCGATGAGCGGCCGATGAGCATGCGCGTCCTGCATCTCTTTGTCATTGTCGCGCTGATCCTGGCGGCGGCCTATGTCTATGACATCAAGTTCGAGGCCACGATGCAGGCCGAACAGCTGTCCAGGGTGCGCGGCGAGATCCGGCGCGAACGCGACGCGATCGCCGCGCTGCGCGCGGAATGGGCCAGGCTCGACTCTCCCGCCCGCATCCAGGAACTCGCGCAGCGCCACCTGTCGCTGAAATCGCTCGACGCGCTTCAGATCGACCGGCTCGCTGCTCTGCCCGAGCGGAAAAAACCGCCGCAGCCGGAGCCTCCTTCCGATCCGATCGCCGCATTGATCGGTGACGGCGATTCCATGTCAACCGGTTCCGTCGCCGCGCGGAGCGGCCAATGACGCAGGCGTCGCAACCAGGTGCCGCGCCCGCACGGCGGCTGATCCAGCGGTTGCTCTACGGCCAGGGCGTCGACCGGGAGGTCAAGAGCCGGGCCCGGGTGGGGCTCGTGATCGTGGCCTTCGCCTGCCTGTATGCGGTCATTTCCGGGCGGCTCGTCTACCTCGCCGCGACCTCCGACGGCCAGAATTTCAGGCGCGGCGGCGGCGACATCGTCGCGACCGCGCGTCCCGACATCCTTGACCGCAACGGCGAGGTTCTGGCGACCGACGTGCGCATGCCCTCCCTGTTCGGCGAGCCGCGCCGGATCATCGACGTCGACGAGGCGGTGGAATTGCTGACCGCGACGATGCCCGATCTCGATGCCACCGAATTGCGGGAACGGCTGTCTTCGAAGAAGGGCTTTGTCTGGCTCAAGCGCGAGATCACAAAAGCGCAGCGCGAGCAGATTCACAGGCTGGGGCTTCCCGGCATCGGTTTCCGCGCCGAGAACAAGCGGGTCTATCCGAACGGCGCCTCGGTGTCTCATCTGATCGGACACGTGAATATCGACAATCAGGGCATCGCCGGCATCGAGAAATGGCTCGACCGCAGCGGGCTGGCCGACCTGCATTCGCTCGGATTTGCCAATGACCGCCAGCAGAAGCCGGTCGAGCTTGCGGTCGATCTGCGCGTGCAGCATGCGATGCGAAGCGAGCTCCTCACTGCGCGTCAGAAATTCAAGGCCAAGGCGGCCGCCGGTCTGGTCACCGACGTCAATACCGGGGAAATCGTCGCGATGGTGTCGGTGCCCGATTACGACCCCAATGACCCGCGCGAGGCGCTCGACAAGGACCGGATCAACCGCCTGACCACCGGCGTCTATGAGATGGGCTCGACCTTCAAGGCGCTGACGCTGGCGATGGCGCTCGATTCCGGCAAGTTCACGCTCGGCTCGTCGCTCGATGCGCGGGCGCCGCTGCAATATGGCCGGTTTCGGATCAACGATTTCCACGCGCAACGCCGCGTGCTGACGCTGCCGGAGGTGTTCACCTATTCGTCGAATATCGGCACGGCGCGGATGGCGCTCGGGCTCGGCGTCGAGCATCACAAGGCCTTCCTGAAGAAGATGGGCCAGCTCGACCGGCTGCGGACCGAAATTCCCGAAAGCGCCGAGCCGCTGGTTCCAAAGCGCTGGGGTGAAATCAACACGGTCACGATCGCATTCGGACACGGTTTGTCGGTCGCTCCGCTGCAGGCGGTCATGGGGATCGGGGCGCTGATGAATGGCGGCAGGCTCATTCCGCCGACCTTCCTCAAGCGCAGCGAAGCGGAGGCAGCGAAGCTGGCGCGCCAGGTGGTGAAGCCGGAAACATCCGAGCGCATGCGCTATCTGATGCGGCTCAATGCGGAGAAAGGTTCCGCCAGCCGTGCCGAGGTCAGGGGGTTCTATGTCGGCGGCAAGACCGGTACCTCCGAGAAGGTGATCAACGGGCGCTATTCCAAGTCGAAGCTCTTGACCAGCTTCACCGCCGTGCTGCCGGCCGACAAGCCACGCTATCTCGTTCTCATCATGCTGGACGAACCGCAGCCACTGGCCGAGACCAAGGGCTATGCCACCTCGGGCTGGAACGCCGCGCCCACGGCCGCCAATGTGATCGCCAGGATCGCACCGATGCTGGGGATTGAACCGCGCTTCGATCTGCCGACAGCGGACAGGCAGATTCTCGCGGCGACCGCGTCGGCGCGGGCGCGATAGGCGGCTTCGCCCTTTCCATGACGATTGCGGCACGCGGCACGGGTGCGGCGGGAGCCCGGCATGGGCGCCGGCCGTCCACGCCGTGTCACAGGAAGGTCTTGTCACAGGAAGGTCTTGCCACAGGAAGGCCGGGACACATGCCTTGTTTCTTTTTCTGACCCCTTGCCCCACCGGCCGGGGCATGAAACATCGCGGCGATGAAGCTCTCCGAAATCCTTTCCGGTCTCGCCACCATCGATCCCGTGCTCGGTGCCATCGAAATCTCCGGCATCGCAGCCGACAGCCGCACGCTCCGTCCGGGCGATCTGTTTGTCGCGATCGCAGGAGCCAAGGCCGACGGACTGCGTTTCGCGGAAAACGCCGCAAAAATGGGCGCCGCGGCGATCGTCGCCGAGCGAACCGATGTCGCGGCGGGAATCCCGGTGATTGCGGTTCCCAATGCACGGCGCGCGCTGTCGCTCGCGGCGGCCAGACTTCATCCCCGCCAGCCGCACACGATCGCGGCGATCACCGGCACCAGCGGCAAGACCTCGGTTGCAGCCTTCACCCGTCAGATTTGGCAGAGCACGGGTTATGCCGCCGCAAGCATCGGCACCATCGGCGTGGTATCGCCCAGCGGCGAGACATACGGATCGCTGACCACGCCCGATCCGGTGGCGTTGCATCGCACGCTCGATCAACTGGTGGGTGAAGGCGTGACGCATCTTGTCATGGAAGCTTCCTCGCACGGTCTGGACCAGTACCGGCTTGACGGCGTGCGCGTTGCGGCCGGCGGTTTCACCAATCTCAGCCGCGATCATCTCGATTACCATCCCGATCTCGAATCCTATCTGCGTGCCAAGCTCCGCCTGTTCGAGGACCTCATCGCGCCCGGTGGCGCTGCGGTCATTGCCGCGGATCATGCAGAGGCGCGCCACGTGATCGAAGCGGCCGCCAAACGGAAATTGCGCGTGTTCACGGTCGGAAGGGACGGCGACGATCTTCATGTCGTGAAGAGCCGGCTCGACGGTTATGCGCAAAAGATCACGCTGCAATTCGACCAGCGGCGACACGAATTGCATCTGCCGCTGGTTGGCGAGTTCCAGATCGAGAACGCGCTGGTTGCCGCGGGCCTTGCCATTGTCACCGGTACGCCGCCGGATGCGGTGTTCGAAGCCATGGAAGACCTCGAAGGCGCCAAGGGCCGTCTGGAATTTGTCGGCCGCCACGGTAGCGCGCCGATTTTCATCGACTACGCCCATAAGCCGGATGCGCTGGCCAAGACGCTTGAAGCGCTGCGTCCCTATGTGAGACGGCGGCTGGTCGTGCTGTTCGGCTGCGGCGGAAACCGCGATGCCGGCAAGCGGCCGATGATGGGCGCCATCGCAGCCGAAAAGGCCGAGCGCGTGATCGTCACCGACGACAATCCGCGCAACGAGGATCCGGCTGCGATTCGCGCCGAAATCCTGAAGGCCGCACCCGGCGCGCTTGAAATTCCCGATCGCGGAGAGGCGATCCGGCGCGCGATCGCCGGGCTTGAGAACGGTGACGTCCTGGTGATCGCGGGCAAAGGCCACGAAACGGGCCAGATCGTTGGCGACCGGAACTTGCCGTTCAGCGATCACGACGCGGTCGCAACAGCATTGGGGGGACGGAAGTGATGAGCGAGAAAGCGTTGTGGACCGTCGATGCGATGGCCGCGGCGATGCGGGCCGGCCGCGGGGGTGCATTGCCCGCTTCGATCGAAGGCATTTCCATCGACAGCCGCACGCTTGGCGCTGGCGACGCCTTTTTCGCGATTGCAGGCGACAACCGCGACGGTCACGATTTCGTCGAGGCCGCGCTTGGAGCGGGCGCCGGCCTTGCCGTGGTGTCCAGTGCAAAGCGCGACACGCTTCCGGCCGATGCGCCGCTGCTGGTGGTTGATGATGTGCTGGAAGGGTTGCGCGATCTCGCGCGCGCGGCGCGGGCACGCTTTGCCGGCAAGGTCATCGCCGTAACCGGCTCCGTGGGCAAGACCTCGACCAAGGAAGCGCTGCGTCTGGTGCTTGCGCGGGAGGGCGAGACCCATGCATCTGCCGCGTCCTACAACAATCACTGGGGCGTTCCGCTGTCGCTTGCGCGCTGTCCCGCGCAGGCACGCTTTGCGGTCTTCGAACTCGGCATGAACCACGCCGGCGAAATCGGACCGTTGTCGCGAATGGTCCAGCCGGACATCGCCATCATCACCACGATTGCGCCGGTGCATCTGGAATATTTTTCATCCGTCGAGGCCATCGCCGATGCCAAGGCCGAGATATTCGAAGGTCTCGTCGAAGGTGGCATCGCGATCCTCAATCGCGACAATGCGCAGTTCGCCCGTCTCGCCGGTCGCGCGCGCGATATGCGCGTGTCGCGCATCGTGTCTTTCGGCGAACAGGCGGACGCCGAGGCGCGGATGATCAAATGCGTGCTGCAGCCGGATTTTTCCACGGTGCAGGCCGGCATTCTCGGCAACGACGTGACCTACAAGCTCGGCGCTCCCGGAAAGCACCTGGTGATGAATTCGCTGGCCGTGCTGGCGGCCGCGAAACTGGCAGGCGCCGACCTCGCGCTCTCCGCCATTGCTCTGGCCGATCTGCAGCCCGCCAGCGGGCGCGGGACCCGCATCGTGCTCGATGTGCGCGGCGGCCGGGCGCTGCTGATCGACGAGAGCTACAACGCCAATCCGGTATCCATGGCCGCCGCGATCGCACTTCTCGGGCAGGCCGAACCCGGGCCACGCGGGCGGCGCATCGCGGTGCTGGGCGACATGCTCGAACTGGGCGAACAATCGGGGGCATTGCACCGCGGCCTTGCGGGTCCGATCGTGGATCATGCCGTCGATCTGGTGTTCTGCGCCGGTCCCGGCATGCGAAATCTGTGGGAGGCGCTTCCCTCGAACCGCCGGGGCGGCTATGCAGACGACTCCATGGCCCTCGAACCGCAGGTGCTCGACGCGGTCTCGGGCGGCGACGCCATCATGATCAAGGGCTCCTTCGGCTCGAGAATGACACCCATCGTCAAGGCGCTTCAGCGCAAATTTGCGCCCGGTGCGGCGATGGATGCAGCGCAAGGTTGACCGCCGCATGCTCACCTGGCTTGCCGACTATTCCGACACATTCCCGGCCTTCAACATTTTCCGCTACATCACCTTTCGCACCGGCGGCGCATTGATGACGGCGGCATTGTTCATGTTCATCGCCGGTTCGCCGATCATCGACTGGCTGCGTGCCGCGCAGGGCCGCGGCCAGCCGATCCGCGAGGACGGGCCGCAATCGCATCTCAAGAGCAAGATCGGCACGCCGACGATGGGCGGGCTGATGATCATCTTCGCGGTCACGGTTTCCACCATTCTGTGGGCCAATGTCTACAATCCCTATGTCTGGATCGTGCTCGGCGTCACGGTCGCATTCGGGATGATCGGCTTCTATGACGATTATCTGAAGGTGACGAAGCAGCAGGCCTATACGGCGTTCTCCGGCAAGCTGCGCATCACCGCCGAAACCATCGTCGCGGTGCTGGCCTGTCTTGCGATCTCGCAACTCGGCCGGCCCGCCTTCGCGACCTCGCTGGCCTTTCCGTTCTTCAAGGACCTGATCGTCGATCTCGGCTGGTTTTTCATCGTGTTCGGTGCCTTCATCATCGTCGGCGCCGGCAATGCGGTGAATCTCACCGACGGTCTCGACGGCCTCGCGATCGTGCCGGTGATCATCGCAGCCCTCAGCTTCGGCATGATCTCCTATCTCGCCGGCAACGCGCTGTTCGCGGACTATCTGCAGATTCATTATGTCGCCGGCACCGGCGAACTCGCGGTGCTGTGTGGCGCGGTGATCGGGGCGGGGATCGGCTTTCTGTGGTACAACGCGCCGCCGGCCTCGATCTTCATGGGCGACACCGGCTCGCTGGCGCTCGGCGGGCTGATCGGCACGGTCGCGGTCGCGACCAAGCACGAGGTTGCGCTGGCGATCATCGGCGGGCTGTTCGTGCTGGAGGCGGTGTCGGTGATCGTGCAGGTATTGTCTTTCCGGCTGTTCGGAAAGCGCGTGTTTCGCATGGCGCCGATCCATCATCACTACGAGCAGAAGGGCTGGACCGAGCCGCAGATCGTGATCCGGTTCTGGATCATTTCGATCATGCTGGCGTTGATCGGGCTGTCGACCTTGAAGCTGCGATGATTTTCTTTGCGCCGTCCTCGCCGCACGCTCGGTCTTCACCTCCCCCCTTGCGGGGGAGGTCGACCGCCAAAGCGCGAGCGGGGGCGGTCGGGAGGGGGGTAAGCCCCAACGCCGGTGCTTGCCGCTTACCCCCCTCCCCAACCCTCCCCAGCAAGGGGGGAGGGAGCACACCGCGTGTGCGGAGCGCGATGTCATGATCCCCGTCACCACCTTCGCCGGCAAGACGGTCGCCGTCTTCGGCCTCGGCGGATCGGGACTCGCCACCTGCCAGGCGCTGATCGCCGGCGGCGCCGATGTCATCGCGTTCGATGATGACGCCAACAAGGTGGCGCAGGCAACGCAGGCGAGGGTCGGCACCGCGGACCTGCGCGGCATCGACTGGTCCGGGATATCGGCGCTGGTCCTGACACCGGGCGTGCCGCTGACGCATCCCGATCCGCACTGGTCGGCAAAGCTTGCAACCAACGCAGGCGTCGAAATCATCGGCGATGTCGAATTGTTCTGCCGCGAGCGGCGCGCGCATGCGCCCGATGCGCCGTTCGTCGCCATCACCGGGACCAACGGCAAGTCGACCACCACCGCACTCATTGCGCATCTTCTCCGCCATGCCGGCCGCGACGTGCAGATGGGCGGCAATATCGGCGTCCCGGTGCTGCAGCTAGAACCGCCCGCAGCCGCGCGCCACTACGTGATCGAATGCTCGTCCTATCAGCTTGACCTCGCGCCCTCGATCGATCCGACCATTGGCATCATGCTCAATGTCACGCCCGACCATATCGACCGGCACGGCACCATCGAACACTATGCGGCAGTCAAGAGCCGCATTCTCGGCCGCGCCAAGGTGCGCATCATCGGCGTTGACGACGAATACGGACGCGGCATGGCGAAAAATCTCGCCGCGATGCAGCGCGAGGTCGTGCCGATCTCGATCAACCGCATCGTCCCCCACGGCTATGTCGGCGGCGAGCGCAACATCTACCGCACCGGCGCATCCGAGGCCGAGGATATCGCCGATCTCACCGGCATCGGCTCGCTGCGCGGCAGCCACAACATGCAGAATGCGGTCGCGGCCTTCGCTTCGTGTTCGGCGCTCGGCGTCGACGACGAGACGCTGCGGCAGGGCCTGCGCACGTTTCCCGGTCTCGCGCATCGCATGGAGGAGATCGGGCGGAAGGGCGCGGTGCTGTTCATCAACGATTCCAAGGCCACCAACGCCGATTCCGCGGCAAAGGCGCTGGCCTCGTTCGACAACATCTACTGGATTGCCGGCGGGCTGCCCAAGGAAGGCGGCATTGCCGGGCTGGCCGAATTCTTCCCGCGCATCGCGAAAGCCTATCTGATCGGCAGGGCTGCGCCGGACTTCGCCCAAACCCTGAGCGGGAAGGTGCCTTGCGACATCGCCGAAACGCTGGACGTTGCGCTCGATCATGCGGCACGCGATGCAGCCGCTGCGGGCAAGCCGGCGGTGGTGCTGCTGTCGCCGGCCTGCGCCTCGTTCGACCAGTTCCCGAATTTCGAGGTGCGCGGCAATCGGTTCCGCGAACTGGTGCAGGGGCTGCTATAGCCGTCAGCCACCCCGGCTCGCTCGCTGTGTCGTCCCCGCGAAAGCGGGACCCATATTCCAGAGGCGTGGTTATGGGCCCCCCGCCTTCGCGCGGGCGACAGCATTAATCAAACCTAAACCTCGACGGGTGACTTTGATCCTTCGGGGGCCCTCATGATCTCGCGCACGCAGCTGACGCCTTTTGCGGTCTGGTGGTGGACCATCGACCGGCTGATGCTGGCGGCGCTGGGTGCGCTGATGCTGGCCGGGATCATTCTCCTGCTGGGCGCGAGTTCGCCGGTCGCCACCAAGCTCGGGCTCGACCCGTTCCATTTCGTGAACCGGCAGATTCTCTATCTGCTGCCGGCCATCGCCATCATGCTCGGCACCTCGCTGCTGTCGCCGCATCAGATCCGGCGGCTGGCCCTGGTGGTGTTCGTCGTCAGCATGGTGCTGCTGGCGGGGACGCTCGTCTTCGGCACCGAGATCAAGGGCGCGCGGCGCTGGATCG
The DNA here is from genome assembly GCF_050250235.1 of Pseudorhodoplanes sp. Taxonomy (GTDB): domain Bacteria; phylum Pseudomonadota; class Alphaproteobacteria; order Rhizobiales; family Xanthobacteraceae; genus Pseudorhodoplanes. The sequence continues at coordinate 25,763 of NZ_JBFWPA010000001.1, forward strand.
TGCTGCTCGGCGTCAACATCCAGCCCTCCGAGTTCGTCAAGCCCGCCTTCGTGGTCCTGATCGCCTGGCTGTTCGCCGAATCCGCGCGCAAGCCCGACATGCCGGCCAATACCCTGGCGCTCGCCTTGCTCGGCTGCGTCGTCACCCTGCTGATGCTACAGCCGGATGTCGGCCAGACCATGCTGATCGCGATGGTCTGGGGCTCGCTGTTCTTCATGGCGGGCATGCGCCTGATCTGGGTCGCCGGCCTTGCCGGTACCGCGATCGCGGGGCTTGGGGCCGCCTATCTCACGGTGCCGCATGTGGCGCGCCGCCTGAAGCGGTTCGTGGACCCGTCCTCCGGCGATACCTTCCAGGTCGACAATGCGGTGGAGTCGTTCATGCGGGGCGGCTGGTTCGGGCAGGGGCCCGGCGAGGGCACGGTGAAGCGCATCCTGCCGGACAGCCATGCCGACTTCATCTTCGCGGTGGCAGCCGAGGAATTCGGCATCGTCCTGTGCCTGATCGTGGTCGGATTGTTCGCCTTCATCGTGATCCGGGTCTTGTCGCATGCGATGGCTGCGCAGGATGCATTCGTACGCTATGCCGCGGCGGGACTCGCGATCCTGTTCGGCACCCAGTCCGCGATCAACATGGCGGTGAATCTGCACCTGATCCCGGCCAAGGGCATGACATTGCCGTTCATCTCCTATGGCGGCTCATCGCTGCTGTCGCTCGCCTATGGCATGGGGATGGTGCTGGCGCTCACCCGCGAGCGGCCGCAGGCAGAGCAATTCGGCCGCCGCGGCGGGATGGTGCCGGCGCCGCGGGCGGCCTGAATGAGTGGAGCTTGGTGCTTCGCGCATCGCCCCCTAAAGTAGCGGCATGACCCAAGGCCAGGACATTTCCCCGACATCTCCCCTCGTCATGGTCGCCGCCGGCGGCACCGGCGGACACCTGTTTCCCGCCGAGTCGCTGAGCGCCGCGCTCGCCAGGCGCGGCATCGCCACAATGCTTGCGACCGACAACCGCGCCGCGAAATACGGCGAGCATTTCAAGTCGATGGTCGTGGTGCCGAGCGCAACCTTTCGCGGTCGCGACCCGATCTCGATCCTGCGCACCGGAGCGACGTTGGCCCACGGGATGTTCAGGGCATTGATGATCGTGCGCAAGGTGAAACCGTCGGTGGTGGTCGGCTTCGGCGGCTATCCCTCGGTGCCGCCGGTCTTCGCCGCGACCCTCTTGAAGATACCGACTGTCCTGCATGAGCAGAACGCGGTGATGGGCCGCGCCAACCGGTTCCTCGCCGCGCGCGTCAGCGCCATTGCCACCGGCTTCGCCGGCGTCACCGACAAGGACAAGGCGCTGGCGATCAAGACCACCTGCATCGGCAATCCGCTGCGACCGGCGGTGATCGCGGCGGCCGATACCCCGTTCGCGCCGGTGGAGCCCAATGGCCCGCTTCGCATTCTGGTGTTCGGCGGCAGCCAGGGCGCAAGCATCATGGCCGATATCGTGCCGCCGGCGGTGGCGAAGCTTCCGCCGCATCTGCAGATGCGGCTGAAGATCGTGCAGCAGGTCCGCGAGGAGGACATGTCACGTGTCCGCGATATCTATGCGCGCGCGCAGGTGGCCCATGAGATCGCGCCCTTTTTCACGGACCTTCCCGCGCGCATGGCGGCGAGCCACCTCGTGGTGTCGCGCTCGGGCGCGGGGACCGTGGCGGAACTCAGTGCCATCGGGCGGCCGGGCATTCTCGTGCCGCTGCCGCATGCGCTCGATCAGGATCAGGCGGCGAACGCTTCGGTGCTGGAGAAGGCCGGCGGTGCCATCCGGATCCTGCAGAAGGACTTCACGCCGGACCGCTTGGCCTCCGACATCGATGCGCTGGCGGCCGATCCGGACCGGCTCGCCACCATGGCGGCTCGCTCCAGGGGCATCGGGGTGCTTGACGCCGCCGACCGGCTGGCCGATCTGGTGTTGAAGGTTGCCCGGGTTGCGGCTTAGGGATTTTGCTGCGAGGGGAGAGGTCGCTCGTCCCCGCGAAGGCGGGGACCCAGACCTTGCAATGTGCTGGATTCCCGCTTTTGCGGGAATGAGCGGAAGACTGACGAACTGCAATCCGGGGGCCCATTCATGAAATTGCCGCGCGATCTTGGCTCGATCCATTTCGTCGGGATCGGGGGCATTGGCATGAGCGGCATTGCCGAGGTGCTGGCAAATCTCGATTACACGGTGACCGGGTCCGATGTCTCCGAGAGCGCCAATGTCAGGCGGCTGCGCGACAAGAACATCAAGGTCGCGGTCGGTCATGATGCCAAGAATGTCGATGGCGCTAGCGTGGTTGTGGTATCGTCAGCGATCAAGCGCGACAATCCCGAATTGATCGCGGCCCGCGCCAAGCGCCTGCCGATCGTGCGCCGTGCCGAGATGCTTGCCGAACTGATGCGCCTGAAATCGGCCGTGGCGATTGCCGGTACCCACGGCAAGACCACCACCACCTCGATGGTCGCAACCTTGCTCGATGCCGGCGGGCTCGATCCGACCGTGATCAATGGCGGCATCATCAATGCCTACGGCACCAACGCGCGGCTCGGCGCCGGCGACTGGATGGTGGTCGAGGCCGATGAATCCGACGGCACCTTCCTGAAGCTGCCGGCCGACGTCGCGATCGTGACCAATGTCGATCCCGAGCATCTCGATCACTTCAAGACCTTCGATGCCGTGAAGGAGGCGTTCAAGGCCTTTGTGGAAAACGTGCCGTTCTATGGCTTTGCCGTGATGTGCACGGATCATGCGCAGGTCCAGGCGCTGGTGGGACGCATCGAGGACCGGCGCATCATCACCTATGGCGAAAATCCGCAAGCCGATGCGCGGCTGGTCGGGCTCAGTCACAAGGGCGGTGTTTCCCATTTTTCCGTGGCGTTCCGGGGCCGCGACGCGCAGGTCGAGCACGTCATTGATGGATTGACGCTGCCGATGCCGGGCCGTCACAACGCGCTCAATGCCACCGCGGCGATCGCGGTCGCGCACGAATTGCTGGTGCCGGACGACACGATCCGCAACGCGATCGCATCCTTCGGCGGGGTCAAGCGAAGATTCACCCGCACGGGCGAATGGAACGGCGTCACCGTCATCGACGATTACGGGCATCACCCGGTGGAGATCGCGGCCGTGCTGCGTGCCGCACGCGAGTCGAACGAAGGACGCATCATCGCGGTGGTACAGCCGCATCGCTACACCCGGCTGAAGGAATTGTTCGAGCAGTTCTGCACCTGTTTCAACGACGCCGACGCGGTGATCGTCGCCGATGTGTATTCGGCGGGCGAACTGCCGATCAAGGATATCGATCGCGATCATCTGATGATGGGCATCCGCGCACGCGGCCACCGCAACGTCTCCGCGCTGGAAAGTTCGGAGCGGCTTGCGACCATGATCCGCGGCATCGCGAAGCCGGGCGACATGGTCGTGTGTCTCGGCGCCGGCAACATCACGCAATGGGCTTATGCGCTGCCGGGCGAGTTGCAGGCGCTGGGGTGAGAGAGATGCTTTCAGAGGTTGCCGTGCGCGATCGAAAGTCTTACTTTTCGCGGCGTCGGCGGAGAAGACGACATGAATAAGGACGCGTTCAGAGCGGAAGTGTTGCGTCTGCCACCCGACGAACGGGTGAAGCTGGGCGAGGATTTGCGGATCAGTATCATTGAAGACGTCGACTGGATGCCGACTCCGGAGCAATTGGCAGAAGCTCGGAGACGTCTTGAGGAATATCGTCGCAATCCTGCGATTGCGATCCCGGCTGAAAGTGTTCTTGAGCGGCTTCGGGCTCGCTTTGGATGAGTCGGACTGTTGTCCTTCTTCCGGACGCCGAAGTAGAACTGTCGGAAGCGGCGGCTTGGTACGCGAAAGAAAATCCTCAAGTCGCGAAGCGATTCAACGATGCCAATGAAGCGGCTATCGTGAAACTGGGCAACAATCCTCTTCAGTATCAGGTCGTCGATGGAGATTTGCGACGTGCGCCCTTGACGCGTTTTCCGCACGGCCTCCTGTACTGGACCGCACCGGGCACAGTTGTGATCGCTTCTTGTTTTCACGGCCGCCGCAACCCTTCAGAATGGCGTAATCGCATCAAGCCATGACCTTTCTTGACGTCACGCCTGACCTGAAATCGCGCATGCCGGACCTGCGCGGGCGGCTGCTGGCCAACCAGCCGCTCGCCGAACTCACCTGGTTTCGGGTCGGCGGACCCGCGCAGGTGCTGTTCATGCCGGAGGACGAAAGCGATCTCGCGTATTTTCTCAGTGAGTTGCCCGCCGAGATTCCCGTCATCGTCATCGGTCTCGGCTCGAACCTGATCGTCCGTGATGGTGGTGTGCCGGGGGTCGTGATCCGGCTCGGTCGCGGCTTCAGCGAGGTGACGGTGGAGGGCATGCGCATCCGCACCGGCACCGCGGTGCCCGACGTCAAAGTCGCGCGCGCGGCGCAGGAGGCCGGTCTTTCGGGACTGTCGTTCTATCGCGGAATTCCCGGTGGGATCGGGGGCGCGCTGCGGATGAACGGCGGCGCCTATGGCCGCGAGACAAGGGACGCGCTGGTCGAGGCCCGCGGCGTCGACCGGCAGGGCAATATCCGCGTCTACGGCAATGCCGACATGCATTACACCTACCGCCATTGCGGCGCGCCGGATGATGTGATCTTCACGCAGGCGCTGTTCGAAGGCCAGCCCGGCGACCGCGACACGATCGCCGCCGAAATGGACACGATCACCGAGTCGCGGGAGGCGACGCAGCCGATCAAGAGCCGCACCGGCGGATCGACCTTCAAGAACCCGCCCGGCCGGAAAGCGTGGCAATTGATCGACGGCGCCGGCTGCCGCGGACTCGTGGTGGGGGGTGCGCAGGTCTCCGAGATGCATTGCAACTTTCTGATCAATCGCGGTAATGCGACCGCGTCCGACATCGAGACGCTGGGCGAGACCGTGCGCAAGCGCGTGAAAGAGATGTCCGGCGTGACGCTCGACTGGGAAATCAAGCGGATTGGAGTGGCGGGATGAATGAGCCCATCATCGTCGTCGGGGCCGGACTGGGCGGCGCCATGACCGCGCTGGCGCTGGGACGCAAGGGCTTCGATGTCCTCGTGCTGGAAGAGGCAGAGGAATTCGGAGTGATCGGCTTCGGCATTCAGCTCGGCCCCAACGTGTTCTGGATGCTGGACCGGCTGGGTGTCGCCGATGCGGTTCTGGCGGTTGCGCTGCGGCCGAAGTCGCTGGTGATGTATGACTGGATCGACGGCGGCGTGATAACCCGCATTCCGACCGGGGATTCCTTTCTTCGACGTTTCAAGAAGCCGTATGTCGTGATCCATCGCGTTGACCTGCATCAGGTGCTGCTGGATGCGTGCCGCGCGCTGCCCAATGTCCGGATGCTTTCCAACAGCGCGGTCAGGTCGTTCGAGGATATCGGCGACCGCGTGCGCGTCGAACTTGCGGACGGGCGTCGGTTCGAGGGCGCGGCGCTGATCGGCGCCGACGGCATCCGCTCCACCATCCGCCAGCAGATGACCGACGAAGGCCCGCCGCGCACGCTCGGCTATGTCGCGCACCGCACCATCGTGCCGATGGGCGAGGTCAATTTCGACGTCGATACCGACAATGTGGTGATGTGGTCGGGGGACGGATTTCACATCGTCCATTATCCGCTGCGCGAGCACACGCTGTTCAATGTCGTCACCGTGTTCAGGACGCTGGACATGGCGCCGACCGATACCGACAGCCCGCATCCGGACTTGGCGCGCGTCTATCGCGATTCGCATCCGACCATGAAGAAGCTGTGGGGGATGATGGATCTGTCGCGGCGTGGCTGGGTTTCCCATGATCGCGACCCGATCCGGCACTGGAGCCGCGGCCGCGTCACGCTGCTCGGCGACGCCGCGCATCCGACATTGCAGAGTCTCGCGCAGGGCGCCTGCATGGCGATCGAGGACGCGGTGTGTCTTGCCGAACTGCTCGACGGCACATCCGGCAATCAGATCGAGGCCGCGTTCACCCGGTATGTGAACGCGCGCTATCTGCGCACCGCGCGGGTGCAATACGAATCGCGCTATTACTGGGACAACTGGTATCACGTCGGCGGGCTCGAGCGCGAAGTCATGCGCGAGACCTGGGAGAAGAAGACCGAGCAGGAGATGTTCGACTGCGTCGCCTGGCTCTATGACGGCTTCCAACTTCCCGCAAAGAAAGAGGCCGCATGACAAAGCATGTTGCATTCCTGATGGGCGGCTGGTCGTCGGAGCGCGAGGTATCGCTGTGGTCCGGCAACGCCTGCGCCGATGCCGCCGAACGCGCCGGCTATCGCGTCACTCGCGTCGACGTCGCGCGCAACATCGCGACCGTGCTCGACGAACTGAAGCCCGATGTCGCCTTCAACATCCTGCACGGGCGGCCGGGCGAGGACGGCACCATCCAGGGCATCCTCGAAATCCTCGGCATCCCCTACACCCATTCCGGCGTGCAGGCCTCGTCGCTGGCGATGAAGAAGGATGCGGCAAAAGTCATGCTCGCCGCCGCCGGCGTGCCGGTGCCGCAGGGCATGGCGATCTCACGCTTTGCGGCCGGCAAGGCGCATGCATTGCCGCGGCCCTACGTGATCAAGCCGATCGCGGAAGGCTCAAGCGTCGGCGTATTCATCGTCACCGACAAGCACGAACACCCTCCGCAGGAATTGTTCCGCGAGGACTGGGCGTTCGGCGAGATCGTGCTGTGCGAAACCTACATCCCCGGCAAGGAGCTCACCTGCGCGGTGGTGAAGGGGCAGGCCACCGGGGTGATCGAGATCGTGCCGAAAGTGAAGTTCTACGATTACGAGGCCAAATATGCGCCGGGCGGCTCCGAGCATGTGCTGCCGGCGCAGATCCCCGATGACGTCACGCGCGCGGTGCAGCGCTACACCGTGATGGCGAATGACGCGCTCGGCTGCCGCGGCGTGACCCGCGCCGATTTCCGTTTTGACGATTCTCGCGGTGTCGACGGACTGGTCTGCCTCGAGGTCAACACCATACCGGGCATGACGCAGACCTCGCTGGTGCCCGAGCTTGCCGCCCATGCCGGCATGTCGTTCGAGGACCTGATCAGCTGGATGATCGAGGACGCGTCGCTGAACCGGTGAGCTCTCATGTCCCGGGCGCAGCGCAGCGTGAAAGCGGTACGCTGCTGAACCGGACCCATCGTGACGATAGGCCCCGGCTCTGCGGCGCATCACTTCGCTTCGCTTCGTGCTGCACCGCGTCCGGGGCACGCTGCCTCACAGCGCCCATATCCGCGGCCCCTGCCACGCACAGCCTGTCAGCTCCGTCACCGCCCAGACCAGCGTCGAGCCGCTCAGGCGAGCCGCCGCCCGCCCGTCAGATGAGGCCTTCGAACATCCTGCTTGGGAACTTTGCCCCCACCGCGCCAGCGCTCGCCGTCGGCGCAGAAGCGCCTCAGCGGGCATCTCGGCACCACTTTTCGATCGCCGCAACACCATCCGTTAAACTTTTACCAAAGCTTTACCAGACCGGCCGAAGACTGACCCGGCAGGTGCATCGCGTTCTAGGCTGCCAATGGCGCTGCGCGCGATGCGCACGGATTTCGCTGGACGACAGCGAGGGGGACGGAGGTCTTTTCGTGTCTTTGGGGCGACACCATCGCCGGCGTGACATTGACGCCCCGCGCCTTGCAGCGCGCGGCGAACCCCGGCGCAGGGGTTGATGGCGATGGCCGATCGCGACCGCATCACCCGGCCCGGGACACGACGCACCGATGCGCGGCGCGGCCGCCGCTGGTGGCGGCGCCTGTCGACCGCGATCGAGCGGCTGCCGCGGGGCGCCGGTACGCTCGCGGTGTTCGTCATGGTTCTTGCAAGCGTGACCTACGGTATTGTCAAGGGCGGGCATGCGGATGCAGTCGGCGCGGAACTCGCCGACATTCGCGACGCCGCGGCCAATGCCGCGGGGTTTCAGATCGCCTCCATTGCGCTGACCGGCGAGAAGCAGCTTTCGCGTGAGGACATTCTCAACATCGCCGGAATTTCGGGCCGTGCCTCGCTGCTATTCCTGGATGCGGACGAGGCGCGGGCGCGGCTGAAGGCCAACCCCTGGATCGCGGATGCGACCATCCTGAAGCTGTTTCCGGACCGGTTGCATATCGCCGTGACCGAGCGGCGCGCTTTCGCGCTCTGGCAGAAGAATGGACGGGTCAGGGTGATCTCGCGCGACGGCGCGGTCGTGGAACGCTTCGCGGCGCCCCATGTCGCGCATCTCCCGCTCATGGTCGGCGACGGCGCCAACAAGAAGGCCGCGGACTTTCTCGCCGCGATGAACAATTATCCGGAGTTGCGGGATCAGGTTCATGCCTATGTGCGGGTCGCCGACCGGCGCTGGAATCTGCGTCTGAAGAGCGGCATCGACATCCGCCTGCCGGAAGCGGAGCCGGTTCAGGCGATCGAGGCGCTGATGGCGCTCGACCGGGACCGCAAGCTGCTGACCCGCGATATCGTTGCGATCGATCTGCGCATTCGCGACCGGGTCACCGTCCGCCTGTCGGACGAGGCCGCCGCGGCGCGGGCGGAGGCGCTGAAGGACAAGACGGGCAAGCGCAAGGGAGGCGACGCATGACGCGTTTCCCTGCCGCGTCGGCTCGCTGTTCCTCCATCCATAGCAAGCGTCTATCTCGCTTGACTTGAGATCAACACCATTCCGGCTTCGCCGAAGCGTCGCGCGTTGCTGGCGTTGCGGCCCGCGCTTGGACCGCGGTTGCTGCTGGGCTGGGTGATCAAGGATGCATGATTGACAGGTGGATTCAGAACGGAACCGACAGCCGTCCCCGCACGATTCCCAGTATGTGATCACCACCCAGACCGCCAAATTCGCTGTCGAGGGAAAGCCTCGCCCCTCCGGGCGTTGCCATGCTCAGGCCCGACATCACCCGGGCCGACCAGCCATTTACGACCTGCGACGGCGTCAGGATTCCGGCTCCCAGCGTGTTCGCATCGTCGTTGTCGAAGTAGTAGTCGCCATAGACACCGATATGAGGAGTCAGCGTCAGTCCCGGCCACCACGGTAGTTCTTTTCCGATCTTGAACCCCGCACTGGCGCGGCCGGTCGAAAAAGATCGCTCCGGATGAAGGGTGCCGAGGCTGTCAAGATAGGCGCCTTCCTTTTCCCAAAGCGCATATACACGCGCGGAAGGCTCGATTTTCCATTCCTGTATTCGGTAGGTTCCGACCAATGCGCCCGTGGTAAGCCAGCGCTCGCCGGAAAACACGCCGCTCGCCGTTCCCGCAACGCCGTCATAGTCGATATTCGAACGGGCCGCGGCAGCCTCGATCCGAAGTCCCGGCGAAAAGCGCCATCCGAGATAGGCGCCCGCAGTCCAGCCGTCGCCCTTCAGGCGTCCGTCTAACGATTGCGATGTATAGTCGAAAGACTCATGGCCGCCGAAGGCGCCGATCAGGAAGTCCGGTGTGATCCGGCGTGTTAGTCCGGCCGTGGCGTTCATCTGGTCGCCCCGGAGATCGGCCCAATTGTCCGTCTTCCAGAAGCTGCCGCGCACGTCGATCCATGGCAGCCATTCTTTCGCCTGCGGACGGAGCTGCGGCGCTTTGAAAGCGTTGTCGGCTCCGGGTTTCGCGTAAGCCAGCGCCCGGAATGCGCCGCCGACACGCTGCTCCGCGCGCGGTTCGGCTGCGAAGTTGAACCGCATGCCGTTCTCGTTCGCTACCACCGGCGTTGCGTCGTCGGAAAAGCCGTCGGCGATCGCTCCCTGAATCGCGCCGGAGATTGCCTGGCCTGAAGTCTGCGCCACCAGCTTTGTTGCAGCGTTTTGCAAGGATTGGAGTTTCACGCTGTCGGCTGGAATGGAGACAACTTGTTGCAGGACGGGCGAGACGCCCGCATTGTTGCCCGCATCGCCGCTATATGAGGCGGTCATTGCGTGTGTGCCGGTGGCGAGAGACGATGTCGTGAAGATCGCGCGGCCGCCATTCAGCGTCACTGTGCCGAGCACCTCAGCGCCATCGCGGAAGGTCACCGTTCCCGTTGGTGCGTTTCCGGTGACTCTCGCCGTAAATGTCACCGCCTCTCGGGGCTTGCTCGGATTGCTGGACGAGGACAGCGCGACGGTGGTTGCGACCTTTTGATTGACCTGCTGGTTCAGCGGCGCGGAGGTCGAGCCGGCATTGTTGGCGTCGCCGCCATATTCGGCGGTGATGCCGTGGCTGCCGGCAGCTAGTGCGGAGGTGCTGAGGTTCGCCTGGCCGCCGCTGAGCGCGACGGTCCCGAGCACGGTTGCGCCATCGCGGAAGGTGACGGAGCCGGTGGGGGACGCCCCGGTCACCGTGGCGGTGAATGTCACCGCTTGCCCGACAATGCTTGGATTGACCGAGGAGGCGAGCGACACGCCGCTGCCGGCCTGGTTGACCTGCTGGTTCAGCGGCGCGGAGGTCGAGCCGGCATTGTTGGCGTCGCCGCCATATTCGGCGGTGATGCTGTGGCTGCCGGCAGCTAGTGCGGAGGTGCTGAGGTTCGCCTGGCCGCCGCTGAGCGCGACGGTCCCGAGCACGGTTGCGCCATCGCGGAAGGTGACGGAGCCGGTGGGGGACAAGCCGGTCACGGTGGCGGTGAAAGTAACTGCTTGCCCGACCTGGCTGGGATTTTGCGAGGAGGACAGCGCAACGCTCGCCGGCGGCGCGGTGACCGTTACGATTACGACATTTGAATCGCTGGGCTGCACCGTTTTGTTTATGCCGCCGGCGTCGACGTAATTGCCTCCGCTATAGCTGGCCTGGATTGAATGGTTGCCGGCCGCGAGCGTCGTGACATTCAGCGAATAGGTATTCGGCTCAGGCGCACCAACCTGAAACACCGAGCCCAGAACCGTACCGGTGCTGAGGTCGGTGAAGACGACCGTTGCTGTAGGAAGAAAGGATGCGTCGAGGTTGGTCACGGCCGCCGTGAGTGTGACCGTTTGTCCGACAGCAATCGCGCTTGGCGCAGCGCTCAGCGCTGTGGCGCTATTTTCAGACACCTGCGCGACTGCGACCGCGCCGATCGGCAATTGGAGGGCGATCCAGACGAAGACCAGTAATATCCCGCGCAATACCCCACCCAGGCTTGAACCGACCATTCTCCCACGCCCCCACGGCCCAGCGGCCGAGCCTAGCAGGGCGGGTACGGAAGCATTTGATCCAGTGTCTCAAAGTCGGCGAGGCGAGCCGGATTTGCAGGCTGTGGCAAATTTGCTACGCGGCGCGCCTACCGATTTGCCGGATCCAGTCCGGCATGATCGTAAGCGGCCCGAGAAGGTTCTCTTCCGGCGGCGCGTCACTTCCGGCGAGTTGGACTGCGTCCCGGGGCGTCATTCCAAAGCGGAACCGAAACGCGCGGCTGAAATGTGCTTCGCTGTTGAAGCCATGTGCAAAGGCGATCTCGCCGATCGACACAGGCCCGCGCGTCCGGCGAAAGATTTCAAAGCAGCGGTCGAGGCGGCGTGCGGTGATATAGGTTCGAACGCCGCCGTGATTTTCAAACAACCGATAGAGCGTCGCACGCGAGAGATTCATTGCATTCGCCACTGTCTCTGCGGTCAGTGTGCGGCTCGTCAGCCGGGCATCGATGTAACCTTGCGCTATCTGAAAGAGTACAGGTCCAGCGCCACGCAGGGCCTCCGCCAGACGGGTTTGTGCGCTGCCGGCTGCCGCGTCCACGAGCGTGAAGACGGCCTGCATGGAACTATCCATATCGCTCGAATCCGCCTGGGCGGAACGCTGCATCATGCGCTCCAGCAACGCAGCAAGCATCTGAGTTTCGCGACGCGCTTCGTTGAACACGAGGCCGTGCAGATCGCGATCGCGGATGTGCCGCGGTAGCTGGTCGCGCGGAACGATCAGGCTGGTGCGGGCAAAGTCCCGATCCCGCGCGACCACAGGGCGGCCCAGATCGATGATGCTGACATCGCCGGGCCGGATGTCGACGTTGTGGCCGCCGAATTCACCGCTGCGTCGCCCCACGGTCTGATGCTCGATCAAGATGTGATCGATGCCACTGCGGCGCACCAGGGCGGAATCGCGACGCAGGTGATGCGCCACCGAAGCGCTCCGGAAAATCAGCCCTTCACCCAGATGGAATCCCGTGACGCTGCCGTGGAACCGGCGACGCGCATTCTCGCCGATGAGTGAGGCATCGAAGAACTGCGAAGATAACGAGGCATGCCACGGCTCGAATGCATCGAATTGCGAGGTAGATGCCAGCCGTAGTTCTACCGATACTGCATTCATGACAGCTTTTGCGATGGTGGGCGGCCGATGGTGATGCCTGATGTCGCCTAAAGGTTCGCCGGAACCTTTACCCGGAAGTCGGCTGTCCGCAAACCGCCCAGTTCTTTTAGCGGATGGCCTATCCGTTAGACTTTTACCAAAACTTTACCAAACCGGCCGAAGACTGACGGCACCGGGCGCGATGCGCTCTAGGCTGCCACCGCAAGTCGGCTGTTCCGACTTGCGCACCAACAGTGCGGGTCTCACGCAAACCGAGATCGGTGGCGACCACGACGCGACGCTGCGCGATTTTCTGCCGCGCAACGGAAAGGTTGGGAGCTTGCATGTCTGGAGTTCGATTCTTGTCCGCACATGGGAAAACCGTCGCCCGAACTGCCACGAGGTTCTGCCGGCGCCGGGGTTCGACGAGCTTGTTCGATGCATGATCGGAGGCGTCTCACTCAATCGCTGCCGAAGGTACGGGGCCTTCGGCTAGGAGGCGACGCATGAGCCTCCTGCAATTCGGCGTCGCGCCCAAGATGAAGCCGATCCCGCCCAGGCGGGCGGCGCTGGTCGCGGCGCTGGATATCGGCACCAGCAAGGTGGTGTGCCTGATCGCAAGACTGGAGCCGGGCGTTGCGCGCGACGTTTTGCGCCGCCGCAGCCATGCGATCGAGGTCATCGGATTTGGCCATACCGAGGCGCATGGCGTGAAGGCGGGGAGCATCACCGACCTCGACGCCGCCGATCGCGCGATCCGGCAGGCGGTCGAGATCGCCGAACAGGCCGCGGGCCTGCATCTTGAATCGGTGGCCGTTTCGGTTTCGGCCGGCCGGCTCGCGAGCGAGCGCTTCACGGCGTCGGTGGACGTCGCCGGTCCGTCGATCCGCGATGGCGACATCGCCCGCCTGCTGCAGGCCGGCAGCCGTCATTCCGGACGCGAAGGCCGCATCGTCCTGCACTCGCTGCCGCTCGGCTACGCCATCGACGGGGTCCATGGCATCCGCGATCCGCGCGGCATGCTGGCGCGCAATTTCGGCCTCGACATGCATGTCGTGACCGCCGATACCGCGGCGCCGCGCAACCTGATGCTCGCGATCGAGCGCGGCCAGCTTTCGGTCGAGGCGATGGTCGCGGGCCCGTATATGGCGGGTCTTTCGGCACTCGCCGACGACGAGGCCGATCTCGGTGCCGCCGTCGTGGATATGGGAGCGGGAACCACCACGCTCGCGGTGTTTTCCGGCGGTCGCTTCATCCATGCCGATGGCTTCGCGGTCGGCGGGTATCACGTCACCATGGACCTGGCGCGCGGCCTCAATGCGAGGTTCGCGGATGCCGAGCGAATCAAGACGTTCTATGGCACTGTTGTGTCCGGAATGAGCGACGAACGCGATATGATCCCGGTGCCCGCTGTGAGCTCGGATTCGCGAGAGCCGCCGCAGGTCGTCTCACGCGCCGCGCTGGTCCCCTTCATCCGGCCGCGCGTCGAGGAAATCGTCGAGATGATCCGCGACCGGCTTTTGGCGTCCCCGTTCGCAGCCGAGCCGCAGGGAACGGTGGTCCTGACCGGTGGTGCCAGTCAGCTTGCGGGGCTGCCGGACATCGCGTCGCGCATTCTCGGACGTCAGGTTCGGGTCGGCAGGCCGCTCGGCGTGTCGGGCCTGCCGGAGGCGGCAAAGGGGCCGGCATTCGCGGTCGCTGCGGGGCTTCTGGTGTATCCGCAGGCGGCGCATTTGGAACATTTCGAACCGCGGAAAACGCGGCAGATGATGACAGGGACAGGCGGCTATTTCGCGAGGGTCGGTCAATGGCTGAGAGAGAGCTTCTGATGACCCGATTGCAGGATCTCCGGGACGGCCGGCGGCGGACCGGTCCTTGCGGGGACGTTATCCACGCCCGCGTTTGGAAGAGGCAGCCATGACAGTGAATCTCACAGCTCCGGATATCCGCGAGTTGAGGCCCAGGATCACCGTTTTCGGGGTGGGCGGGGCCGGCGGCAACGCGGTCAACAACATGATCGCCGCCGGCCTGCAAGGCGTCGAATTCGTCGTCGCCAACACCGACGCGCAGGCGCTGGGCTCGTCAAGAGCGCCGCGCAAGATACAGATGGGTGTGCAGGTTACCGAGGGGCTCGGCGCAGGCTCTCAGCCCGAGGTCGGCAAGGCCGCGGCCGAAGAGGTGATCGACGAGATCCGCGACCACCTGAACGGTGCGCATATGGTGTTCGTCACCGCCGGCATGGGCGGCGGTACCGGCACCGGTGCGGCGCCTGTGGTCGCCAAGGTGGCGCGCGACATGGGCATCCTTACGGTCGGCGTGGTGACCAAGCCGTTCCAGTTCGAAGGCGATCGGCGCATGCGCTACGCCGAGGGCGGCATCACCGAACTGCAGAAGAATGTCGACACGCTGCTGATCATCCCGAACCAAAATCTGTTCCGGGTCGCCAACGAGAAGACCACGTTCGCCGACGCCTTTGCGATGGCGGACCGCGTGCTCTATTCCGGCGTTGCCTGTGTCACCGACCTGATGGTGAAGGAAGGCCTGATCAATCTCGACTTCGCCGACGTCCGCGCCGTGATGCGTGAGATGGGCAAGGCGATGATGGGAACCGGCGAGGCCTCCGGCGAGAAGCGTGCGATCACCGCTGCGGAAGCGGCGATCGCGAACCCGCTGATCGACGACAATACCATGAAGGGTGCCAAGGGCCTCCTGATCTCTATCACGGGCGGCAAGGATCTCACTCTTTACGAGGTCGACGAGGCCGCGACCCGCATCCGCGAAGAGGTGGACAAGGATGCCAATATCATCGTCGGTGCCACTTTCGACGACAGTCTCGAAGGGATCATTCGCGTCGCCGTCGTTGCGACCGGGGTCGACCGGCCGGCGGTCGCCAAACCGGCCGAGAACGTGAAACGGACGACCATGGAGCTTCCGCGCACCGTGGAACGTGCCACGCCGGTTGCCGCCGCACCGCTGGCCGCAACCCCGCCCGTCCATGCCCCCATTCCCACGCCGGCTGCGGCTCACAGCACGGCGTCGATCGATGCTGCTGCCACGGCTGCGGTGGCCGCTGCCCTGGCGCAGGAAATGGCCTTCGACGATGTGACGATTCGTCCGACACCGCCGAAGCCGACGCTATTTGTCGAGCCGGCTGCGCCGCAGCCGGTTGCGCCGCAGCAAAATTATGGGAACTTCATCCCGCCGCATCCGGAACGCGTCCCCCAGCGCCCGCGCATGCCCCGAATCGACGAGTTGCCGCCGCAGGCGCAGCGCGAGATTCACGCGGCTCAGCGGGGGGAACTCGGGTCGCCGGAACCGGAAAAGCAGCGCATGTCGCTACTCAAGCGGTTGGCATCCGCAGGCCTTGGTCTGAAGCAGGAAACCGAAGAGCCGGAGATGCGGCAGGAACCGCGTCACATGTTGGCTCCCCCGATGCCGCCACGCATGCCCCAGCGGCCGCCGTCGCGTCCGGCCGGCGATCCGGTATCCGAATATGCGCGCCGCGCGCCGCAGGCCCCGCAAGGTCTCGACATGCATGGCCGACAGGCCCCTGTGAATAATTCTTCCGAGGACGATCAACTCGAAATCCCGGCGTTCCTTCGTCGCCAGGCCAACTGAACGACCTCGGATCGATCTTCAGGGAGCCCCGGTCGCCTCGGCCGGGGCTCCCTGCATCTCGGCCAAAATCGTCTGTGAGATCGCTAACTTACTGATTTTTCATAAAAGTTTGTGCGTTGCAAAAAGCGGCTATAGGTCGAGCCGTTGCTTGCATGCCAACAATGTTGCAAAACTACAACGCTCGCTCGAAAAATAAGGCAGGTCACTGGCTCGAATACGGCCGGATCAAGGTAACAAAGCGTAAAAAAGCGTGACTTTGGACACTGAGGACCTGGGGCTAAGCTCTGAATGCGACGAAGGTTTTCGTCTCAGCAGATTCGGGCAGGGGGGATAGTCCAAGAGACTACCTGCCGGAAGAGTTCGAGGCAGAAATCTGTCGTGTGGGGTCACTTCGGGGGATTGCGCTGCGCACCATATCGCGCGGCGTTCAGCCGAAAAACGGACGGAAGCGAGCGTATGAGAGCCGCAAGGCAGACCACGCTGCGTGAACAGGTTACGGTTTCCGGGATTGGGGTCCATTCCGGGTTACCCGTAAATCTTACACTCAATCCTGCGGATGCAGATACCGGGATCGTGTTCTCCCGCACCGACGCGGAAGGCGCAGAGCGCGAAGTACGCGCTGACTTCCGCGCTGTGACCGCTACCGACCTTGCAACCGTTCTGGGCGATGAATCGGGCGTCCTGTGCTCGACCGCCGAGCATATTCTCGCCGCGCTCCGTGGGCTTGGCGTCGACAACGCGCTGGTCGAAATCGACGGCCCGGAAGTGCCGATCATGGATGGGAGCGCCGCACCTTTCGTCGCAGCGATCGACCAGGTCGGCATCAAGACCCTGTCCAAGGCCCGCCGTTACATCAAGGTGTTGAAGCCGGTCTCGGTCGCCAAGGGTGAATCCTTCGGCGAATTGCGCCCGGCCGACACTGGCTTCCGCCTCGATATCGAAATCAAGTTCGATTCCGTGCTGATCGGCCGCCAGTCGATCGCCCTCGATGTCACCGCCGAAACCTTCCGCCGCGAATTGTCGCGCGCCCGCACCTTTGGCTTCATGAAGGACGTTTCGGCGCTCTGGAGCGCGGGCAAGGCGCTTGGCGCCTCGTTCGAAAACACTCTGGTGCTGAGCGAGAACCGCATTCTCAACAGCGAAGGCCTACGCTATCCGGACGAATTCGTGCGCCACAAGGCGCTCGACGCCGTTGGCGATCTCGCCTTGGCTGGCGCGCCGATCATCGGTGCCTATCGCTCGATCCGCGGCGGCCATCGGCTGAACCATGCCGTGCTGGTCGCGCTGATGTCGGATCCATCGGCTTATGCGGTGGTGGAGGCTGGCGAGCCCCGCCGGGTGCGCGGTCACGCCGAGGCTGCCGGCATGGTTGCGCCGGCTTACGGCCCGGACGTGTCCTGACCCGTGGGTGACGGCGCAGCGCGTCAGACGCGTTAACCGTCGCCTTAATCCCGGCCCAATATCGTAAGAAACCCGAGGTGGATGACTTGGGGGAGCCGCACCTTTCTCGCTACAAGGGCGGGAACGGGCCTTGCGGTCGATGGCCACACAATCCCCCGTTGGAAGGATCGTTGCGCGAGCATGACAGCGGGCTTCGGCATCGTCGCGGCAATCGCGAAACGTCTGCCGGGTGTCGGGCGGGCGGGCGGCTTGCTGTCCCGTGTTCTGGTTCTTGTGGTCGCCGGGCTGGCGATCGCCGCATGCACGAGCGACAAGGATCTGGTGATCCCCGACGAGCCGGCCGACAAGCTCTACAATGAAGGTCTCTATCTTCTGCAGCAGAAGCGCGAATACAAGGAAGCCGCCAAGAAATTCGAGGAGGTCGACCGCCAGCACCCGTATTCGGACTGGGCCCGCAAGGCGCTGCTGATGCAGGCCTATTCTTATTACGAGGCGCGGGAATACGACGACACGATCAGCGCGGCCAAGCGTTATGTCGCTCTGCATCCCGGCAGTCCGGATGCCGCCTATGCGCAATACCTGATCGGCTCGTCCTATTACGAGGTGATCCCGGACGTCACGCGCGACCAGCAGCGGACCGAAAAGGCCATGCAGGAGCTGGAACAGGTGATGCGACGCTATCCGAACACGGAATATGCGTCGAGCGCCAAGAAGAAGCTCGATATCGCGCGCGACCAGCTGGCCGGCAAGGAAATGATGATCGGGCGATTCTATCTGAACAAGAAGGACTTTTCCGGCGCCATCAACCGCTTCAAGGTGGTGGTGACGCAATATCAGACCACCCGCCATGTCGAGGAGGCGCTGATGCGGCTCACCGAGGCCTATATGGCGCTTGGCATCGTGCAGGAGGCGCAGACTGCGGCAGCCGTGCTTGGGCACAATTTCCCGGACAGCCAGTGGTACCAGAACGCGTACAAGCTTGTGCAGGGCGGCGGGCTGGAACCGGCCGAGAACAAGCAATCCTGGATCAGCAAGCTGTTCCAGCGCAAGCCGGCGGGCGAGGTGCAGATCGGCACGCCGGTCGTGCGGTGACCACCGCCTGACCACGCCCCTTCAGTCCGGTTCCGAATCAAATATTTCTTTCCATCGAGGCTGAGTCGGTCGCTACATTGCGTACTTGCTCGGAATTAAATCCGCGCTCATCCTGAGGAGCCCGCGAAGCGGGCGTCTCGAAGGAGCGAGGGCGGCCCATCCTTCGAGACGGCGGCCATAGCGCGTCGAAGACGCGCGTAAACGCGCTGATGGCCGCCTCCTCAGGATGAGGTCGATTGAGGTTGAGCGCTTCTCCATGCTGGTCCGTCTGTCCATTCGCGACATCGTGCTGATCGACAAACTTGATCTGGAGTTTGCCGAGGGGCTCGCCGTGCTGACCGGCGAAACCGGCGCCGGCAAGTCGATTCTGCTTGATGCCTTCGCGCTCGCGCTGGGCGCGCGGGGCGACGCCGGGCTTGTGCGTCAAGGGACCGAACAGGGGCAGGTCACTGCGGTGTTCGACATGCCCGCGCGGCACCCTGCGCGCGCGGTCCTGAAGGCGCAGGGAATCGAGGTGGAGGATGACCTGATCCTGCGCCGCATTCAGTCGGTCGATGGCAAGACCCGGGCTTTTGTCAACGATCAGCCGGTTTCGGTGCAGATGCTGAAGAGTCTCGGGGCGGCGCTGGTCGAGATACACGGCCAGCATGACGACCGCGCTCTCGTCGATGCGGCGACCCATCGCACGCTGCTCGACGCCTATGCCGGCCTCGAAGAGGCGGCCGCCGCCGTCGCGCAATTGTGGGAGGCGCGCCGCGAGGCCGCTCAGGCGGTCGAGCGGCATCGCGTTGAGGTCGAGCGCGCGGAGCGCGAGGCAGGCTACCTTCGCCACGCCGTCGAGGAACTCGAGAAGCTTCGCCCTGAAGCCGGCGAGGAGACCGTGCTTGCGGAGCGCCGCACGGCCATGATGCAGGCGGAAAAGATCGCGGGCGACCTCAGCGATGCCTATGAGGTCGTGGCCGGCAATGCATCTCCGGTACCGGGCTTTGCGTCGGCAGTCCGCAGGCTTGAGCGTCGCGCGACGCAGGCCCCGGGCCTGGCGGATCCTGCGATCAAAGCGCTTGACATCGCGCTGACTGCCATCGAGGAAGCGCGGGCGCATCTGGAGAGCGCGTTGCGGGCGGCCAATTACGATCCGGCCGAGCTGGAGCGCATCGAAGAGCGGCTGTTTTCGCTCCGCGCAGCGGCCCGAAAATACAATACACCGGTCGACAGCCTCGCTGCGCTTGCCGCGCGCTATGCCGGCGATCTCGCGCTGATCGATGCCGGCGCGGAACAGCTTGCCAGGCTGGAAAAGACAGCGGCCGAAACAGAGGCTCGTTTCCGCAAGTCCGCGAGCGCGCTTGCCGAAGCGCGCAAGAAGGCCGCCCTGAAGCTCGACAAGGCGGTGAATGCCGAGATCAAGCCGCTCAAGCTTGATCGCGCGGTATTCTCCACCGCGATCGCGGCCGACGCTGAAGCGGCCGGCCCGCATGGATTCGACCGTGTGGAATTCTGGGTACAGACCAATCCCGGCACGCGGCCGGGCCCGCTGATGAAGGTCGCGTCGGGTGGCGAGCTTGCGCGCTTCCTGCTGGCGCTCAAGGTGGTGCTGGCGGACAAGGGCTCGGCGCCGACGCTGGTGTTCGACGAGATCGACACCGGCGTCGGCGGCGCGGTTGCCGACGCGATCGGAGTGCGGCTCGCGAAACTTGCAACGCGGGTGCAGGCGATTGCCGTCACCCATGCGCCGCAGGTCGCAGCCCGCGCCGACCGCCATTATGTCATTGCCAAGGATGCGCTCGACAAGGGCAGGCGAGTGGCGACACGAGTGAGTGAGGTTGCCGCCGAGCGCCGCCGCGAGGAGATCGCACGCATGCTGGCGGGAGCGGAAATCACCGACGAAGCGCGCGCCGCTGCCGAGCGGCTGATCAAGGCGGCAGGGTAATCCGCGTCATTCGCGGGCAGTCTCCATTTTGGTCCGGGGCCTGCACTGTCCTGGTCATTCCGGGGCGCTCTTTTTCCCCGTCATTCCGGGGCGTGCCGAAGGCGCGAACCCGGAATCCAGCGGCAAGCTCAGCATGTGATCTCCGGATATAAGTCCGTCCAGTCCGGGTTGCCGGTTTCAATCAGTTGGAACTTCCATGCGCGCCGCCATTTCTTGATCTCCATTTCGCGCTCGATTGCATTTTGTTGGATCATCGTAGCATTCGAACCACACCAGCCGGTCGACGCCGTATTGGCTGTGAATCCTTTCGTCACCCTGTTCTTGTGCTCGTATGCCCGACGAACAAGATTGTTGGTGACGCCAAGATGCAGAGTGCCCTGTTTGCGCGATGCCATCAGATAGACGTAAAACTTGACCGCCTCGAACGGGGCTGGATTCCGGGTTCGCACGCTTCGCGTGCGCCCCGGAATGACCGGGAATAATTGCCACAGACAATACCATGGCCAGACGCGCGACCGGATCACCGCTCACCCCGACCGACAAGCTGACCGAGGAACAGGCCGCGGGCGAACTCGCGCGGCTGGCAAAGCTTATCGCCGAGCATGACGCGCGCTACTACCAGAAAGACGCGCCGACCATTTCGGATGCGGAATACGATGCGCTGCGCCAGCGCAACAACGAGATCGAGGCGCGTTTTCCGGAACTGATCCGCAAGGATTCGCCCTCTCAGAAAGTTGGCGCCACGCCGACCGGCCGCTTCAGGAAGGTGCGGCATGCGGTGCCGATGCTCTCGCTCGATAATGCGTTCAGCGACGCGGATGTGACCGAATTCATCGATCGCGTGGTCCGTTTTCTGAAGCTCGACGAGGCGCCCGCCTTCACCGCAGAGCCCAAGATCGATGGCTTGTCATTATCGCTGCGTTATGAGGGTGGCACGCTGGTCACCGGCGCGACCCGCGGCGACGGCGCCGAAGGCGAGGACGTCACCGCCAATGTCAGGACGCTGGACGACATTCCGGAGAAGCTGAAGGGCCGCAATGTCCCCGAAGTCGTCGAAATCCGTGGCGAAGTCTACATGACCCACGACGATTTTTTGGCACTCAACAAGCGGCAGGCCGCGGCGGAAGAGCCGGTTTATGCCAATCCGCGCAATTCCGCGGCCGGATCGCTTCGCCAGAAGGACGCAACGATCACGGCATCCCGCAAGCTGAAATTCTTCGCCTATGCATGGGGCGAGATGAGCGCGATGCCGGCGGATACGCAGGCCGGCATGGTGGAATGGATCGGCGAACGCGGTTTCACGGTCAACCCGCTGTTCCGGCTATGCAAGTCGGTGGATGCGATGATTGCGATGTACCGCGACATCGAACTGAAGCGCGCAAAGCTTGGTTACGACATCGACGGCGTCGTCTACAAGCTGAACCGGCTGGACTGGCAGCAGCGGCTGGGCTTCGTGTCGCGCTCGCCTCGCTGGGCCATCGCGCATAAATTTCCCGCCGAGAAGGCGACCACGGTGGTCAATGATATCGACATCCAGGTCGGCCGCACCGGCGCGCTGACTCCGGTGGCGAAGCTCGAGCCGGTTACCGTCGGTGGCGTCGTGGTGCAGAATGCCACGCTGCATAACGAGGATTACATCAAGGGCATCGGCAACGACGGCAATCCGATCCGCGGCGGGATGGATATCCGGATCGGCGATACCGTGGTGATCCAGCGCGCGGGCGACGTGATCCCGCAGGTGCTGGATGTCGTGCTGGATAAGCGGCCGAGAAGCGCCAGGCCGTACAAGTTTCCAGAAACCTGCCCGGTCTGCGGCAGCCATGCCGTGCGCGAGGAGGGGGAGGCGGTGCGGCGTTGCACCGGCGGTCTCATTTGTCCCGCCCAGCAGGTCGAACGGCTGCGCCATTTCGTGTCGCGCGACGCGTTCGACATCGAGGGATTGGGCGAAAAGCAGGTGCAGGCTTTCTACGCCGACGGCATCGTGATGGAGCCGGCCGACATCTTCACGCTGGCTGCGCGCGACCGGCGGGAGACGAAGAAGCTCGCCGACAGAGAGGGCTATGGCGAGACGTCGGTGCGCAACCTGTTCGCCGCGATCGAGGAGCGGCGCATGATCCCGCTCAACAAGCTGATCTACGCGCTCGGCATCCGTCATATCGGCGAGACCAATGCGAGGCTGATCGCGCGTCATTATCACGACGTCGACGCTTTCCTGGACGGCATGAAGGCCGCCGGCAAGGGGCCGGACAGCGAGGCTTATCAGGAACTCAACAATATCGGCGGCATCGGCGAGGTGGTGGCTGACGCCGTCGTTGAATTTTTCAAGGAGGAGAAGAACCGCGAAGCACTCGAGCGGTTGCTCGCGCAGATCACCGTTGAGCCGATGGAGAGGGTAAAGTCCGACTCCGCCATCGCCGGAAAGACCGTTGTGTTCACCGGTTCGCTGGAGAAAATGACCCGCAACGAAGCGAAGGCGCAGGCGGAGCGGCTCGGCGCCAAGGTCGCGGGCTCGGTATCGAAAAAGACCGATTACGTCGTCGCCGGTCCCGGTGCGGGCTCCAAGCTCGCGGAGGCGCAGGCGCTTGGCGTGACGGTGCTGACCGAGGACGAGTGGCTGGCGATGGTGGGGCAGTAGCGCCGCGAGTCCAAATCTGCATGGCTGCGTTCCCGATGGCGCGGGCGACCGGCGCGCGGGCCGTTCCTATGTCCGGCTGCACGGGGTGGCCGAACAGGAGCAGTATCATGCTGAAACATTACCTCACCGCAATGCTTGTCGGCGCCGCCATGCTGGCGTCGGCGGTCCCGTCGCAGGCTCAGGAACACGTGAGTGGGACGCGTGCCGCCGCCATCCATGAATGCAGCGTCGCAGCCGGCCGCTATCCGGAGACGACCTGGAGTTCACTGGAATTCGAAATCTATCGTGCCTGCATGGCGCGGCACGGCCAGGCAGAGTAGCGGGACCTTCAACGGCGTCTGCCGAGAAAGACGTAGAACGCCAGCGCCGCCGCCGTCGACAATATTCCCATCGCGATCGCAAGCGGCATGGCCGTGTCCGCGGTCGCGATGATGTGGCTCATCGCCTGCGCGGCCACCGCGCCGGTCGACATCTGCACGAAGCCGGTGATGCCGGACGCGGTACCGGCCGCTTGCGGCCGCACGCTCACCGCGCCCGCGACGCAGTTCGGCAGGAATATTCCGTTGCCGACCGAGATCGCGAGTTGCGGGAGAAATATCGTCCAGGGGCCGCCATCCGGAAAGCCTGCGACGGTTGCGACCGTCAGCACCGAGCCGATCAGCAGCAGCAAAAGCCCGACGGCGATCATGCGATCAATGCCGTAGCGCTGCGAACTGCGGGAGGTGATGAAGTTGCCCAGCATGAAGCCGCCGGACGTCGCGATGAACCACACGCCGTATTCGGCTGAGGTGCGCGCCATGATGCTGACCACGACATGCGGGCCGCCGCCGAGAAAGGCAAAGAATGTCGCGGTTCCGATCGCGCAGACCAGCACATAGCCGACGAATTTCCGGTCGGACAGCAATTCGCGGCTCTCGCGCAGGATGAACCGCACGCCGCCGCCGGTGATGTGATCGGGCCGGGTTTCCGGCAATGCAAGAAAGGACCAGGCCATCACCGCGGCGGCCATCACCCCGGTCAGCACGAAGGTGTATTCCCAGCCGAAATGGGTATCGAGCAGTCCTCCGATCAAGGGAGCCGCCATCGGCGCCAGCACCATGACAGTGGTGACAAGGCCGATCATGGCGGCGGCGCGGTCGCGCGAATAGAGATCGCGGATGATCGCGCGCCCGATCACGAGGCCGGACGAGGCGCCGAGCGCTTGCAGCGTGCGGAACACAATCAGCATGCCGATCGAAGTCGAGAAGATTGCCGCAACACTTGCAGCCGCCGTGATGAACAGTCCGGCCAGCAGAACCGGCTTGCGGCCGAAGCGGTCGGACAGCGGACCGAGCACGAGTTGAGAAAGCGCAAGCCCGAACAGATAGAGCGACAGTGTGAGCTGAACCGTCTCGACCTTGGTGTCGAACAATACCGCCAGGCCGGGCGTCGCCGGCACCAGGATATTGAGCGAAACCGGGCCGATGGCGCTCATTGCCATCAGCAGGACGATCAGGCCGATCGGCGCCGTACGCTGATCGGAAGCCGCCTGCGGTTTGAGCGCTTGCGCATCCACGGAACGAAAGACTCTAGGAGTTCAGGAGCGGACGGGTCGCAGCCGCGAGCCAGTTCGCCGTGTCCTTATCAACAAGCGGGCCCACCGTCTCTGCAACCCGCGCATGGTAGCTATCGAGCCAGGCGATCTCGTCCGTCGTCATCTGGCTGACATCGATCAGACGGGCGTCGATTGGTGCGAGCGTGATGGTCTCGAACGCGTTCATCGGCTTTTCTGCGCCCGTAATGTGCGGCGCCTCCACCACCAGCACCAGATTTTCGATCCGGATGCCGAACGCGCCTTCCTTGTAATAGCCGGGTTCGTTGGACAGGATCATGCCGCGTTTCAGCGGCGCCGTACCAAGCTTTGATATGCGCGCCGGGCCTTCGTGCACCGACAGATAGCTGCCGACGCCGTGTCCGGTTCCATGATCGAAATCGACTCCGGCCTGCCACAGATATTGCCGCGCCAGCGTGTCGAGCTGGGCGCCCGAAATTCCGTCCGGAAAAAGCGCGCGCGCGAGAGCGATGTGACCTCTCAGCACTTGCGTGAAACGGCTCCGCATTTCGTCGGTCGGGGTTCCCACCGCAATGGTGCGGGTGATGTCGGTGGTGCCGTCCTCGTATTGTCCGCCGGAATCGATCAGGAACAATTCGCCCGGCCGGATCGGCCGGTTGGTGCGCTGCGTCACGCGGTAATGCACAATGGCGCCGTTCGGACCGGCGCCGGAGATGCTCGGAAACGAGATATCCTTCAACAGGCCGCTCTCGCGCCGAAAGCTTTCGAGCGCCTCGACCGCTGCGATCTCGTCGAGATGCCCGCGCGGTGCCTCGCGGTCGAACCAGGCGAGGAAGCGCGCCATCGCGGCGCCGTCCCGTGCTTGTGCCGCGTGGGCCCCTGCGATTTCGGTTGGGTTCTTGATCGCCTTCAGTGCGGTGACCGGATCGGCCACGCGCACCACCTTACCGCCGGCTTCCGCCACGACCTTTCCGAGCGCATCGGCCGCCGTCGCCTGATCCAGCAGCACGGTTGCCTGCGTGGCGGCTAGCTTCGACAGGTCCTTCGTCAGCGCATCGGGTTCGCGGATATCGACGAGGTCGCTCAACCGGTCGCGTACGTCATTGCTGAGCTTGCGGCCATCGATATAAAGCGCGGGCCGTCCGTTCTTCGGGACCACCGCGAAGGCGAGCGGCAGCGGCGTATGCGCCACGTCCGAGCCACGGATGTTGAAAGTCCAGGCCACATTGTGCGGATCGGAGATGACCAACGCATCGGCGCGCTGCTTGCCGATCTCGGCCGCGATCCGCTTCAGCTTGTCGTCCGCGGTTTCGCCGGCGAAGCGCACGTCATGCAGCACGACCGGCCCGAGCGGAGCTGCAGGCCGGTCGGCCCAGATTTCGTCGACGGGGTTCTCCGTCAGCGGCACCAGTTCCCATCGCGGCTTTTCGAGCGCCTTGGCGAGACGTTCGATCGATTCAGCCGTGTGCAGCCAGGGATCGTATCCGATGCGGGTTCCGGGATGGTCGGTCTGCTGCTCAAACCACTTGGCGGGAGAGATTTCGACGCTGTTGACGAGGGTGAAGAGCGTGGGATCGGTCTGCTCGCGCGCCTGCAACGTATAGCGGCCGTCGGTGAACAGGACGGCTTTGTCAGGGAGCACAAGAAGAAACCCTGCCGAACCGGTAAAGCCTGTCAGGAAAGCCAGACGTTCCTCGCCCGCCGGCACATATTCATTCTGATGGCGGTCGGCGCGTGGCAGCACAAAGCCATCGACCCCGTCCCATTTCAAATTGTGGCGAAGGCTGGCCAATCGCCGGGCACTTGCGGCGGGGTCGGCCGTCTCGTCGAAGGTCTGGAATTTAGCTGAAAACATCGCGTCGATTTTAGCCTGCATGCCGGAACATTGGGTACCGGTTTTGCGCCAGGACGCGTCCGCCGAACGATCGGTCGGCGGGAGTACGCGGACGGACATTATCTATCGTCAAAAGCCTCGGCGCGGAAATTTGTGCAATGCCGCAAACAAGCTTGCCGAAGCCTTTATCAATCGCTGTGAAACGCGCCATTCGTTACTGAAATATGAAGCGTTTATGCATACTTAGAGGGGCGGCCATGAATTCTTCGCACTGCAACAATGCGGAACTTGCATTATGTTGCGTTGCAGAAATTCCGGATCATCCCGGGTGTCCGTTGGATCGTAAGGAGACACCATGAGCGCCATCACCGTCGGCTCCTCCGCCGCCACTCTTTCCGCCAAGGTCCCCGTCGCGAAGGCGCCTGTCGCGAAGGCCAATCTGGCGGGCAACGGCCTGTTTGCGCGCCTGTGGGCCGCATTCGTCGAAGCGCGTATGCGTCAGGCCGAGCGCGAGATTGCGCTTCATCGCCACCTGCTGCCCGGCCAGTTTCAGGCCGCCGGGGAGCGCCTTGCGCCGCGCAGCGAAAAGGAACTGCCGTTCGTTCGCTAGGCGAGCAGCGGACTGGATTGCCGAGCGCCCCGGATTTCGGGGCGCTTTGCTTTTGTCCCGCTGTCAACGTCGCATCGTGAGCGTGACCCAGCCATCCAGCGTCAGCCGTGCTTGCAGGCGCAATCCCTGACGCCGGTAGGCGGCGATAACGCCGGGCGCGTGAGCAAGTAGCAATCCCGAAAGGACCAGCCGGCCGCCGGGTGCGAGCACGGCGGAGAGCGGCGCCGACATTCTTCGCAGCGGCGTTTCCAGGATATTGGCGAAGATCAGGTCGTAGGGACCGCCGCGGCGGATCCAGCCGGCACTGACGCCGTCCGCCGCCAATGCACGAAACCACGGCGTCACATGGTTGAGGCTTGCATTGTCGCGAGCGACGGCGACCGCCATTGGGTCGATATCGCTTGCCAGAACCGGCACCCGCAGCCGGCGGGCCGCGGCGATCGCAAGCAGGCCCGTACCGGTTCCGACATCCAGGATGCGCCGGTGCCGCGCCGCAGGCGTGGACTTGCACAGTGTCTCGAAGGCGAGCAGACAGCCGCGCGTGGTGCCGTGATGTCCGGTGCCGAAGGCCAGCGCGGCCTCGATCTCGATCCCGATCTGGTTGAGCCGGACCTCAGCGCGGTCATGTGCGCCGTGAACGACGAAGCGGCCAGCGCGCACCGGGGCAAGGCCCTCAAGACTGGCCGCTACCCAGTCGCGGGTGCCGACGGCCGTGAAAGCCAGTTCGTTCGCCGCATCCGCGCCGGCCATGTGCACGACGGTCTGCGAAATCAGCGTGCGGTCCGCCTCGTCGCAATAGGCCGCCTCGACGGTCCAGCGTTCGCCGCTTTCGAACATCGACACGGCGCAGGTTTCGGGATCGAGCCGCGCGGCAAGCGCATCCGCCAGCCGGTGCGCGGCCGGCCGCTCCATTGAAATCCGTGCGAGCCGTGTCTCAAAACGCGGGGCAGATGCGGACATGTCGGTGCTCGGCAAGCCAAAGGACCCGCACTTCACAGGCGGGAACTCACAGCCGGCGCGGACGCCCGTGCGGGGCGTCCATTGGCCGTGATGCACACGCTTTGCACCACTCTCAGGAGGTGGCAAGGGGCTCGGAACGCCGATCCGGGCGCGTAGCGCCGTCGTTTTCCCCGCATTTTTCCACAGCGCCGCGTAGCGCGCTGTGAGGCGGACCTTTCGTCCGCCGCCAGCCGGGATACGGACCGGCCAGGTTTGACAAGCCGAGCGCCAATCAAGGATTGGCCGACGAAGAAGGGATACCTACATTCGGGGCTCCAAACTGCGCCGGTCCTGCCTGGGCGGGCTTGTAGCTGAGAGATGCCATGTCGAAGCCAGTCACCGTTTCCATTCCGCATTCCCTCGGCAAGGAGGAGGCGCTGCGCCGCCTGAAGCCGGGTCTGACGGGTGCCGCAAAGGCGATTCCCGTGATCAAAGTCGACGAGGAAATATGGTCCGGTGACCGCATGACGTTCCGAGTGCGTGCTCTCGCGCAGACCGTGGCCGGCAGTGTCGACGTGGCGGACGACTCGGTCCGCATCGAGATCACGCTTCCCTGGCTGCTGCAGAAATTTGCGGACAACGTGCAGGGATTTCTCCAGAAGAACGGCAAGCTGCTTCTGGAAAAGAAATGACCAGCTTTACGAAGCCGGCGGTTGCGGCGATGCCCGCGGCCGACCTTGCGCTTGCGACCCGGGCGAGGCTACCCGACGACCTTACGTTTCTGGTTGCTCGCTATCCGCGAGAGATCTGGGACGGCCATTCCAATCTCGGCGACATGGCGCGCTTCTGGCTCTCGCGACACGCGATGTTCCGTGAACTCGGAGCAATGCTCGACGAGGTTGCCACGCGCTTCCGCGACGGCGGAATCGACGCGCACCAGTTTGCCGGATTGTTCGCCCCGCGCCTGCAATTCTTCCTGCAGCAATTGCACGCGCATCATCACATCGAGGACGATTACTATTTCCCGATCTTTCGAAGGGCCGACGCGCGTTTGGTGCGCGGGTTCGACATGCTGGAGAGCGACCATGAGGCGCTGGCCGCCGCGATCGAGAATTCGGTGACAACGGCCAACGATTTCCTGCGCGCGATTCACGGACCATCCGGCAATATCGCGCCGGCCGCGACGGCGCATCTGCAGTCGGGGGACGTGCTGCTGCGCAGCCTGACCCGCCATCTCGACGACGAGGAAGACCTGATCGTGCCGCTCATTCTCGATCGAGGTGAACCGGCTCTGGGGGTTGGGCATTGACCCGGACATCGACAACGGGCCACCATGCCACACTCGGACCATCGTGATGCCGCATCGGGCTGATTTCGAAACACTTCTGCATCGCTTCGAGCAGCGGTTGCCGGAGTGGATTGCGCGCAAGTCGCGAGCCCTGCGCGAACCTCACGCGCGCATGTGGCGCATCCCCGCGGCCGGTCTGCTGATTTTCGGGGGCTTCCTCGGCTTTCTCCCCATCCTCGGATTCTGGATGGTGCCGCTCGGCCTTGTGCTGCTCGCGGTAGACCTGCCCGCTCTGCAACCGCCGCTCGCGCGCATGCTGCGCTGGATCGAACGCAGGTGGCCGGCAGCGCCGCAAGGACCGAAATAGCGCCGGCGTCCTGTTTGATCCGGATCAAGTGGCAGCGACCGGGTTTGGCCTAGCCTTGATGGGATCGCCATCCGTGGCGGTTTCCCGTGGCGGAGGACCCGGGTCACGTCGTGTCGCTCCGCATGCGCAACTGGCCCGGCTTCGCGCCGGGCCTTTTTCGTTCGCGTCACTTCCAGCGTGAAATGTCTTCTTCGGTCGGAAGCCGCCCGTCCGGCGTAAGCTGATTGACCACGTCCGGCAGTGTTTCGCTCAAGCCCTGCAGCAATTCGTTCTTGCCGAGGCCGAACTGGTCCGCGAGCTGGTTGATGATGTCGGGGCCGAAGGTGCGTTCGATCTGACCCGGTGTCACCGGCATGTTGTCGCCCTGGGAGATCCAGGAACGTGCGGCGTCGCCCGCACCGCTTTGATCGAATTGCCGCATCAGGTCGCCGAGCATGCCGCCGCCGGCGCCTCCGGCGAGCAGTCCGCCAAGTCCGCCGATGCCGGCGCCTTGCAGAAGCGCGCTGAGCGGGTCGCCCTGCGGACCCGCGACGCGCGAACCGGGAAAGGCGCCACCGCGCCCGCCGCCCAGGATGTCGCCCAGGATATCCTCCAGTCCGCCGCCACGGCCCCCGCCGCGTGGATCGCGCGGGAAGCCACCGCCACGCGGGTCGCCGTCCGGTCCGCCGCGGCCGCCCCGCAGGATCTCGCCAAGGATATCGCCAAGGCCGCCACCCATTCCTCCACCGCCCATTCCCCCGCTATCCATGTCTTCGTCGTCATCCATGGGGCGGCCGCGCCGGCCGCTGCGGGGAGCCTCGGGCATGCGGCGCGTGGATTCGACCAGCGGACCGAAGTCACTGTCGTCGGGAGAGCCGGACCGCGGCTGGGGAATTTGCATCGGGTCGCCATGCGGCAGTTCGGCCGGCGGCAGTTCCTGACGCGGCAGGCGTGCGCCTCCCCCGGGTGAAGGCATCGGAGCGGGCTCGGCGCCGCCGCGTGAATTCTGGTACCAGCGCCACAGCATATACGCGATCAGCGCCATGCCGATCTTCGTCATGTTGCCGCCGCCGCTCGACGCGCCGCCGCGTCCGCCACCACGCGCGGCGCCGCCGCCCAACAGAATATCCAGAATGTTCATGGGTCTCTCCCGGCCAGGGCAGCAGCCTGCGGCATCGCCACCATGCGATCAAGACGCAACGGCGGCGGGACCGTCAGGCGCGCTCAATCGTAATAATAGCGCGGCTGATAATAATATTGAGGCGGCGCATAGCCACCGGCATAGGGCTGCGGTTGGGGGCGATAATAAGTCTGCCCCTGATGGGGCTGCCACCGGTAGCCGTCATAGTAATATAGCTGTTGCTGCTGCTGCCGGTAGCCATATTGCGGAGCAGCCTCGCGCGGCCCGGCATAGCGCTGTCGCGCGCGGGGCTGTTCTTCCACCGGCGGCGAATAGGTCGGCGGCAGCCCGGTGCCGCCTCCGGCCTGGCGCGGCCCGCCCTGCGTCAACTGACGGTCGGCCCTGGCGAGTGCGATGCGCTCGTCGCCGGCGATCGTGACCTTGGTCTTCAATACACCTTCCGCCTTCACGAGGTCGAACAGCACCTTCGCGTTTTCCGGAGCGAGCCGCACGCAGCCGCCGGAAGCCGGGCGGCCGAGCTTCCTGGTCTCGAACGAGCCATGGATCGCGTGCCCGCGCTTGGTGAAAAAGATCGAATGCGGCATCGGCGCGTCGTCGAATTCGCGCGAGTAATGATCCTTCTCCAGCCGGAACGCCTGATAGCTGCCGGCCGGCGTGAAACGTCCGACGCGACCTGTCGAGACCGGCCATTTGTGCAGCACCTGTCCGTCCCGTGACACGGTGAGCGTCTGCGCGCTCTTGTCGACGGTGATCTGAACGTCGGCAAGGGAAGGCTGCGCTGCGAGCGCAAAGAGTGACGCAAACAAGATCGTGGGACGCATGATGGACCTCGACATGGCGCACAGCATAGGGAAATTCGCGGAAGGAATTAAGGCGCAAATGCGCGCGTGCTTAAGGAGAAAGCCTAATCGGATGTCGCGACAAATGCAGCAATTGCGCGCAAATCCGTCATCTCCGTTGACGCCTTGCTGCGCCGCCGCCGCTCACATCTGCGTCATCGCCGCCGCGCGGAATGCGACGGAAGGCGGCAGTGCGGACGCATTCTGCGACAGAATTCGGAACGGTGCGCCTGTTCCGGCATTAGCCTTACGTCTGGAGCGCCACCGAGCGCAAAGCAACAACAGACACCATCCTGAATTCGATTCCGGGATGTCATGAATCAAACGCATAGGAGTCTCTCATGAATCGCACCCTCGCGATGCTCGCGGCCGCTGGACTGATTGCGGCCACTGCCGCGCAGGCACAGAACGCGCCGCCCCCGGGCAATGTAAACCCCGGCTCGATGCAGTCGGGCGCGGAGCAGACCGGTGCGCCGAACCAGCCGCGCAGCCAGAATACCGGCGCGATCAAGGGCACGACCGGTTCCGGTATCAGTGCGCCCGAGCCGCGCACCGGCACCGACCGCGACGGCATCAATGCCAACGTGAAGCCAAGCTCTCCGAATGCCGATGTGCCGTCCGGCGCGGCGGCTCCCAAGCCGCGCGGCACGGAGTAACGACGAAGCGATCGGCCGCGACCTGTCTCGCGACCTGAACGAAAGCCCCGGTCACCACGCCGGGGCTTTCTTCGTTTGCGGCTGTTTCCTTTGCGCGCCTTTAGCCACGTCACATTCCGACCGGACTTTCATCGCCTGCGCGCGGCGAAAAGGTCACGACATGGTCACGCTGCATCACGGAACGTCGCGCCGCAGCGCAGCATTGAGCTGCGGTTGGCGAGCCGCGCATGCGGACCCCCGCATCGGGCGGCGCGTCACGGAAAAAAGGAGTTCAGTCATGAACCGCACCCTCACCACACTCACTGCGGCAGCACTCGCAGCGGCGCTCGCGATCGCGCCGGCTGCGGCGCAGAACCTGCCGCCACCCGGCAACGTCAATCCCGGCTCGCTGAACACCGGCGCAGAGCAGACCGGCGCCCCGAACCAGCCGCGCAGCTATGGTCCGACGACATACGGACCGCTCGGCTATGGCGCGCCTCCGCCCTATGTTGGCGGCTACAGTTCCTATGCTCCGCAGCCGACCTATGGACCGTTCCGCTACGCTCCGGGCTATGGACCCTACGGACTGGGGACCGGCGGAGCCGGCGCGATCGGAGCCGACAACTAACGAAGGCGCAGGTCATCAGGCGGGAAGCCCCGGCGCAAGCCGGGGCTTTCTCGTTTGAGGAAGGGCGATCTGGTGCGCCGCCCGGCCGGCGTACCCCGGGCACGGCGGCGATGACGGCGGCGCTGAACCTTCGCCCCGGCTGGTGACACCAACGAGGGCATCGGAGGACGCCATGACCGCTCGTCAGCTCGCCCAGACCGCCCTTGTTGCCGCGTTCTGGATCGCTTTCATGATCTGGTGGACCGCCGACTACCGCACCACTCATATCGTGATGCTGACGGTGACCGGCATTGTCGTCGCCGCGATCTGGGCCTGGTCGATGAAGCGCTTCGGACGCTGGAGCTGAAGCGCCCGCTTGCCGGACGCGCAGGTTGCCGCGATGCGGACTATGCCCCGATCCGGCTCGCGTTCCGATCACTGATTGCGCAGCAAATCAGTGCTTGCGCGCGCTGACGCGATAGCCCGCAATCGTGGTCTCGCCCAGCGACTTCGCGGCCTCGAGCCGATGCAGCCCTTCGACCAGCACGAAGCGGTCGCCGTCCGCCCGCACCAGGATCGGGGTCTGCATGCCCTCGGCCAGGATGGCAGCGGCGAGCGCGTCGACCTTGGCGGGTTCCAGCGTGGCGCGCCGCTTCACCGGCACATAGATGCGGGCGATCTCGAATTGCTCGCGTTTCATCATGACGGGAGGAGGCTAGCACGGCCGCGGGCGCGGCGTGAACCGTGGCTGCGGCCCGCCATCGTGGACAAGCCGGGCGGGCCGTGTGACGCTGCGCCGGGTCAACGAGCGGACGGCGGGGGGCACCATGCCATTCAACGCGCGGCAAATGTTCATGATCGCGATCTTCGCGATCTTCTGGACCGCCTTCATGCTGTGGTGGAACGGCGATTACGGCACCGCGCGCACCGCCACCATGCTGGTGATCGGCGTGGCCATCGCGCTCGCTTGGGGCTTCTGGATGAAGAAATATGGCGCGTGGAAGGACCAGGCGTGAGGCGCAGCACGCGTGTGGCAGCACGCGTGTGTCGGGCGCCTGACCTTACGTCGCGGTCGGCTCGCGCGGCTCGGTCACCCGCACCGCCAGCACCCAGCTGAGCGGCAGCAGGATGACCAGCGTACCGAAGAAACCCAGCACGCTGAGCATGTCGTGAATGTTCGGGAAATTGTCCAGCACGATTCCGATCGTCGCCGCGATCACCACAGCGACCAGCGCGATGACCAGAAACGTCACGAGCAGCGTCATCCCTTGCATGGCGGCCTCCCCGGATAGACTTGCAGCATAACGCGAAGAGGCGCGGGTGGTTCGGGGTGCGACGATGTGCGGCGGGAGTGGGCGCGGGCCTGCGACGATGTGGATAAAGAGATATGGGGCGTAGGATGAAGGTGAGGATGTCGATCAGGCTTTGACGTCGTCCGCTCGGCCGTAGCACCAGCAGCCTGCGCGATACGCCCATGCGGCCGGACCGCGGCAATCGGTCTTGAACGCGAGCTCGCATAGCGCCCAACCCAACGCCTCAAAAATCCGGAATCTGACCTTGGCGAACATCCTACGACGCGACGTGCTTGTTCATCGCCCTTCGTACCGCCTTCGTCACACCCGGTCCACGAAACTGTCGACCACGCGCTTTTCGCGGGCCTTGTCGAACTGGATGGTCCGCCTTGTCGCTGTCCACCGCCACCACATTGCCACCGAACGTGACGCGAAAAATCAGGTGCTCGCCCTAACGGCTCACAGCCCGCGTCATGATCGCCTCGAAATCATAGGGGCACGTTTTCGGAAATGCTGAGTCGTCCAGGCCCGTTTCCTTGGCGGCGTCGAGACGCGTTTTGCGATAAGCGCGTGCGATGGCTTCGGGAATACGCGGCTTCAGGCCCGGGTTGTC
The DNA here is from genome assembly GCF_050250235.1 of Pseudorhodoplanes sp. GTDB lineage: Bacteria > Pseudomonadota > Alphaproteobacteria > Rhizobiales > Xanthobacteraceae > Pseudorhodoplanes. Next base: position 60,395 of record NZ_JBFWPA010000001.1, read on the forward strand.
CGTCAGGACATCGTCGACTTCGACCCGCTGTGTTGCGATCGACAAGTCCCAGCTGCGCGAGCGCCGCTCCGGCTGGAAGTCCCATTTCAGGAGATGCAGCAGGAGCACGCGCAGCGCGCTTTCCAGCTTGTTGAATTGTTCGCGCCCCAGGCTCTCGATCTCCTCGGCGAGATTGTCGCGGTCGATCGCGGACCAGCGGCCCTCGCGAATGAGCCGCGCCTGCTCCATCAGCCATGAATAGAAGTCGCGCTCATACGCCGCGCGCGGATCGGCGGGCGGGGCGAGGCCGATGTCGGCGTCCTTGTCGCGTGCGGCCATGGGCGGCTCCGATGGCGTTAGCTTACGTCATTCCGGGGCGCGGGCGAAGCCCGCGTTTCCCTCTCCCCTTGAGGGAGAGGGTGCCGAGCGAGCTTTTGCGAGCGAGGCGGGTGAGGGGTCATAGTCTCACCGTCACCCCTCACCCGGCTCGCATTCGCTCGCCACTCTCTCCCGCAAGCGGGAGAGGGAAGGGCGCAGTCGCGCTACACCCGCTCCACGAAACTATCCACCACGCGCTTCTCGCCGGCCTTGTCGAACTGGATGGTCAGCTTGTTGCCGTCCACCGCCACCACGTTGCCGTTGCCGAACTTGATGTGAAACACCCGGTCGCCGTTGCGGAATGCCGATAACACGCCGGTGCTTTTCGCGACGAGTTCGCCCTCGATGGTGAGCGGCTCGCGGCGGGCGGCGAAGCGGCCTTTGGATGTGCCGGTGCCGCGTCCCGAATGAGCGCCCGCGCGCCCGCCGAAATCAACCCCCTCCCGGCCGCCGGAGCCTGTCATCGGGCGACGCTCCGCGTCGGCCCGTTGGGCGGCCGACCTGCCCCTCAAGGGGGGAGGTGAAGACGAGTGCGCGGAGAGGTGGTCCGCGTATGCCGCGCCGCTGTCGTCATCATCAGCGTGGCGCGCATCGGCCTCATATTCGGCGGCCTCGTCGCCAAATCCGCCAAACTCATCGTCGTCGCGCTTGCGCTTCTGCGCGCGCTGCCAGCCGGGCGTGGCGTAGCTCGAGCCGGCGGGCGCAAACGTATCGAAGCGCGACGCGCCGTAACGCCCGCCATAACCCGCCGGATTGCCGAACCCATAGCCGCTCATGCCGCCCTTGGCCTCGGTCACCTCGACATGCGCCTCCGGCAATTCGTCGAGGAAGCGCGAGGGGATGGTGGAATTCCACAGGCCCTTCATGCGGCGGTTGGTGGCGAAACAGATCTTGGCGCGCTTGCGCGCCCGCGTGATCGCGACATGCGCGAGCCGGCGCTCCTCCTCCAGCCCGGCGCGGCCGCTTTCGTCGAGCGAGCGCTGATGCGGAAACAGGCCTTCCTCCCAGCCGGGCAGGAACACGGTGTCGAATTCCAGCCCCTTGGCGGAATGCACCGTCATGATGCTGACGGCGTCGTCGATGCCCTCGGCGTCGCGGTCCATCACCAGCGAAATGTGTTCGAGAAAGCCGTTGAGATTCTCGAAATCCTGCATGGAGCGGATCAGCTCCTTGAGGTTTTCCAGGCGGCCTGCGGCATCGGCCGAGCGGTCCTTCTGCCACATCTCGGTATAGCCGGATTCATCCAGCACGATTTCGGCCAGTTCGGTATGCGGCAGGTGTTCGCTTTGCGTGCGCCAGCGCTCGAACGCGGTCATCAGGTCGCGCAGCGAGGCGCGCGGTTTCGGTTTCAGTTCGTCGGTCTCGATGATGGCGCGCGCGGCCTCGGTAAGCGGGACGCGGCTCATGCGCGCGTGATCGTGCAGTTGCTTCACCGTGGCGTCGCCCAGGCCCCGGCGGGGGACATTCACGATGCGCTCGAAGGCGAGATCGTCGGACGGCTGGTTGATGACGCGAAGATAGGCGAGCGCATCGCGGATTTCGGCGCGTTCGTAGAAGCGCGGGCCGCCGATCACGCGATAGGGCAGGCCGAGCGTGACGAAGCGGTCTTCGAACTCGCGCATCTGGAACGAGGCGCGCACCAGGATCGCGATCTCGTTCAGCCTGTGCTTGTTGCGCTGCAGCTGCTCGATCTCCTCGCCGATGCCGCGAGCTTCCTCTTCCGAGTCCCACGCGCCGGTGACGGTGACCTTCTCGCCCAGCACGGCTTCGGTGCGCAAGGTCTTGCCGAGCCGGCCCTCGTTATGCGCGATGAGATGCGACGCGGCGGCGAGGATGTGGCCGGTGGAGCGGTAGTTGCGTTCCAGCCGGATCACGGTCGCGCCTGGGAAGTCCTTCTCGAAGCGCAGGATGTTGTCGACCTCGGCGCCGCGCCAGCCATAGATCGACTGGTCGTCGTCGCCGACGCAGCAGATGTTGCGGTGTGTTCTCGCCGCTTGCTCCGAACCGGGTGAGGGGTCATGGTGAGAGTGTGAACCCTCACCCGGTTCGTCGCTCGCGTGCGCTCGCGCCGACCCACCCTCTCCCTCAAGGGGAGAGGGTAACGGAGTTCGCGGCGCCGCCTTCGGCTGCCCCAGCAGCCGCAGCCACAGATATTGCGCGACGTTGGTGTCCTGATACTCGTCGACCAGAATATAGCGAAACCGCCGCTGGTAGTCGGCGAGCACATCCGGATGCTCGCGGAACAGCCGCAATTGTTCGAGCAGAAGATCGCCGAAGTCGCAGGCGTTGAGCGTCTTGAGCCGCTCCTGATAGGCGGCGTAGAGCTCCTTGCCCTTGCCGTTCGCGAATGCCATGGCCTCGCCGGCCGGAACCTTATCGGGCGTCAATCCTCTATTCTTCCAGCCGTCGAGGATCCCGGCGAATATCCTTGCCGGCCATCTTTTTTCGTCGACGTTCGCCACTTCTAGGAGCTGTTTGATCAGCCGGATCTGATCATCCACATCGAGAATGGTGAAATTGGATTTCAGCCCAACCAGTTCGGCGTGGCGGCGCAAAATCTTCACCCCGATCGCGTGGAAAGTGCCAAGCCACGGCATTCCCTCGACAATCTGCCCCACCATGTCGCCGATGCGCAGCTTCATCTCGCGCGCCGCCTTGTTGGTGAAGGTCACGGCGAGAATCTGCGAGGGATGCGCCCGCCCGAGCCGCAGGATATGGGCGATCCGCGTTGTTAATACTCGGGTTTTTCCGGTTCCGGCGCCCGCCAGAACCAGCACCGGGCCGTCGAGGGTTTCGACCGCAAGCCGCTGCTCCGGATTCAGCGCCTTGAGGTAATCGGCCGGCGGCCCGCCCTGAACGGCCTGCATCGCGCGCGCGGCGATGCCCAATCCCTGACCGGACTTCTGGCCTGATTTCTCTGGACTTTTTGCGTGTTCTGCCATGCGAATCTCAAGGTCCAACATGGCATTGCGGGACGCAAAACGGGAGGGGGCCGCGCCGCTTTGCGGGCGGAACCCCAATCTTTATCGACCTTTATCCGCGATCCTCCGGCCGATGCGCGGCCTTGTCCGGCGCGAGCATCGGCGATGGTCGGCGACGTTCGGCGCTGCCGTCCGGCCTATTGCGGCTTGTATTCCTTGCGCGGGGCGTTGGCGATCTTGACCAGCGCCTCCGCCGCCTTGCGGTCCTCTTTCAGGAAGGCCGCGAACGCCGCAGGACTGGTCGGCGCCGGAACCACCAATTGCTTGTCCAGGAAAGCGGTGAATTTCGGATCGCTGAATACGGCCACGAATGCCGCATTCACTTTCTCCACCACCGCAGCCGGTGTGCCCTTCGGCGCGGCGAGCCCCCACCAGCCCTGACCGGGATAGTCGAGCCCCGCCTCTTTCAAGGTCGGCACATCCGGGAATTGCTTGGAGCGCTGATCCGCCGCGATCGCCAGCATGCGCACCTTGCCGGCATCCATCAGCCCGCGGAAATTGCCGACGCCGAAGCGCGTCAGCTGCACTTCGTTCGCGGCCAGCGCCTGCGCGGCCGGGCCGCCGCCCTTGTAGGGCACGCCCACAATCTTCGTGCCCCATTGATTGTTCAGCCAGACGCGAAACAGATCGGGGAAGGAGCCGTTGCCGAGCGTCGCGTAGTTCAGCCCGTCCGGCTTTGCCTGCGCCAGCGCGCGCAACTCGGCGACGTTCTTCGCCGGCAGTTCGGCATTCACGAACAGCCCTTCGGTGAGGAAGAACAGCCGCGTCACCGGCACGAGCTCGTCGGCATTGTAGGGCAGCTTGTCGAACTGCACCGGGTTGTACGACATGGTCGAGTGATAGATGACGCAGAGCGTGTAACCGTCGCCCGCCGACTGCGCGCAAGCCTGGCCGGCGATGATGCCCGCCGCGCCGCCGCGGTTCTCGATCACCAGCGGCTGGCCGAGTTTCGGCTCCAGTTCCTTCGCCGCCGCGCGCATGATCACGTCGGTGACGCTGCCCGCGGCGATCGACACGATCAGGCGGATCGGCTTGTCCGGATAGGTTTGCGCGGCAGCCGGTGAAAGTGCAAGCGATGCGGCGATGAAGGCGCCGGCGCAGATGCGCGCGAGACATCTCATGGTGCGTCTCCCTGAAATCGTTGTTGTTGTCGGCAGTGTTCTGCTCGTGCTCAAAAGGTGCGCCAAGTCCCGTGCCGCTTCAAGCGAGGCAAACCGGCATGCGGTACACGAGACATAAAAATCGGCGGATCGTCCGATCGGCAAACGCGCCACGCGCATGTCCGATGGCCGATCACCGCGGGATATGATATTCTTGATTATCGGCTCTGCCCGCGTGCCGGCGCGGGTCGGGTCAGGATTTGCGGTCAAGCGATTGCGATCAGACGTGACAAACCGGACCAGCGATTTTCCGACCCGATCGAGCAGCGCAACCGCGCGGGAGCGCAATCCGTCGCAGGCGATGACGCGCCTTCTGGCGGCGGCGCCGCCGCCACTGGCGCCGATCGGGATGGCCTGCGGGACGCAACTCAGCCATCGCTTCACGCGCGGGACGCGCTACGGTTATGCGCCCGGCATGCCCGGCCACCTCGTCGGCACCTATTACGGCGATGCGCGGCATTGCGCCTGGACGGTCGAGGGACAGCGGCTCGTAGCTCCGCTGAGGGCGCATGCCATCACGGTGGTCCCGGAGCGGCATGACGGCGACTGGGAGGTCGAAGGCCCGCTCGATGTGTCGCACGTCTATCTCACGAACGAACGCCTGGAGAATTGCAGGACGCTTGTCGGTGGACGCGGCAATGTGGAGCTTGTGCGTCGCGTCGGCCGGGACGATGCGGTGACGTCGCATATTCTCGCCATTCTCAGCGATCCGGACGTCATCGGTGATCCCGGCGCGCGGTTGCTGGTCGAGCGCGCGGTCGACCTGCTCTGCATCCAGCTGCTGCGCAATCACAGTGCCGCCGATCTGCCGCGGACCGCGACCCCCATCCGCGGAGGGCTTGCACGATGGCAGCTCAGACGCGTGAGCGATTACATGCTGGCGCATATCGACCGGTCGATCGGGCTGGAGGAACTGGCGGCGCAGGTCGGCCTGAGCCGTTTTCACTTCTGCACGGCGTTCCGCCTTTCGACGGGAGTGACGCCGCATGCGTGGCTGACCGGGCAGCGCATGATGCTGGCCCGGCGGCTGCTTGCCGATCCGAATGTCCCGATCAGCGAAATCGCACTCTCCGTCGGCTATGCCACGCCCTCGGCATTTTCGGCGACCTTCCGCAGAAACACCGGCGTGACGCCGCGGATGTTTCGCCGCTCATTATAGAGAGCCCGGCGCGGTGATCCCGGCGTGCGGACCGGCGCCGATCGTGACCGTGCCGTATCGCGCGCGCGGATCGTCGCAACGCCGCGATAGTGATCGCAACGGCGCGACGGTTCCTTGTCGAAGCAAGCGCTATGGCGTCTTCCGCGCAACTGCACGCGGGGAGACTGTCATGGGCAAACGGATTCTCGTCACCGGCGCCGGTTCCGGCTTCGGCAGGGCCGCCGCCATCGGCATGGCGAAGAACGGCCACGCCGTCATCGCCACTACGCAGGTCTCTTCGCAGGTCACCCCGCTGCGGGAAGAAGCAAAAGCGCTTGGCATCGACAGGACCCTACGCGTCGAGCGGCTCGATCTCACGGACCCTTATGACATCGCGCAGGCTCACGGCTGGGACATCGATGTGCTCTGGAACAATGCCGGCATGGGAGAGGCGGGGCCGGTCTGGGAAATTCCGGTCGATCTCGTGCGCAAGAACTACGAAGTCAACGTCTTCCTGCCGTTGGTTCTGACGCAGGGGGTGGTGCGGCGCTGGGTCGAGGAGGGCCGGAAGGGCAAGGTGGTGTTCACCTCGTCGATGGGAGGGCTGTTCACGCCGGCGAACTGGGGCACCTATGTCTCCACCAAGCATGCGCTGGAAGCGATTGCGGAGGCGTTGCAGCAGGAGCTTTCGCCCTACGGCATCAAGGTGCAGACCATCAATCCAGGCGCCTATTACACCGGCTACAACGAAACCATGGCGGACAATCCGTTCCGCTGGCTCGACGACAAGAAACATTTCACCAAGCGTGCCGATCTGCGCAAGGGGTTCGACGATTTCTTTGCGACGCCCGAAGGCAAAATGGATCCGCAGGAGATGATCGACCGGATGATCGAGATCGTGCCTGCCGATACCGGCAGGTTCCGCAACGTCATGCCGACGGTGATCGAGGACATGCTGAAGGCGCATCAACTCGCCGCCTGGGACAACACGATCTGATCTGCGGAGCGGGAACCATGAGCCTGACCGAGAAGATTGCGCAAGCGGCGGTCGCGGCGGCGCGCAAGGCCGCGTCCAGCATCGGCGTTCCGATGAATATCGCGGTGCTGGATGACGGCGCGCATCTCAAGGCCTTCGCGCGCATGGACGGTGCGGTTCTCGGCTCGATCGATATCGCGCTCGGCAAGGCCAAGACCTCGGCTTTGTTCGGGATGACCAGCGAGGCCGTCGGTGAATTCTGCAAGCCGGGCGGCACGTCTCCGGGCCTCGAACTTACCAATGGCACGCTCGTGGTGTTCGCCGGCGGCATGCCGATCCGCGATGGCAGCGGCGCCTTGATCGGCGCCGTCGGCGTTTCGGGCGGCGGCGTTGAACAGGACCGTCAGGTTGCGAATGCCGCTGTCGAGGCAGTGCAGTCGGCTCACACCTAGAGAAGGAAGCGGGACCATGAAGACACTCATGCTGACCCTGGCTCAAGGGCTTGTTTTCGCCGTCGTGGTGACGGGCTTCACCCTGCCGTCCGCTTCGGCGCAGTTCAGCGCGGAAGAGCAAAAGAACCGGACGCTGGTGCAGCACGGATTCGACGCGTGGCGGGACGGCACCGGAAGCCCGTATGACATCCTGGCCGACGATGCGAACTGGACCATCATGGGCAATTCGCTGGCTGCGAAGAGCTATCCCGGTCGCGAGGCCTTTCTCGCCGAGGTCATCCGTCCGTTCAACGCCCGCATGCGCGACCGCCTGATCCCGACCGTGCGCCGTCTCTATGCAGACGGCGACACGGTGATCGCACTGTTCGACGCGCAGGGTACCGCGCGCGACGGCAAGCCCTATGCGAACAGCTATGCCTGGTTCCTGCAGATGAAGGATGGCAGGATCGTCCGGGCGCATGCGTTCTTCGACAGCATCGCCTTTGACGAATTCTGGCGGCGCGTCACGCCGTAGGCAGGCGGCGCCTGGACGTGCGGCCCTGATCCGCTCGCAGAGGTGTCGCGATCCCTGTCAATTTCGACATGAGATCGAACGTGTGCAGCGATCGCCAGCCGCGTCTTCCTTGAGGACATTTTCCGCTTCCTCAGTCCGTACATCGCAAGAGTTGAGTTGCCCGTCGGATCGCAGTCGGTGTGACGGACGGTCATGCATCGTCTCGCGGCTTTGCGAGCGTCGCACCCAGGCGCGGCAGAACGATCCGGAACTCGGTATAGGCGCCGGGGCTGGTCTCGACATCGATCGCGCCGGCGTGCTGCTTCACGATGATATCGTGGCTGAGCGAGAGGCCCAGGCCGGTGCCTTCGCCCGCGGGTTTGGTTGTGAAGAAGGGGTTGAACATTTGCTCCTTCACCTCGGGCGGGATACCGGTGCCGTTGTCGCGGATCCGGATTTCGACGCGGTCTCCGAGGTTCCTCGTGGCGGCGGACAATGTCGGCTCGTAGCTGTTGTCCGGTTGTTCGGCCTTGCGGCGCGCGGTGGCGTAGAAGCCGTTGGAGATCAGATTGAGCAGGACGCGGGTGATCTCCTGCGGGCACAGGTCGGCCTCGCCCGCATCCGGGTCGAACGAGCGTTCGAGCGCGATGGTGAATCCCTGCCTTTCGGCGCGCGCGCCGTGATAGGCGAGGTTGAGGCTCTCCTCGACCAGGCTGTTGATGTCGACGGACCGATGCTCGCTTGAGCCCTGCCGGGAATGCAGCAGCATGTTCTTGACGATCGAATCCGCGCGCTTGCCGTGCTGGACGATCTTCTCGAGATTGCCCTGCATCATGTCCATCAGCTCCCGGATTTCGGCACGCCGATCGCCGTCCGGATGCGGGCCATCCAGCAATTCGCGCAGTTCGTCGATCAGCTCAACCGATATGGCCGAGAAATTATTGACGAAGTTGAGGGGGTTCTTGATTTCGTGCGCGATGCCCGCGGTGAGCTGGCCGAGGGAGGCGAGCTTCTCGGTCTGAATCAGCCGGTCCTGCGCGAGGCGCAATTCTTCCAGCGAGGCGGCAAGTTCGCGCGTGCGCGCCTGCACGCTCTCGAACAGCCGCACATTCTCGATCGCGATCGCCGCCTGGTCGGCGAAGATGGAGACGAGGTCGATCTGCTTGCTGGTGAAAGGGCGGGGTTCGATCCGTGTCAGTGCAAAAACACCGATCGGCTGTCCCTCGCGCAGCATGGGAACGGCGAGGATCGCGCGAAACCCGCCCAGCCGCTTGGCGTCGTGGAACGTGTAGTCCGGGTCGGATTCGATATCGGGGATGTGGATGGTGCGGCCCTCGAGAAGGGCGCGGCCGGTCGCCGAGCCGCGTTCCGGGGCGACCGGCAGGTCCTTCACGAGATCGGTGAATTCCGGCGAAAAGCCGAAGGTGGCGGTCCGATAGAAGACATTCCCGCCCATCGACTGGGCGATCGTGCCCTGATCGGCCTCGCTCAGTCTCACCGCGGATTCGACCAGCGTCTGCAACACGGTCTGAAGGTCGAAGGTCGAGCGGCTGATGACCTTGAGAACTTCGCTCGTCGCCGTCTGCTGCTCGAGCGACTCGGATAGATCGTCGGTGCGCGTACGAAGTTCGTCCAGAAGCCGGGTGTTTTCGATCGCGATGACGGCCTGATCGCCGAAGGTCTGCGCCAGCTGGATTTGTTTGTCGGAGAACGGCGCAACCGTTCTGCGCGCAAGCGTGACCACGCCGATCGGCTGTCCTTGCCGCAACAGCGGCACGCCCAGGAACGTGCGGTAGCCGGCCTTCTTCGCGGGCTCGAGATAGGTGTATTCGGGATCCGCAAACACGTCGGGAACCTGAACCGCCTTGCCGTCCAGCAGGACGCGGCCAACGACGCTGCCCCTCCCGGGCTCCATCTTGATTGCGGCGTTGTAGCCGATCCAGTCCGGCGGAAAGTTGTAGTTCGTGACGTGAGAGAAGCCCTGTCCATCCGCGCGCTGCCGCGTGATTCCCGCCATATCGGCGTCGCACAGCTTCGCGGCCGATTCGGTCAGGGTATCCAGCACGGTCTGCAGATCGAAGGCGGAACGGCTGATGACCTTCAGCACGTCGGCGGTGGCGGTCTGCTGTTGCAGCGATTCGGAGAGATCCTCGGTCCGCGCCTGGACTTCATTGAACAGGCGCGTGTTCTCCATCGCAATCACCGCCTGGTCGGCGAATGTGGACACCAGTTCTATCTGCTTGGCGGTGAACGGACGCACGGTACGCCGCGCCAGGACGATCACGCCGATAAGCATCCCTTCGCGAAGCAGAGGCACACCCAGCAAGGAGGCAAAGCCGCCCGCCTTCTGGCCTTCGCTGAAAGTGTATTTCGGATCGGCGCGGACATCGGGGATATGAACCGTCTTGCGCTCCGTCCAGACGCGGCCGGCAAGCGTCCCTCCGCTGGCGGAGACCGGCGTTGTCGTTACCAGCTCGACGAAGGCTTGCGGAAACTGGAAATTTGCCGCGAATAAAAAATAGTCGCCCTCGGGCCGCACGATACAGGCCATCTCGGCCTCGCAAAGTCGAGCTGCAGATTCTGTCAGCGTGTCGAGCACGGTCTGCAGATCGAAGGCCGACCGGCTGATGACCTTCAGCACGTCGGCGGTGGCGGTCTGCTGTTGCAGCGATTCACGAAGTTCGTTGAGCAGACGGGCATTTTCGATGGCGATCACCGCCTGGGCGGCGAAATTCTTGACCAGGTCGATCTGCTTGGCCGCGAATGGAGCGACTTCCTGGCGATAAATTCCGATGGCACCGATCAACCGGGCTTCCTTCAGCATCGGGACGATGATCAAGGTGCGTGCGCCGGCCACATCCGTGATCGCCGCAACGGCGGGATCGCCCTCAAGGTAGGCTGGGGAACGCCGCAAGTCGGCGACCTGTACCGGCTGCCGTGTCCTGACAACTTCGGCGAGACCGCCCTTTGGATGGGGACGGATCAAGGTGTGCGCGGCCGACGCGGCAAATTCGCGCGGCACATTGTGAAGAGCCGCGTTCTGGAAGAACTCGCCGTCATAAAGGATCAGCGTGCCAATCGTCGCGCTGCACAAGCGGGTCGCATTGGCCAGTATCGTCTCGAATACCTGTGTCAGTTCGCCCGGCGCACTCGAAATAACCCTCAAGACCTCGCTGGCCGCAGTCTGCTGCTCCAGCGCTTCGGTGAGATCGTCGGTGCGCTGGCGCAATTCGTTCAGCAGCCGCGTGTTCTCGATCGCAATCACGGCCTGCCTGGCGAAATTGCTGAGCAGTTCGATCTGCTTGTCGCTGAACGGGCGGACTTCCTGGCGGTAGATGGACATGGTTCCGATCAGTTCGTCGTCCCTGAGCATGGGCACGACGAGCACGGAGCGAGCGCCGGCGAGATCGACGAATGCTCTGACGTCCGCGTCGCCATCGCGGTAAGGCACTCCAGCCCGCATGTCCTCGATACTGACGACCTGCCTGTTCCTGACGATCTGGGCGTGTACGCTATTGGGATGCGGGCGGAATATGCGACCGAACTGCGCCGACGCCCGCTGGAAAGCCCGCGGTACGTTGTGGAAAGCGACCTGCCGGAAGACGTCGCCCTCGCGCAGCATCAGCGCGCCGAAACTGGCACCGCAAAGCCGCACCCCGTTGGCCAACAGCGCTTCGAACACCGGCGCGAGTTCGCCCGGCGAACCGGAGATCACTCCAAGAATCTCGCTGGTCGCAGTCTGCTGCTCCAGCGCTTCGGTGAGATCGCCGGTGCGCTCGTGCAATTCCTTCAGCAAACGAGTGTTTTCGATGGCGATGACCGCCTGATCGGCAAAGGTCTCGACCAGACGGACCTGCTGCTCGGCGAAAGAACGTGGCGCGAAGCGGAACAGATTCACCACGCCGATGGTCGTGCCGTCCCGCACCAGCGGGACGCCGAGCGCCGCGCGAAAACCCATCAGCTTCTGTGCCTCGGGCCGCGCGAATTCGCGGTCGGCGAGCACATCCGGGATATGGACGGTGCGACCCTCGGCGATCGTCCGCCCGAACACCGATCCGCGATCCGCCTTCACCGAATAGCCGACGAAATGATCGCGCCATTCGGGCGTACAGCCGTAAGTCGCGGCCAGGAGATAGTCAGCGCCGTCGCGATAACGGATGGTGCCGATATCCGCCTCGCAAATCCGTGCTGCGGTCTGCAGCAGCCTGTCGAGCAGCGCCGGCAAATCGAAAGCGGAGCGGCTGACAAGCTTGAGAACCTCGGCGCTCGCAGCCTGCTGCTCTTGCGCCTCGGAGAGAAGCCTTTGTGTATCGGCGATCTGGTTTTGAAGCGCGACGATATCCGGTTTTGCATCCGCGGCAGGTTTCGCCGCCCTGCGCGGAATGGACGCCTTGCGCTTCAGTGTTTGGCGTTTCGCCATTCACTCGAACTCGTTGCAAGAGCACAATGCAAATCTGCGACGGTCAAGTCAGGTTAGCACATCCGGCAATGGCCGCGTCAAAAGAAGCGCCATCCTGTCTGCCAGAGATTTTTAGCAAACGCGTCCTGAATGACATCGCCGGGCATCCGCCGGGTCTGTTGCGCCGGGCCTTGATGAGATTTCACCAGAGCCGCGGGTCGTTCTCCTCCTCCGGAGGAATGCAGCCGGCCGCCGACAATCGAGCCCCTGCCAGCCGGCTCCGGGGCGCCAGGCGCCTGCCGGGTGATTTTTGATCCTGCTCGCTTGAACCAACGGCGTGGGAGGTGCGACAAAGGCTGGTTGGGTGTATGTTTCGAAAAGCTTGGTCTTTGAGGGCGCGCGGGGTTTGCTATGGGGGTATCCCGTCATCTTATGCTGGCGCTCGCGGTGTCCGCGCTCTCGAGTGGCTTGCTTCCCGGCTTTTCCTCCCCGGCACTGGCCGAGAAGCGTGTCGCCCTCATCATTGGCAACGGCGATTACGCCAATGCGCCTCGCCTGCCCAATCCCCGAAACGACGCGGAGGACGTGGGTGGCGCTCTCCGCAGGACCGGATTTGAGGTCATCGTCGGTGTCGATCTGGACAAGCCCGGCATGGAAGACGCGACGATCCGCTTCGCGCGAGCGGCCCGCGACGCCGATGTCGCCATCTTCTATTACAGCGGGCATGCCATGCAGTTTGCCGGCGTGAACTACCTGATGCCGGTCGATGCCAAGCTGACGGACGAAGCGGATCTTCGCCGCATGGCGCGCGTCGACGATATTCTCGCCGACCTTCAACAGGCGAGAAACCTGCGCATCCTGGTGCTGGATTCCTGTCGGGACAACCCTCTGGCGGATGAGCTTCGACGATCGATCGGAAGGTCCCGCGCGGCTGGCATTCAGCGCGGGCTCGCGAAGATCGAGAACGCGCAAGGCATGATCGTGGCCTATGCGACGCAGGCCGGGCGAACGGCCGACGACGGATCCGGCCGCAACAGCCCCTTCACGACCGCGTTTCTCAAGCACATCGAGGCCTCCGAGGAGATCGGCACGGTCTTTCGCCGGATCACCGCCGATGTGTATCAGGCCACGAAACGGTCGCAGCTTCCCGAACTCTCGCTGTCCCTGATCGGCGAATATTTTCTGCGCGGCCGGCCGAATATCATTCCCCCCGCAATCCCGCAGGCACCCGCGGTCGTAGCGGCCGCGGCCGCCTGGCCCGTCGTCGAGAACACAACCAGCCAGGCGGTAATGGAAGATTTCATTCGGCAGTTCGGCGACACCATTTTCGGCAGCCTTGCGCGAGCGCGGCTCGAAGAACTCAAGCTTGAAATCAAGGAGCAGGAGTCGCGGCAGGCGCCGCCCGCCGTGGTTCCGAAAGAGCAACACGCCTCCGTCGAGCCGACGGCAATCAGCAGGGAGGACACGCCGGCACCCGAACGCAGCACCCCGGATGAGCTTGTGATCGTCGATCCTGCCTTGCTCAGCGAAATTCGCACGCGGCTGTACGAACTGAACTACGATCCCGGTCCGGTGGAAGGTCCGCTTCGTGACATCGCGCGCGCAGCTATCCGCGAATTCGAAACGGCAAACCGGCTGCCGCCGACCGGGCAGCCGACTCATGGATTGTTGCGGCGACTGCGCGGGACCGATGCGCTGAAGCCATGGGGCGCGATCGTTTACGCCAGAAACAGCGAGAAATGGGGCATGGGCTGGGGCAAGGCCACGCGCCGGGAAGCGGTTGCCAGCGCACGGGCGACCTGTGGCAGCGCGAGGCAATGCAACGTCGAGATCAGCTTCTTCGGAACGGAATGCGGCGCGTTTGCGTATTCGCCATCGTCATTTGCGCTGGTTGCCCGGGACAATTCCAGGCTGGCGAAAGATACCGCGCTCGCCGATTGCGGCAAGCGCGGGCGGGCCTGCCGGGTGATCGCCGCCGTTTGCGCGGATGGCGGGGAACGCGTCGTTGCCAATGATTGATAGCCAAGAGCGCCACAAGGAGAAAGAGATGCAGATTGGCGATCGGACTCCTGCCGGCTGGTTGAGGATTGTCCCTGTCCTGATCGCGGGTGCCGCAATCACTATTGCCGCGACCGGCATCGTGCTGGCCCAAGGCGGCAGCGTTGGCGGCAGCATCGGCAAGAAAGGCCAGTCGGTCTCGGGCAGTCAGCAGGTCGTTGTGCCAAAGCGGGCGCGCCCCGAGCCGCGTCCCGTCAATCCGCGCAAGTCGCGAGCCGCGACCAAGGCCGCAAAGCCGGAGGCTCGCGCCACACGTTCGCTCAGCGGTCTGTGGCGCTGGACCGGACAATGCACGCGGTTTACCGAGCCCTATACCGGAACCCTGACCATCAGCCAGTCGGGAAACACCTTCAGCGCGTCCCATGGCGGAACGAACATGTGGGACAGCGGGACCATTTCAAACGGACGGATCAGCGGCAATCGCGTGAGTTTCGTCAGAACGTTCGGGCAATATTCGGACCATCTCAATCTCAGTCTGTCCAGCTCCGGCTCCACCATGCGGATGGCCGGCACGATTTCGACGGCGCATTCGGGACAATGCCAGATGCGCTTTACGAAAAACTGACATCACCCGGTCCGCTGTTGCGGCGCGCACCTCGCCGCTGTTGGGTCAGTACCGGCGCCATTCCGGGCTCGCGCATTCGGCGCGCCCCGGAACGACTCAGGCCGCCGCTTCAATCGCAGCCGTTGCTACAGCCGCTTCGCGAACGCGTCCTGGATGAAATCGTCCAGCATGCGGTAGGTCTGGTGCGCGGCACCGGCGTGATATTTCGCAAAGCCCGGCATGTCGGTTTCTTCCTCCGAGAAGGAATGCAGCCGGCCGCCGAAATCCAGCAATTGCCAGTTTGCTTCCGCGCCATCGAGTTCGGCTTCCAGCGCGTCGCGGTCGGCTTTCGGTGCCACCGGGTCTTTCGAGCCATGGATGACGAAGATCGCGGCTTTGATGTCGCCCTTCTTCGCCGGCATCGAGGTGGCGAGATCGCCGTGCAGGCACACCACCGCATCGAGATCGGCACCGCTGCGCGCAAGCTCCAGCACGTTGCCGCCGCCGAAGCAGAAGCCGACCGCGGCCTTCTTCGATGAATCGCCGATGCCGCGCTTTTCGGCCTCGGCAATCATCGTTTGCAGGGCGGCGTTGACGCGCTTGCGTCCCTCGACGCGGTCGGAGCGCACCGCCATCATCAGGTCCTGCGATTCCGGCGGGCCTTCGGCGGTTTTGCCCTCGCCATACATGCAGCCGACGAACGCGATGTATTTGTCGCCCGCCATCTTTTCCGCGCGCTTGATGATGGTGTCGGTGACGCCGAGCCAGTTCGACATCACCAGCAGCAGCGGCCGCCTGGTGGCGATCTTGTCATTCCAGACCAGCGCGCCATGCGCCGTTACATTGCCGGCCTGATATTTGATTCTTTCGACTGCCACGCGTTCCTCCACCAAAAAAGCCGAATACGTTTATTGCGGGATCACTTCGCCGATCATCCCGGCATCGAACAATGTGACATACAATCGCCCGTTCGACATCGGCGAGATGCAGCGCGCCCCGGCATTCGGGACCGGGATCGGATATTCCCCGACCATGCTGCCATCCGGCCGCATCCGGCCGATCTTGTTGGCGAAGTTGGCGGTGAACCAGAGGTCGCCCTCCGGTCCGACGCAGACCCCGCGCAGCGAGGATTCCGGCGTCGTCACCTTGTGCTCGGTGATGTGCCCTTGCCGGTCGATGCGGCCGAGCGCGTTGGTCGAGGTCTGCACGAACCAGATCGAACCGTCCGGATGCGTCGCCATCGCGCGCGGCTGGCTGTCGTGGCTCGGAATGGGGAATTCCGTAACCGCGCCGTCCATGGTGATGCGGCCGACGCGGTTGCCGGCGGCCTCGGAAAACCACAGCGCGCCATCGCGCTCGGCGATCGACAGCGGGCGCGCGCCCGGCGAAATGCCGTCTGCAAATTCCGTGACCTTGCCGTCCGGCGTGATGCGCCCGATCCGGCTCAGTTCGGTTTCAGAGAACCACACATTGCCGTCCGGTCCGTTGAGCGTTCCGTCCGGTCCGGCGCCGGGGGTCGGCAGGTCGAACAGCGTGATGTCGCCCTGCATGGTGATGCGGCCGACCTTGTTCGCCTTTTTGGCGCAGAACCACATGTTGCCGTCGCCGCCGACGGTGATGCCGATCGGCATGGCGTGATCGACAGGGAGCGCAAATTCGCGGAACGATGCGTTGACTGGATCGAAGCGGCCGATCTTCGAGGCGCCGCTTTCGCAGAACCACAGCGCGCGGTCCGGGCCTTCCATGCAGATATAGGGCTCGGACTTCGGGGAGGGGATTTTGTGGGTCCGGATGACGGGAGGATTCTCGTTGCGGGACGAGCGCGCATGAACCAGTGGTGACGCGGGCGCGGACATTCATCCTCCCTGTACCGTGATCCGGTACATGCATTTTTCGACGCTATTTGAATCGTATCGGTGACGTTCGCGCCGTCAAGCACGCACCATCTCGCCGGATCGTATCAGTCCGGTGGGATGGTGTGGAACGGCGCAAGCCCGCCTCGCGTTCATGCGGCATGAAGCTCGTGATTGGCATGGTTGCCTATCTCGCCGCTGTGGCCGCTGTCGCCGCAGCGGTATTCGCGGGTGTGTTGTCGGTCGTGAGCAATGGGACACAGGAGTCGCCCGTGCTGGCGAGCACCGACGGCCGCGCCGGCGCATGGGAGCGTGAGAGGGATGAAGAGACGGCGGCCGATCCGAACCGCGTCCCGGTCTGGATCGTGCCGACCGCGAAATACGACTACACGCCGTCACCAATTGAGCCGCCGAAGCGCCGCACCATCATCGGCGAGGATGCGCAAAGGGAACAGGCGAAGGCTCCGCCGCGAACCGGGCCGGAGCGCCGCGAAGCCGCGGAAGTGGCGCCGCGCAGGATCGAGTCGCGCCGGGACAATGATCCCTTCTTCCGCGACTGAGCGGCTTCGTCCGCGCCGGGCGCGAAAGGCGTGAATGCGCCAATGATTTAACGCGTCGTTAACCATGATTGCGGCAAACCCGGACGGGGCGGTTCCAGCGAGGATCATCGCGGTGAATCCGATCAGCATTTTCTGCCCGGTGACCAACCGATCGGTCGGAACCGGGATCGAGACCGACTGGTCCACATTCTTCGCCCTGCAGCCGTTGCGGCTTCGGGTTCGCTGCCCCGATTGCGGCGGGCGGCATGACGTGGCGGTCGGAGACGGTTATCTTGCGCGGTCGGAATCCGGGGCGGATGGCGGCCGTCCGGATGACAATCCACGAATCGAAAGCCTGCTCGCAAGGCTCCCGGAGAACTGAAGGCCTTACGCTTTCGCGGGCATGGCGATGCGCTTGCCGGTCGCTTCCGGGCGGGGGAGTCGTCCGTGCGAGGTCTTGATCTCGTCAAGACGCTTCAGCACATCGGGCGGGAACGGTGCGACCTTGCGCGCCGCCATGTCGATATGCAGCGACAGGTTTTCGCAGGTCGCGGACACCCAGCCCTCGGTGGCGTGGAACAATTGCTGGAAGAAGTGCATCCGTTTTGAATCGTAGTCCAGCAACTGGAACGTCACCCGCACCGGATCGCCCTCGTTCAGTTCGCGCAGATAGCGCAGATGAACCTCGGCGGTGAAGAACGAGTGGTTGCGGGTCTTCAGGTAGTCCCAGCCAATTCCGGCGAGGCCGTACATCTCGTCGACCCCGCGATCGAACAGCACGTGGTAATAGGCCATGTTCATATGGCCGTTGAGATCGATCCAGGATCGCTCGACCGTCATCACGGAGGAGACGAACGGAGCAAAGAAAACGGGCTCGAAATCGCAGCGGTCCAGCATGACAGAATTGTGCTGCAGCGCACGCGATGTGTAAATCGAAAACACAGGCAATGTAGTCATTTTAGAAAAATTTGGGGCTTTGCCGCGGCACCGCGTGGACGTTCGGTCAGGTTCTGCGGAAGCCCGATCAAACGCATTGGACGGCCGATCAATTTGTGCGGAAGGGCGGTCATTCGGGATCGGCAGCGTTGGCTTTATGTGACCGGCCATCTTCAAGCCCCGGATGGAGACGCCCCATGACCCAAGCCGTGTCAAATACCCTGTCCCAGGCCCTGCAACGCGTCCTGATCTTCCTCTACGGCCTTGCGGCCTATGTCATTTTCTTTGCGACCTTCTGCTACGCCATCGGCTTCGTGACCGGTCTTGTGGTCCCGAAGCATCTCGACAACGGAACGGTGGTGCCGCTTGCCGAAGCGCTTGCCGTCAATTTGTCACTGCTGACGCTGTTCGCGGTCCAGCACAGCGGCATGGCCCGGCGCGCCTTCAAGGCGTGGCTGACCCGCACTGTCCCGCATGCGATGGAGCGCAGCACTTACGTGCTGGCCACCAGCCTGGTGCTGATCCTGATGTTCTGGCAATGGCGCCCGATCCCGGCCGTGGTCTGGCAGGTGCCATATCCGGAACTTGCGGTTGCCGTGCAGGTGATATCGATCGCAGGCATCGCGCTGGTACTGGTCGCGACCTTCCTGATCAACCATTTCGAATTGTTCGGCCTGCACCAGGTGTTCAACAACCTGACCGGCCGGCATGCGCCGGACATGCGCTTCAGGACGCCGTCGCTGTACAAGGTGGTGCGGCATCCGATCTATCTCGGCTTCATCATCGCCTTCTGGGCGGCACCGGTGATGACGGTCGGGCACCTGCTCTTCGCGGTGATGACCACGGGCTACATCTTCGTCGGCATTTTCCTCGAGGAGCGCGATCTGGTCGCCCAGTTCGGTGACGATTACCGGCGCTATCGCGAGCGGGTGTCGATGATTGTGCCGTTCCTCGGCGGATCGGCCGGATCGAAGCCGCGGCAAGAACTTGCAACAGGCCTGGTCCGCCCCGTCTCCTTGCCGGAGCGGTGACGAAAGCGGGGGATACCGCGACTTGCCTTGCGGCGGCCCGGCTCTCTGCTAGGGTCGGCGCCCTTACGCAATGAGGGCGCCGATGGCCGTTGCCGCTGCAAATTATTCCGAGCCGAGACGCGATGCGCGGGCGATCCAAGCCGCGATTGCGGATCTGGCAAAAAGCTTCGGCAACCGGCTGGTGACCTCGCAGGCGGTGCGTGAGCAGCACGGCCATACCACCACCTGGATTGCGAACCAGCCGCCGGACGCGGTCGTGTTTCCGCAGGAGACGGCCGACGTTCAGGAGACGGTGCGCATCTGCGCGCGCCACAGGGTGCCGGTGATCCCGTTCGGCACCGGCACTTCGCTGGAAGGCCATGTCAACGCGCCGCAAGGCGGCGTCTCGATCGACTTCCGCGACATGAACCGCATCCTCGCCGTGCATGCCGAGGATCTCGACTGTGTGATCGAGCCGGGCGTCACCCGCAAGCTTCTGAACGAGCATCTGCGCGATCAGGGCCTGTTCTTCCCGATCGATCCCGGCGCCGACGCTTCGCTCGGCGGCATGGCGGCGACTCGCGCCTCCGGCACCAATGCGGTGCGCTACGGCACCATGCGCGACAATGTGATGGCGCTGAAGGTGGTGCTCGCCAATGGCGAGGTCATGACGACGTCGACGCGCGCCCGCAAGTCATCGTCCGGCTACGACCTCACCCGGCTTATCGTGGGTTCCGAAGGCACGCTCGGCGTCATCACCGAAATCACGCTGAAACTGCACGGCATCCCGGAAGCGATCGGGGCGGCGATCTGCCCGTTTCCGTCGGTCGAGGCCGCCTGCAACGCTACCATCATGACCATCCAGTCCGGCATTCCGGTCGCGCGCATCGAACTGCTCGACGAGGTGCAGGTGAGGGCGTGCAATTCCTATTCGAAGCTGTCGCTGCCGGAGAGTCCGCTGCTGCTGCTGGAATTCCACGGCACCGAGGCGGGGGTCGCCGAGCAGTCGGAGCGCTTCGGCGAGATCGCGGCCGATCTCGGAGGCGGTCCGTTCGAATGGACGGTGAAGGCGGAAGACCGCACGCGGCTCTGGCAGGCGCGCCATGACGGCTATTGGGCGGCGAAAGCGCTGCGGCCGGCCTCGCTGCCGCTGGCCAGCGACGTCTGCGTCCCGATCTCGCGGCTCGCCGAATGCGTCACCGAGACGCAAGCGGACCTTCAGGCGACGGGACTGCTGGGGCCGATCGTGGGTCACGTCGGAGACGGCAATTTCCATGTGGCGCTGCTGGTCGACGGCAACGACCCCGCGGAGGTGCTGGCGACCGAGAAATTCCTGAGCCGGCTCGCGGAGCGCGCATTGGCCATGGGTGGAACCTGCACCGGCGAGCACGGGGTGGGGCAGGGCAAGATGAAATATCTGCTGGCGGAGCACGGCGCCCCGGCGCTTGCGGCCATGCGTGCGATCAAGGCTGCGCTCGACCCGGACAACATCATGAATCCGGGCAAGCTGGTGCCGGCGGAATGACGGGGTTGAGCGGTCAGCGCTCCCATCACAGAGCAACGCAATCATCATAGATTTGCCGCCAACGAGCGGTATCCGGGTCGGCGTTCACAAGCCCTGAGTCCTGCGTAAACCTCCGCCTTGCGGTGCGGGAGGCATGGGCTCATCTTTGTGGCTGGCGATTCAGGTGGTTCCGTGCAGGCAACATTGCTGACCTTGGCGATTGCCGCAATTCTGGCGCTGCTCGCAGCGCTGGTCGGGCCGCATTTCGTTGACTGGAACGCCCATCGCGCCGCCTTCGAGCAGCAGGCGAGCCAGGTGATCGGGCTGCCGGTCAGGGTGACCGGTCCGATGGACGTGCGGCTGCTGCCGTCGCCGTCGCTGGTGCTGTCCGGGGTGGAGATCGGCCATCCAGGTGACGCGCAGGCGTTGCGGGCGAAGGCGCTCGGGATCGAGTTCGCGCTGCCGCCGCTTCTGTCCGGCAAACTCCGGGCGGTGGAACTGCGCCTGATCGCGCCTGAAATGCGCGTGTCGCTGACACAGGACGGCCGCGCCCTGCTGCCGAATGCGCTGGCCGGCGTGAATACCGAGGCGCTGTCGATCGACAAGTTTGTGGTCGAGGATGCCAGCCTGCAACTGGCCGATGCCGCAAGCGGCGCGAGCGCAACCCTGTCCAAGCTCTGGTTCAACGGCGACGTGAAGTCCTTGCCGGGGCCGATCCGCGGCGAAGGCGCGTTCGTGATGGACGGCGTGCTCTACGGCTACCGCGTCGCGACCGCGCGGCCGGAAGCGAACGGGTCGCGCATCAAGCTCACGATCGATCCCGCCGACCGGCCCGTCTATGCCGAGGCCGAAGGTTTGCTGTCCGCCGGCGCGGACGGGGCGCCAAGGTTCGAAGGAACCGCGACCGTTGCGCGGCGCGCTCCGGCCGCAGGCGAGACCGCGGCACCCTGGCGCATCAGCGCGCGGCTGAAGGCGAATGCGGCATCGGCTCTGTTCGAGCAGGTCGAATATCAGTATGGCCCCGACGACCGGGCGCTGAAGCTGCACGGGACCGCGGAAGCGAGGTTCGGCGCGCGGCCGCGGATCGACGCGGTGCTCACGGCGCGTACGCTCGATGCCGACAAGCTGCTCGGCGATGCCGGCGGCGAAAGGTTGCCGCCGCGTGACGCGCTGGTGGCTCTGATCGCCGCGGTCGAACGAATTGTCGGGCCGCCAATCCCGACCCAGGTCGGCTTCGGCGTCGACGCCCTGACGCTGGGCGGCACCAGCCTGCAGAATATCAGAGGCGATATCGAGTTCAGTCGCGGCAGCATGACTCTGAGCGCATTCGAACTGCGTGCGCCCGGCTTCACGCAGTTGCGCGCCAGTGGACGCCTCGACAAGACGGACGGGCGGCTGTCATTCGCGGGTCCCCTCGATATAGCCTCGACCGATCCGAGCGCCTTTGCCGACTGGCTCGAAGGTGCCCCGGGCACAAGCGCGCTGCCGGCGCGACCGGTTCAGGTTCGCGGCGACGTGATGCTCGGAGCCGGCCGCATTGCGATCGCCCGCATGCAGGCCAGCTTCGACCGCAAGAGCTTCCATGGCGATCTCGCCTATCGTTTCGCGCAGGGCACGGTGCCGGCGCGCCTCGATGCGTCTCTGCGCGCCGACGAACTCGATCTCGATGCGCTGATGGAGGCCGCGGAATCGGTCAAGCTGCTGTCCGCGGTGGCTCCCCCGGAGGACCTGGCACTTGTGCTGGCGCTCGGTCGCGTTCGCTTCGCCGGGCTCGATGGCGACAGAGCCGATCTGAAGCTCGGCCTGAAGGACGGAGTGCTTTCGATCGAACGGTTCGCGATCGCCGATCTCGCCGGGCTTGCATTCGATGGCAAAGGCCGCATGGACATGCCGGCACTTCGCGGATCGATGTCGTTCAATCTTGCCATGCGCGATCCGCAAGGATTGTCGGATCTGGCAAAGCTTGCGCCGGCGGTTCTCGTCGAGAATTTGAAGCGCGCGGCGCGAAATGCCGCACCGGCACGACTGGCCGGCACCGCAACGGTCGAGCCCTCCGGCCCGGGCGGCGACAGCCGCGCCACGGTATCGATCGAAGGGCCGATCGGCGCCATGGACTTCAAGCTGAAGACCGCGCTCACCGGCCGATGGAGCGAGCCGGCCACGGCCGATATCGCGCTCGAAGGCTCGCTTGACGCCGCCGACGTGAACGCCTTGCTCAAGGTCGCCGGCGCCGAACGCGTGGTGTCGGTGCCGCGACAGCCGGGCAGCTACACCCTGTCGCTGAACGGCAGTCCGGCCGGCGACATGAGACTCGACACCCGGATTGTCTCCGCCAATCTCGACACCCGCGCGACCGGTTCGATCCGCCCCTTCGCGAAGGACGGCCGTCGCGCGTCGCTCGACATTGCGGTCGGAAGCCTCGACATCGTGCTGGCGGGCGAGCCCGCGAGAACCGTTCCGCTGGCGATCAAGACCCGACTCCTGGCCGACGGCGCAAGCGTACGGCTCGAGGATCTGTCAGCTAGCGTGGCAGGCTCTGCCCTGCGTGGCCGGCTCGGCCTCACATTCGGCGACGCTCCGGCGGTCGAGGGCGAAGTACGCACCGACACGGTCGACATCACTGCGGTGTTCGCCACCCTTGCCGGGTTTGCGCCCTCCGCCAGAGAGGAAAGACGCTGGCGCGAGACACCGTTTGCGCTGCCGGCGTTTCCGAAAATGACCGGGAGTCTGACCTTCAGCGCGGCGCAAGCCATCCTGTCGCCGACCTTGCTGGTTTCGAAGTTTCGCTCGGTGCTGCGCTTCGCCGACATGAATGTGGCGGTGGAAGGCGTGGAGGGTGAATTGCTCGGCGGCCACCTGTCGGGCCACGGAACACTGCGGCGCGGTGACGATGGTTTGGGACTGGCGGGGCAGGTCAATATTGTGGGCGCAGATGCGACCCAGCTGCTGTTCGGCGACGGAGCGGGACCGCTGACCGGTCAGGCCGGCCTGACCCTGCGTTTCGAAGGTCAGGGCCGCAGCCCGCGCGCCCTGATCGGTTCGCTCAACGGATCCGGCACGCTGACGCTCGATCATGCCCGGATCGCAGCGCTTGCTCCCAATGTCTTCAGCGCGGCGATGCTCAGCGTTGACCAGGGACTTTCGATCGATGCGGCGCGCGTGCGGGAAGTGGCGGGCCGCGCTCTCGATGCCGGGCCCCTTGCCGTGCCGCATGCGGAGGCGACGCTGACGCTCGCGGCGGGGGTCGTGCGCATCAACACCTTCAAGGCGCAGGCGGAGGCGGCCGATCTCGCGGTGACGGGCTCGTATGATTTTTCCGATTCCCGGATCGATGCACGGCTCTCGATGTCGGGATCCGATGCGGGCGCCTCGCTGCAGCCCGAAATCGCGGTGGTCTTGCGGGGGCCGGCTTCCGCCCCCGACCGCATGCTGGATGTGTCGGCGCTGACCGGATGGCTCGCGCTGCGCTCGGTGGACAGGCAGACCAAGAAGCTCGAAGCCATCGAGCAGGGTGCTCCCGCGGTGGCGCCGCCGCATCCGGTGCAGGAGGAGACCGAGCCGGAGAAGCCGCAGACCCATGCGGTTCCACGGCGAAAGCCGCCGCAACCCGTGCAGGCACTGCCGCCAGCGGTCGAAATCCGGCCAGCCGCCGGAGACCGCCGCCGCGCCGCACCGCCGCCGCAGCAGCGAGCCGAGCCGTCGCGCGCCGAACCGCAGCGTCCGCTCGGCGCCAATCCGTTCCCACAGCCAATCGGCCGGGCGCCGCCGCCGCCCGTCGTGCAACCGCGGTCACCCCAGCGGCTGCATCCGATTTTCTGAAATGCGTCGATAGGCGTGGATCGAAGCTGCCGCGCGATCAGCCGCGCGTGTCCTTGTCGACGGATTGCCCGCGATAGTGATCTAGCACGAACAGCCGGATCGCGGAAGACAGGTTGCCATGCCGCCGTTGCGAGTCGATCTTCGCCACGATGTCCGAGAGCGTCATGTTCTGCGCGTCGGCAATTTCCTTGAGGCCCTTCCAGAATGCGTCTTCGAGACTAACGCTTGTCTTGTGTCCCGCTATTACGATCGATCGCTTCACGACCGGCGACTTCATTGGCCTCTCCGCTTCCAATCCGGTGGCCGTCGAGATTGCTTGCAGACTTGTCACGTTGCGCCCCTTCCAGTTTGCGCTCCGCCTTCGATCGACCATGAACCAGTCGATGCGCCGCAGCGTCATCCGCGTCACGCTGCCGGTCACGCCTCTTCCGCGCCAGCCGAAGATTAAAGACGTCGCCCATCAAAGACCCGGCAGTTACCGGCTATCTTTGGACCCCCTCGGGCCCAAATCTATTGACACATACCGGCTGTTGATTGCGCCATTAGCGTGGCAGGGGCAAGGCGGAATTGGCCACGAACAGAAAAGGGAGTTTTCAGGCGATTAAGCCGATCGCGGAAAATCGCACCGCAAGGTGCCGGACGATTTGATGCGCCGCGCGAAACGTCCGATCATTGCGGACGAATCATGCGCTCCGGGCGGACCAGCTGCTCAAATTCTTCCGCGGTGACGAAGCCGCCATTGACGGCTTCGTCTTTCAAATTTGTCCCATTTTGATGCGCGCGCTTGGCGACCTTGGCTGCATTGTCATAGCCGATCTTCGGTGCGAGCGCGGTCACCAGCATCAGAGATCGCTCCATCAATTCGCGAATGCGCGCCTCGTTGGCGCGGATGCCGACCACGCAATTGTCGGCGAAGGAGCGTGAAGCATCGGCCAGCAGCCGAACCGATTGCAGCATGGCGAATGCAATGACGGGCTTGAACACGTTCAGTTCGAAATGACCCTGGCTCGCCGCCACGGTGATCGTGGTGTGATTGCCGAATACCTGACAGCACACCATGGTGAGCGCCTCGGCCTGGGTCGGATTGACCTTGCCCGGCATGATCGAGGAGCCCGGCTCGTTCTCGGGCAGGATCAACTCGCCAAAGCCCGAACGCGGGCCGGAGCCGAGCAGGCGGATGTCGTTGGCGATCTTGAACAGGCCGGTCGCCATGGCATTGATCGCGCCATGCACGAACACATAGGCATCATGCGCCGCGAGCGCCTCGAACTTGTTCTGCGCGCTGACGAAGGGCAGGCCCGCGATCGCTGCTGCGCGCTTTGCAAACATGTTCGCGAATTTCGGATGCGAGTTCAGACCGGTGCCCACCGCCGTCCCTCCCTGTGCGAGCGGGTAAAGCTCCTTCACCGCGAGCCTGATGCGCGCGATCCCGAATTTGAGCTGTGCGGCATAGCCGGAGAATTCCTGACCGAGGGTGAGGGGGGTTGCGTCCTGCGTGTGGGTGCGGCCGATCTTCACGATCCCGGCGAATTCCTTTTCCTTGGCGCGCAGCGCCGCGTGCAGGTGCTCCAGCGCGGGAATGAGTCCGTTCACGATCTCAAGCGCCGCGGCGATGTGCATGGCAGTCGGAAAGCTGTCGTTCGACGACTGGCTCATGTTGACGTGGTCGTTGGGATGGATCGGCGTCTTGGAGCCGAGCGGCGCCCCCAGCATTTCGTTCGCGCGATTGGCGATCACCTCGTTGAGATTCATGTTGGTCTGGGTGCCGGACCCGGTTTGCCAGACGACCAGCGGAAACTCGGCCGCAAGCTTGCCGTCGATCACCTCCTGCGCCGCGGCGATGATGGCATTGCCGGGCTTCCTGTCGAGGAGATCGAGCGCCATGTTGGTCTCCGACGCGGCGCGCTTGACGATACCGAAGGCGCGGATCAGCGGCTCCGGCATGCGGTCGCCGCCGATCCGGAAATTCTGAAGCGATCGCTGCGTCTGTGCGCCCCAATAGCGATCGGCAGGCACCTCGATCGGGCCGAAGCTGTCGGTTTCGGTGCGGGTCTTGACGTTGGTACGCGTGTCAGTCTTGCGATTGGCCATGTATGAATGTAGCGCCAAGCCGGCGCACGCCAAAGCCGCCTGACCCGGAATTGATCGAAACTATTTCTTCCGGAAGCGATCGAGCCGCACCACTTCGCCGGTCGGCTTGTCCGCGGCGGCAACTTTATCGGTCGGCTCGGGCATTGCGGCGGGCGCGGCCGGCTTGCCATCGGCCAGAGCGGGCTGTGCCGGCGGCGTTTCTGCGGCGCCGGCGTCCGCCTCAATGGTCTCGAATTGCAGGCCGAACTGGACGGACGGATCGAAGAAGCTCTTGATGGCGCTGAACGGGACGGCGAGCTTTTCCGGTACGCCTCCGAACGAGAGCCCGACCTCGAAGCCGGAATCGGTCACCTTCAGGTCCCAGAACTGATACTGCAGGATCACGGTCATTTCGCCCGGGAATTGTTCGCGCAGGCGCGGTGACATTTTCACGCCTTCCGCGTCGGTTCGGAACGAAATCGAGAAATGGTGATCACCGGGCAGCCCGCTCTTGGCGGTGTCGGTGAGGACCTTGCGCACCAGACCGCGCAGTGCGTCCTGCGCGAGAAGGTCGTAACGGATATGGTCGGTCGCCATCGGTGTCTGCACCAGAAGCCGCCTCAAGAATCGCCTGCCATGGTAGCCCGGCGCGACCCCTCCGTCAGCCCGTGGGCAGGCGGAAACACAGCGGACTGGGCTGAAACGAAAGTGGAGGCTTCTGTTGCCAGGTGCCTCCGAACCCCGCCTGACGGAGCTTAACCCGTCAGGGCTTTAGACTTGGTCTTTCAAACCGCTTACGCGGCCTGAGCAACCGGAGCATAGTTGTCGTTGGCAACTATACGTTTGGCCCGATAACGGCGGGTACCATACCGAGCGAAAGTACAACCTTTACGCCCTCGTCGATCCTGTTTCGCCCCCATCAGCAACGGCCGGCCGGATATTTCTGGAGCCGCTGGTGGTGGAGGCGCCGGGCACTGCCCCCGGGTCCGAAAGGTTTATTGCGAAGTCCGTTTATCGCCATAGCCGGCTGACGCCGGCAGACGGAATATATGGGCAGCACCGCCGGGAGGGAAGGGTGCCACTGCGCAGGCGCAAGGCAATTGCGGGCCGGTTCGTCCAATCTTTGCGCAGGCCAGACGGTTCCATGCAGTACGGCCTTTGACCTAAGCTGACCTGGCGCCGGGGACTTGGTCACTTGAGGAGGACATCCATGACCGGTGCGCGTGATTTGCCGAAGCCGAGCGGCATAATTTTCGGCCTCCACGACCGGCCCGATCCGATGACGAGCTTGCTCGCCGCCTCCCAGCATGTGCTGGCGAGCATCGTCGGTATCGTGACTCCGACCCTGATCATCGGCGGCGCGCTCGGGCTCGGCAGCTATGTGCCCTATCTGATTTCGATGTCGCTGTTCGTGTCCGGCGTTGCGACCTTCATCCAGTGCCGGCGCATCGGTCCGGTGGGGTCGGGCCTGCTCAGCCTGCAGGGCACGAGCTTCGCCTTTCTCGGTGCAATCCTGACCGCCGGTTTTGCGGTCAAGGGCCGCGGCGGCACGCCCGAAGACATCCTGGCGATGATTTTCGGCCTGTGCCTGGCCGGTTGCCTGATCGAGGTCGTGCTCAGCCAGTTCGTCGACAAGCTCAAACGCATCATCACGCCGACCGTCACCGGCATCGTGATTGCCGTGATTGGGCTCAGCCTGGTCAAGGTCGGCTTCACCGATCTGGCGGGCGGGGTCGGTGCCAAGGATCTCGGCAGCCCTGTCAATCTCGGGCTGGGGCTGCTGGTGATCGCGGTGATTCTCGCGCTCAGCTTTCAGCGCAACATCTACCTGCGCATCAGCGCGGTGCTGATCGGGCTGGTGACAGGCTTTGTGGTCGCGGCCCTGCTCGGCAAGGTGAATTTCGGCGCCATCGGCGGACAGCCGATCTTTGCGCTGCCGCGGCCCTTCATGTTCGGCCTGTCCTTCGACTGGGCGCTATTCCTGCCGATCGCGTTTCTCTATCTCGTGACCGCGATCGAAACGACCGGCGACCTGACCGCCAACTCGACCATTTCGGGCGAGCCGGTGAAGGGCCCGCTCTATATGTCGCGCATTAAGGGTGGCATTCTCGCCGACGGCGTCAATTCGGGCCTCGCCGCGATCTTCAACACCTTCCCGAACACCACCTTCAGCCAGAATAACGGCGTGATCCAGATGACCGGAATCGCCAGCCGCCATGTCGGCTATTACGTCGCCGGCATTCTGGTCGTGCTCGGACTGTTCCCGATCTTCGCGGCGATCTTCACGCTGATACCCAAGCCGGTGCTGGGCGGCGCGACGCTGGTGCTGTTCGGCTCGATTGCTGTGGCCGGCATCCGCATCCTCGCCAACCAGCCGATCACCCGCAAGGCGGTCTATGTGATGGCGGTGTCGTTCGGGCTCGGTCTCGGCGTGGCGCTCGTCCCCGATGCGCTGAAAGGATTGCCTGATGTCGCACAGAAGGTGCTCGGCTCGCCGATCACGCTGAGCGGCCTGGCCGCCATTCTGATGACGCTGTTCCTGCCTGACGATGCCGAGGACCGTGC
Source organism: Pseudorhodoplanes sp. (assembly GCF_050250235.1). GTDB lineage: Bacteria > Pseudomonadota > Alphaproteobacteria > Rhizobiales > Xanthobacteraceae > Pseudorhodoplanes. The sequence continues at coordinate 89,249 of NZ_JBFWPA010000001.1, forward strand.
GCTCGCTGCGGACGAAGAGGTGAGCGCCAAGCCCGCGACCGCGTAAGCAGCAATGGCACGTCGCCGGGCGGTCCCGTCCGGCGACGTGATATAGAAGGCTGCATGTCCGAATCGTCGCCTTCGCCAGCCGGCATCACGCTGCTCGAACTCTTCCTGGGCTTTGCGAAAATTTCGGTCTCCGGCTTTGGCATGATCCTGCCATGGGCGCGCCGTCTGATCGTCGACGAAAAAAAGTGGATGACGCCGGAGGAGTTCAACGAGACGTTCTCGCTTGCGCAATTCCTGCCCGGGCCGAATGTGGTCAACCTCGCGGTGGTGTTCGGATCGCGTATCCGAGGCGCGGCCGGTGCCGTGGTTGCGTTGCTCGGTCTGCTGGGGCCGCCTGCGCTGATCGCGACCGCCCTGTCTGCGCTCTATTCCGTCTACGGCGATGTTGAAATCCTTCGCCGCATCCTGACCGGGATTGCCGCCGCCGCCATTGGCCTGATGATCGTGGTCATTGCGCGAATGGCGGAACCGCTGCTGCGACAGGGGCTGGTTCCGGGTCCGTTCGTGCTGGCCGCGACATTCCTCGCAATCGGCGTCGCACGCTGGCCGCTCGTCTGGACGCTGCTGGTGATTGCGCCCGCGAGCATCGCGCTTGCTGCATGGTGGCAACGACGATGAAGGCCTCCGACCCGCTGATGCTGCTTGCGGGCCACTTCGCGTTGCTGTCGCTGTTTGCAATCGGCGGAGCCAACGCAGCGATCCCTGAAATGTATCGGATCGCGGTACAGCTCGAGGGCTGGCTGACGGCCGAACAATTTTCCGATCTGTTCGCAATCGCGCAGGTGACGCCGGGGCCGAACGTAATCATCACGACACTCATCGGATATCAGGTCGCGGGTATCGCGGGTGCTTTTGTCGCGTCAGTTGCAATGGTCGGGCCAACCTGCATCGCGACATATTTCATCACGCAGGTCTGGGATCGTTTTCGCGATGCACCATTGCGCGCTGCGATCCAGACCGGTCTCGTTCCTGTTTCAATCGGGCTTCTCGCCGCGAGTGCATGGATTCTGGCATTCGCGAATGACAGTGGAGTCGCGGCGGCCGGTATCACGGGGATCACGGTCGTAATCGGATATTTTACTCGGATTAATCCACTCTGGGTGTTTGGCTTTGCCGCGATAATAGGCGCGGCCGGCCTGATCTGACACGCCTGCAATTGTTTCTTCCGGTTCCGGCCAGCGATTTGCTAGACAAGAGCCTCAGCTTGGGCGAAGATCCAAGAGGGGACACTGTAAAACTACGGCGTGGGGAGGGCGTATGGCGGGAGGCGCAGGGGAGCCGGCGGGATCACCGCGAGCGACGGGGATTATTCGCGGGCCGCAGGATTTCTGGGGCGGGCTTGCTCTTGCTCTGCTGGCGTTGTTTTCGCTCTGGGCGGGCAGCGATCTTCCGGGCATGCGAGGCTTCGCGTTCGGGCCGGGTACGGCGCCGCGGCTGTTCGGCTGGCTGCTGTTCGGGGTGTCCGTTATCATTCTTGTGAACGGGGTGATCTCGGACGGTCCCCCGCTGCAAAAGTGGGGAATTCGCGCACCGGTTCTGTTTATCGCGTCGGTGCTATTTTTCGGCGCGACCGTGCGTCCGTGGGGGCTCATCATATCGAGCTTTCTGACGCTGATGATTGCCTCCGCGGCGTCCAAGGATGTGCGCTGGGTCGAAAGCATCATCTGGTCAGCCGTGCTGACTGCGGCCTGTGTCGCGCTGTTTATCTACGGGCTGAATCTGCCGCTTCAGCTTTGGCCACGGTGACGCCATGTGGGATCTCGTCAGCAATCTTGCATTTGGCGTCAGTGTTGCGGCGTCGCCGCAAAACCTGATGCTGTGTCTGATCGGCGCGCTGGTCGGAACGCTGATCGGCGTTCTGCCCGGATTGGGTCCGGTCGCGACCATCGCGATGCTTCTGCCGATCACCTATGGTCTGCCCCCGGTCGGTGCGCTGATCATGCTGGCCGGCATCTATTACGGGGCGATGTATGGCGGTTCGACCACCGCCATCCTCGTCAACATACCCGGCGAATCCGCGTCCGTGGTGACAACGCTCGACGGCCATCAGATGGCGAAGCAGGGCCGAGCCGGCCCCGCGCTTGCGATCGCGGCGATCGGTTCATTCTTTGCCGGTTGCGTCGCGACCGTCATCATCGCGGCCGCCGCGGCGCCCTTGACGAGCATCGCGCTGCTGTTCGGACCGGCGGAATATTTCTCGCTGATGGTTCTCGGCCTGATCTTCGCGGTGGTGCTGGCGAAGGGATCGGTGGTGAAGGCGATCGCCATGATCCTGATCGGTCTGGTGCTGTCGATGATCGGTTCCGACCTCGAGACCGGCGCCGGGCGGCTGAACTTCAACATTCCCGAACTGGCCGACGGTCTGGGTTTCGTCGTGATCGCGATGGGTGTGTTCGGCTTTGCCGAGGTGCTGCGCAATCTCGAAGTGACGCATAATCGCGACATCGTTCAGGCCAAGATCACCGGATTGATGCCGACGCGCGCGGATCTGATTGCGGCGGCGCCGGCCATCGGCCGCGGCACCATCCTTGGGTCGGCACTCGGCATCCTGCCCGGCGGCGGTTCGGTGATCTCGGCTTTTGCGGCCTACACGCTGGAGAAAAAGCTGTCCAAGCATCCGGAACGGTTCGGCCGCGGCGCCATCGAAGGCGTGGCCGGACCGGAGACCGCAAACAACGCCGCCTCGCAGACCTCGTTCATCCCGCTGCTCACGCTCGGCATCCCGCCGAATCCGGTGATGGCGCTGATGGTCGGCGCCATGACCATCCACGGCATCGTGCCGGGTCCGCAGGTGATGACCAAGCAGCCCGATCTGTTCTGGGGCATGATCGCCTCGATGTGGTTCGGCAACCTGATGCTGGTCATCATCAACCTGCCTCTGGTCGGGCTGTGGGTGCGGCTGCTGCGGGTGCCGTATCGCCTGCTGTATCCGCTGATCCTGATCGTCTGCTGCATCGGCGTCTATTCGGTGAACAATGCGCCGACGGACGTCTATCTGACGGCTGCTTTCGCGCTGGTCGGATATTGGCTGGTGAAGCACGATTTCGAACCGGCGCCGATGCTGCTCGGCTTCGTGCTCGGCCCGCTCATGGAGGAAAATCTGCGCCGCGCCATGCTGATCGCGCGCGGCGACTGGACGGTGTTCCTGACCAGGCCGATCTCGGCCGCCCTGCTTGGATTCGCCGCCCTGATGCTGATCATCGCGCTGCTGCCGATGATCCGCAAGAAGCGCGACGAGGTGTTTGTCGAAGAGGGCTAGGGCTGTCTCTCTCAGTCCAATTGCGTACTTGATTTTCGGGCGGCGTTTCGATGAAACGCCGCCCGAACTCTGTTCCGCCGGATACAGGCGGGATCGGGCCGCTAGAAGCGATTGGAAACGCCCCCTTCGGAGGACTTCAGATCATGCCTTTGCTACATCGTCTGGCCGGCGCGCTCGCCGGCCTGTCCGCTCTTGCGGCGCTGTCGGCGCCCGCGCAGGCGCAGACCTATCCGGCCCGCCCGATCACCATGATCGTGCCGTTCGCGGCCGGCGGTCCGACCGACATCGTCGCGCGTATCGTCGCCGACCACATGTCGAAGACACTTGGCCAGCAGATCGTGATCGAGAACGTGGTCGGCGCCGGCGGTACCACCGGCGCGACCCGCGCGATGCGCGCCAAGCCGGACGGCTACACCGTCATCATGGGGCATATGGGGACCCATGCCGCGGCGGTCGCGCTTTACCCGAAGCTCGCCTATCACCCCTTGAACAATTTCGAGACGGTCGGGCTTGCCGCCGGAACGCCGGTCCTGATCGTGGCGAAGAAGGATTTTCCGGCCAAGGACCTGAAGGAGTTCGTGGCATATGTGAAGGCCAACGCCGACAAGGTGAATGCGGCCCATGCGGGCGTCGGCTCGGTGTCGTTCACGAGCTGCCTGCTGCTGAATTCGGTGCTTGGCGTGAAGCCGACCGCAATTCCGTTCCAGGGCACCGGTCCCGCGCTGAACGCGCTGCTCGGCGGTCAGGTCGATTACATGTGCGACCAGATCGTCAACCTCGTGCCGCAGATCAAGGCCGGCAACATCAAGGCCTTCGGCATCGGGACGCCGGACCGCAATCCGGCTCTGCCGGATGTGCCGACGACCAAGGAGGCAGGCCTGCCGGAGTTCGAGGTCTCGGCCTGGAACGCGATCTTCGCGCCGAAGGGGACGCCGAAAGAGGCGCTCGACAAGCTGTCCGACGCGCTGTCGAAGGCGCTGGACGACGAGGGCGTGCGCAAGCGGCTGGCCGATCTCGGCAGCGACATTCCGGGCCCGGACCGGCGTGGCCAGGCGGCCCTGAACAAGCTGGTCGAGAGCGAGATTGCACGCTGGACGCCGGTGATCAAGGCGTCGGGCATTACCCAGTAACCGGGTTCCACGAAACCTGCTTGCGAGGGGCGGCCGGTGACGGTCGCCCCTTTTTTTGGGGGAATCGGATAGCTTGCGGTTCGACGCAGCGACGCTTTGATAAGGTCCGACGACCAATCCGGATGAACCGATGCGGCAATATCTCGATCTGATGGAACACGTCCTGCGCCACGGCGTGGAGAAGCGCGACCGTACCGGCACCGGCACGCTGTCGGTGTTCGGCCATCAGATGCGCTTCGACCTCAGCTCCGGCTTTCCGCTGGTCACCACCAAAAAGCTGCATGTCAAATCGATCGTGCATGAATTGCTGTGGTTTCTGCGCGGCGATACCAATGTTCAATATCTGCGGGACCATGGCGTCACGATCTGGGATGAATGGGCGGACGAGAATGGCGATCTCGGCCCGGTCTATGGGGCGCAATGGCGCTCCTGGCCGGCGCGCGACGGCGGTACGATCGATCAGATCGCGAACCTGATGCGCGACCTTGAACGCAACCCGGATTCGCGGCGCCTGATCGTGACGGCGTGGAATCCCGCCGATATCGGCAGGATGGCGCTGCCGCCGTGCCATTGCCTGTTCCAGTTCTATGTCGCGGAAGGCCGGCTGTCGTGCCAGCTCTATCAGCGTTCCGCCGACATCTTCCTCGGCGTGCCGTTCAACATCGCGTCCTATGCGCTATTCACGATCATGGTCGCGCAGGTCGCCGGACTGAAGCCGGGCGAATTCATCCATACATTCGGCGATGCACATCTGTATCTGAATCATCGCGAGCAGGCCGCGCTGCAATTGTCGCGCAGCCCGCGGGCGCTGCCGGTGATGACGATCGATCCGTCGGTGAAGGATATCTTCTCGTTCCGTTACGAGCATTTCGCGCTGGAAGGTTACGATCCGCATCCGCATATCAAGGCGAAGGTGGCGGTGTGAGCGGGCGTGATGCCGGTGCGTCGAACAGTATTTCCATCATCCTCGTGGTCGCCGTCGCCGAAAACGGCGTGATCGGACGCGACAACAAGCTGCCGTGGCGGATCAGGTCCGATCTTAAGTTTTTCAAGAGCGTCACCATGAACAAGCCGGTGGTGATGGGGCGCAAGACCTTTGTCTCGATTGGCAGACCGTTGCCGGGCCGCACCAATATCGTGGTGACCCGGCAGCCGGATTTCGCCGCGCCCGGCATCGTCGCGGCGCCCGGCGTCGATCAGGCGCTGACCGTGGCGCGTGGCGATGCCTTGCGGCGGGCGGCCGACGCCATCGCGGTGATCGGGGGGACGGAAATTTTTGCGCAAACCATGCCGCTGGCCGACCGGTTAATTTTGACGCGGGTCCATGCAAAACCGCCGGGCGATACCTATTTGCCCGCGATCGACCCTGTGGCCTGGCGCGAAGCCGAACGGCTGCCGCAGCCAAAGGGGCCGGACGATGAATATGGCTTTACTATCGTTCATTACGAACGTGCCGGCGCGGCATGAGCGCGCGTTGTAAGGGGCAGGGCCGTCCCCTATAACCCCGCCGAAACATTGGCGCGCCTGCCGTATGGCCGCGCTCGAGGAGGATTGAAATGCCGTGGAGCAATCAGGGCGGTGGTGGCGGTGGCGGACCCTGGGGTTCGGGCCCAAAGGGGCCATGGGGTTCGGGGCCGCAATCCGGTGGCGGGACGCAGCCGCCCGATCTGGAGGATTTGCTGCGGCGCAGCCAGGACAAGCTGAAAACCGTCCTGCCGGGTGGCAGCTTTGGCGGCAAGGTCGGAATCGCCGCGGCGCTGGTCGTGGCGCTGTTCCTGTGGGGAATTTCAGGCTTCTTCGTCGTCCAGCCGGGCGAACTCGGCGTCATCCAGCGCTTCGGCAAGTATGTGCGCGATGCGCCGGCGGGCTGGGGCTATACGTGGCCGTATCCGGTCGGCGCGGTCACCAAGGTCAATATCGAGCGCATCAACCGCATCGATGTCGGCATGCGCGTTGTCGACGATGCCCGCCGTGGCACCACGAGCCGCGACGTGCCGGAAGAGAGCCTGATGCTCACCGGCGACGAGAATATCGTCGATGTCGATTTCTCGGTGTTCTGGAAGATCCAGCCTGACGGGGGCGCCGGCAAGTTTCTGTTCAACATCCAATATCCCGAAGGCACCGTGAAGGCCGTCGCCGAAAGCGCGATGCGCGAGGTCGTCGGCCGCTCCAACATCCAGCCGATTCTTACCGGCGCGCGGCAGAACATCGAAACGGCCGTTCAGGAGCTGATGCAGAAAACGCTCGACGACTACCAGTCCGGCATTCTGATCACGCAGGTGCAGTTGCAGAAGGTCGACCCTCCGACGCAGGTCATCGACGCGTTCCGCGACGTGCAGGCGGCCCGCGCCGACCTTGAACGCGCGCAGAACGAGGCGCAGACCTACGCCAACCGCGTGGTGCCTGAAGCGCGCGGCCGTGCCGCGCAGATCTTGCAGAATGCGGAAGCCTATCGCGAGCAGACGGTTGCCGACGCAACTGGCCAGAGCGCGCGTTTCAACCAGATCTTCGAGCAATACGCCAAGGCGCCGCAGGTGACGCGCCAGCGCATGTATCTGGAGACCATGGAGCGGCTGTTGAGCGGTACCGACAAGATCATCCTCGATCCCGGCACCGGTACCGGCGGGCAGGGTGTCGTGCCGTATCTGTCTCTCGACCAGAACCGCCAGCGGCCGGCGCAGCCGCAGCAGCAACAACCGCAAGCGCAACAGCGCCGCTAGAGGAGAGACCCATGAAACTCGGTATCGCGGGCGGCGTGCTGCTGGTCCTCGTCCTGATCGCGGCTTTCGTAGGCTACAGCTCGATATTCACCGTGCCGGAGACGCGCCAGGCGATCGTGATCCGGCTTGGTGAGCCGCAGCGCGTGGTGTCTCAGGCCGGTCTGCATTTCAAGGCGCCCTTCATCGACAGCATCGTCTATATCGACAAGCGCATACTCGATCTCGAAAACCCCGCGCAGGAAATCATTGCAGCCGACCAGAAGCGGCTCGTGGTCGATGCCTTCGCGCGTTACAAGATCGTCGAGCCGCTGCGCTTCTACCAGGCTATCGGGACGGTACCCGCCGCGAATTCGCAGCTTGCGACCCTCCTGAACTCGTCGCTCCGCCGCGTACTCGGCGAATCCTCGTTCCAGGACGTGGTTCGCGACGAACGCGACAAGCTGATGACGCGAATCCGCGAACAGCTCGATCGCGAAACGCAGCGCTACGGCATCAACGTGATCGATGTCCGCATCCGCCGCGCCGACCTGCCGGAGCAGAACAGCCAGGCGGTGTATCAGCGCATGCAGACGGAACGTCAGCGCGAGGCCGCCGAATTCCGCGCCCAGGGCTCGCAGCGTGCGCAGGAAATCCGCTCACGCGCCGACCGCGACGTCACCGTGCTGCTGGCCGAGGCCAATGCCAAGGGCGAGCAGATTCGCGGTGAAGGCGATGCCACGCGCAACCGCATCTTCGCGGAAGCGTTCGGCAAGGACCCGGACTTCTTCGCCTTCTACCGTTCGATGCAGGCCTACGAGCAGGGTCTGGGCAACAACGATACCCGTATGGTGCTGAAGCCGGATTCCGAATTCTTCCGCTATTTCGTGGATCCGAGCGGGCGTTCGGCGACTTCGCCGCCGCAGCAGCCGTCACAGCAGCTCGGATCGCCGACCGCCGCGAGGTAAAAGCATCACGATCGATAGAAGCGGGGGATGTGGGACTTCATCGTCGCGATCGGGCTCGTGCTCGCGCTTGAGGGCTTGTTGTTTGCGGCGTTCCCGGGCGCCGCGAAGCAGGCCATGGCGAACGTGCTTGAGACGCCGGACCAGATCCTGCGCGGCGTTGGCATTGCGTGCGCGGTCGTGGGAATCGTGATCATCTGGCTGGTGCGCAGCTGATACTGGGACGGGACCGTGCCGAGATCACCGGACGATCACCGGCGCCTGCCGGCGGTGCATCCGCAACCTCTTTGCTTTTGTGAAATCCGGCTCTGTCACTGGCATTTTGGCGCCGGAGCGGGGTTGTAACGGATGCGAGGGCATTGGCGATACGACGCCGATCGTCTCGCGATGACATCGCGTCTTGCGCCGGCACCTTCGATCGAAGACCAGCGCGCGGATCAGCCGGGTTCCGCCCAAGCCGGCGCGAACAGGGACCTGGTTGTTGCCTGAAAAATCGCGCCATCCAGCCGCGTGGCTGCCGCAATCACGTCCCCGTTTGCGGTCCGGTATTGTTCTTGCTTCATGCACGGGTCGGGGGCAGTGTTGAGGCGGTTTTGCAGGAGAATTCGCAGCCATGACGGCTTCTATCGCCAAGATTCTCAGTGCCTTTCGTCGGCCGGCCTTGGCCGGAATGGCGGTCGCCGTGCTGATCCTGCCCACGCTGTCGGGCCAGACACAGGCGCAGGCCCGCGGCCCCGAGAAAATTGCCGACGTGGCGGAAACGGTGATCGATGCGGTGGTGAATATTTCCACCTCGCAGCGGGTCGAGACCGCCAGCCGGCCGGGAGGTCCCCGTCAGCAGGAGCGGCCCGGACAGAATCAGGGACCGCAGCTTCCCCCCGGTTCTCCGTTCGAGGACTTCTTCAAGGACTTTTTCGAGAACCGCCGCGGCGGCCCGGGCGGTCCCGGCGGCCAGGGCGAAAATCGCGCGCCGCGCCGGACCTCATCGCTCGGCTCCGGCTTCGTGATCGATCCGTCGGGTTTGGTCGTGACCAACAATCACGTCATCGCCGAGGCCGAAGAAATCAATGTGGTGTTCAACGACGGATCGCGCATCAAGGCGGAACTGGTGGGCCGCGATCCCAAGACCGATATCGCGCTGCTGCAGATCAAGCCTGAAAAGCCGCTCAAGGCGGTGAATTTCGGCGATTCCGACAAGGTCAGGCTCGGCGAATGGGTGATCGCGATCGGCAATCCGTTCAGCCTCGGCGGATCGGTGAGCGCGGGCATCGTGTCGGCGCGCAATCGCGACATTCAATCCGGCCCCTATGACAATTACATCCAGACCGACGCCGCCATCAATCGCGGCAATTCGGGCGGGCCGCTGTTCAACCTCAACGGCGAAGTGATCGGCGTCAACACCGCGATCATCTCGCCTTCCGGCGGATCCATCGGTATCGGCTTTGCCGTTCCGTCGAAGGTCGTGATGGGCGTGATTGATCAGCTGCGCGAGTTCAAGGAAGTGCGGCGCGGCTGGCTCGGCGTGCGCATCCAGCAGGTGACCGACGACATTGCCGAGAGCCTCGGCCTGAAACAGGCCCGCGGCGCGCTGATTGCGGGTGTCGACGACAAGGGACCAGCCAAGCCCGCGGGCATCGAGGCCGGCGACATCATCGTCAAGTTCGATGGCCGCGACATCAAGGAGATGCGCGATCTGCCGCGCATCGTCGCCGATACGCCGGTGGGCAAGGAGGTCGAAGTCACCGTTCTGCGCAAAGGCAAGGAAGAAAAGAAGACGGTGAAGCTCGGCCGTCTGGAGGATGCCGAGAAGGCGAAGCCTGCATCGGTGCAAAGCGATGCAGCGCCCGACGACAAGTCGGTCGTGAAGAAGGCGCTGGGTCTCGACCTCGCCAATATCTCGCCCGATCTGCGCAAGCGCTTCAAGATCAAGGACAGCGTGAAGGGCGTGGTCATCACCGGGATCGACCAGAATTCTGCCGCGGCCGAAAAGCGGCTCAACGCCGGCGACACCATCGTCGAGGTGGCGCAGGAAGCGATCGGCACCACCGACGACTTCCAGAAGAAGGTGGACAAGCTCAAGCAGGATGGCCGCAAGATCGCGCTCTTGCTGGTGGCTAATCCGGAAGGCGAATTGCGCTTCGTGACGCTCAGCCTGCAATAGGCCGGGCCGCGCGACGAGGTGAAGGGGGGCCGGTCAAGCCCCCCTTTTCTTTTGTTTCCGCTGCTTTACGATCCAGCGGTCGACCGCTGGATCGTCAGGCGATGGATGCACGCCGTTTCCTTCTGATATGCGCGCTGTCGTTCGCAGCGCTCGTTCCGGCCGCGGCTCGGGAGCGCGTCGCGCTGGTGATTGGCAACGGCAAGTATGTTCATGCCGGCGAATTGCCCAATCCGGCCAATGATGCCCGCGCGATGACGCAGGCGCTGCGTTCCATCGGGTTTGAGGTGGCCGACGGGATCGATCTCGACCGCGACGCCATGGAACGGCTGATCCGCGACTTCCTGCGCAAGTCCTCCGGCGCGAAGGTCGCGATCCTGTTCTACGCCGGCCATGGCATGCAGATCGACGGCCGCAACTATCTCGTGCCGATCGACGCGAAGCTCGAAGTGGCCACGGATCTGAATTTCGAAACCATCGATCTCGACCGCCTGCTCGACAGCCTGAACGATCCGCAGCGTGCGACGGTGGTGATGCTGGATGCCTGCCGCGACAATCCGCTGGCGCGCTCGTTTGCCAGCCGGCTCGGAGCGTCGCGCTCGGCTGCGGTCGGTACCGGCCTTGCCGCCTATACCAATCCAGGCACCGGAACGCTGATCGCGTTTGCGACCGCTCCCGGAAAGGTCGCGCTGGACGGGCAGGGCACCAACAGTCCGTTCACGACCGGTCTCGTCAGGCACCTGCGCACGCCGGGGCTCGAAATCCGGCAATTTCTGACGCGGGTGCGCAAGGACGTTTCGGACATCACCCGCGGCGCCCAGGTGCCGTGGGACAGTTCGTCCCTGCTGGGCGACGTTTATCTTGCTGGGCTCGATCCCGCCGCCCGTCCGCCGAACATTGCTCCGCCGCAACCCGCGCTGCCGCAAATGGCTCCGCCGCCCCGCCAGCAGTCTGTCTTGCCGCCTGCGGCGGTCCGCTCCATCTCCACGCGCGGCTATAACGGCTCCCAATATGTTGAAGCCGAATTCCGCCGCGACGATGCGGGAAACTGGATTGAGACGCAGCGCACCGACGCGTCGACCCGATTACGTTTCGCCGAGCAGAAAAACACCGCGACCGAAGTGCTGCTTTACGACGACCTGCGCGATCTCTATCTGCGGTTCGATATCACCGGGAAACGACTGTATTTTCGGCGCGGCAGCGGCGCATGGGTGCCGTTCTACAAGATCGAGCGGGTCTCGGCGACGTCCAATTGAAGCGTCGTCAGGCTTCCGCAAATTCGTCTCGCCGGTAGCCCTGCAGATACAAAAGTGCCGTCAGGTCGCCGTGGTCGATCCGCACCTGCGCAGCGTCGGCGACCGCGGGCTTGGCATGATAGGCAACGCCAAGTCCCGCCCGGCCGATCATGGCGAGGTCGTTGGCGCCGTCGCCGACCGCCATGGTCTCCGCAAGCGGCAGCTTCAGATAGCGCGCGACCTCCAGCAACGTGTCCAGTTTGGCTTCGCGTCCGAGGATCGGCTCCTCGACATGGCCGGTCAGCGTCCCGTCCCTGACCAGCAGCGTGTTGGCGTGATTTTCGTCGAAGCCGATCATCTCCGCGATCTCCCGCGTGAACAGCGAAAACCCGCCGGAGACGAGAACCGTATGAGCGCCGTGAGCGCGCATGGTGCCGACCAGTGCCCGGGCGCCGGACATCAGCGTGATGCGGTCGGCGATCACCTCGTCAATGACCGATGCCGGCAGCCCCTTCAAAAGCGCCACGCGCTCGCGCAGAGCCGGCTCGAACGCGATCTCGCCGCGCATGGCGCGATCGGTGATCGCCGAGACATGCGCCCTGAGGCCGACCAGATCAGCAAGCTCGTCGATGCATTCCTGGCCGATCATGGTGGAATCCATATCGGCAACCAGAAGCCGCTTGCGCCGGTGGGCGAGCGGCTGGACCGCGATGTCGACCGGCGTTTCGGCAAGCGCCGCGCGCAGGTGATCCGTGACCTGCCTCTGGTCGATGCTGGCGTCCGGGATGAACTCAATATCGGCCGCCACGCCGCGCGCGAGCCATTGTATATCGGTGGCCTGTGGCAGCGCCGCCTGCGCCCGCGCGAGCGAGTCGTCCGTGAGGCGCGTATCGGCGGCGGCAATGAGAGTTGCGACGTGAGTCATTGGCAGGCGCTGCGATGAAGACGGCGGTGCTTATCGCAGGGCCGACAGCGAGCGGCAAGTCGGCGCTCGCGCTTGCGCTCGCGGAACGTCTGGGCGGCGTGGTGATCAACGCCGATTCCATGCAAGTCTATCATGACCTGCGGGTGCTGACGGCGCGGCCGAGCGCGCAGGAGGAGGCGCTTGCGCCGCACCTTCTGTTCGGACATGTGGACGCGTCGGTGAATTATTCCGTCGGGGCCTATGTAGCCGACGCCTCGCGTGTGCTCGAGGGTCTCGCCGACCGGCCGGCCATTTTCACGGGCGGCACCGGACTGTATTTCAAAGCGCTGATGAGCGGGCTTGCCGCGATCCCGCCTATCGATCCGGCGATCCGTGACGCCTTTCGGTCCAGGCTGGAGCGCGACGGCGTCGAGAGGCTGCATGCGGAACTCGCGCGGCGCGATCCCGGCAGTGCCGCCCGTCTGATGCCGCGCGACCGCTCCCGCGTCCTGCGCGCGCTGGAAGTTCTGGAGGCAACCGGCCGTCCGATCGCCGACTGGCATCAGGACGGTCAGCCGCCGGTGATCGACCCGGATCGGGCGATCAAGATTTTTCTCAATCCGCCGCGGGAGGAACTCAAAGCCCGGATCGAGAGCCGATTCGCTGCGATGCTGAAGTCAGGCGCGATCGAGGAGGTGCGCGCGCTTGCCGCGCGTCATCTGCCCGACACATTGCCCGCAATGAAGGCGCATGGCGTGCCCTGGCTGCGCCGGCATCTCGGCGGCGAAATTTCGCTCGACGCGGCGGCGGCGGGATCGATCATGGATACGCGCCGCTACGCCAAGCGGCAGGTCACATGGTTCCGCAATCAGATGCCGGGCTGGACCCTGGTCGCGCCGGAAGAAGGGATGGCGGCCGTCGAAACTTTGATGCAGACTTGAACCTGGCTCCCGCGGCGGGCGACCAAACCTCCAGCGCGTCAAATACTCCCGCTCCAGCGGAGGATCATGATGTTTCGATTCATCGCGGCATGCGCAGTCGCGTTGGCATGTCTGTCACCGGCCGCCGCGCAGCCCAATCGCGTCGCACTCGTTATCGGAAACGGCGATTATCAGCATGCGCCCGCGGTGAAGACGTCCGAGCATGACGCGGCTGATCTCGGCGCCGCGCTGGCCCGCATGGGCTTTTCGGTGACCAGTCTGAGCAACGCCTCGAACGAAGCGATGGACCGCGCCCTCACCGCGTTCGGGCAGACCGCAAAATCCGCCGATATCGCGCTGGTATTCTATGCGGGACATGCGATTCAGACCGGCGGCGATGCGTGGCTGATCCCGGTCGATGCCAGGACGGACTCGCTTCTCGCCATAAGGTCGTCGGCGTTCAGGCTCGACCGCGTCACGGCGGCCGTGGCAGGCGCCGCGAAATTCGGGGTCGTTCTGATCGACGCCGCGCGCAACGATCCGTTTCCGGCGGGCAAGACGCAAGACAAGCCAAAGCTGCTCGTGGTCGAATCCGAGCCGCAGCCGAAGGATATCCTGGTTGCGTTCGCCACTGCGTCCGGTCAGAAGACGGTTGAGGCGAAGGGACGCAATTCTGCCTTCACCGCGGCGTTGTTGGCGCATATCGAGACACCGGGTCAGGACATCGTTCAGTTGATGCGGCGGGTGCGCAACGACGTATTGGCGGCGACCGGCGGCAAGCAGATCCCGTTCAGCCATGCGACGTTGAGCGGCGATCAGTTCCTGACACCGCGCTGAGCAACCGAACAGGACATAGAGAGGATGCCATGTTGAATCGGATTTTCCGCCTGCTTGGCTGTGTCGCGATCACTTTCGGGATCCTTGCGGCGCAGCCCGCCCTCTCCCAGGACCAGCGCGTCGCGCTGGTGATCGGCAATTCCGACTACAAGAACGTGTTCTCGCTGAAGAACCCGGTCAACGACGCCGCCGATATGAGCGCCGCGCTGAAACGCATCGGATTTGCGGTCACTTCGCTCAGCAACGCCACCCTCGCCGACATCAAGCGCGCGCTGAAGCAGTTCGGTGACAAGGCCAGGCTCGCCGATGTTGCGGTCGTGTTCTATTCCGGACATGCGCTGCAATCGGACGGTGTGGCCTGGCTGCTCGCGACGGATGGGCAGGCGCGCTCGCTGGCCGATATCACCAGAGGCTCCGTCAGCCTGCCGGAAATTCTCGAACAGCTCGACGGCGTCGAGAAGATCGGGATGGTCTTCGTGGATGCGGCGCGCAACGATCCGTTCAACGAAGCGGCGAAACAGAGATTGCCAGCCGGCCTCAAGCGGCAGGTCGAGGAACCGAAGAACGTGCTGGTCAGCTTCGCGACCGGCGCGGGCCGCAAGGTCGCGGATGGCGAGGGGCGCAACAGCCCGTTCACCACAGCGCTGCTGAAACACATCGAGGAGCCGGGGCTGGAAATCATTCAACTCATGAAGCGGGTCCGCGACGACGTGGTGCAGGCCACCGGCAACGAGCAGGTGCCGTCTTTCTATATTTCGGCCGCCGACGAAGCCTATTTCGTCGCCGCCCTGCCGAAGCCGGAGCCGGTCGCAGTTCCGCCCCAGGCCGTTGCCCCGGTGGTCCCGGTTGTGCCCGCACCGGGACCGCAGGCGGTCGCGCCGGCAGCACCGGCCGCGCCCGAGCCAGCGCCGCAGGCAGTCGTCCCGGCAGCACCGGTTGTGCCCGCGCCCGCGCCCCAGGTCGTCGCCCCGGCCACGCCCGCGCCGCAGGCTGCGATCCCGGAAGCGCCGCCGGCCGCTCCATCCGCGCCGCAGGAACCCGCGCCGCAGCCACTGGTATCGGCGCCGGCTCCTGTCTCGCCCGATGTTTCCCCCGCTCCCGAACCGGCCCCGGTGGCACCGGCCGAAAAGGCGGCCGAAGTGTCACCGTCTCCGGCGGCGCCGGCGCCCGAACCGGACAAGCCGGCCGCCGAGCCCGCTTCGACAAATTCGGAGGCCGCGCGTGAAGGCTCCGATTCAACGGAGAAATCGAACGAGTGAGGCGACCGTCCCTGCGATCGCAGGTTCAGCCGATCAGCTTCAGGTGCTTGAAAAATTCGTAGAACGTGAACAGCACCTCGATCACGATCAGCGCCACGATCGCCATTTCGAGCCGCAGGCTGCGCGAGGCGTCGATCAGGTCGGTGAGCGCGCGTGCGGTCTCGCCGACCACATCGATCTTGCGTGCGAGCGCGGCGGCGCGCTCCTTCAGTTCGTATTCGTCGGCAAGGCGGGCGTGAAGCCGTTCGAGGTCGAAACGGTCCCACAGCACGTCCGGCTTTTCCTCGACCTCGACGCGGCCGGTGAGCCGCTGCCGCACCAGCAGCGACTGGCCGATCACTTTCATCATGCTGCTGCGGTCGGTTGGCGTGCGCCCGCCGGCGGCGAGCTTCGCGGCCAGCGGCTCGACGATATCGAACACGCCGCGCACCTCGCGTTCCTGATGCGCGAGCACGACATTCTTGGCGAGCGCATCGGCGATCACCACGAGCCGTGCCGGCGAGAGGTCCTTGACCTTGATGGCGCCGCCCGGATCGATCTGGTCGTCCTGGTCCGGCCCGATATCGATGGTCGCGGTCTCGTCCTCGACGCGCGTCGCTGGTGTGACGATCCGCGGGCCCAGCCCGCGCAACGTCTCGTCCTCCTCGATCGGAGACAGCCCGACGAGAACAGCGACGCCGTAGCGGAACAGCACGACGTAACCCTCTCCGGTGCGGAAGGCGAGCGGCACGGTGTTGATGACGTCGCTGCGTTCGAGGCCGGTGGTATCGATGCGCTCGCCGACGAGAAGCGCACGCGCGGTCAGCCGCGTGCGTGTGGGCGCCGGTGCCGGAGCGGTCGTGATGTCAGCCACGTCGCGCTCACTTCAGGGTCTTCAGCCACGCGTCGATCTCGCGGTCGGCACTCTCGCCGTCGATGCCGTAGCGCGACTGGATGAACCCGTTCAATGCTTCGCGCCGGCCTTGAGCCTGCTGGATCTCGTTGTGGGTGAGCTTGCCCCAGCGTTCCTTGACCGAGCCTTTCACGCGCTTCCAGTTTCCGGCGACCTTGTTCCAGGTCCAGGTGCGGAAGGTTTCCTTTGCCGGCGCGGCTTCGGCCTTCGGTGCGGCGGCCGGTGGCGTCTGCGCCTGCGCGACCGGGGCCGCCAACAGGATGGCGGCAAGAGCAGCCGCCGGAATTCGTGATTTTGCCATCGACGCCTCTCGCCGTATGTGTGGAACCGATTTCAGTATAGCTCGCATTGGCCGCCGCCATGTGAGCCTGACGCTTGACCGGACGGGGATTAGCCCTTATATGGTCGCGCAACGTTCGTACCGAGCAGGGCCATGTCACGTAATTTTATTTCGTCGCTCGTCATCGTAGGGAGGCGCATCGCCGGGGGTGGCTAAAGCCATCCACGCCGGATGATGCGCCGTAACCAGAGGGCCTCACGGCCCTTTTTTAATTCCAGTGCGACGAAGTCAGTGGAGCAGAGATCATGAGCAAGGAAATGACCGGGGCCGAAATGGTCATTGAGGCGCTCGCCGACCAGGGCGTGACGCACATTTTCGGCTATCCGGGCGGAGCGGTGTTGCCGATCTACGACGCGATCTTCCAGCAGGAGAAGGTCAAGCACGTGCTGGTGCGCCACGAGCAGGGCGCGGTGCACATGGCGGAGGGCTATGCGCGTTCGACCGGCAAGGTCGGCTGCGTGCTGGTGACCTCGGGGCCGGGCGCGACCAATGCCGTGACCGGGCTGACCGACGCATTGATGGATTCGGTGCCGATCGTGTGCATCACCGGGCAGGTCCCGACCCATCTGATCGGCAACGACGCGTTTCAGGAATGCGACACCGTCGGCATCACGCGGCCCTGCACCAAGCACAATTATCTGGTGAAGCGGATCGAGGATCTGCCGCGCGTGCTGCACGAGGCATTCTACGTTGCAGCGAGCGGCCGTCCCGGGCCGGTCGTGGTCGACATCCCGAAGGATATCCAGTTCGCCAAGGGGACCTATTCCGGCCCGCAGAACATCAAGCACAAGACGTACAACCCGAAGGTGAAAGGCGATCTCGGCAAGATCAAGGAGGCGGTCGAACTCATGGCGAAGGCCAGGCGTCCGCTGTTCTATACCGGCGGCGGCGTCATCAATTCCGGCAAGGAGGCGAGTCATCTGCTGCGCGAACTGGTCAAGCTGACGGGCTTTCCGATCACCTCGACGCTGATGGGGCTCGGCGCCTTTCCGGCCGCCGATCCGCAATGGCTCGGCATGCTCGGCATGCATGGCACCTACGAAGCCAACATGGCGATGCATGATTGCGACGTGATGATCTGCATCGGCGCACGCTTCGATGACCGCATCACCGGGCGGCTCGATGCGTTCGCGCCGTTCTCGAAGAAGATCCACATCGATATCGACCCGTCGTCGATCAACAAGAACGTCAAGGTCGATGTGCCGATCGTCGGTGATTGCGCACATGTTCTGGAGGACATGACGCGCATGTGGCGCACGTCATCGGTTCAGCCGGACAAGAAGGCGATGGCGGAATGGTGGAAGCTGATCGACAGGTGGCGGGCCCGCAAGTCGCTGAGCTACCGGCCATCGAACGACATCATCAAGCCGCAATATGCCATCGAGCGGCTGTTCGCGCTGACCAGGGACCGCGACACCTACATCACCACCGAGGTCGGCCAGCACCAGATGTGGGCCGCGCAGTTCTACCAGTTTCAGGAGCCGAACCGCTGGATGACCTCCGGCGGCCTGGGCACTATGGGCTACGGCCTGCCGGCTGCGGTCGGTGTGCAGATGGCGCATCCGAAGTCGCTCGTGATCGACATCGCCGGCGAAGCCTCGGTGCAGATGACCATGCAGGAAATTTCGACGGCCGTGCAGTACCGGCTGCCGATCAAGGTGTTCATTCTGAACAACCAGTACATGGGCATGGTTCGCCAATGGCAGGAATTGCTGCACGGCAACCGTTATTCGGAAAGCTATTCGGAAGCGCTGCCGGATTTCGTCAAGCTGGCGGAAGCGATGCATGCGCATGGTATCCGCTGCAAGAAGCCGGGCGATCTCGACGATGCGATCAAGGAAATGATCGACATCGACAAGCCGGTGATCTTCGACTGCGTGGTCGATCAGAAGGAAAACTGCTTCCCGATGATCCCGTCGGGGCGCGCGCATAACGAGATGATTCTCGGCGACGCCGCGGAGAGTCTCGACGAGGCGATCACGGAAGAAGGCAAGATGCTGGTGTAGGTGCTGCGGCCATTGTCGATGTCATCGCCCGCGAAGGCGGGCGATCCAGTAGACACGAAAGGCTGCGATTACTGGATGCCCCGCTTTCGCGGGGCATGACAGGCTCAGTGAAAGGTTATCATCGTGAACGCAAACGTGCCATCCACTTCGCATTACCCCGCAGCGCCGGCGGCGCAGACCGTCGAGCGGCATACGCTGTCGGTGCTGGTCGACAACGAGCCCGGAGTGCTTGCGCGCGTGATCGGCCTGTTCTCCGGCCGCGGCTACAATATCGATTCGCTCACGGTCTCCGAGACCGAGCACGAGAAGCATCTCTCGCGAATCACCATCGTGACGCGCGGCACGCCGATGGTGATCGAGCAGATCAAGCATCAGCTCGAGCGCCTCGTGCCGGTGCACCGGGTCAACGATCTCACCGTGTCGGGCCCCGCGATCGAACGCGAACTCGCGATGGTCAAGGTGCGCGGCAAGGGTGACCATCGTGTCGAGGCGCTGCGGCTCGCGGATGCCTTCCGCGCGCGGGTGATCGACGCCACCACCGAGAGCTTCGTGTTCGAGATCACCGGCAAGAGCGACAAGATCGACCAGTTCGTGGAACTGATGCTTCCGCTCGGGCTGGTCGAAGTGTCACGCACCGGCGTGGTCGCGATCGGGCGCGGACCGGAGGCGATGTGACGCTGCCTTCATGCCGATCGACATGTTCCTCGGGCTGGTCGCGTTCGCGTGCGCGATGGCGTTCACGCCGGGTCCCAACAACATCATGGTCACCGCATCGGGCGTGAATTTCGGGTTCACGCGCACGATCCCGCATATCCTCGGCATTACCTTCGGGTTTTTCGTTCTGGTCTCGGTCTGCGCCGCGGGCGTCGGCGCGGTCTTCGCCGCGTGGCCGCCGCTGCAGGTCGTGCTGAAGGTCGCAGGCGCGGTTTATCTGCTCTGGCTCTCCTGGAAAATCGCGACCGCGGCGCCATCGACGGACGATGCAGGACAGGTTGCGGAGCCGATCACCTTTTTGCAGGCCGCGCTGTTTCAGTGGTTGAACCCCAAGGCACTGGTCGCAGCGTTGAGCGGCATTGCGCTCTATGTGCGGCCGGCGCACTGGCTGACCGATTTCACATTGCTGCAGATCGTGTTCACGATCGCGACTATTCTTGCGGTCGCGACCTGGACCGGCTTCGGCGTGGCATTGCGCCGCGTGCTGTCCGATCCGAAACACGCGCGCATCTTCAACATCGCGATGGCGCTGCTATTGGTTGCGAGTATCGTGCCGATGGTGGTTTGAGCGGGGATGTCCGACTTGGCCGTTTCCCCCGAACGGCGTAATTCTCACCCATGCTCTCGCGCCGCGCCAAATATGCCCTCCGGGCGATGATCTATCTCGCCGACCACCGGGGCGCCGCCCCGGTCTCGGTGCGCGACATCGCGCAGGATCTGAAAATCCCGCGCGCGTTTCTCGAGCAGATATTCTCCGAGCTGAAGCGTGCCAACCTCCTGGTGTCGACCCGCGGCAAGCAGGGAGGCTTTCTGCTGAGCCGCCTGCCGAAGGATATCAACCTCGCTGAAATCATCCGTCACATCGACGGGCCGCTGGCGCTGGCGCCCTGCGCGAGCCAGACCGCATTCCGGCAATGCCCGGACTGCGTCGATTTGCGCATCTGCCAGCTTCGCCCGGCGCTGATTGCGGCGCGCGACGCGACCGCGAAAATCCTCGAAAAAACAACGCTCGCCCAGGCGGCCGCAGAAAAATCCTCTCCGAACCCCCCTGTATAAATAATACTATTCTGATTGATTTAGTCAGAATTAGATGGTCGGATCGTCCGGGGGTTGGACGGGTCGCCCGTCCATTCCTGTGACTTGGTGGGGGGCACCGGAGCGCAGGTCGTTCGTCGCTTTGGTTCGTTCGTCGCCTTGGGCGCCAGCCAGCGGGTCACATCGCAAACCATGAATGTCGCGGAACCGGTCGTCCGGTCGCAACCCGCGACTCCTGCCGGGCGTTGTGGGTCCGGCCGAAGGAGGTGGCAGATGCGTCTTCTGGCTTCAGCAATCGCAATCGCGGCAATGACAGTCTCGGCCGCGGCGCAGGACATTTCGCTGCTGAACGTGTCCTACGATCCGACCCGCGAGCTTTATTCCGAATTCAACAAGGCCTTCGCCGCCAGATACAAGGCGGATACCGGAAAGACCGTAAGGGTGCGGCAGTCGCATGGCGGCTCCGGCCGGCAGGCGCGTTCGGTGATCGATGGCCTCGGCGCCGACGTGGTGACGCTCGCGCTGGCCTACGACATCGATGCCATCGCCGACCGAGGATTCATCGACAAGAACTGGCAGAAGCGGCTGCCGCAGAATTCGTCTCCCTATACCTCGACCATCGTGCTGCTGGTCCGCGCCGGCAATCCGAAGAAGATCAGGGACTGGGACGATCTCGTCCGTCCCGACGTCAAGGTGATCACGCCCAATCCGAAGACATCGGGTGGCGCGCGCTGGAATTACCTCGCGGCCTGGGGCTACGCGCTGAAGAAATACGGCTCCGAGGACAAGGCAAAGGATTTCGTGCGCGCCGTTTTCAAGAATGTGCCGGTGCTGGATACCGGTGCGCGCGGCTCGACCATCACTTTTGTCGAGCGTGGTGTCGGCGACGTCTTCATCTCGTGGGAGAACGAGGCATTCCTCGCCATCAATGAACTCGGCAAGGACAAGTTCGAGATCGTGGTTCCATCGATATCGATTCTCGCCGAACCCCCGGTGACGATCGTCGACAAGGTTGTCGACCGGAAAGGAACGCGCGCCGTAGCCGAAGCCTATCTGAATTACCTCTACAGCAACGAAGGCCAGCGGATCGCGGGCAGACACTATTACCGCCCGCGGGATCCCGAAGTCGCAAAGCGCTTCGCGGAAATATTCCCGGACGTGAATCTGATCACGGTCGATGAAGCGTTCGGCGGCTGGCGTGCCGCGCAGAAGAAGCATTTCGACGACAAGGGCGTGTTCGACGAAATCTATAGCCAATGAGCGTCGTCACCCATACACTTCTCGATCGTCTGGACAGTCGCGGGACGACATCGTTGGATCGCCGTCGCAACCAGCGCCGCCGGAGCGTGATACCCGGTTTTGGTCTCACGCTCGGGCTGACGCTGACCTGGCTTGCCCTGATCGTGCTGATTCCGGTCGCCGGTCTGTTCATCAAGACCGCGGAACTGAGTCCTGCGCAATTCTGGGACATCATCACCAGCACGCGCACGCTCAACGCCCTGAGGATCAGCTTTGGGTTGTCGCTCGTCGCGGCGTTCGTGAATTTGTTCTTCGGTGCGGTCGTTGCGTGGGCGCTGGTTCGCTATGACTTCTTCGGCAAGCGGCTGGTCGACGCGACGATCGACATTCCGTTTGCGCTGCCGACGGCGGTGGCCGGCATCGCGCTCACTACATTGTTTGCCGAGAATGGCTGGCTCGGCGGATTGCTGGCTCCCCTGGGGATCAAGGTTGCGTTCACGCCGCTCGGCATTCTGGTTGCACTGGTGTTCATCGGGCTGCCGTTCGTGGTGCGTACCGTGCAGCCCGTGCTGGAAGATCTCGATTCCGAAATCGAGGAGGCCGCGGCGACGCTCGGCGCGACCCGCTGGCAGACCATTACCCGTGTGCTGATGCCGATCGTGCTGCCGAGCCTGCTGACGGGCTTCGCGCTCGCTTTCGCCCGCGGGGTCGGCGAATACGGTTCGGTCATCTTCATTGCCGGCAATCTGCCGAATGTCTCGGAAATCGCCCCGCTGCTGATCGTGATCCGGCTGGAGGAGTTCAAATACGCCGATGCCACCGCGATTGCCGTGGTGATGCTGCTCGCGTCGTTCGCGATCCTGTTCGCCGTCAACCGGCTGCAACGCTGGTCGGCAACCCGTACCGGACAAGCGGGAGGCTGACATGGCCGGTCCGGCAACCACACTCAACGGCCGCGCGCGCGCGAAAGGCGCGGAGCGCTATCGGGCGACCCGCAGCGAGCCGGCATTCGTGCGCTGGCTGATCATCGCAACGGCGCTGGCGTTTCTCGGCGTTTTCCTTCTGCTGCCGCTGGTCACCGTATTCGTGCAGGCGTTCGCGCGCGGCGTGGTGCCGTATCTGAACGCGCTGACCGAGCCGGATGCCGTGGCGGCGATCAAGCTGACCTTGATCGTTGCCGCGATCTCGGTGACGCTGAACCTGATCTTCGGCGTGGTCGCGGCCTGGGCGATCGCGAAATTCGAGTTCCCCGGAAAGAGCTTCCTGATCACGCTGATCGATCTGCCGTTTTCGATCTCGCCGGTGATCTCGGGCCTCGTTTTCGTGCTTCTGTTCGGCGCGTCGGGTTTCTTCGGCGCCTGGCTCATCGAGCACGACATCAAGATCATCTTCGCGTTGCCCGGCATCGTGCTCGCAACCGTGCTCGTGACCTTCCCTTTCGTGGCGCGCGAACTGATCCCGCTGATGCAGGAGCAGGGCACGCAGGAAGAGGAAGCCGCGATCTCGCTCGGCGCGTCCGGTCTGCAGACCTTTTGGCGCGTGACCCTGCCGAACGTGAAATGGGCGCTGCTCTACGGCGTGCTTCTGTGCAACGCACGCGCCATGGGCGAGTTCGGCGCGGTCGCGGTGGTGTCGGGTCACATCCGCGGCGAGACCAACACCATGCCGCTGCACATCGAAATTCTCTACAACGAGTATCAGTTCATGGCGTCCTTTGCGGTCGCATCGCTGCTGGCGCTGCTGGCGCTGGTGACGCTGACCGCCAAGGTCGTGCTGGAACGCTTTTCCGCATCGGAGCGATGACATGAGAATCGAAATTCGCGATGTCACGAAGCGGTTCGGCGACTTTACCGCACTCGACAATGTCGGCCTCGACGTGCGTTCCGGGGAACTGGTTGCGCTGCTTGGCCCCTCGGGTTCGGGCAAGACCACGCTGCTTCGCATCATCGCGGGCCTGGAATGGCCGGACGACGGCCGCGTGATGTTCGACGGCACCGACGCACTGTCGCGCAGCGTCGCCGAGCGGCATGTCGGCTTCGTGTTCCAGCATTACGCGCTGTTCCGGCACATGAGCGTGTTCGAGAATATAGCTTTCGGACTACGCGTGCGTCCGCGCGCGCAGCGGCTCCCGGAAGAGAGGATTCGGGAGAAAGTGCACGAACTGCTCGAGCTTGTGCAGTTGAAGTGGCTCGCCGAGCGCTACCCCTCGCAGCTCTCCGGCGGCCAGCGCCAGCGCATCGCGCTCGCCCGCGCGCTTGCGATCGAGCCCCGCGTGCTGCTGCTCGACGAGCCGTTCGGGGCGCTCGACGCCAAGGTGCGCAAGGAATTGCGGCGCTGGCTGCGGACCTTGCACGAAGACATCCATGTCACGTCCGTTTTTGTCACCCACGACCAGGAGGAGGCGCTGGAAGTCGCCGACCGCATCGTTGTGATGGACAAGGGCCGGATCGAGCAGGTGGGAGCGCCCGCCGAGGTCCATGACGCGCCGGCCACCGCCTTCGTCCATGAATTCATCGGCGAGTCCGTGGTGGTCCCGGTCACGGTTTCGGACCGCAAGGTGCATTTGCAGGGCCGTCCGACCGCGATCGATCCACAGGGCGCCGGCAATGGCAGCGCTCGCCTGTTCGTGCGGCCCTACGAGATCGAGGTGGTATCGCCGTCGAGCGCGGCCCTGACCGGCGTGGTGAAGCGGGTCCATGGACTCGGCGCCGCACGCCGGGTCGAGGTGCTGCTGTCGGGCCCGGAGACCCTGGTCGAGATCGACACCCCGCGCCACCGGCCGCTCGCGGTCGGCGAGACCATCGGGCTCAACCCCCAGCGCTACCGGATTTTCGCGGACGCGCGGTAGCCCTCTTTCGGTGGCGGCCGAAGGGCCGAACCCGGAATGGATTTCGGATTCGCTTGCTGCGCAAGCGGCCCGGAATGACCCGCGAGGGCTTGTCCCCGACGCCCCGGCCCCCTAGAACCCCCTGCGAACCGTGCCGGAACCGCCTCCGGCGCGTCTTAAAGAATGCGGCCGGGAGCCGCCATTTCAGGGGTTGATGATGCGCGTTTATTACGACCGGGATGCCGACCTGAACCTGATCAAGGGCAAGAAGGTCGCCGTCATCGGCTATGGCAGCCAGGGCCATGCCCATGCCCTCAATCTCCGGGATTCGGGGGTGAAGGATGTAGCGGTCGCACTCCGCAAATCGTCGGCCGGCGTCAAGAAGGCGGAAGGCGAGAAGCTCAAGGTCATGGAAGTCGCCGACGCGGCGAAATGGGCCGACGTCATGATGATGCTGACGCCCGACGAATTGCAGGCCGACATCTATCGCGACAGCCTTGCCTCCAACATGAAGGAAGGCGCGGCGCTGTTGTTCGCGCACGGCCTCAACGTGCATTTCAACCTGATCGAGCCGCGCCCCGACATCGATGTGCTGATGGTGGCGCCGAAGGGCCCCGGCCACACCGTGCGCTCGGAATATCAGCGCGGCGCCGGCGTGCCCTGCCTGATCGCGATCCACAAGGACGCCTCCGGCAACGCCCATGACCTCGGCCTCAGCTATGCCTCGGCGATCGGCGGCGGCCGTGCCGGCATCATCGAGACCACCTTCAAGGAAGAATGCGAGACCGACCTGTTCGGCGAGCAGACCGTTCTGTGCGGCGGCCTGGTCGAACTGATCAAGGCCGGCTACGAGACGCTGGTGGAGGCGGGCTACGCGCCGGAGATGGCGTATTTCGAATGCCTGCACGAAGTGAAGCTGATCGTCGACCTGATCTACGAGGGCGGCATCGCCAACATGAACTACTCGATCTCCAACACCGCGGAATACGGCGAGTATGTCACCGGCCCCCGCATCATCACGGCCGAGACCAAGGCCGAGATGAAGCGCGTGCTCGACGACATCCAGTCCGGCAAGTTCACCCGCGACTGGATGCTGGAGAACAAGGTCAACCAGACCTCGTTCAAGGCGACGCGCGCCAAGCTTGCGCAGCATGACATCGAGAAGGTGGGCGAGAAGCTGCGCGAGATGATGCCGTGGATCAAGCAGCGCGCGCTGGTCGACAAGGCGCGGAACTGATCCGCGGCGTTTCGCGCTGACGGGTTGGCGTGGGCCGGTGCGAAAGCGCCGGCCCTTCGCATCTGGGCTGCCGCAAAGCGATGCAGACCGGCGCATCTTTTCACTTGCAATTGCATTTGCAATTCGCTGCGATGAGCCGCGGACGCCCGACCATGATCGGCGGCTGCTCACGGAGGGGTTTGCCATGCGAAAATTGCTGATGCCGCTGATCGCGCTGGTTGCGTTCGCGCCGGTCTGCGCGGTCGCCCAATCCTACCCGACGCGAACGGTCGAGATCGTGGTGCCGTTTCCGGCCGGCGCCAACAGCGATATCGCCTCGCGTCCGCTCGCCGAAGCGCTGTCGAAGGTGCTGGGGCAGCCGGTCGTGGTCGCCAACAAGGACGGCGCCGCGGGCACCATCGGCACGACTGCGGTGGCTTCGGCACAGCCCGACGGCTACACGCTGGGTTTCTCGGCCATGGGTGTCGTCACCGCGCAGCCGCATCTGCGCGACAAGCTGCGCTACGACGCATCCGCGTTCGACTATATCTGCCAGGTCACCGACGTATTCGTGGTTGCTTCGGTCTCGAAGGAAAGTCCGCACAAGACGTTCAAGGACCTCGTCGCCTATGCACGGGCCAATCCGGACAAACTGAATTATGGCCATCCGGGGCCGGGCACGGTGCCGAACCTGCTCATGCTGCAACTCGCCACTGATCACGGCGTCAAGCTGAACGCGGTGCCGTTCCGCGGCGACGCGCTTGGCTTCAACGCGCTGCTTGGCAACCACATCGATGTGCTGCTGTCGGCGGACGCGACGGTCGCAGGCAAGAACGTGCAGCCGGTGGCGGTGTTCGGCGATGAGCGTCTCACACAATTTCCCGATATGCCGACCACCAAAGAACTCGGCCTCGGCACCGGCTTCGGCACGCCGAACGGGTTGTTCGCTCCCAAGGGGCTGCCGCCGGAGGTGCTGGCAAGGCTTCGCGCCGCCTGCGCGACCGCAATGAAGTCGGATGCGATGACCGAGACCATGAAGAAGGCGCGACAGAATATGCGCTATCTCGATGGCGATGCCTTTGCCGCGCGGGTGAAACGCGATTCCGACTCCATCGGCAGCCTCATCAACAAGATCGGCCGGCCGAAAAACTGACATGAGCCGCAAACCCGCTCGCCTGCGCGACGGCGGCGAAGCGCTCGACCTCGAGCGCTTCGAGCCGTTTCTGATCAACTCGCTCATGCGCCGCTTCAACGGCCGGCTCGAAAAGGCGTTCCGCAGCAAGCGCCTGTCGATCCATGACTGGCGGCTGCTTGCGACCCTGGCCAATACGCCGCTCAACCGTCCCGCCGATATCGCCGGCTATATCGCGACCGATCCATCTACGCTCAGCCGCATGATCGACCGCTTCGTGCGCGCGGGTGTGATGGTGCGGCGCAAACCCGCAGGCGAGGCGCGCGTCACCGAGCTTGTGCTCACGAAATTCGGGCACTCGCTGTATCAGGAGGCATTCACGGTCATCGCCGGGGAGCGCGACCGGCTGGTGGGGATGCTGACGGCGGCGGAGAAGCAACAATTCCTGGGGCTGCTTCTGAAGCTGTCGGACTCATACGAACCGGCGACGGCCCTGCCCGGGGCAAGGATATCGGCCGCCTGACCTTTTGGAGAACCTGGCCTATGCGTGAGTACCGCGACCATTATTTCCCCAATACCGAGCCGCTGGCGCCCGACGAGATGCGCATCGTCGCGGTCGGCACCGGCCGGCCCTATCTGCGCCGGGACCAGGTCAATACCAGCTGGCTGGTCGAACTCGGCAACGGCGACAAGTTCCTGATCGATTTCGGCTTCGGCACGCAGAAGAATTTCGTTTCGCTGGAAATTCCCTACAACGCCATCACCGCGGTGATCGCCACCCACCTGCACACCGACCATGTCGGCGATTTCATGCAGATCCGCCAGGGCGGCTGGTCGGGCGGGCGTATGCACCCGCTGCAGGCTTACGGTCCGGCTGGAAAAATCCCGGAACACGGCATGAAGCATTTCGTGCGGCACCAGATCGAGTCGCTGCGCTGGGATGCCGATACCCGTCACGGGCTGCTTCCGCTGGTCGGCTCCGAAGTGGACGTGCATGAATTTCCCTACGATACGGTCAACGTGATCTACGACAGGAACGGCGTGAAGATCACGGCCTTTCCCGCGGTGCACATCTATGACGGCCCGGTATCGCTGCGGCTGGAATGGAACGGCCTGACGCTGGTCTATTCCGGAGACACCACACCGTCCTGGTTCATGGTCGAGAACGGGCAGGGCGCCGATATCCTGATCCACGAGACGTTTGACCGCTGGCAGGTGATGATGGAGCGCGCGGGCTACGATGAGCGCACCGCGCGCGGGGTCTGCACCATCGCGCATTCCGATCCGGAGGAGGCAGGGCGCGTGCTGGCGCTGTGCAAGCCGCGGCTTGCGGTCGGCTACCACTTCTACAACGACGACGAGACGCTGCCGGGACACCTCGAAGCGGTGCGCAGGGCCTATGACGGCCCCCTCGTGTTCGCGCGCGACTTCATGGTGTTCAACGTGACGAAGGAGCAGGTGAAATGGCGCATGGCCGTAACGGCCGGCACGACCTGGCCGAACAAGGAATTTCACGACGAAGGATTCAGGAAATTGCCGCGCGGCGACAAGCTCAAAATGTCGCAATGGCTCTCGGAGAAGGTCATGTTTCCAAAAGGGTAGTGCCGGGTGCCGCCAGCAAATTCGCTTGCATTTCGAAACACGATTGAGTGGACTGATGGCTCCTCTCGCCGGAGCCTCAGAACATGGTTGGGTCACTCTCGCGCCTCATTGCGACAGCCATCGCCATCATCGCCATTCATCCTGAGCCGTCCGCCGCGCAGAATTTCCCGTCGCGGAACATCGAGCTCGTCGTGCCGTATCCGCCCGGTGCCATCACCGACGTGACGGCGCGCGCACTTGCCGAGGGAATGTCGAAGGCGCTGGGCCAGTCGATCGTCGTCGTCAACAAGGACGGCGCGGCGGGAACGATCGGGACCGGCGCCGTTGCCGCCGCTCCCGCCGACGGATATGTGATCGGCTTCTCCGCGATGGGGACGATCACCGGTCAGCCGCATCTGCGCAAGGACCTCCGCTACAAAGTGTCGTCGTTCGACTATCTCTGCCAGGTGACCGAGAGCTTCAGTGTGGTGATCGTGTCCGCGGAAGGACCGCACCAGTCGCTCAAGTCGCTGCTGGATGCAGCCAAGCAGAACCCGGGAAAGCTGACCTATGGGCATCCCGGTCCCGGCAGCATTCCGCATTTGCAGATGGTCGAACTGGCGGGGCGCGCCGGGGTCGCGATGACCGCCGTGCCGTTCCGCGGCGATGCTCCCGCGCGCACGGCCCTCATCGGCAAGCATGTCGATGCCGTGATGTCCGGCGACACCACGCTGCCGGCCAATATTCGTGCGCTCGCGGTGCTCGGCGCCGAACGCCTTCCGATCCTGCCGGATGTGCCGTCGACCGGCGAACTCGGCCTCGGATCAAGTTTCCCGACGCCCTTCGGCCTGTTCGCACCGAGTGGCCTTCCGCAGGAGGCGTTGTCGAAACTGCGCGCAGCCTGCGCCACCGCCGTGAAGTCGGAGAACTTCGCAAACACGATGACGAAGGCGCGCCGGGACATCCGTTATCTTGACGGTCAGGTATTCGGCGATCGGATGGCGCAGCATTCCCAGACCATCGGCGATCTCGTCCGCAACATCGATTTGCCGAAGAATTGAGCGCGACGTCTATCGAGCCGGTCGCGCGATACGCTCCATCATCCACCGCGCGACCTGCTCCGGCGATTTGCCATCGTTCGCACGCAAATTCGCTGCGCGCATCAGCGTCACATCGATCGCATTGTTGAGCGGCCTGAGGGCTCCCAGCAGCGCCGTGTCGCCCGAGCGTTGCGGTGACACCAGCACCACCGCGTCATAGGGCGGGATCACGCCTTTCGGGTCTTCGAGCACGACAAGGTCGTACTGCGCGATGCGGCCGTCGCTGGTATAGGCCGAGATCACGTCGACCTCGTTGCCTGCAGCCGGATACATGAATTCCGCCTGCATGGCGCGTTCTGCCTTGAACGCAAGCCCATAGGCATCGCGGATCGCTGCCCATTCCGGCCGGCTGAAGAATTCGTAGTCGCCGGCGATGGTCAGCTGCGGTGCATGGGTGGCGAGATCGGCGATGGTCCTGATGCCGAGGCGTTCGGCTTCGTCGCGCTTCATCGCCAGCGCATAGGCATTCTCGAAGCCGAGCGCACCGGCAAGCGTGATGCCGCGCTCGCGCTTCAGCCAGGCGGCGACCTCGGCGAGCGTCTCCTTGCGCGGCCTGATGTCGGTCCGCTTCATGATGTTCGCCCAGATGGTGCCGGTATAGTCGACATAGGCGTCGATCTCGCCGGCGGCCAGCGCATCGAAGATGATGCTGGAGCCGAGCCCCTCGCGCCGGCGCGCGGCAAGCCCGTTCGCCTCCATCCGCTGTGCGATCAGGGACGCCAGGATGTATTGCTCGGAGAAGGTCTTGGCGCCGATGACGTAATCGGTCTTGCGGGCCGTGAGAGAGGGTACCAGGGCAAGCGCCACGATCAGCGCGAGGCCGGCCAGGCCGGCAACCACGGGCGCGCGGCGGCGCCGGGCCGCGCCGCGCTCCATCAGCGACAGCAGCAGATCGACGGCGAGCGCGAGCAAGGCCGCTGCGGCGCAGCCGAACAGCACGAACACCCAGTTCTGCGTCTGCAGGCCGCTGAAGATGTAATTGCCGAGGCTGGTCTGACCGATCGGCGTTGCCAGGGTGGCGGTGCCGATCACCCAGACCGCGGCGGTGCGAATGCCCGCCATGATGACCGGCGTCGCGAGCGGCAATTCCACCATGAACAGGGATTGCCGCGGGGTCATGCCGACGCCCTGGGCTGCGCGGCGAAGCGCGGGATCGACGCCATCAATGCCGGTGATGGTGTTTCGGATCACCGGCAGCATCGAATAGAGCGCGAGCGCCAGCACGGACGGCAGGAATCCCAGCGCGGAAAATTCGAATCCGAGATATTCGGCGGTCAGCGCGGCGATGCCGAGCAGCAGCGGATAGAACAGCGCCAGCAGCGCCAGACCGGGAATGGTCTGCACGATGCTGGCAACGGCCAGCATCGCAGCGCGCAGACGCGGGCGGCGCACCCCGTAGAGCGACAGCGGCAGGCTGATGGCGAGGCCGAGCGCAAGTGCCGTCAGGCTCACCAGCACATGCTGGCCGAGATAATCCGGCAGGCGCGACCACGCATCGGCGAAGGCGGGATCGCTGAACATCATGCGTCGCCGCCATGGCGCATCAGCGCGGTCAGCCGTTCGGCCTGGCGGCGCGGCATGTCCATGAGCGCGCGCACGTCGGCACTCTGCGTGCCGTCCATCAGGTCGCGCGGGGTGCCGTAAGCCGCGATCCGGCCCTCGTGGATCACCGCGATGCGGTCGGCGAGCAGAACCGCCTCGATCACGTCATGGGTGATCATCACGGTGGTGAGGGAGAGCGTGTCATGCAGCGTGCGGTAATCGCGGCTGAGCGCGTCGCGGGTTCGCAAATCGAGCGCACCGAACGGCTCATCCATCAGGATCACGCGCGGCTCGGCGGCAAGCGCGCGGGCAACGCCTGCGCGCTGGCGCTGGCCGCCGGACAATTCGGCCGGAAATCGGTCGCGGTAGTCGGCGGGCGGCAATTGCACGCGTTCGAGCAATATATCGGCACGTTCGCTGCGCCGCTGTGCGTCCCAGCCCAGTAGCCGCGGCGTGATCGCGATGTTTTCGGCCAGTGTCATGTGCGGGAACAACCCGACATCCTGGAACACGTAGCCGATGTGCCGCCGCAGCAGGATCGGATCGAGACTGCGGACATCCGTGCCCTCGAAGCGCACGACGCCCGCGCTCGGATCGATCAGCCGGTTGATCATGCCGAGCAGCGTCGATTTGCCCGATCCGGACTGGCCGACGACGGCGACGAAGGTGCCCTGCGCAATGTCGAGCGTCACACCGTCGAGCGCGGGGCGGGCGCCCTCGCCGTAGACCTTGCACACATTGTCGAACGCGATGATGGGGGTGGCCGGCATCGGCACCCGTCAATTGCGGGCGGGATGGTCGAGAACCAGCACCAGAATGGCCGGCCCGCTTCCGATCAGATAGCGGCGCCGCAGCACCACGAAGTCGTCCGCCTCGTCGCCACCGAAGGATATACGGTCGCCGATCCGGATGCCGGCGTCGAGCAATTGCGTTGCCGCATTGACGTCAAGCCCGGCCTGCTCGGCCCGCGCTTTCGCGCTCGCCGTCAGTTCGATTCGGATGAACAGCCTGCGATCCATCATTGAGACGAATCCGGGACAGGCGCATAAGCGCAGGAGGAAGGGAGAAGCATCATGCTGATCGTCCGGCTTGCAAAGGTCGCGATGACGGCGGCGCTGGCCGCCTTCGCATTCATCGTCACCTACGACAATATCGTCGATTACGGAACCAACTACGAGTTCGTGAAGCACGTCCTCAGCATGGATACCACATTTCCCGGCAACCGGCTGATGGGCCGCGCCGTGACCGATCCGCGGCTCTGGACGCTCGCCTATGCCGCGATCATCGCGGCCGAAGGCGTGGTTTTCTTGCTGCTCCTGATGGCGGCCGTCGCCATGCTGCGTGCGGTGGCGGCGCCGGCTGCGCGGTTTCAGCGCGCCAAGGTCTGGCTGGTGGCCGGCGTCGCGGCGGGCTTCATGGTGTGGTTCTTCGGCTTTATGGTGGTCGCGGGGGAGTATTTTGCGATGTGGCAATCCCGGACCTGGAACGGGCAGGAACCGGCCTTCCGATTTTACATGACGCTGCTCGCGGTCCTGATTTTCGTCAATCAGAAGGACGACGAACTCGCCTGATGCTTGCGTGCGTCCATTCCGCGGGTAATGTCTCCCGCAAAAGATGGGCGGGAGCGGAGCGGTGATGGGGGGTTCGGCAGCCGAGGCTTTGCCGGGGGCGAAGCACACGGCCCCCGCGGTTGCGTTGCGCGATGTGACCATCACGTTCCGGCTGGGCAAGGGCGTGACCTTCACCGCCGTGAGCGATGCAACCCTGTCGGTTGCGGACGGGGAATTCGTCGCCATCGTCGGGCCGACCGGCTGCGGCAAATCAACGCTGCTGAATGTGGCCGCGGGTCTGCTCACGCCCTCGTCCGGTGCCGCGGACATTTTCGGGGAGCGGCTGACCGACCTGAACCGGCAGTCCGGCTACCTGTTCCAGGCCGACTCGCTGTTTCCCTGGAAAACGTCCCTGCAGAATGTCGCGATCGGGCTGGAGACCGCGGGAATGGCGTCCGGCGAGGCGCGCGCGCGGGCGCAGGATTGGCTGAAGCGCGTCGGGCTTGCCGGTTTTGCCGGACGCTATCCGCATATGCTCTCGGGCGGCCAGCGAAAGCGCGTCGGCCTCGCCCAGGTGCTGATCCGCGATCCGAAAATCCTGCTGATGGACGAGCCGTTCGGTCCGCTGGACGCGCAGACGCGCCAGATCATGGGCAACCTGCTGCTCGATCTATGGAGCGCCGACCGCAAGGCGGTGATGTTCGTCACCCACGATCTGGAGGAGGCGATCGCGCTTTCCGACCGCGTGGTGATCATGTCGGCAGGGCCGGCGGCGCGCATCATCGGTGACTGGCGGGTGCCGCTCGCCCGCCCGCGCGACATTTCCGAGGTGAAGCTCGAAAAGAGCTTCCATGAGCTGCACCGGGAAATCTGGAACGTGCTGAAGGACGAGGTGCTCAAGGGCTATGCGCAGACGGAGGGCGGGTAAATGAACCGGCTCACGCTTGTCGGCTTTCAGATTCTCGTGCTCGTCGTCACGCTGCTGGCCTGGCATCTGCTCACCACGGTGCCGATGTCAGACGGCAAGCCGCTGGTGCCGCCGTTCTTCTTTTCCACCCCGAGGGATGTGGGCGAGCGCATTTTCACATGGTTTTACGAAGGCACGATCTGGCGCCATCTCTGGATCACGCTGACCGAAGCCTCGCTCGCCTTCGTCATCGGATCGGTCGGCGGCATCCTGGTCGGGTTCTGGTTCGCACGCCAGCCGCTTATCGCCGCGATCTTCGACCCCTATGTGAAGATGTTCAACGCGCTGCCGCGCATCGTGCTGGCGCCGATCTTCACGCTCTGGTTCGGCCTCGGCATCTGGTCGAAAGTGGCGCTGGGCGTCACGCTGGTGTTCTTCATCGTGTTCTTCAATGTCTATCAGGGCGTGCGCGAGGTCAGCCCGACGGTGCTGGCCAATGCGCGCATGCTGGGGATGAACGAGCGGCAATTGATGCGGCACGTCTATTGGCCTTCCGCCTTGTCCTGGATGTTCTCCTCGCTGCATACCTCGGTCGGCTTTGCCGTGGTCGGCGCCGTGGTGGGCGAATATCTCGGGTCCGCGGCCGGGCTCGGCTATCTGATCCTGCAGGCGGAGGGAACTTTCGACATTGCCGGGGTCTTTGCCGGGATGTTCGTGCTGGCGGCCTTCGTGATCGTGATCGACGGGATCGTGACCCTGGTTGAGCGGCGTCTGCTGGTGTGGCGCCCCGCAGCGGCCGATACGCGGACGTGATGCCGCCCCCTCCGAGCGGACTTTGCAGGCACGATGCGGTGTTTTATCGTCCATCATCCAATGCGGCCGGGACAGGCCGCCATCGCAAAACGGGAGGAATTTCATGACGGCTCGGATCGTCGGGCGGCTGGTTTCGTCGCTCTTTGCGCTCGCGCTCATGTCGGGTGCGGCGCTTGCGCAATCCAAGGTGACCATCGCGATCGGTGGGGCGAGTTGCCTGTGCTACCTGCCGACGGTGCTCGCCAAGCAGCTTGGCGAATACGAGAAGGCCGGCGTGAATGTCGAGATGGTCGACTTCAAGGGCGGCTCGCAGGCGCTGACCGCGGTGCTCGGCGGATCGGCCGACGTAGTGTCGGGCTATTTCGACCATTGCGTCAATCTCGCGGCCAAGGGCCAGAACCTGCAGGCCTTCGTGGTCTATGACCGTTATCCGGGCCTTGTGCTTGTGGTGTCGCCGAAGCAGACCGGCACCATCACCTCGATCAAGGATCTTGCGGGCAAGAAGGTCGGCGTCTCGGCGCCCGGCTCGTCGACCCATTATTTCCTGAACTACCTGATGAAGAAGAACGGCGTCGACGCGGCGTCAGTCGGGATCATCGGCATCGGGCTTGGTGCGACGGCGGTCGCCGCGATGGAGCAGGGTTCGGTCGATGCCGCGGTGATGCTGGATCCGGCGGTGACGCAATTGCAGGGCCGCAACAAGGATTTGCGGCTGCTCTCGGACACGCGCTCGGAGAAGGACACGCTCGATGTGTTCGGCGGGGAATATCCGGGCGGCGCGCTCTACACCAGGGCCGACTGGATCGACAAGAACGCGAAAGCCGCGCAGGGCCTGACGACCGCCATCGTCAACACCCTGAAGTGGATTCATACGCACACCCCCGAAGAGATCATGGCGAAGATGCCGCCGGAACTGATCGGCGCCGACAAGGGGCTCTATCTTCAGGCCTTGAAGAATACGATTCCGATGTACTCGGAGACCGGCAAGATGGATCCCAAAGGCGCCAAGGCCGTGCTGGACGTGTTCAGCCAGTCGTCGGAGGCGGTGGCGAAAGCGAAGATCGATCTGTCGAAGACCTATACCAACAAGTTCGTCGATGCGGCGCTCAAGGCAAAGTAGCGCGTCTTTCGCCCGCTTCCATCGTCCCTCCGTCTCCCTTCTGCCATCAGAAGGGGGAGGGGAGGGGCGGGGGTCCTATGGTGGACGAGGTTGACGCCCACCCGACCGCCTTCGCGATGCTCGCAGTGAAGCTTGCGCAGACTGCGTAAACCTGTCTTCGTGGTCGACCTCCCCCTTTCAGGGGAAGGGGAAGGTTGCCAGGATGAATCTCCTCTCCATCCAGTCGCATGTCGCCTATGGCCATGTCGGCAATGCCGCCGCGGTGTTTCCGCTGCAGCGGATCGGCGTGGAGGTGTGGCCCGTCAACACGGTACAGTTCTCGAACCACACCGGCTATGGCGGCTGGACCGGCGAGGTCTTCAGCGCGGCGCATATCCGCGACGTGGTGAGCGGCATCGAGGCGCGCGGCGTGATGTCGAATTGTGACGGCATCATCTCGGGCTATATGGGATCCGCGCAAATCGGGGAGGCGATCCTCGATGCGGTCGCGCGTGTGAAGCTCGCCAGTCCCGGCGCCAAATATTGCTGCGATCCGGTGATCGGAGATGCCGATGCCGGCGTCTATGTGCGCGAGGGTATTCCCGATTTCATTCGG
The DNA here is from genome assembly GCF_050250235.1 of Pseudorhodoplanes sp. Classification (GTDB taxonomy): domain Bacteria; phylum Pseudomonadota; class Alphaproteobacteria; order Rhizobiales; family Xanthobacteraceae; genus Pseudorhodoplanes. The sequence continues at coordinate 125,269 of NZ_JBFWPA010000001.1, forward strand.
ACCCGTGCGCTGGCGGCGGCCGACGTCGTCTGCCCGAACCAGTTCGAACTTGGGGTTCTCACCGCGCTCGACACCGGCATGATGACGGGCATGCTGGCCGCCATCGACTGGCTGCATGCGCTGGGCGTCGCAACGGTGCTCGTGACATCCGTGCAGATCGACGAGACGCCCGATGATGCGATCGACATGATCGTCTCCGGGCATGACGGCCGCTTCCGTCTGCGCACCCCGCTTCTGCCGATCAGTCCGAACGGCGCGGGCGACGCGATCGCGGCCCTGTTCTTCGCCCATGTTCTGCGGAGCGGGTCCTGCGCCGAGGCCATGGCGAAGGCGGGCTCCTCTCTGTTCGGAGTGCTCAGGCTGACGGCCGAGCGCGGCGCGCGCGAGATGCTGATGGTCGAGGCGCAGGACGAGTTCGTTGCGCCGTCGAAATTGTTCGAGGCGGAGCGGCTCTAGTGGAGCGGATTTGACATTCGCTACCCACCAAACCGCGAGTCCGCAAAGCGAATGTCAAATCCCAGGCTCCACCAGAATCCAGTACTTGCTAGTGGTCCATCGGCTGCGCAACCGCGGTGGCCGGGTGGGGGTCATTGTTGTAAGAGACCCAACTCCAACCCTTCCCGTTCCAGGGCAGGAAGTCCGAACACCGCCGGAATCACGCCATGCGACGTCGCTTCGTCACCCTCGACGTGTTCACACAAGATCGCTTCGCCGGCAATCCGCTTGCGGTGGTTCTGGAATCCGATGGCCTTGAACCCGCCGGGATGCAGAAAATCGCCCGTGAGTTCAACCTCGCCGAAACCGTGTTCGTGATGCAGCCGGCAGACCAGCGGCATCGGGCAATGCTCCGGATTTTCACACCGAAGGCTGAACTGCCCTTCGCCGGTCATCCGACCATCGGCACGGCGGTGCTGCTCGGCTGCATGAGCGGCTACAATCTGGGTGCCCACGACCTGGTGCTGGAAGAAACCGTCGGCCCCGTCCATTGCAAGGTGGAGGCGCAGGGCAAGGAGCGGGGCCACGCCAGTTTTGTGCTGCCGCGCCTGCCGGAACGGGTCTCGGGAGCGCCGGCGATCGAGGAGGCGGCCGCCGCCCTGGGGCTGAAGGCCACCGATATCGGTTTTGGGCTGCCTTCCGCATGGTCGGCAGGCGTCGCGGTCCACTTCGTGCCGGTCATGAGCCTGGCGGCGATCAGGCGCGCGCGTCCCGACGCTGCGCACTTTTCGAAGGTCTTCGGCGGCGATGCTCCCGGCATCGTCTATCTCTATTGCGGAGAGACGGTCGAATCCGGACACCATTTCCATGCCCGCATGTTTGCGCCGGCGCTGGGCGTGCCCGAGGATCCGGCAACAGGTGCCGCCGCAGCCGCGTTCGCCGGCGTGATCGCCGAGACCATGCGGCCGGCCGATGGCGAGCATCGTTTCGTGATCGAACAGGGCTACGAGATGGAGCGGCCGAGCCAGATCGAGCTTGGCATGGTGGTCGAGGCCGGGACGCTCACGCGCGCGACCATCGGCGGCGGGGCGATCATCGTCAGCGATGGGCATATCGAGGCGTGATGCAAGAGGCATTGAGAGACGTGCTTCGCATCGAAAGCCTCGATCTCAGCGTCGGGCCTTTCGACTGGGCTTTCGCACGGGAACGCCGCGCCGACATCGACGATCATTTCGAGGCCGCGCGCCGCGACAGGCCCGGCCTGTGGAACGGGCGCGTGCTGCTGATGCACCAGCACGAAATCGAGGGCAGCACCCTGCGCGGGCGGTATTTCGAAACCGACTTCGCAAGTTTCATGGCCTGGCGCGATTTCGGCTTTCCCGGAGGGGAGGTGACGAATTGCTTCGCGCTCGGTGCGCTGCGGGGGTCGGACGGTGTCTACGTACTTGGTGTGATGAGCGCCGGCACCATGAATCCGGGCAGGATCTATTTTCCGGGCGGGACACCGGACCTGAGCGATGTCGTGGGGGCGGAAGTCGATCTGGAGGCGAGCGTCCGCCGCGAGGTGTGCGAAGAGACCGGACTTGACATCGTGGCCTTGGATATCGACGCGGGATGGCATTGCGTTCCGGCCGGACCGATGATCGCGCTGCTGAAGCCAATGCAGTCGCGGGAGACCGGAGCACAGCTTCGCGAGCGCATAAGTGCAAATCTTGCGCGCGAGACCGAGCCCGAACTTGCGGATGCCTATCTGGCATGCGCCACCTCCGACATCCATCCGATGATGCCGGGCTTCATCGAGGTGTTCCTGAGGACCGTCTTGCGCAGCGCAGCAGACTGAGATGCTTGCCAAAGCATTCGCTTCGTCGTGAACTGGTACCATGAAGATCGAAGCCCTTGCCCAGAAATTTCGCGTCGATGATCCCGACAAATTCCGGCTCTCGGACGTCGATCCCGGCGATACCGCGGGTCTTGCGATCGACAAGGGTGAGGCACGGCAGATGCTGCAGGAAGGTATCGACAAGCTTTCCGACCTGCAGGAAATGCTTTACGCGCAGGACCGCTGGGCGGTGCTGGCGATGTTCCAGGCGATGGATGCCGCCGGCAAGGACTCCGCCATCGAGCATGTGATGTCGGGCGTCAATCCGCAGGGCTGCCAGGTCTATTCGTTCAAGGCGCCGACCTCGCATGAACTGGATCACGATTACCTGTGGCGCACCACGATCGCCACGCCGGAGCGCGGGCGTATCGGCATATTCAACCGTTCCTATTACGAGGAAGTGCTGGTGGTGCGGGCGCATCCCGAAATTCTGGCGAAACAGAAAATCCCGCCGCAACTGGTGACGAGGGACATCTGGAAGCAGCGATACGAGGACATCCGCGCCTTCGAAAAATATCAGGCGCGCAACGGCACGCTGATCCTGAAATTCTTCCTGCATGTCTCGAAGGACGAGCAGGCCAAGCGCTTCATCGACCGAATCGACGAACCCGGCAAGAACTGGAAATTCAATCTGGGCGACGTCGCGGAGCGAAAGCTCTGGGACGACTACATGCGCTATTACGAAGAGACGATCCGCGAAACCAGCCGCCCGCATGCGCCGTGGTTCGTGGTGCCGGCGGACAAGAAATGGTTCACCCGGCTCGTGGTGGCGTCGGCGATGGTCGAGGGGCTCGAAAGCCTCAATCTGCATTATCCGCAGGTCGACGACGCCACCCGGGACGAGCTGAAAAAGGCGCGGGTGCTGCTGGCGGCGGAACTGCCGGACAAAAGGAAAAACGGCAAGAAGGACAATGGCAAGACCGGCAAGGATCGGTAGCGGGCCCGGTGAGCGCAGTGGCGGCGCGTCGGGCGCTCGGCCGCTTGCGGAGACACCCCTCCCTCCGCTAAAAGGTCCCTGCCAAAGCCACCGGTTAGCACCACATTAACCGTGGGTCCGGCACTCTAACGGTCTGTTTTCGAGGGTTTTCGGCATGTCCGCGCAGGACTTTCATCGCGCGACGAAACTGGGGGCGCAAGGCGCCCGGCCCGGTGCTGCCCTCATTCTCGGCGGTCTCCTGCTTCTTACGCGCCCCTGAGGGCCGGCTGGGCTTTGTCGCCTGGGCGCTCAGGGGTCTTGAGACCGAAACCCTGACAGAGCGCCCCAAGAACGTCCCAAGAGCGGCGCAGCACGAGACAAGGACCATCATCCATGACCACGGCCACCACAGCCGAGACACGCTCCGACAAGGACCGCGTCGTCATCTTCGACACCACCCTGCGCGACGGCGAGCAATGCCCGGGCGCTACCATGACCCATGACGAGAAGCTCGAAGTCGCCGAGCTGCTGGACGAGATGGGCGTCGACATCATCGAGGCCGGCTTCCCGATCGCATCGGAAGGCGATTTCGCCGCGGTGCAGGAAATCGCGCGGCGCTCGAAGAACGCGGTGATCTGCGGGCTGTCCCGCGCCGCACCCAAGGACATCGACCGCTGCGCCGAAGCGATCAGGCCGGCGACACGCAAGCGCATCCACACGTTCCTCTCGACCTCGCCGGTCCACATGAAGTGGAAGCTCCAGAAGGAGCCGCACGAGGTCTACGAGATGGTGATCGCGCAGGTGACGCGCGCGCGCAGCCACACCGACGATGTCGAATGGTCGGCCGAGGACGGCACCCGCACCGAGCACGATTTCCTGTGCCGCTGCGTCGAGGCCGCGATCAATGCCGGCGCCACCACGATCAACATCCCCGATACCGTGGGCTATACCACGCCGGAGGAATACGCCGCGCTGTTCCGCATGGTGCGCGAGCGCGTGCCGAACGCCGACAGGGCCGTGTTCTCGGTGCATTGCCACGACGACCTCGGCATGGCGGTGGCGAATTCGCTGGCCGGCGTCACCGGCGGGGCGCGGCAGGTCGAATGCACCATCAACGGCATCGGCGAGCGGGCGGGCAACGCCGCGCTGGAAGAGGTCGTGATGGCGATCCGGACCCGCAACGACGTGCTGCCGTTCTGGACCGGCATCGACGCCACCATGCTGACCCGCGCCTCGAAGCTCGTGTCGGCCGCGACCTCCTTTCCGGTGCAATACAACAAGGCCATCGTCGGGCGGAATGCGTTCGCGCATGAAAGCGGCATCCACCAGGACGGCATGCTGAAGAACACCCAGACCTACGAGATCATGACGCCGGAAAGCGTGGGCGTGAAACAGACCTCGCTGGTCATGGGCAAGCATTCCGGCCGCCATGCCTTCCAGCACAAGCTGGAGGAACTGGGCTACAAGCTCGCCTCCAACCAGCTCGAAGATGCTTTCGTGCGGTTCAAGGCGCTGGCCGACCGCAAGAAACACATCTACGACGAGGACATCGAGGCGCTGGTCGACGAGGAGATCGCGCACGAGCACGATCGCATCACGCTGACCTCGCTGACCGTGATCGCCGGCACCCGCGGTCCGCAATCGGCCACGCTCGAACTGGATATCGACGGCCGCCAGCAGACGGTGCAGGCCACCGGCAACGGTCCGGTGGACGCGATCTTCAATGCCATCAAGGCGCTGGTGCCGCATGAGGCGGTGCTGGAACTCTACCAGGTCCATGCCGTCACCGAAGGCACCGATGCGCAGGCCGAGGTATCGGTCCGTCTCGCGCAGGGCGATTATTCGGTCACCTCGCGCGGCGCCGACCCTGACACCCTGGTCGCCTCGGCCAAGGCCTATCTCGGTGCGCTCAACAAGCTGATCAGCAAGCAGAGCCGTAACGTGGGCGGGAACCGCCGCCGCATCCATTCGACGGATGTGGGGTAGGGCTTGGCGTCCCGGGGAAGGCGCGGCGTGATGCGATCCGTCACGACGCGCGCCGACCCTGGGACGGGCCGCCCGCGACGGCTAGCTGACGATCGCGACCCATCGCCATGCACCTTGCCCGCAGCCATGGGCGCAAGGGGCCGCCTCATTCAGGCCGCATTAAGTGTCGGATATTGAAAGATATCTTGATGCGGCGTTAACCTGTTCCGTGTTGCCGGGCTGTCCCGGCTGCGCTACCCCGCAATGCAGCAATCAGAAAAATCGCGGGGTTTTCAATGTGGAAGGCGTTTCTCGCCGGTCTGTTCGTGCTGGCATTTTCCGGGTCTGTCGCAACCTCTGTCCCGGCTTTGGCCGATGGCGGCCGGCTTGAAGCCGGAATCGCGCGCTTCAAGGCGGCCCTGCGCCTGACGCCCGCCCAGGAACGGCACTGGCCTCGGGTGGAAGCGGCGCTCCGCTCGATCGCGGGTGAGGGCGACCGGCAGCAGGTCGCGGACGCGTCGGGCAATCCCGGCTTTTTTCGCCGGGTAGGAGCGCGCGCGACGGAAATGGCGATGAGCGCGTCCTCCATGCGCCGTCTGGTCTCCGCTGCGCAGCCGCTTGTCAGGTCGCTTGATGAGAATCAGAAACGCGAGGCGATCACACTCGCGCGCGCCATGGGCTTCGGAAGTCTCGCGGCCCGTCTGCAATAGGCTTCCGTCACGCAATTGCGGGGATGGGATGAAGGGCGGCCTGTGCAAGGCCGCCCTTTCCGCGCGCCGCGCGGTTATCCGATATCGCGCTTTGCCTCGGCGGCGAGTGTGGCAAGGTCGCCGCTTGTGTCGCTGCCTTCGGCCGATACTGCAAGCGTTGCCGGCGGCGCGATGTCGTGATGCCGCACGATGCCGGCGATAACCAATATTGCCGCGAGCGGTGCCGCCGCCATCGCCCAGCCGTCGCTTGGAGAGAACAGCACGAACAGGGAAACGGCCGCCGTGGTCAGTCGCAGTCCGACATCGGCGGGCCGGTTGCGGAAGAACCGGCCGAACATCGCGAATGCGAAGCCGCAGGTGCCGATCATGACAAGCACCGTGTCGGAGAATTGCAGCCAGCCGGTCGTGACCACCATGTTCGAGCGGGTGAAGATCGCAAACGTCATCAAGGTGATCGGCAGGCAGATTTTCAGTGCTTCCCACATCGTTCTCATGAACGACGCCTCGGCGATGCGCGCCGATATCGCGGCGGTCAGCGATGTCGGCGGCGACAGTTCGCCCCAGACCGAAATCAGGAATACGAAGAAATGCGCGACCCACGGGTTGACGCCGAGAGCCGCCAGCGGCTGAACGATAATGACGGCGCCGATGATGTAGGTTGCCGTCGGCGGAAGTCCGGCGCCGACCAGCCAGCCGAAGATATAAGCCATCGCGATCATGGCGACGATGTTCCAGGCACCGAGGTCGAGCAGCGTTGCGCCCATCCGGTTGATGAATCCGGTGACCGTGAACAGCCCGATCATGATGCCGAGCGTCGCCAGCAGCAGCGTCAGATAGGACGTCATGTCGCCATGGGTCTCGATGCTGAGCCTGATATTCCCGAGGAGCGTTTCGCTTGCGACCTCGGCATCCTTCAGCACGTATTTGAAGTAGAGGAAGTTGAGCATCAGCGCCGCAAACATGAATGCGGCCGTATAGAGCGCGGCCAGCAATTCGCCGATGCCCGCATATCCCATCAGGAAAATGAGAAAGAGCACCGAGACGAAGAAGATCGAGGTCTTGACCTGATCGTAGGTGACCACCGGCGGCGATACGATCTCGTCGCGGGGCAGGAGCCGTGCGCACAGGAGATACACCGCGAGCGCCAGTGAGACGTAGTAGACCACCGCGAGCGCAAATCCGCGGGCGACCACATCCCAATAGGGCACGCCGAGAAATTCCGACATCAGGAACGCGCCAATGCCCATCAGTGGCGGCATCAGGAGGCCGCCCATCGATGCCGCCGTCTCCACGGCGGCAGCGAATGTTCCCGGGACGCCGTAGCGCTTCATCAGCGGAATCGTGATGCTTCCGACCACCACCGCATTGGCCGAGCCGCTGCCGCTGATGGTTCCGACCGCCAGAGATCCCAGCACCGCGGTCTGCGGCACCATCTGCCGGGACCGTCCGGCCAGCCTTCGCATCACGTTGATCATGGCGCTCTGCGCGCCGAATCCACGCGCGGCCGCGGCCAGCAGCAGGAAGGCGGCGATCACCGTCAGCGCAATCTGTCCGTATATCCCGTAAATGCCGGTCGACATCTCGACGGTGCTCGACGTCACGATCCGGTAGAATGACGTTCCCGGATGCCAGAAGAAGTCGAACGGGCTCAGGTAGCCGTAAAGCGTGTAGAATACGAGGACGAGATTGATCCAGAACAGCGCCGGATGGGCGAGCCGCGACAATTCCATCACCAGCAGGAACATCAGCAGGCCGCAGATGAAGTCCTGCTGCGTATAGGAGCCTTGCCGGTAGATCGCGATCTCTTCAAATTCCCACCAGAAGTGCCAGAACGCGAACAGCGCGATCCCGATATAGGCAAGGATGATGATATCGTTCACGCGCGGCGGCAGCCATTTGTAGAAATAGTCCTCCCGGTACATGAAAAGCACTTGAAGGATGATCGCGACCGGGATCAGCCTCGATGCCAGTTCCTGGGGTCCTCCGGCACCGGTGTAGAAATAATACAGCAGCCAGCTCAGCAGCACCGCCGAGAAGAACAGAATGACGTTGTTGAGGCTGAGATGCCTCCTGATCCCCTCGGACATCATCGCCGTCCCCATCCCCGGGCATTCTGGTCGTCATCGGCGACCGCTAATCGCGACGGCCCGCCTGCCGGCGCAAGGCCGCGTGCAACGGAAACAAAAGGGCGAGGGAACGCGCCTGCCCGCGCATTCGCCTCGCCCGCTTCAGATTGGCACCGCAATCAGCTTCCGGCTTTTGCGATTTTCCACTTGTCGTCCCACGCCTTGTGTTCCTTCAGGAACTTGGCCAGCCCGGCATGGACCGGAACGTCGGGGTTCGCCTTGATGCCGTTGACCTGCATGCCGATGAAATCCTTGGCCATCGGAGCAAAGCCGGGGTCGGCCTTGGCCAGATCGTCGCGCTTGTTATAGAACGCGGTCAGGAGCTTGTAGACGACGTCTTCGGGCATATCGGCGCGCATATTGTAGCCGAACAGGATCGGCACCGCCTTGATGCCATCGACGCCCACGCTCTTGCTGAAGACTTTCGGGTCCACATCGGCGACGGCGAGACCGGCGGCCTGGAGCTTGGTGATTTCCTCGGGACACGGATTGACGATCTTCACATCCATGCGGACGTCGGTCTCTTTCCAGTACGGCGCGAGCGAACGCCCTGCGGTGGTATAGGCCACCGAGCCGGCGATGGTGCCGCCCTTCAGCGCGTCGGACTGAGTCTTCGGATCGATCTGCACGTGCTTGAAGTCGTAGCCCAGCGCCTTGTACATGCGCTGGAAATTCAGCCAGTTCATGAAGCCTGCCGGCGTGAAGAAGACCGGCTTGCCAGACAGATCCTTCAGGCATTTGAATTGCGCGGCCTTGTCGGCCGGCACCGCCATGAAGGACTCCATCGGATAGGCGTACCAGGTGTGGACCAGCTTGCCCTTGCCGGGGGTGTAGTTCTTGAAGCCGCCGTCGCCGCCATAGAGCTGGGTCATGCCCACGTCGGCGGTGTAGCCGATCTCGCCGGTGCCATCCATTGTGGCCTTCATCGCGCCGGTGGTTGAAGGATAGGGATTGACGGTGATGGTGTATTCGCCGCCGAGCGCTTCCTCGGCGATCTTCGTCATCGCGGCCGCGACCTTGTACCCGTAGGAGTCCACGCTCGACGTGGACCAGCGGATCGATTTGCGTTCCTGCGATTGCGCGAGCGGCGCCGCAGTTGCGACGATCGCGAGCGCCACGCCCGCCGTTGATAACGCGAGCCAATGACTGCGCCTTGGATGCTGCATTTCGTCTCTCCCTGTCGTTTTCTGGTTTCCCGGGTCACCCGCGGGGCGCCGGTTATCCCGGTCATTTGGCAAGTCTAACCGATGAAAATGCCGAGCGCGCGCAAAAAGCGGCGCCAAAGTGGCAAATGGCCGCGTGGAGCCTTGCCGTGAATCCGGAACCTGTCCGATATTTAAGTTGAAGGACCGCGGGTGCGAGCCTTAGCTATCGAAGGCGGATGCAGAGGCCTTCACATGCTGAAACTCGCGTTTTTTGCTCTGGGAGCGATATTGCTGGTGACGTCGCCGGCGGCCGCCCAGCAGGCAGGGCAGACACAGCAGACGGATGGTGCACGTGGCGCGGGACGTCTGTCGGCGGACGACCGCCAGGCCCTGCTGGATGCCCGGGTCGCTGCGCTGCGGACCGGGCTGAAGCTTACCCCGGAACAGGAAAAAAACTGGCCTTCGGTGGAGAGTGCGATCCGCGAACTCGCCAAGCAGCGTGCTGAAGCCGCGGCGCAGCGGCGGGCGAACCGCCAGGCGAGGCGCGAAAAGAGCGTCGAGCGCGACCCGATTGCGCGGCTGCGCGCCAATGCCGCGCTCATGAGCCAGCGTGCCGCCGGACTGGAACGTCTGGCCGACGCGGCAGAGCCGCTCTACCGCAGTCTTGATGACGGTCAGAAGCGCAGACTTCGCGCCTTGACCCGCCAGGCCATGGGACGCCCCTTCGTCCCGCGCCGATAGAGGAGACCTGAAGCGGCGATCATCTGAGCCCCCCAGCCCCACCGATCGCCGCCATGCAGGAGGCCGCCGGGACCCCCCGCCCGGCGGCCTTTTTTTGCGCTGCCCGCCGGACGCTGCCAGGCGCCCGGCTGCTTGAACTGAGCCGCCCGTTGAGCGACAAATTGCCGTTGGCCGCAGTCTGTCGCAATGCGGGAGGGTCCGTTGCGTGCGTCAGTTCGCGTTGCAAGTGTGATCGCAGGCATCCTGTTCGCGCTGTTGTGCACAGCGGCCGATGACGCGGTTGCGCAGAAGCGGGTGGCCCTGCTGGTCGGCGTCGACCGCTACAGCAAGCTCGAGCCGAGATTCCAGCTTCAGAAGGCGGTCAACGATGCGCAGGCAACCGCCGCTGTTCTGCGCAAGCTTGGTTTTTCCACGCAGGTGCTCGCCAATCCCGATCTGAGCCAGATGATCGAGACGATCGAGGCGCTGGCGCAGACGGTCGGGCCGGGCGATACGGTCTTCCTGTTCTTCTCGGGCCATGGGCTCAGTCCGGAAGGCTCGAACCTGCTGCTGCCGAGCGATTTTCCCGACATCGGGCGCGGCGGTCCGGGGATGCGCGAGATCGCGCGGCGTGGCGCCATCGCCGAGGCTGCCGTGGTCGGCCAGTTCCGCGAACGGCTGACCGACAAGAATACCGGACAGTTCAATGGTCTGGTGATCGCTGTCATCGATGCGTGCCGCAACAACCCGTTCGCGCGCACCAATGCGGATTTCCGCCGCGCCATCGGCGTTGCGCCAACGTTCCGGCATCAGCCGTCGGTGGGTGTGTTCTCGATCTACTCGGCCGGCGCCGATCAGCTGGCACTGGACCGGCTGTCGGATTCCGACGCGTCTCCGACTTCCGTCTTCACCCGTGTGTTCCTGCCTGAACTTGCCAGGCCCGGCGTCGCGCTGAGCGAGGCGGTGGTGTCCGCGCGGGTGCAGGTCGTCAAGCTGGCGGCTACCTACACCGACCCCGAGACTGGCAGGCCGCACTTTCAGACCCCTGCCTTCTACGACCAGACCCAGGGCGGGCCGATCTATCTGGCCGGAACGCCTGCCGGAACCGCGCCGGTGGCGCAACGCCCGGTCGCCGAGCCTCCAGCGGAAATCAGGGTTCCGTCGAAGGCAAACCTGCCGGTCACTGCCGGCGGCGGGGCGTCGCCGCGCTATCGGGTGGTCGACGTGCGGCGGGATGATGTCCTCAATGTTCGTGCGGAAGGCCATGCCGGGGCACCGATCGTCGGCCGGCTGGCGCCGAACGCGTCGAATATTGTCGTGGTGGCCAAGCCCGGCCTGTGGTGGCGGATCCGGTCCGGCAATCTGGAGGGCTGGGCGCTGAGCCGGTTTCTGCAGGAGATGGCAGGCAAAACCGGGCAGGCGGCCCCCCAAACCCATGATGGCTATGCCTACCAGTTCAGCAACGAGACCGCGCGTACGGTGGCCGACGCGGACGCCTGCGCGAGAGCCTGCCGGACCTCGCCGAACTGCAATGCGCTGACCTATTTCAAGTCGCGCAGATTGTGCCGGCTGATGACCCGCGTGGACGCCCTCCTGGAAGCCAATCCCGACGCCGTCAGCATTTTCATGGCGAAGAATATCCAATAGACGGCGGAACCGTCTCGACGGATCACTTCGGCGCCCTGCGCGTTGTCACTGCAGGATCAGGAGACGACGATGACCTCGGGCGAAGCCGGCGGCTGGCTGTGGATATTGATTGATATCGGGGCAGTTCTTCTGCTGGCGATCGCGCTGGGCTACGGCGTTTGGAATTGGCGGGTTCGCAGGAGCCCTGCTGCGGACCGGCTGCGGGACCGAAAGACGGTGGAATTGCATCAGCAGCGCGACCCCGACGAAGGCGCACCGCTGAAAGGCCCCTGACACTGACCGATCCGGTTCGACCGATTTGGGGACGGCGCTGTCGGACTGGAACGGCGCTGTTGGACCGGTTTGGCGAACGGCGTTGCCAGCTGTTGCTGGACACCGCGTATGCCCTTTGCTAAAGGGGCCGCGCTTTCGCCTCATGGCGATGAGTGGCCCGGGCGCATAGCTCAGTTGGTAGAGCAGCTGACTCTTAATCAGCGGGTCCAAGGTTCGAATCCTTGTGCGCCCACCACACTAGGATTTTGATCACAAATTTTCCTGGTGTCCCGCCACTTTCAGCGCGAACACGGCCGAGTTTTGCAGGTAGTTGAGTCTCTTCTGGGCCATATTTCATAGAAACTGCCGCGATTCAGCACTTTGTTTCTGACCCTCGAAAATACTTTTCCGAGCGGTTTCAGTTTTTTTACGCTGAGACCGGTTTGAATCTAACGCCATCAAGGCAAATCAGAGCTCAAATTGGCTTCAGAGACGGGTTCGTATCAAGCGAGGCGGGCCAACTGAATATGCGAACCGGTCTCAGTAGCCGACGCGAAACAATTGCGTCGGAAATCAATGCATGGTCGGGGGGTGTTTCGTGAGCCGGGCGTGCATGGTCGCGTCGGCAGTGGCTAAAGATCGCCGCAGCAAAGGGTGGAAGCGCAGATATCTTGCGAACGCAGATGAAAGGGTAGGGAAGACGCCAAGTTCTGATCACGCGCGTGCGCGATTTTTCGCGCTACATGCGTCAAGGAAGCGGATCAATACCTTGTTGAAGGCTTCGGGAGCCTCCCAATACGGCGCATGTGCCGTCCGCGGGATTGTTGTCAGCGGGACTTGCAAGAGCTTTTCAACGCTTCGGCCGACCGTCAACGGGACAGATCGATCCTCTTCACCCCAAACGAGCATCATCGGGGGCTTGCTGGGCATCTCGGCGAGTTGCTCACCGATCACATCCTGGTCGAGACGGGATAGAAAGTATTCCGCCAGACAGCCAAACGCTTCTTCCGCACCCGGCGAATTGTTTATTTGCCACTCTTCGTCGACCAGAGAGTCCCTGACAAGGGCTTCGTCCCAAATCACCGCCTTGAGCTTGCCTCTAATGCCGTCGTGAGTCCGGTCCCGAATACGTTTCGCAATACGCTCGCGTGCTTCGGCTCCGATTGGTATGAGCCCTGTTGCACCGACCAAAGTGAAAGACCTTGCGATAGCAGGGTGCCTCAGCAGAAGGGCGCCAAGGACATGCGCGCCGAGCGAGGTTCCGACCAGATGCACCGTGCTGACCTGATGGTCTTTCAGGAACGCTTCAACGAAGTCGGCGTAGCCTGATACGCCGTAATCAAAATCTTTTCCCTTCTGCGCGAAGCCGTGTCCAGGAAGGTCGATGGCCAGGCATCGGTAGCCGGCGGATGCAACAACAGCGAGGTTTCGCCGCCATCTGTCCGCGCGCGCCCCGACGCCATGGACAAAGAGCACCACGTTTGGGCCGCGGCCGGCCTCGACAACCCTTGTAATCGTCCCTGCCGCCGACGCCGGGTAAGAAATTATCTCACCCTCATCGACGCTGTTGGATGCGCCCTTAGGCGGCCGCATCGCTGCAACCGCGGTACGCCACACCCTCGATCTCTATCAGGATGCTCGGATGCGCCAACGCCTTGACCTCCACCAGGCTGCAAGTTGGAAAGTCTCCGGAAAAGAATTCCTTCCGCGCCCGCCAAACCTCTGAGTTATTGGCGATGTTGGTGACAAAGATCGTGAGCTTGACGATGTCATCCATGTTGCCGCCGGCGCTGACGACCAAGTCCTTGATCTTTTGAAAAATAATCTTCGATTGGGAGTATTCGTCACTGCCGAGCACAGCTTTTCCGTCCGGCGCGCGCGACGTCAATCCCGCGATATAGATCATAGGACCGACCGTCAGGCAGTTTGACCAAAGTCCGGGCGGGGCTTCGGCAACGGCATTTGACCGAACGCGAACCTTTTTCATTTGCCTGATTTCTCCAAGTGCCGACTATGTAACCTAAGGATTGGGAAGGCTGCGCAGACGCCTGTTTGGCCATCATCGAAGCGGCGGAGCCGCCGCCCGTTTCAGTTGTTTGCCGGCTTGCGTTCTTTTTAGTGGTGCATGCTCGGAGCACGATAGCCGAGCTTGGAAACCCGCTCGCGCGTGTAGAGCTCGCTCGATATGACCTGCGTGAAATCGGAGACCTTCCCGGGATCGTACTCGCGCTTCGCCGGTGGTGTGACTTTTCCGCCCTTCAGCACCGACTTCATTTTGCTCCGGTCAAGCAAGATCGAGATGTTCTTGCTCGGATCGCCATCCAATGCCACCACGTCAGCCTGAAAGCCCGAGGCCAGCGTGCCGACTCTGTCGCTTGGCCTTACAAGGTTTGCGCCTACGGAGGTTGCGGCTCGCAGCGCCTCGATAGGTGTGAAGCCCATATAGTCGACGAATATTTCAAGCTCTCGAGCGTGCCATTCTCCGAACGGGGTCAGCGCAAATCCGGAGTCCGTTCCGATGGGCATCGGAACTCCGGCCTTCTTCACCTTTTGCAGATTCTCCACGGCGGACTCGAACTCCGTCCTCCAGACGCTGTTACGTCGCTCTCGGAACGCCGGGTCCTGGGGCTCCACGAAGTCCACATAATTTCGCAGCAGCGTAAAAGTCGGGCAGATTGAGCACTTGTTGGCTACGACCGCTTCCAGTCCCTCGTCATCAATTTCTGATGCGTGGAAAATCAGATCGACACCCGCCTTGCCGGCATAAAGCGTCGCCTCGCGTCCGCGCGCGTGCGTTATCGCGATTTTTCCGAGCCGGTGTATTTCGTCGACCATCGCCTTTGTTTCATCGAGCGTAAACGCAGCAACCAGCTCTCCATTTGGCCTGCGAAGAATGCCGTCCATGGCAATCTTCACTGTGTCCACGCCCTCCTTGACTTGCTTGCGAATTTCCTCGATCGCCTCATCGCGGTTTGTAACCAGTCTGCCGATGGATGTGGTGGGCACACCGATCCAGGTCGGATACCAGTCGGTCAAGCCCTGCCTGCTGGTGATATAGGGACCGGCCGCCGCAATCCTCGGTCCTTGAAACAGCCCGGCGTCAATCGCGTCACGGACCGCGCGCGATACCATTCCTGAGTCACCGGGTGCGCCAATCGTCGTGAAGCCGGATGATAAAACCTGATGTGCAAAGAACACGCCTCGAACGGCGCGAAATTCGAGAGAGCTGTAGAGGTCAATATCCTCCTCAGTCTTCGCATTGCCATAAGCCAGATGCGTATGAAGATCGATCATGCCGGGAATGACAAAATTCCGCGAAAAATCTTGTTCCGTCGCATCGGCGGACTTGGGAATGTCTTTCGATGGCGCTACCCGCGTGATGATTCCGTCTTCGGCTACGATCGTCTGATTCTCCAGGACCGTGTCCCCGACACCCGGAAACAATTTGCCACAACGAATGTAAGTCGTGTCCGTCATTTTGATTTCCTTCCAAGCGACTGTCGGGTCGCCACGCTTAAGCAAAATATTTGGACGATCTCCGCACTGGGAGAGCGCACGAAACTCTTGCGCAGCCCGATGATGTCACGGCCGAAAGTAGACAGCGAAATCGCTCGTCGCCAATAATTTGTCGGCAGTTATTAATTGTACCCTGTTATCAGGTCGGGCAGAGGCATTTTGCGCCCTTGCTCCAATTTCAGCGGTTGCTGTGGTAGCGCAAGGTCCGCCCAACGTCGTCAGAGGCAATCACTGGAGCGTGCGTGTTTCGATCCGTTAGCGGGCTTGCCCAACGATCTCGGGAAGGCAGGTCAAAGCCAAAGCAACGCGCCGATAGCCGCGATAACAAGAGATTATCATTCCGCTCGGACAAATGATTGGCAACATCGGGCAATTGTGCCGAACAATATCCGGAGCTGAAGTCAGCGCGCTGCGCTGGTCAGCTCCGCATCAATCACATCGAATCACACGAGTGCCGTGCATGACCAAGCGAGCCAAGCAGATTGTACCCGTCGAAGGACTGTCAAAGCCGTCGGGCGTGTTTTCTGCAGTCACCGCAGCGAGTCCCGGAAAGCTGGTCTGCGTATCCGGCCTGCTCGCAAAGAACACGGCAGGTGACGTGGTTGGCGTGGGCGATATGGCGGCTCAGACAGAGCAAGTGATCGCCAATCTCAAGCTGGCGCTTTCCGCCGCGGGTGCGACTCTGGATGATGTGGTCCGTGTCGACGTTTACGTAACTGACATGTCCAAATTCGACGAGATCCACGCCGTGCGGCGAAAACATTTCCCCGTCGATCCGCCAGCTTCGACCATGGTCGAAGTGAGCCGGCTGGCGCACGAGAAGGCCCTTATCGAGATAACGGCGATGGCTGTGGTCGCTTGAATAAGGTGGGAAGAGGGCGCTTAGGTCATTGCCTTGGCGCCAGGTCGGAGCGTGATTGCGGCAACGGGCGCACGAAGAGCTGTGTCGGTGGGCGGAATGGTCCACGCAAAGACGACGAAGCAGATGTGATCGGGTAATCACACAAAATGCCGTCATGCGAGTGACGAGAACATAGCTGCCGATCGCGATTTCCAGAGTCGGGCGCATTCCGCGCGAATCCCACAAGCGCGACCGCCGGCAAGAAACACTCCGTCATGACTCACGCTTATTAGAGTTGTTCAACAAATAATTGGCGTGCCCGGATATCGGGGCTTAGCCTTTTGGCTGGCTTCACGCGCACATGCACCGCGTTCGGCTTCAGTCGGCGACAGAACAGCTCATTTTCAAGAACGGAGTACATCAATGTCCGCCCCACAGTCTGCCGCAGGCAAGGACCACCTGAAGCCTCTCGACGGCGGACGCAATTCAGAATTGGCTGGGTCCAGGCCCTTTACGGGCAAGGAGTATCTGGCCTCCTTGAATGACGGACGGAACGTCTTCATCAACGGAGAGCGGGTGGACGACGTTTCGAGCCACCCGTGCTTTCAGAATTCGGCCCGCTCGATCGCGCGGCTCTACGACGCGATGCACAGCGAGAAATACAGCAACGCATTAATGACCAGGACCGATACGGGCAGTGGCGGCCTCACGCATCGTTTCTTCAAAGCGGCGCGCAGTGGTGAAGATCTTGCCGCGCAACGTGATGCGATCGCCGTCTGGGCCCGTCTGACTTACGGCTGGATGGGGCGTTCGCCCGACTTCAAGGCGTCCCTGACCAACACCTTCGGGCCGAACGCCGAGTTTTACGGAAACCAGGCCGGCAACGCTCGCGCTTGGTACAAGAAGGTTCAGGAAACTGTCCCCTTTATCAACCATGCAATCGTGAACCCTCCCGTAGATCGCGGTCGGTCGGCGGATACGATCCGCGATATCGTGATCCGGGTCGTCAAGGAAACTGACGCCGGCATCTATGTGTCGGGCGCCAAGGTCGTCGCCACCGGCGCCGCCATTACCCAGTGGAATTTCGTTGGGCAGTCCGGAACCACGGCGGCTGACGACGACAGCCTGGCGCTCATGTTCCTCTTGCCGGTCAACTCACCCGGCTGCAAATTGATTTGCCGCACATCGTATGAAGGCATTGCGGCCGGCCACGGGGCGCCTTGGGACTACCCGCTGTCCAGCAGGTTCGACGAAAACGACTCGATCTTCGTGCTGGATAATGCCTTTGTGAGCTGGGAAGACGTTATTGTGTACCGCGACCTCGACATGGTTCGGCGATTTTACAACGAATCAGGCTTCCTGCAGGGCTTTGCGTTGCAGGCCTGCACCCGATACGCGGTCAAGCTTGAGTTCATGGCCGGTTTGATCGCACGCGCCCTGCGCGTCACGGGCGGCGACGCCTTCCGTGGAAATCAGGTTTTGCTTGGCGAAGTGATCAGCCTTCGCAATGTGTTCTGGAGTCTCACCGAGGCGATGGTCGGTCGGCCGAGCCCGTGGAAAGACGGGGCGGTGCTCCCGAATTTCATGGCTGCCGCCACTTTCCGTCAGGTCATGCAGTCGGCGTTCGCAAAGACCCGCGAAGTCACGCAGAAAATCATCGCTTCTGCCTTGATTTATCTGCCGTCGTCCGCCCGTGACTTCTCCAATCCGGAGATCGAACCCTATCTGGCGCGCTACGTGCGCGGCTCGAACGGTGTCACGGCTCGTGAGCGCATCAAGCTGATGAAGCTGCTGTGGGATGCGGTCGGTTCGGAATTCAGCGGCCGTCACGAGCTGTATGAGCGAAACTACGCTGGAAACCATGAAGAAGTCCTCCTGCAGGCCTTGGTGCTCTCGGAGAGGAACGGCGTGATGAAGCAAATGGAAGAGCTCGTGGACACCTGTATGTCCGAATACGACGAGAATGGCTGGACCACAGACACGTGGGTTCAGCTTGGAGGCTCGAACAATGACCGCAACGACCAAAGCTTTGGAAACACGGCCCGTTCTGTCTCCTGAGGCGCTTGCCTTCCGGGAGGGCATGTCTCGCATCACCGCCGCGGTACACATCGTCACCGTGGCGGGCGATAGAGTAGTGGGTGGCGTCACCGCAACAGCCATTTGCTCGGTCTCGGATGCGCCTCCCACGCTTCTGGTTTGTCTGCATCGCGCAGGGCGTGTTCGCTCTCTGCTAAACGCGGGCACTGAGATCGTCGTGAATACGCTGGACGCACATCATCAGCCAATCGCCGATGTCTTCGCGGGTCTCGGAAACGTACCCATGGCGGATCGCTTCCGGCACGGACAATGGCAGATGCTGCCAGGGAAACCGCCTCTCTTGCTGGACACCGCGGTCAGCTTCGAGGGGCAGGTTGAAAGCATCATCGAGGCTGGAAGCCACAGCGTGATCATGTGCAGCGTGGACGCCGTGCACCTGCGCGATAAAGCGACGAGCTTGATCTATCTCCATCGCCGCTACCTGGCGCAACCGCACGCCTGAGCGTCGGTCGCCGCGTCAGCGCGGCTGACACGGCCTCGTGGAGGACTCATAAGCTTCCACTATTAGTCGTCAGAAACAAATAATTAGAAGCCGCGCGCACATAAGCGGAAACTCTCACGTCGGGATTATGAACATCTGACGAGAGGGGATTTCATGGCTACGTCGAGACGTACATTTACGCGTTCGCTGATGGCCTCGGGGTTGTTGGCCGCCGTCGCATCGCCCGCCATCCGCCGCGCATCGGCGCAGGCTCCGGTCGAGCTGAAGTTCACCAGCTATGTGGGTGTTGGGCATGGCCATCACAAGCGAGTGCTTGAACCCTGGGCGAAGATGGTCTCGGAGAAGAGCGGTGGCCGCCTGAAGATCACGATCTATCCCGGCACGCTGGGCAAGCAGGCCGACCAACTGCAATTGATCCAGAACGGCATCGCCGACATGGGTTATTTCGTGCCGGCACTGACGCCGGGCCGCTTCCCACTTACCTCTGTCTGCGAGCTTCCCTTTCTGTTCAAGAGCGGCAAGGGCGGCAGCCAGGCGTTCTGGGCTCTGTGGGAGAAGGACCTGCAGAAGGAAGGCACTGCGGCCGGTCTGAAGGTGCTGTGGACCTTCATCCACCCGCCGGGCCAGCTGCATACGACCAAGAAGTCCGTGACCAATATGGAGGACCTGGCCGGTCTTCGCATCCGCACCGCACCGGGAGTGCAGCAGGACGCAACCCAGCGGCTTGGCGCCACGCCGGTTGTCGTGCCATTCCCGGAGACCTACAACGCACTCGATCGCGGCGTCATCGACGGGGTGTGGTTTCCGTGGGAGGCGATTGAGGGCATCAAGCTCTTTGAAGTTCTGAAGCACCATCTCGTGGTGAATTTCTACACCGTGCCTTTTATTGTCGCGATGAACGAAACGAAGTACGCGGCGTTGCCCGCCGATCTCCGTAATGTCCTGAATGAGCTGAGCGGATCGTGGGCGGCCGAGTTCACCGGGGCCGCCTGGGACAAGAATGACGAGGGCGGCGTCGAAGCGGCGAAGAAGGTCGGTGCCACGATTTCCGTCTTGCCGGACGCCGAGCGGGCACGCTGGGAAGAAAAGACGCGTCCGCTTGAAACGGCCTGGCTTGACTCCATGAAAGCCAAGAATCTGCCGGGCGATGTGGTTCTGAAAGACCTGCGTGATCTCATCAAGAGGTACGACTCCTGATCGGTGACCCTCCGAGTCTCGATCAGAAGGGCAAACGACGGTGAGCTATCTTCAGAGAGCTACTTCGTTGGTGAATGGCGTCAGCAGGGCGGTGGGATACGTTTCCGCGGCCCTGCTCGTTGCGATGGGTGGCCTAACGACTGCTGACGTGTTCATGCGTTACGTCTCAATCATCCAATTCGCGGAACGCTCGAAATACTCGACCTGATGATGGCGCTGTTCGTGTTTGCAGGACTAGCGAACAACACCGCCAGCGGCGGTGACGTGCTCGCGGATTTCCTTGTCGACAAGTGGCCGCCGATGGTTCGCAAGGGTCTCGATTGCTTTGCGGCGGCGCTCGGCGCTGCGATGTACGGCCTGATCGCGTGGGGAATGTACAACCAGGCGATAAAGGCGGCGAAGATCGGTGACATGACGCCGGCGCTGCTCCTGCCGGTTGCGCCTTTCCAGTTCGCTGTGGCTGCCGGAGCCCTGCTGCTGGCGAGCGTCTATTTGACGCGCATGCTCGCGATAAATGGCACCAATACGGAAGGCCAAACGGCATGAGCATGCTGGCGATCGGGACAATCGGTCTCGGCCTCACCATCGTCCTGATGATTGTGCGTGTGCCTGTCGGCATTGCCTTGGGCGTCGTTGGCTTTGTCGGCTTTACCTGGATCACCAATTTCGACACCGCGCTAAAGATGCTCGGTTTGGCGCCGTACTCAGCCGTCGCCAGTGACTCGTTGACGGTGATCCCGCTGTTTATCCTCATGGGTCAGTTCGCCTCTCAGGCTGGTCTGAGCCGGGATCTTTTTGCGGTGGCAAACAGCTTCCTCGGCCACCGGCGCGGCGGGCTCGCCATGGCCACGGTAGCAGCTTGCGGCGGTTTTGCCGCCATCTGCGGATCGAGCCTTGCAACCGCCGCTACGATGTCCGCGACGGCTTTGCCGGAGATGAGGCGGTATGGCTATGACGTGCGTTTGTCGACGGGATCGATTGCCGCCGGCGGCACGATCGGTATCCTGATTCCGCCGAGCATCATTCTCCTGATCTATGGCTTTCTGACCGAGCAATCGATCGGGAAGCTTTTCCTGGCCGGCGTAGTTCCGGGCATCGTGATGATCGGCCTCTTCATGCTCACGATCCAGATCGTCGTTGCATTGAAGCCATCGCTGGCACCCCGCGCCGAGCGGGCAGGCCTCAAGTCATCGCTTTCGGAATTGGCCAAGATCGCGGATGTGGCCGTTCTGTTCATCATTGTCATCGGCGGCATGTATGTCGGCATCTTCACCGCTACCGAGGGAGCGGCCGTGGGGGCGGCGGGCGCCTTTGGAGCGGCGGTTCTTCGGCGGCGGATGTCGCTTGAGGCCTTCGTGTCGTCATTGATCGAGACGGCAAAGCTTTCCGCCATGATCTTCGCGATCCTCCTCGGTGCGATCATCCTCGGCTACTTTCTGACCGTGACACAGATGCCGTCGCTACTGGCGCAATTCATCACCGACCTCAAGGCACCGCCGTTCGCCATCATGGGCGCGATCATCGTGTCGTATCTGATCATGGGCGCTCTGATGGACGAGATGGCCATGATCTTGCTGACTGTGCCGATCTTCTATCCGGTGAGCCAAGCGCTCGGCTTCGATCCGATCTGGTTTGGCGTGATCATTGTGATCGTTTGCCAGGCCGGCATGATTGCGCCCCCTGTCGGGATTAACGTGTTCCTCCTTGCCGGAATGAATCCGGACATCCCGTTGGCATCGATCTATCGCGGCATCCTTCCCTTCCTCGCCGCAATGGTGGTTCTGCTCGGACTGCTGATGGTTTTTCCGGACATCGCGCTCTGGTTGCCGAGGACCATGAAGTAGCGAATGCCCGGGGAATCGAGATGCCTTGGGAGGTTGCAGGTAATGCGCGTCCTGAATGCAATGCGAACGAATTAGGAGCACTGCATACCTATAAATTTCGCCTCGTTATCAGTGCGTGTGATTGATAACCTTGACCGACAGCCCCTGCCAGGGACGTTAGCCATGCTAGATTCCCGCCTGCTCAGGACCTTTGTATTCGTCGCCAAGTTCAAGCACTTCGGAAAGGCCGCGAGCGCGCTGAATATTACGCAGCCCGGCGCTTCGCAGCACATCCTGAAGCTGGAAGAGGTTCTTGGATTCAAACTGATTGAACGTACGAAGCGATCGGTCGTCCTGACCGTCGCCGGTGAGGCGGTGCTGGCCAATTGCCAGCAGATCATCTCAATCATGGACCGAATGAAGGACGAGGGCCGCAGAATCGCGCAGGGCCTGAAGGGCCGGCTCACCATCGGCATGTCTTCATCGATCATCTACAGCGATATCCCGCGAATGATTTCCGAGTTCAAGGAGATTGCTCCCGATGTCGAACTGCGGTTCCGAGCGATAGGTGGCGACCAGTTGAAGAGCCTGCTCGACGTTGGCGATATTGACGCGATCATCACAACGCTTCCTATCGACCAGGCAGGCTATAGGGCTGTATTGGTCGGTCGCCAGAACATGGCGGTAGCGATACACGCCAAGCACCGGCTTGCTAGCCGCAGGAGCCTTACGGTAGCAGCTCTGCGTGACGAGCCCTTTATCGTCGTTCCACGCGAGCAGCATCCCGAAAACCATGACCGGCTTGTCGCGAAGTTCGCGGCGATGGGTGCGCAGCTCAAAATCGCCGCCTATGAGACGGCTTTCCCGAACGTTATTGCTCGCGTCGCCATGAAAGAGGGCGTTGGCTTCGTCGCGGCCGGCTATGCCCGGGAAAGGTATGAGGCGGTGAACATCGTCGTCCTCAAGGATTCGGACCTCGCGACGACGCGAATCCATGCGTTTGCAAGAACCGACGCTCTAAAGCCCGTCACGGAGCGTCTGTTTGACTTTCTGCGCGTCGAATAGCCTTTAGGGGCGTGAGTACGTCCGCCAGCTGGGCGGTTGTGCGACTGTTGCCGGACGAGGTGCGCAGCCAGCCGCAGGTGCGCGCGCTGACCGCCTACGGTTGCCCGACCACCATGCATGTCGTGCGCCTTCTTGCGCCGCAGATCGAAAACGAGAACCACACCAAGGACGTAGACTTCAGTCCGTCCAGCATCCGCACGCGCTGGGAGGCCGGCTACACGCGCACGATGTCGGTTCTGGAGCGCAGGCCCTGGGAGCGGGAGTTCGACCCGCTGGAAGGTGTGATCCTGCACGACGGGCATATCGAGGCCATGGAAGCCGCCGAGTAGCGGTGTGAGCGGGTGCAGCGATGACCGAAATCACGCAAGGCTTCGATCGAGGAGTGGCCGCACGCGGCGGCAACGCGTTGAGCGGCCTTCGCCGCAACCTGATCATCGGCCTGATCGCCTTTCTGACGGTGGTCGACCTGTTCGCCACGCAGGCGCTCCTGCCGTCGCTCGCAAAGGCTTATGGCGTCGCGCCGGCGGCCATGGGTCTCGCGGTCAATGCCTGCACGCTCGGCATGGCGATCGCGGGACTTGCGGTCGCGTTCTTCAGCAATCGCATCAACCGGCGTGCCGGCATCGTCGCGAGCCTGTGCGTGCTCGCGATCCCCACTGCGCTGCTGGCGGTCGCGCCGGACCTGAGCACCTTCGCCATCCTGCGCGTCATACAGGGGCTGTGCATGGCGGCGGCGTTCACGCTGACGCTCGCCTATCTTGGCGAGGAGCACAGCGCCATGGCTGCGGGCGGAGCATTCGCGGCCTACATCACCGGCAATGTCGCAAGCAACCTGGTCGGGCGCCTGGTGTCGGCGGGCGTCGCCGATCATCTCGAGCTCGCGGCCAACTTCTATTTCTTCTCGGCGCTGAATCTTGCCGGGGCGGCGCTGGTCTATGTCACGATCCGGTCCAGTCCGTCATCGGCTACGACGGGCCGCAGTCGGCTCGCCGCTCGCGGCGTGGAGCGCGCATCTGCGCAACGGGCCGTTGCGCGCCGCGTTCGCGATCGGATTCTGCATCCTGTTCGCGTTCATCGGCACCTTCACTTATGTCAATTTCGTGCTGGTGCGCGAGCCGCATGCGCTATCGATGATGACACTGGGGCTCGTCTATTTCGTGTTCCTGCCGTCGATCGTCACCACGCCGTTTGCGGGCGCGATGGTCCAGCGCTTCGGCGCGCGGCCGATCTTCCGGGGCGCGATGGCGCTGGCGCTGCTCGGATTGCCGCTGCTGCTGTTGCCGAGCTTGCCGGGGATCCTCGCCGGACTGGTGCTCGTCGGTGCCGGCACCTTCTTTGCGCAGGCGGTGGCGACGGGTTTTTTCGGACAGGCGGCCAGTGTCGACCGTGGCTCCGCGAGCGGCATCTACCTCGCGTCCTATTTCCTGGGCGGGCTGGTCGGCGGCTTCGTCCTCGGACAATTGTTCGACCGCTCGGGCTGGCTGGCTTGCGTCATCGGGATAGCCGGCGCGCTGGCGACGGCCGTCGTACTCGGTTCATGGCTGAAAGAGGTCAAGGGCATAGGCGGCCGCTATGAGGATGATCGCTGACCGATATTTCCTCCAAGAGGCACGGCTCTCTAGACCACCTTGCGACGCTCAATCACGAGCGCAAAACCTGCAAGGAGACCGGATCATGTTGACCATCAAGCGCGTGCTGTTTGCTGCGGCGTTCGCCGGCTTTGCCACCGGCGCCCAGGCACAGACCATCACGACCTATATCGGCGGGCCGAAGTCCGGACTGACCCAGAGTATCAACGTCGGCGGCGCCAATGCGATCCGCGCCGACAATGCGCACTCGTCGTATGCGCGGGCAACGCCGGTGCGTCAGCGTTCTGTTCTTACCCGTGCCGTCCGCTCGGGTGGGGTGCAAGCGATCGGCTCTGACAACTAAGCTTGTTCATGATCAGGGCGCCCGCGCTCGCTGCGAGGCGCCCTGACATTCTTGCAACGACTTTGGAGAAAGGATTGGGTACCTTTCCGACCCGCAAGCCACCACGGACTCCAAACATTTGTTCGTAACGTTCCTGATTTTTCTTGCAGACGGCGTTGTGGTGATCTCGAGGCTGGTATGCTTTACCAATGGACGATTCCGTGTTGTCTCGGTTTAGGTGCGGCCGGGTGAGGCGATCAGCGCGAAACGGTGGTGTCATCAGTTATCGACAATTGGCAATTGAGAAAGTTGGATGAGCGCGACATTGAGTTATGGTGGCCATGTCCACGCGAACGGTATCCGACAGCACTATCTGCGTTTCGGAGGAGAAGGCGCGCCGCTCATCGTAATTCCCGGAATTATATCGCCGGCAATTCTCTGGACGGATGTTGGGGAACGCTTGGGCCGCGAGCTTGATGCGTTCATATTGGATGTTCGTGGGCGCGGGCTTTCGGAATGCGGGGAGCACCTCGACTATGGTCTTGACGCCTGTGCGGCAGATCTTTGCGCGTTTGCTGACGCGCTCAAGTTGCGAAATGCCACCGTAGTTGGTCACTCAAACGGCGCACGTATTGCGATCCGCGCAGCCCGACGTGAAGACGCGCAGTTCGCGCGCATTATCCTGATCGACCCGCCGGTCAGCGGTCCCGGGCGCAGACCTTACCCGTCACCACTGCAGCCATTGTTGAAGTGCATTGAAGCGGCCCGTCGCGGCGAAGGATGGGAGGCTTTGCTCGAGTCCCCACTGGCGCAATGGCCGGAAAGGCTACAGCGGCTGCGAGCGGAATGGCTGCATACGTGTGACCCGAGGGCCGTTACTGTTACGCATAATGGTTTTCATTCGGATGACATTCATTGCGATCTGCAGCAGATGGCTGTTCCGACCTCGATCATTGCGGCTGGCAAGGGAGGGGTTGTTCTTGATGAGGATGAGCGGGAGATTCTCGGTCTCAACCCGGAGATAACGTTCCAGCGCGTTGCAAATGCTGGCCATCAGGTGCAAGTCGATGATTTTGATGGCCTCTTTTTGGCGCTCAGCGAAGTGCTGGATATCAAGCTATAGCCGCTGTGGTTGACGATTTTCTTCAGCTCCATGGCGCGCCGCATCGCGTGATGCGGTGCATATTCTGAGCCGCGGGCGATCGGCACATCCAGTAAGGCCTCAGACGAGCCCCCACGCCGTCAACTCGGACCGTCATTTTAGAAACGACGCGCGGCCAGCCATGCTTGATCGCCAGCCGGAACTATTGACTCGGAAAATGAGCGATCATAGTGTGGTCATATCGAAGAATAATTGTTCGCATATGTGAACATGTGTGCGATGAAGAGTTCGGAGAGGTCGTCTCAAATGAAGTATTCCAGACGTAAGTTCATCGCTCTCGCCGCATCATCTGTGGCGACACCTGCGCTCGTTGGGATTTCCCGGGCGCGTGCCCAAGCACCGGTCACGTTGAAGCTTCATCACTACCTGCCGCCTTCCTCCAACTTGCATGCCAAGTTGTATGTGCCGTGGGCAGAGAAGCTCAGCGCAGATAGCGGCGGTCGTCTCAAGGTCGACATTTTCCCGGCCATGCAGCTGGGCGGTACGCTCCCTCAGCTCTACGACCAAGCTCGCCAGGGCGTGGTCGATATGGTGTCGATCGTGCCTGGCGCCACCCCGGGGCGCTTTCCGGCCACGGAGGTCATCGAGCTGCCATTCGTCCCGGCGCGGAGGGGGATCGTAAATGCGCAAGCCTGCCAGGAATTTGCCGAAAAGCACCTGGGAAACACTTTTGCCGACGTGAAGCTGCTTTCGTTCTGGGCGCACGACCAGGGTGTCATTCATTCCAACCGGCCAGTAACGAGCATGAAGGACATGAAAGGTCTTCGGCTGCGGTCTCCGTCCCGATTGACCGGTGAAGCGCTTACTGCCCTGGGGGCTACCCCGATCGGAATGCCGATTCCGCAGATACCTGAAGCCCTCGCGCAGCGGACATTGGATGGTGCGGTCGTTCCGTGGGAGCCAGTGCCGTCTCTTCGCATCAACGAGCTCGTATCAAACCACACCAGCATCGACGGCTCACCAACCCTGTATGTCGTGAGCCTTGGCCTCGTCATGAATCAGGACAGCTTCAACCGTTTGCCTGACGATCTAAAGGCCATTCTCGAAAGGAATTCGGGCATGACTTTTGCGCGTCGCGCAGGCCAGATGTGGGACGATGCTGCTACCCAGCTCATCAAGAGCGTGGGGGCGTCCGGGCGCAACAAGCTTCTCCTGATTTCCGGCGATGAGAAAGCGCGCTGGATGGAGGCGACTGCGGGTGTGCTCCCCAAATGGGTTGCCGGAATGAAGTCCCGTGGCGTTGACGGCGACGAATTGGTCAGCGCTATGCGAAAGCTTGTTGCGAAATACGACGCTAACTGAAGTTCAGGATCCATAAGGCTGGTCGCTATCAGGAATTGTCCTGATGGCGGCCGGTGGGGTGTTCACCGTTCGGGAAGATGAACGCCTAGGGTATGACTGCGCAGCGACGATTGGCGCTCACGCGATCCATAGTTCGAGCTGCAATGCGATGGCGCTATTTCGTATCGAAGGGCAATACGACTTCACCAGTCCAAGGATGCTGACTGTGGAATCCATGGAGCAGGAGGGCTTCGGCACGAGCGGGGTGCCCACTCGATCGCTGCCCCTGATCGAGAAATTGTCTCTCGCGATTGCGTTCTTCGGTGGCGTCGTTCTGCTCGCCTGCGCAGGCATCGTGATTGTCAGCATCGCCGGTAGAGCAATGTTTGATGCGCCGATACCCGGTGATTACGAGTTTGTTCGGGTGGGCCTGGCTGTCAGCATCTTTTCGTTTTTGCCTTACACGCAAATTCGATACGAGCATGTCGCAGTAGATACCTTCACGCTCTGGCTGCCTGGTCCGGTCAACAGGGTCATTGACGGTACCTGGGATATCCTGCTCGCCGTGATTTTTGCGCTGTTCGCCGTCGGGCTCGGGATCGGAATGCTCGAGGTGCGCCGCTTCGGAGAAACGTTGACGGAGTTCGACTGGCCGATTTGGCCCATCTACGGCATCTGTTCCGCTTTGTGTGGGTTCTGTGCGATCGCCTCTGCTGCGAGCGCGTTCGCCAGGAACAGGGCTGCGTAAGCACGTGGATGGACTGACGCTGGCCTTGGTAGCCTTTGCGGCGATGTTCGGCCTCATCGCGCTGCGAATGCCGATAGGTCTGGCCATGCTCGTTGTTGGCGCTGCAGGATATGCGGAGCTCACGAGTGTCATTGTTCTTTTCAATCATATGAAGGTCAATGTCTATCATCAGTTCGCGAACTACACGTTGTCTGTTATCCCGCTCTTCATTCTGATGGGTGCCTTTGCGGAGCGGTCCGGGATTGCGCGCCTTATCTTCGAAGCAGCCGAGCGGGGCTTGAAGCGATTCAAAGGCGGACTGCCCATATCGGTCATCGTGGCATGTACCGCTTTTGGATCGATCTCCGGATCGTCGGTTGCGACGACGGCGACGTTCGGCCGCGCTGTGCTCCCGGAACTGGCGCGGGCGCGATGCGACGCGGGGCTGGCGACGGCAACGATTGCGGTGGGAGGAACCTTGGGGATTCTGATCCCCCCATCGGTCATTCTCGTTCTATACGGAATTATCGTTGAGCAGAATATCGCCAAGCTGTTTCAGGCCGCGTTGATCCCCGGTTTGCTGGCTACGCTTTTTTACTGCATCACCATCTCAATTCTCGTGCGTCGGAACCCGTCTCTTATTCCGTCCGAGCCGTCATCGGCGTCAATGCCGGTGCAGGCCGCTCACCGATTCCAAAGGATTGCAGGTATACTCGTGGTGTGTGCCGCCGTTGCGGCATGGTTGTTGGCGCTGATCGGTGTGGGGTTGCTTTCCTTCTTCATTATTCTCGCCCTGTTCGCAATCTTCGTTCCCCCGATTCTCATTCCCGTCCTTGGCATAGGAGTGATCGTCTTGGGGGGCATTTATGGCGGGGTGTTTACGCCGACGGAGGGCGCGGCGGTTGGCGCAGCCGCCATGCTGGTGACAGGCCTGTTGCAACGCAAGCTTGGAATGAAAGACATCGCCATTGCGTTAGTTCGCACCGGCCACACAACGGGGATGATCTTTCTCATTCTGCTTGGGGCGGAAATGTTCGGATCGTTCCTCGCGCTGACGCGAATGCCAATGCTTGTGGCTCAGGCGATCAACGAAGCAAATCTGTCGCCGATCATGGTGTTGGTCGCAATTCTTTCAATCTATCTGGTCCTCGGCGCTGTCATGGATGAGCTTGCCATGCTGCTTTTGACCCTGCCGCTGTTTGCGCCGATCATTCTGGCGCTGGATTTCGGCATGCCTCGAGATGACGTTGGCATCTGGTTTGGCATTCTGGTTCTAGTGGTCTGTGGCGTTGGTTTGATCGCGCCGCCGATAGGTATGAACGTGTTTGTGATCAACAAGGTCGCAGACGGCGTGCCGATCACGACGACCTACAGGGGCATCATGCCATTCGTGGCCGCCGACGTAATCCGTCTTGTGATCTTGGTTGCGTTTCCCGCGCTTTCGCTTTGGATGGTGCATGCACTCAACTAGGCGGGTACAGACGCCGGTTCGGAGCGAGATACCAAATTCGCCACTGCGTCGGCGTTGGGAGATCCGATTGTCGTCAAGCCTTGACTACCTGATCCGGCCTCCGTAGTAGTTGTCACATCCAAGAACGAATGTTCACATATGTGAAATATGAATCGAGGCCGGGTGTGGTAGGCAATTTGCGGCTCAAGCCGTCATCGGCGAGCGGCGCTGGCTCTGATGGCGTTGCCGGAGTGAAAAGCGCTTTGCGCGTACTTGCAATTTTTGAGTTCTTCGCTGCGACCGGCAAGCCGGCAACTCTAACCGATTTGGCCGAGCGACTAGATCTTCCCAAATCGAGTTGCTTCGCCTTGATGGAGACACTTCGGCGCGAGGGTTACGTTTATTCACTCGGCAAGCGCAACGGCTACTTTCCAACGTCACGCCTGCGCGTCCTTGGCGACGGCATCTTGCGTGGAGATTCCGTGCTTGTTCTCGCGCAGCCGCATCTGCAATCTCTCCGTGACGCCACGGGAGAGACCGTAATGTTCGGTAAGCTCGATGGTGCAGAGGTGCTTTACCTGGATGTCAAGGAGGCGGATCATGCGGTCCGTTTCGCGGCGCATACCGGTCAGCGAAAGATGATTCACAGCAGCGCATCGGGAAGAGCGGTGTTGGGATTGCTGCCTTCGGACGAGCGCCGAAAAGTTATCGGACAGCTAAGCCGTCCCAAGATATCGCCGCGTACTCTGATAGCGGTCAAGGACCTCGATCGTGCCGTTGAGCAAGGCGTGTCGGTCGGTTGGCACGTTGCTATCGGCGAGAACCGCCCGGAAATCACTTCAGTCGCCGCAGCATTGCGCATGGACGGAGAAGGTTATTTCTTCTGCGTTGGCGGGCCGACTCAGAGGCTTGCGGGGAGAGAAAACAAGATTGGTGCCCTCATTGCCCGGGAAGCCGCTGCCATGGCGGAGAAGGCCGCGTGGACGTGAGAAGAACAAAGCGTTGAAGTCGAGGTAAGCGTCTTGACATCCTATATCGGTCGCTCTGTTGCTCGAAAGGAAGATACGCGCCTTCTGAAAGGCGAGGGGCGTTTCGTGGCGGACATTTACGTCGCCGATGCGCTCGAGGCAGTGATCTTCCGAAGCCCAGTGGCTCATGGACGCGTGAAGCGGCTGGATCTGTCTGCCGCCAGGAGCGGGAAGGGCGTCGTCGCGGTCTATTGTGCGAGCGATATCGGTCCGGTCGGCAGCATGCCGACCACTTTCGTGCCGAAGCCTGAACTTGAGCGTTATTTTCAGCGGCCGATCGCCGCGGACAAGGTGCGCTATGTCGGTGAGCCACTGGCGATCATTATCGCAGAAGACCGATACGCCGCGGAGGACGCGCTTGAACTGATCGACGTCGAGATTGAACCGCTCGACGCGTTGGTCGATGCGCGGCAGAGCCGCAGGTCGGATCAGAACTTTGTCCACGAGGCTGCAGGCAGCAACGTGGCGGGAGCGCTTAAGGCGGCGCGCGGTGACATCGATGGTGCGCTTCGGAGTGCGCCCGCGCGGATGTCCAGATCCTTCGCGACGCACCGGCATACTGGAATTCCGATGGAGACCCGTGGGCTGCTTGCCTATCTGGACCCGTCGACCGACGTATTGACGGTCTGGGGGCCTACCAAAGTCATTCATCGCACCCGAGCGATTCTTGCCAGGCTGCTGGAAATTCCAGAGGACCGCATTCGATGCCTTGAGCCCGATGTCGGCGGCGCATTCGGATTCAGAGGAGAGTTTTTTCCCGAGGATTTCCTCATACCCTGGGCCGTGCTGCAGTTGCGTCGACCGGTACGGTGGATCGAAGATCGGCAGGAGCATTTTCTGGCGATGAACCATTCGCGCCAGCAGTGGCACGATGTCGATATCGGCTTCGACAAACAAGGCCGCATTCTGGCGTTTAGAGATCGTGCGGTCATGGACATGGGTGCGTATATCCGTCCGAACGGCATGGTTGCGCCCACGCACACGATAACTGGTCTTTCCGGTCCGTATCGAATTCCGACGTTTGATATATCTCTGGAATGCGTGATCACGAACAAGACACCACACGGGTCGTACCGCGGGCCCGGACAGTTTGAGTCATCGTTTGTACGCGAACGGATGCTCGATCTGGTGGCGGGAAAGCTCGGAATTGATCCGGTGCAGGTGCGCAAAGCCAATATGGTCCGGCCGGAAGACATGCCTTACGCGACCGGAACGCATGAATACGGCCACGAGGTGATCTTCGACGGTGGCAACTATGCGCGAGCGCTCGATCGCGTGCTGGAAAAGCTGGATTATGACGGTGCTCGAAAGCTGCAGAGCGAGATGCGGAGTCAGGGACGCTACTTCGGTATTGGCCTGGCGTCGTTTGTCGAACCCAGCGGGATGGGTGAGCGTGAGCATGCTCACATTCAACTCGGCAGAGAAGGAAACGTGCAAGTCCGGGTCGGCGTCGCGACAATAGGCCAGGGTACGCAAACGACGCTGGCGCAGGTCGCTGCCGAGGCCACAGGCGCATCCTACGACTCTGTGACGGTTTTGCCTGGCGACACTGATCTGTTGGGCGTTGGGGTAGGCTCCTGGGCCAGCAGGGCCGCGGTCATGGGCGGAAGTGCAGTGCTGGGCGCCGGCCATGCGTTCAGACAAAAGGTGCTGGATGTGGCTGCCTTGCGTCTTGGCGTAAGCGCCGAAGACCTTAGCGCGGCTGATAGCGAGGTTTGGGTAACCGACAGGCCCGATATGCGAATCGACTTCGCTGGCATCGCAAAGTTGGTGCATGCGCCCGACAGCAATATAGGCGAGATCGAAGCATTTTTCACGTTCGAACAATCCAATGCCACTTTTCCCTTCGGCAGCGCCGCCGCGCTCGTCGAGGTCGACATCCTCACTGGAGCGGTACGCATTCTGAAATATGTGATCGTCTCGGACGTCGGAACCGTCATCAACCCGACGATTGTGAAGGGCCAACTCGTTGGCGCGGCCGCGCAGGGAATCGGCGGTGCATTGCTAGAGGAGCTTGTGTACGACGAGCAAGGACAGCTGCTGACGACAACCTTTGCCGATTACCTGGTGCCAACCGCGATCGAGATGCCGGATGAGATAATCGTCGAAATTCTAGAGGAGTCAAAGTCGCCGACCAACCCCTTGGGCGCAAAAGGGGCTGGCGAGGCCGGCATCGTGCCGGCCGCGGCCGTCTTGTCAAACGCCGTTTCCGACGCATTGAAGCCGCTTGGAGTCGAGATCACGTCCCTACCGCTGTCGCATGATCGGCTGCGCTCTCTCATTCGGGAGAAACAACCACAATGAAAGCGGCCGCATTCGATTATCTCAAGCCGTCATCAATCGAGCAGGCGATTGAACTTCTGGCGAAGTCAGGTGAATCCGCAAAGGTGCTCGCTGGAGGCCAGACTCTTATTCCCATGATGGCGTTTCGCATGGCGCAGCCGACTGCGCTGATTGATCTGAACGGTATCGATGGTCTGAGCTATATCAGGGAACAGGGTGAAACTCTGGCGATCGGTGCGCTGACGCGACATCGCGATGTCGAGCGGTCGGAGCTGGTTGGCCGTCATTGTCCCTTGCTCGCTCAAGCGATCCGTCTCGTTGCGCATCCAGTGATTCGCAATCGCGGTACCGCAGGAGGAAGCCTTTCGCATGCCGACCCGGCTGCGGAATGGCCGACGGTCGCGATGGCGCTCGGAGCGGAACTGGTGCTGCGCAGCGAACGGGGAGTCCGATCGGTCCCGGCACATGATTTCTTTACATCTCTGCTGACTACGGCGCTTATGCCGGACGAAATTCTGGTTGAAATTCGGATTCCTAAGATCCGGAAACGTGCTCGGGCCGCCTTTCTGGAAGTGAGCCGACGGCACGGGGATTTCGCTCTCGTTTCCGTCGCTATCCAGATTGGTCTTTCGGTGTCTGGTGAGGTCGACGAAGTCGCGCTGGCACTCGGCGGTGTCGATACCATTCCCATCGACGCGAGTCCGACCGCCCAGATGATGGTGGGCTGCAGGTTCGGCGAGGTTCGCTTCCATCAAGTCGCGCGTGCGATAGCGCATGGCCTTTCGCCGTCGGATGATATCCACGCTTCCGCTGAATATCGCCGCGATGTGGCCGAGGGACTGATCGTTCGAGCGCTGACACAGCTTTCCGATAGCTTCGAGGGACATAATGGCCAAGGCCGCAATCCGACTTCGCGTTAACGGCGAGTTCCGGGAAGGCGAAGCTGAGCCGCGGGTTACCGCGGGCGACTTCCTGCGCAATGTATTGCGCTACACGGGAACGCATCTTGGTTGTGAGCATGGCGTATGTGGTGCCTGTACGATTCATGTCGATGGCGTGGCGCTGCGGTCGTGTTTGCTCTTCGCAGTGCAACTCGATGGATGCGACGTGCGAACGGTTGAGGGGCTGGCCGATGGAGATCGACTGAACGCACTCCAGCAAGCTTTTTCCGATGCGCATGCGCTGCAATGTGGCTTTTGCACGCCGGGCATGTTGATGACGGTCACTGCGTTCCTGGAGGAGAACCCCAGTCCGACCGAGGAGGAAGTGCGCGAAGCAATCGCTTCCAATCTTTGTCGTTGCACTGGATATGTAAGCATCGTCGAGGCGGTGATGAAGGCGGCAAGAAATATTTCTGCCGCTGGGAAGGTCGCATCCGATGCCGGGACGCGCCGATAGGTGATATGGCGCATCCCGCGGCAAGGTTGCAGGCGGCCCGCAAGCGGAAGTGTCGGAACGTTGAGTTTCGTTCGAACGAGGGCTCGCGCGTGCTTCTGGGCGTTCGTGGTCGACGTATGAGAGACGCGTAAGGAGATTCCAGCTTATGGCTCAGGTTGTTGTAGATGCAGACGCGCTGGCTGTGTTCGAGGAGCAGATGCGGCTATGCAAGGTTCGAGCCGGAGAAACGGTTGTTGTGCTCAATTGCGCCGGCGAGCATGTGGATCACGTTCATGCTTTGATGGTGGCGATACAGCGTCTCGGTGCACATACCATGCATGTCAGCGTACCGCGTGACAGAACTTTGGCAGTAGGAGTGCAGGGCAGGCATCCGCTCGTAGGGCATGCGCTCGCATTGGAGACATGCAAGCGCGCAGATATGGTCGTCGACTTGATGGGACTTTTGTTCTCGTCAGAGCAGCTGGAGATTCAGGCCGCCGGTACCCGCATTCTGCGCGTCATGGAACCGCTTCACGTTCTCAAGCAGATGGGTCCGACCGAAGACCATCGTCGGCGGTGCGAGTTCGGGCGCGACCTTATCTTGCGATCCAGGACGATGCACATTACTTCGCCCAACGGCACCGACGTGAAATATGGTCTTTCTCAATACGATGCGATTGCTGAATACGGATATACCGATATTGCCGGGCGTTGGGATCATTTCCCATCAGGATTCGTTTTTACACAAGGAAATGATCATGAAGTAGACGGCACCGTCGTGCTCGCTCAAGGCGATATCATTTGCGCTTTCAAGCGCTACGTCGAAGCGCCGGTAACTTTCACAATAAAGAAGGGGTACATAACCGATATCGGTGGCAGCGGTCTCGACGCCATGCTGATACGCAACTATATCGAGAGCTTCAATGACCCGCGCGGATATGCCATTGCACATATCGGCTTCGGTCTGAATGAACGTGCTCGCTGGCATCAGTTCGCGTCTTCGCGAAGTCTCGAAAAGGAGCACGTCATGAATGCCTTGTCCTTTTACGGGAACGTCTTGTTCTCGACGGGCCCGAATTCGGAATTCGGCGGCGACAATGATACGCCATGCCACATGGATCTTCCCATGCGGGGCTGCAGTCTCTGGCTCGACGATGTCCAGGTGCTCCACGAAGGGCATGTGGTTCATCCGGAGCTTCGCTTTGTAGCGGCGTAAGGCCAAGGCAGAAGAAAAGTCAGGTTTTGTAAGGAGGATCGACTAATGGGGCGCCCATGGGATGGCTTGATTTCAGAGGCCGATCTTGCCGTCTATCAGGCCGCCGGATTCGGGCATCGGACGGGTTTTGGCAAGCGACCCGCCTTGCTGGTTATCGACGTCCAGTACCGGACTGCCGGCTCCGTGAGCAGGCCAATAATGGAAGCCATCAAGGAATATCCGACGGCATGCGGCGAGTATGCCTGGCGTGCTATTCCGAAGATTGCGGAGTTGATTGCGGTGTTTCGGTCGTGCGGTCTTCCTATCCTGCATCCTTGCGTTGCTCCAAAGGGGGAGCACGACGACAAGGGTTTCGGTGCAAAGGCGCCGGGGATTCTCGACGTGCCTCCGAAAGGTTACGAATTTGTCGCCGAGATCGCGCCACGAGGTAAGGAATTGATCTTGCCGAAAATTCACGCGAGCGCGTTTTTTGGAACAGCTTTGGCGAGCTATCTTGTTTCGTTCTCCGCAGATTCGCTCGTCATCGTCGGATGTGCGACAAGTGGCTGTGTGCGAGCTACGGCAGTTGACGGTTGCTCTCTCAATTATCCTGTGGTGATCCCGGAGGATGCCGTTTACGATAGAGGGCAGGTTCCTCACGCGATTAGCTTGTTCGACCTCGCCAGCAAATACGCCGACGTAGTTCCGACTAGCGAAGTTATCAGCCAGGTGAAGAGCAACTGTAGTTGACCGTGGATCGGTTGCGTTCGTTCACTCGATCATGCTCGGGTTAGATTGCGGTAGGGGTAGGCGGCGGCTCCTTCCGAAACACCGTCCGCCAGCGCGCCCGCAGGATCTCCGACGACAGAGCGTCCGCAGCCGGATCGCTTGCATCAACATTCGGACCGGACATCGTCGCCAGCTCGATTACGTCGAGGGTTGCCGGAGCGCTGCGACCGTTTCGGGGCGCAGACCCGGTTCGGCAATGGGGCGCGCAAACCAATCGGCCGGCCTGCGCAGCATCAAATTGAATATGCGAACCGGTTTCCGCCGAATCTCCTCCACACGGTAGACCTGACTTTGAATTCGCGGGCCAGCCTCGCGGAGATTGGATTTCGGCTCTGCAACCTGAAAGGAGCCGAGAACCGGATTGGGCATTCGATGGAATGCAAGTGCTTCAGCCAGAGCCATTCGGCATGGTCACCCGCAGAGTGAGCTAGCCTGTCCCAACCGGTGCGCCGCTAGATCCCCGCGTTCGCGCCGGCGCGCGGGCATGGCTGATTCGAAGTCGAATGTCGGTGGGTTGATCGCTGGTCAGAGTCGGCTGGGCGAGCGTCCCGACAGCTCACCGGAATGATGCGCACGACGAGGGTCGAGATCAGTGTCAAATGACACTGTCGTCGCGGTTGCGATCGATTGTACGCCGCGGTCAGGAATATTCTTCAAGTTCTGCCCGACACGAACAATGTCGCGGTGGTGATTGGTACGTCGCCGCATTCTGGAAGTAGTACGTGGAGGCGACGGGCCACCACATCAAGTTCCAGGTCGCTGACTGGCTGGACGGCATGCCGGGCGATGTCAGTATGACGCTCATGTGGCGCTGACCGGACGCCTGTTCTGGATGCTGTCGCTGACGGCCATCTCCGACGTGATCAAGATGTGGTCGGACAAACTCGACTGGAGCAGAAGCGGAGAAAATCGATCATTAGCGTCCCAGGAAATTAGGCCTGCGCTTTTCGACGAAGGCGCGGAGTCCTTCGGCACGGTCATGCGAATGGCTGTGCAGTTCGTTGGTATCGCGCTCCCATTCCAGCGCCAGTCGCGCGTCCATGTCACCCGCGCGATTGATCGCCGATTTCAGGCGCCGAAGTACCAGAGGACTCTTGTCAGCGAGCTTCGAGACAAGATCGTCGACATGATCGTGTAATTGCTCGTCAGCCAGAACCATGTCGACCAGGCCGATTTCCTGCGCCCGCGATGCCGCAACGGTCTCACCCCAGAACATCAGCCGCTTGGCCTGCGGCGCGCCGATGCGTCGGGTGAGCCGCACGGAGGCGCCGCCGCCCGGAAACAGCGAATAATTGGAATGCATGTCGCCGAGCTTGGCGCTTGAAGAGGCAATGATCAGGTCGCATCCCAGCGCCAGTTCCAGACCACCCGCAACGGCGGTGCCGTTGATCGTGGCAAGGACGGGCAGGGGGAATGTCTCAAGCCGGATCGTGAGTTCGGACACCGCGCGCACGAATGCGGTATTTCCGCCGGGCAGGCCGCTGACAGACTGGTTGTATTTCATGTCGGCGCCTGCGCAGAAGGCGCGGCCACGGCCGGACAATACGATGGCGCGAAGGTCGCTCTCTTCGGCTGCGACATCAAGCGCCTGATTGATCGCGGCGATCATGGCCGGATGCAGTGCGTTGAGCACGTCCGGCCGGTTCATGAATATCCAAAGCCCGCCGCCTCGTCTCTCAATCTCGATCATGCACCCTCCGGTCAGCCTTTACGGCAACGTCAGTGGACTGACTTTACAGTATATCATTCGCCCGCTACGATCATCCTGAAATGCAGTCGACGGGAAACGCAGAGTTTCCGCGGCGGGGAGGGATCTTGTCAGGCGTCTTCGATCTGAACGAACGGGTAGCCCTGATTACCGGCGCAGGGCAGGGAATCGGGCGCGATACCGCTCTGCTGTTTGCCGATCACGGCATCGAGGCCGTCGTGGTCAACGACTTCCATCTCGATCGCGCCGAGGCGGTTGCTGCGCTCTTGCGCGAGCGCGGCGTCGGCGCGTTCGCCGTCCAGGCCGACGTCGCCGATTACGCCGCGGTGACGGCGATGGTCGACAAGGCAATCGAGCGTTTCGGCCGCATCGACATTTTGGTCAACAACGCCGGCAATGCCGGAACCTCGCAAATCGAGAAGAACCTGCCGAATTTCTGGGAAGTCGGTCCAGAGGATTGGAGTCGCTGGCTCGGTCCCAATCTCTACGGCGTGCTGAATTGTTGCCATGCCGTGGTGCCGCGCATGATTGCGAACGGCTACGGGCGCATTGTTACCGTGATCTCGGAAGCAGGTCGCGTCGGTGAGGCGAATTATGCGGTGTATTCCGGTGCGAAGGCGGGCGCCGCGGGTTTCATGCGAGCGCTGGCGAAGGGGCTCGGCCGCCATCTGATCACCGCGAACTGCGTTTCGCTCGCCGGCGTAGCGACGCCAGGCCTTTCGGATCGAAATGCCGATCCGGACATGGTGAAAAAGAAGCTGAGCCGATATGTCATCCGAAGGCTCGGTGAGCCGCGTGACGCCTCGGCCATGATCCTCTATCTCGCCTCCGATGCCGCAAGCTGGGTCACCGGTCAGACCTATGCGGTGAATGGCGGTTACGCCATTGCGCCATAGGCAGCCCCACTCATGCGCAATCCGCTGTTTTCGACACGATTGACCAGATTGCTCGGCATCTCGCATCCGATCCTGTGCGGCGGCCTGATGCATCTTGCCGACGCCCGGTATGTCGCGGCTGTGGTCAATGCCGGCGGCATGGGTTTCATCACCGCTCTGTCGTTCCCGGATCAGATGAAGTTTCGCGAAGAATTGCGGCTCTGCCGGGAACTCACCAGCGGCAAGCCATTCGGTGTCTGCCTGTCGGTCTCCCGCCGCAAGGAAGCCAACGACAGGCTGCCGCGTTTCGTCGATACGCTGCTCGACGCAGGCGTTCGGATCATCGAGACCTCAGGCCATTCGCCCGACATCATCGCCCCGCGGCTGAAAGCGGCAGGCTGCACCGTCATCCACAAGGCGCCATCGGTTCGTTTCGCGCTAAGTGCTGAGAAGCTCGGCGTCGATGCGGTCACGCTGGTCGGAATTGACGGGGGCGGCCATCCGGGCATGGACATCGCTAGCTCGTTCGCGATGGCACCGCTTGCCTCGGAGCGGCTGAAAATTCCGTTCGCGATCGCGGGCGGAATTGGCACCGGGCGTCAGATCTTGGCCGCCCTGGCGGCGGGCGCCGACGGCGTGCTGCTCGGTTCGCGCATGCTGGCTGCGGCCGAAATCTGGGCGCATCCGGAATACAAGCAGCAATTGCTGAGGCTCGACGAGCGCGACACTCGCCTGGTGCTGGCAAGCTTCCAGAACAATCATCGGGTACTCGCCAACGATACCGCGAAGATGGTCGCCGACATGGAGGCCGAGCGGATCGCCGAAATCGAGCGTTACCTGCCGCTGATGAGCGGCGCCCTCACCCGCAATGCCTATGAGAGCGGCGATCTCCGGGAGGGGCTGATCGATCTCGGTCCTGCGGTGGCTTATGTCCGCGAGCAACAGACCGTCGAGCAGATTTTCGACGACCTGCTGGACGATGCGAAAGCAGCGAGCGACCGCGTGCAAGGCCTGACGGCGACGAGCGGCAACCCTCGCGCACGGCGTTTGGCCTGAGGCGCGGCGATGAAGATCATCGATTTCCTCGACCGGGGCGCTGCAATCTCGCAAGACGGACTTTGCCTGCACGACGACACACATGGCTACAGCTATCGGGAAACGGTGAAGCTCACCAATAAGATCGCCTATGCGCTCAGAGCGAACGGCCTCACGCCCGGAAAGAAAGTGGCAGTCTACAGCCCCAACGATGTCGAGGGTTTCGTTGCGGTGCTCGGGATTCACCGATCCGACTGCATCTGGATCGTGATCAATGCGCGCAACACCGTCGCCGACAACATTGCGTTGCTCAACCGCTACGAAGCCGAATGGCTATTCTACCACAGCGATATCGAGCAGCATCTACCGGCAATCGCGGCGGCGGTGCCGTCCCTGAAGGGGCATGTCTGCGTCGACCGGCGGACCGAGCATTCGCCCGCGCTCCTGCAATGGTGCGAGCCTCATTCGGACGCGCCGATCCCATCCGGGACGAACTATCTATCCCCGATCCGCATCGCCAGCACCGGCGGCACAACCGGTGCGCCGCGCGGCGTGGTGCAGAGCAACCTGACGCTGCAGACGGTCGTCTCCAACATTTCCGCCCACATGCCCTATGACGAGCCGCCACGCTATCTCTGTGCGTCCCCGATGACTCACGCCGGTGGTGGCGTCTGCTATACTATTCTCGCCTTTGGCGGCAGCGTCTTCATGATGAAGAAGCCCGATCCGCTGGCGGTTATGGAATGCATCGAGCGGCACCGGATCGTCTCGACGCTGCTGCCGCCGACGCTGATCTATATGATCCTGGCCCATCCCAGGGTTCGCGATTTCGATTATTCGTCGTTGAAATACTTGATCTATGGCGCATCGCCCATGTCGACTTCGAAGCTGCGTGAGGCCATGCAGGTGTTCGGACCTGTCATGTGCCAGCTCTACGGGCAGACCGAAGCCGCGATGTCCATGGCCTTCATGTCGGCTGCGGATCATGCCGAGGCAGTCTCCTCGCTCAAGAAGTCGAAGCGGCTGGAGAGCTGCGGTCGTCCTACCATGCACACCATGGTGGAGGTGATGGACGACAACGGCAACCTGCTCGGACCGAACGAGATTGGCGAGATCGTGGTTCGCAGCAACATCGTGATGATGGAATATTACAACGATCCCGAAGCCACCCGGGAATCGCGGCTGTTCGGATGGCACCACACATCCGATCTCGGCTATAAGGACGAGGATGGTTTCGTCTACCTTGTCGACCGCAAGAAGGACATGATCATCACCGGTGGCTTCAATATCTATCCGTCCGAAGTCGAGCGTGTGATCCTGATGCGGGCCGAAGTGCTCGATTGCGCGGTGATTGGCGTGCCGGACGATAAATGGGGCGAGGCGCTCAAGGCGATCGTGCAACTGAAGCCCGGTACCGCGCTCGACACGGACGAATTGCTGGCGACGGTGAAGGCGCAGCTAGGCAGCGTGAAAACGCCGAAATCGGTCGAAATCTGGCCAGATCTACCGAAAAGCGCGGTCGGCAAGGTTCTGAAGCGTGAGATTCGCGGCAAGTTCTGGCAGGGGCACGAGCGCAAGATTTAGGAAAACCCACGGCTTGCAGATGGACCTGATCCTGATCGAAAGACCGCGGCCCGACATTCTGCGGATCGTAATGAACCGGCCGGAGCGGCGGCATGCGGTGACCCCGGAATTGCGTGCGCAGATCCTCGACGCCATGAAGGCAGGCGAGGTCGATCCGTCGGTGCGTGCCATCATCCTAACTGGTTCGGGTGGACATTTCAGCGGGGGCGGCGACATCGAACGGATCAGCGGACTGACCGAGGCCGATATCCCGGATTATATGAAGGGTCTCCGTCGCTTCATCGTCGCGCTTGGCAATTGTACGAAGCCGCTGGTCGCGGCGGTCCAGGGTGTGGCGGCGGGCGGGGGCGCGGGATTTGCACTTGCCTGTGATTTCATCGTGATGGGCCGCGGCGCGACCTTCGTGTTTCCCTTTTTTCGGATCGGTCTCATCCCGGATGCAGGCATTCTGCATCATCTGCCACGCCGTGTCGGACTTGCGATGGCGCGCCAGCTTCTGTTCATCGACCAGCGGGTCGACGGCGCGCGGTCCGAACGGATCGGCCTTGCCGATTTCGTGACCGATGACGCCCGGGTTCAGGAGGAGGCAGTGGAGCTTGCAACGAAACTCGCGCGTCATCCGCCGCAAGCTTTCGGTCTGACCAAGGCGATCCTGAGCGGCGAGGGCCAATCGCTCTCCGAAATTCTCGTGGCCGAGGCGAAGGCGCAGCAACTCTGTCTTCAATCGGAGCAATTCAAGGATGGAGTCGCGGCGTTTATGAAAAAAGGCGAGGGGCGCTAGCCGCGCCTTCCGGAATTGTTCGCGGCAGGCGCGGCAACGCCGTTCTTGAGGAACGTCACGAAGGCGTTGGCAATCTCCTCGCCGGACAATTCGCCATCGGGATTGAACCAGCGCGGAATTCCTGAAATCGCGCCCATGAACCAGAACACGGCGAGCTTCGGATCGCATGGTGCGATCGAGCCGTCGGCAATTCCTTGGGAAACGAGATTGCGGAACATCTTGTCGAAGCCGCGTCGGCGCCGCTGGATTTTCTCGCGGTCGCTCGGCCGCATCGAGTAGAATTCATAAAATACCGCGGCTGTCCCGAGTTGCTCGGTCAGCATCCTGATGTATCGGGTGATGAAAATACTGAGCTTGTCCAGGCCGCTGCCGTCGCTCGCAAGCACTTCGCGCATCAATTCGTCGCCGAAATCGAGCGCAAGATTGTAGCACTCGTAGAGCAGCTCATGCTTGCTCTTGACGTAGTTGTACAGTGTCGGCTTGCTGACATTCAGGGCAATCGCAACTTCGTCGAGCGACACGTTATGAAACCCGCGATGCCCGAAGGCGCGGGCCGCCTCCGCGATCACTGCCCGCCGCTTTCGTCGCGCCTCCTCCGCGCGGTCGACGACCGTGGCATTCCAGGCCTGAGTCTTCGAGCGGGCGGCGTGTGCCTTGCCGCCGATATTCTTGCTGACTGATTTTGCCGCCGATCGCATTCGCCGCCCCGATTGTCCCCGTCTTTCCATGACCGATAGCCGGTCTTTTGCGCCGGCGCCAGCCTGTGCAGCGCGCAAATCGGCGGCCTTGCCGGGTCGCGCGGGAGTTGTTATCGTACTCGAAAGTAACTCGATATTACTCGACAGTAACAATAAGTCGGCGGGCTTTTGGGAGGCATTCGGTGAGTAGGGTGGTGGTCGCCGGTACCGGCCTTATTCCCTTCGGGAAACATCCGGAGCAGTCGATTGCGCCGATGTCGGTCGCGGCGGCCTCCGCCGCTTTGCGCGACGCGGGCGTCGGGGTCCGCGACATCGACGCGGTGTATTTCGGGAATGCTGCAGCGGGGCTCCTGACCGGACAGGAAATGGTTCGCGGCCAGGCCGCCCTGCGCAAGCTCGGGCTCTCCGGTCAGCCGGTCTTCAACATCGAGAATGCCTGCGCGTCGAGTTCTTCGGCTTTCTTCCTCGCCTGGTCGGCAGTGCTGGCCGGCCAATTCGATTGCGTGCTGGTGGTCGGTGCCGAAAAATTCCTGCACCCGGATAAATCCGTGACCTCGCTCGCCTTGTCGAGCGCGGTGGATCAGGACGAGCTTGCCGAGACGCGCCAGCGTCTCGGCAGCCATGCCTCGTCGATCTTCATGGATCTCTATGCAGAACGCGTGCGGGCCTATGCAAGCCGAACGGGTGCCACGCCGGAGGACTTTGCAAATGTCGCGGTCAAAACTCGGGCGGCCGGCGTCGCCAATCCCAATGCTTTCATCCGCAGCCCCGCTGCGCGCGAGGAGGTTCTCAGCAGCCGCATGATCAGCGAGCCTTTGACCATGCTGATGTGCGCGCCCAATGCCGATGGGGCGGCCGCTGTCGTGCTATGCAGCGAAGAGTTCGCGCGCAGACGCGGCAACGGCGAGGTCTATGTGCGCTCCTGCGTGGTGACGTCCGGGATCGCCGATCGCGAATCCGAAGGCATCGTCGAACGCGCAGCGATCAAGGCCTACGAACAGGCCGGCATCGGCCCGCAGGATGTCGATGTTGTCGAACTGCATGATGCCACGACTCCGGCGGAGCTTTGGCTTTACGAAATGCTCGGCTTGTGCGGCCCGGACCAAGGGCCGGACTTCTTCCGCAAGGGATCGACCGCGCTCGGAGGGCGGGTACCGGTCAATCCGAGCGGTGGAATGCTCTGTCGCGGCCATCCGGTCGGTGCCAGCGGTCTCGCGCAGGTCTGCGAGCTCGCCGACCAGATTCGCGGCCGTTCCGGCGAACGTCAGAAGCAAGGTGCCCGCGTCGGCCTGGCCGAGAATAGCGGCGGCCGAGTCGGGCGTGAATCGGCCGCGGCCGTGGTCACCATCCTGTCGAGCTAGGAGCGGCGCTGAACATGGATGCTCCAAAGGTCGGTCTGACGTTCCGGTTGCCTACTGCGCTCGTGTCGCAATTGCGTGAGCAATTTCCGGCGATCGGATTCGCGGGACCGGGACTCGAGGCGCCGTTCAGGACAAGCGAAGCGAATGTCATCCTGGGCTGGCCCAAGCCCGATTTCGTTCAGGCCGCAACGTCACTCAAGTGGATCCAGCTATTCGCGGCTGGCACCGATATCGTCGATTTCCAGAACACCCTGCAGCGTGGAATTGTGGTCACCAATGCGCGTGGCGTGGGGTCGCCCAGCATTGCCGAACATGTGCTGGCGATGATGCTGCATTTCAATCGCCGGATGGGCCTTCTGCTGCGCGCGCAGCTTGAGGGCTGCTGGATTGAGAAAAATTCATTCGACTATCCTGAACTAAACGGCCAGAGCCTCGCCGTCGTGGGCGCCGGTTCTATCGGCACCGAAATCGCCAGGCGCGCCCGTGCCCTCGGCATGCGCGCTTTTGGCATTAACAGGGATGGCCGCGCG
Source organism: Pseudorhodoplanes sp. (assembly GCF_050250235.1). Classification (GTDB taxonomy): domain Bacteria; phylum Pseudomonadota; class Alphaproteobacteria; order Rhizobiales; family Xanthobacteraceae; genus Pseudorhodoplanes. The sequence goes on from NZ_JBFWPA010000001.1 coordinate 169,820, forward strand.
GTCGATGGCTTCGAGCGGACATTCGCCGTCAAGAACACCGCCGAAGCAATCGGCAAGGCCGATCACGTCGTTGTCTGCGTGCCTGGGCACGAGTCCAATGCACGAGCATTCGATGCCGAATGGTTCTCGCACATGAAGTCCGGCGCGTATTTCTACAATGTAGGGCGCGGTAACGCGGTCGACGAAACAGCCCTCCTTTCTGCACTCGATAGCGATCACATCGCAGGCGCCGGTCTTGATGTCACCGATGTCGAACCGTTGCCGGCAGGACATCCGTTCTGGAAACATCCGAAGGTATTGCTGACGCAGCACAAGGCGATGAATTCAGCGCGGTATTGGGAGCGACTGACGCAGCTCTTCGCCGACAATCTTGTCCGCTTCACACAAGGGAGGCCGCTCGTCAACATCGTACAGGCGTGACACTCGACCAACGATAAACACAAGCCGGCACGACCGGCATCATGATGGGAGGAATGGAGATGACAATATCGCGGAGGTACATGCTTGCAGGTTCTGCCGCAATCGCGGCCGGCGTTGCGATACCGAAAGTCGCTTGCGCGCAAACCTGGAACCCGAGCAATGTTCGGGTCGTTGTCCCGTTCGCGGCGGGCGGTTCGGTCGATGCGCTCGGACGCATGGTTGCGGACGGGCTGAAGCAGGGCCGCAACGGCACCTTCGTCGTCGAGAACAAGACCGGTGCCTCCGGCAGTGTCGGCGCCGCGACTGTGGCGAAGTCGGCGCCGGATGGCGAGACCTGGTTGCTAACCTTCGACATTCACGCGGTGTTGCCGACTCTGATCCCCAATCTACCCTATGACAATGACAAGGATCTGGTTCCGGTCACGCTGATCGGTACCTCGCCGATGGTGTTCGTCACCGGCGCAAAGAGCCCTTTCAAGACTTTCCAGGAAATGGTGGCTTACGGCAAGTCGAAGGGCGGATTGAACTACGGCTCAGGGAGCGCCGGCACGCTCGGTCATCTCACCATGACCATGATCTCCGAGCGGGCCAAGGTGCCGATGACCCATGTCAACTACCGGGGTGGCACACCTGCGCTTAACGATGCGCTGGCCGGTCATATCGATGGTTTCATCGGGTCGTCTTCGATTGTCGCGCAACACATCGCGGCGGGTACCGCTCGCCCTATTCTGCAGACCAGCGCCACGCGGCAGGCGCATCTGCCGAACGTCCCAACCGCGAAAGAACTCGGCTTCACCGACATCGATGCGGACGCCTGGTGGGGCATTTTCGCGCCGGGCGGCACGCCACGCCCGGTCATCGAGGCATTTCACGCCGAGCTTGAGAAGATTTTCACCTTGCCGGCGAGCCGCAAGGTGATCGATGCCTATCAGATCAAGGTGGTCCTTTCCAAGCCCGATGACTTCAAGGCTTTCTTCCAGCGCGAAATGAATACGTGGGGCAAGGTCGCCCGTGATCACAAGATCACGGCTGGCTGAACGCTCGCCGCCGGCATGAGCCGGCGGCTTCACGCTCCGTTTCACATCGCTGTCTGGGAGGGCTCGATCATGAGCAAGCTGACACGTCGTGCTATTCTGTCTGCCGCCGCAGCCGTTTCGGCGGGCTCTATCGCAAGCGGCGGGATGCCGTCTGTACATGCCGCCGCTGCACCGCAGGGCAAGCAGAATACCGGATGGTATCGCTACAAGATCGGCGACATTGAGGTGACGGTGGTCACCGATGGCATTGCTCGTTTCAAGATGGCCGAAAACTACGTCGCGAATGTCAAGCCAGAGGTCGTGGACGCGGCGCTCGCGACCATCTTCATGGATCGCAACCAGATGGTCACGCCTTACAACCCGACGGTCGTGAATAGTGGCGGCAAGGTCTATGTGATCGACCCTGGACTCGGCCAGGCTGCCAATGTCAGCACCAAGGGTCTGGGGGGCCAGCTTTTGGGCAATATGGGAGCAGCGGGTATCGACCCCAAGTCGGTCGACGGCGTCATCATCACGCACCTGCATCCAGATCACATCAATGGGCTGCTGTTGGCCGATGGGTCGCTCGCCTTTCCGAATGCCGAGGTGTTGATCCCAGCCCTCGAACGCTCTTACTGGCTCGACGATGGCGAGATGTCACGCGCCCCGAAGGGCTTGATCGAAGCGGTATTCAAGAATGTTCGAAGAGTTTTTGCGGGCGAGGTATTGAAGCGCACCGCGGCTTACGAGCCGGGCAAGGAGGTCGTGCCGGGTGTGACCTCGGTCGCGACCAACGGTCATACCATCGGGCACAATTCGCTGATCATTGCCTCGGGCTCAGACAAGATGTTCCTGCAAGGCGACGTTGCGCATTTCCCCATGCTGTTCGTCCGCAATCCCGGCTGGCATGTCTGGTTCGACCAGGATGCCGCGATGGCGGAGGCAACACGCCGCAAGGTCTACGACATGCTGGTCGCGGAGAAGATGTTGATGCAGGGCTTTCATTTTCCTTTCCCCGCGGTCGCTCGGATCGAAAAGAGCGGTGATGGCTATCGCGAGGTTCCGGTTCTGTGGAACCCGACGATTTAATTCTGCGACAACGAATAGGGGGAAAGCCAATGCGAAAAGTCATCTCCGCCATTGCCTTGGGTCTCGCGCTCATTTTGTCGCTCCATGCGCCAGCCGCCGCTCGTGACAATCAGAAGGTCGCGGCGACACGCGCGGGCTTCGACGGCGCCCGGCTGAATGCCATTGTCGACTGGCTGAAGGCGGACGTTGAAAAAGGCCGCAGTCCTGGCGCGGTCGTCCTGGTGGCACGCGACGGCCAGATCGTGCTGCATGAAGCGGTCGGCTGGGCGGACAAGGCGAAGAACATCCGCATGCAGCTGAATACCATCCATCCCGTCGCATCATCCACCAAGTTGATAACATCCATCGCGGCATTGCGCCTGTTCGAGCAGAACAAACTGCAACTGATGACGCCAATCGCCGTCTACCTGCCGGAACTGAAAGACTTGAAGGTCGCGGTGGAGAAAAAGGATGCAAGCGGGACAGTCAACGCTGAGCTTGCCGTCCCGGGCCGCCAGCCGACCGTACATGACCTGATGACGCATCGCGCCGGCTTCACCTATTTCTTCTTTCCGGCGAATCCGTTGCGCAGCAAGTACCGGGAGCTTGGCATCGACCGGGTCGACAATATGTCAGCCGATGAAATGTTGCAGAAACTCGCAACATTGCCGCTCGCCTTTGCTCCCGGCATGTCGTTCGAGTATTCGATTGCGACCGATGTGCTCGGGCACATTATCGAGCGGGTCACCGGGAAGCCACTGGACGTGGCGCTGAATGAATTGGTGCTGACGCCGCTCAAGATGACCGACACGACCTTCCATGTGAAAGGACAGGACGTGTCGCGCTATGCGCGGCCGCTGCCAGCCGACAAGGACATGTGGGTGTTCGAATGGCTCGATGTGACGCGGGCGCCGAAGCGGTTCTCCGGCGGCGCCGGGATGGCATCGACCACCGAGAATTACTATCGTGTGCTGCAACTCCTGCTGAACGAGGGCACCTATAACGGCGTCCGGCTGCTTTCGCCGTCAAGTGTCCGATATGCGATGGCAGACCAAATTGGAACGATGCGCGGCGCCGCTCATCCCGGCGACGGGTATTCGTGGAGTCTGTTCAATCCTGTACGAGTGAGCGAAGGCGGCGCGCCGTTCCAAGGCAATCCAGGCGACCTGTTCTGGGGCGGGATCACCGGTCCACGATATTTTGTCGATCCGAAGGAAAAGCTCATCGGGATCGTTTTCATGCAGGGCCCGTCAATCCGCGCGGCCTACCACGCCGAATTGCGGGCGATGGTGTACGGTGCAATGACCAGCAGCAAAGCTCGGCATTGAGCCGGCCAAGCCCGCATAGCTCAATGGTCGCAGTGTCACCTGAAGAAATGACGCAACTCGCCCGTCTCATGGGTGAGCGCGCTGTGGGGGACGGCCAACAGGTCTTCGGCTCGTTCTTCTTGTCGCGGCTGCTCGGATTCGAGGTGAGCTATACGGACGAAATGTGCATCGTTGCCTTCGATGTGATGCCGGGACTATTCAATCCTCAGGGCACGTTGCATGGCGGCATCCTGGCGACCGCCATGGACATCTCGATGGGACATTTGCTGAATCGGAACGACGGGCCGGGTGCGACGCTGGAGATGAAGGTGCAGTATCTTTCGGCCGTGAGTTCGGGACGCGTCCGGTGCGAGGGCGGCTTCCTGCGACGCGGCCGCAGCATTTCGTTCCTGCAATCCAGAGCAAGTGCAGACGACGGCAGGCTGATCGCTTACGCGACTGCGACCTGGAAACCGCCGCGTTCTGACGGATGATTGAAAAAAGCAGCATTGGTCCGCGAAAGTTGCACACGCTGTTTGCTGCTGGTCCCGTGAATGCCGCGGCGTGCCGCCGGTGATTATCGTCCGCGGGGATTGATTGCGCGTTAAGTGCGAACGGGACAAGGTCGCGTTTGACGCCGTCGCGGTGAAGGATCTCCGGGATGCGGGCATGGTGCCCTTCCTGGATTGCGCGGCCATGCGGCAATGCCTTTGGGCCGCCATGCAGGCTCTGCTTCGTGGCAACGTGAAGCAAAGAGCGACCATTTTCGATCGTTTGGTAGACAATGATCAATCAGTCAGAATGCTCCGGCTCCGAGGCTGCGCTCCATAATGTGCAGGAATACGCAAGTTTTGGAGACGTCCGACCCTGGGCGTGAAGCAGCCATCGTCGACTATTTGCATTACTGATCGCTCGTGCCGCCGATCTTATTGGACGATGTCGTCACCATTGTGCTCGTGATTCAAGAAAAGGATATCGACACCGGGGATGCGATGAACTCAAGAAGGCCTAAGCTTGGGATACTCGGCGGCATGGGGCCGCTCGCAACGGTCGATTTTCTCAGAAAGCTTGTTGCCGCTACGCCGGCAGTCTCTGACCAGGATCATATGCCGACGATCACTTATTCGGCTTCCTACATTCCCGACCGCACCGCAAGCATCCAGGGTCACGGACCGTCACCACTTCCGGAAATGCTGTCTGGCCTCGATATCCTTGCGCGATCGGGTGCTTCTTGCATAGCGATCCCCTGCAATACCGCTCACTTCTGGTACGATCAGCTCAAGCAATGTTCGCTGGTACCGATTTTCCACATTGCAGAGGCCGCCTGTGAGCGCGCCGGACAGCAGGTGCGGCCGGGTGCAAATATCGGAGTGCTGGCAACGGCCGGTGCCGTGCAGTCGCGCGTCTACCAGCAGTCAATAGAGGCGCGGGGCTTCAAGTGCCTGGAACCGGAGCCGGACGATCTCAATACCCTCATAATGCCGGCGATTTACCAGGTTAAGGCGGGCAACGTGGCCGCCGCGGTTCCGCTCCTCGACAAGGCCCGTGACCGTCTGGTTGCAAGGGGCGCCGACCGGATCATCCTGGGCTGCACAGAAATTCCGATCGCGTTGCCTGTAACTGCGGCACCAGGCCTTCTCATCGACGCGACCGAGGCCCTTGCCTATCATTGCGTGAACTGGTGGATTGGCGAGCGCGGGCATCTGCACAGCATGGAGAAACAGCCCGCCGCGTCCGCGCAATGCGGGACAAGTGCATGAATTGCTTACCGGGGCCGGGCTGATGGACCATGTCTTTGTCGATCTGGATCGCCTGACGGAACGTCAGCGCTACAAGCTCCTGTCCGGGACGATCATTCCAAGGCCGATCGCGCTCGTCACGACGGTGTCGCTGGATGGGTCCACCAATGCGGCGCCCTTCAGCTTCTTCAACGTTCTGTCGTCGGATCCGGGCGTCGTGGCGCTGGGCCTCGAATTGAACAAGGACGGCAGTTTGAAGGATACGACAGTGAATATTCGGGATACCGAAGAGTTCACCGTCAATATCGTGTCGATGACAATGGCAAAGCAGATGAACGTTTGCGCCTATTCTTTTGAGCGCGGCGTTGACGAACTGGAACGTGCCACGTTGACGCCTGTGCCGGGCACGGCCGTGAAGTCGCCACGGATCAAGGAATCGCCGGCATCATTCGAATGCCGTCGGATCGTGTCGGTCGCGGTCAGCCGCACCCGCGACATCGTACTCGGCCGCATCGTCGGCGCCCATTATCGCGCCGATGTCATCGACATCGAGAATTACTATGTGGATGCGCAGGCTCTCGATCCTATCGCGCGTATCGAAGGGACGAACTACGCGACGGTTCGCGACCGTTTCAGTATGCCGCCGCACAGCCTGGACAATGCGCTCGCCGCGAAGCGATTTTCCGGCTGTTCGGGCTCTTAGCCTGCGCTTTGTCGCGCTGCATATATTTTGACTATTTGCACGCTTTCTGGCCGGAAAGACTGCTTATTTCTTAGCTTGAGCGCCTTCCGAAACGCCGGCCTTGGCCGCATCAATAACAAGCGCTTATAGTCGCCCTCCGCTTTGCCATTAGACAGCCGGGAAGGCGCGAGGAAAGATTGCCGTTGCGCCCGATGAACGATGCCGGAGTTCTGACAGGCAGGATTGCCGCCCGCCTGCGGCACGTGCGATTGCAAGGAGGAACATATGCGCTTGCGGATAGGCTTTCTGACTTTTGTGGTTTCGGCCTCGATTTCGATCTCGGCTCTGTTTCCGGGGCTGGTCCTCGCCCAGGCGCCGGAAACTCCCAAAATACGAGTGAGCACGTTGCCCATCGCGGGTCAGGTGCCGATCTATACTGCGCAGAAGCTCGGCTATTTCAAAGATGCCGGCCTTGATGTGGACATCACGTTTGCTGACGGCGGTGCGCAATCCGTTCCGCTGCTCGTGCAGGGCTCGCTCCAACTGGCCGTCACCCCAATCACGTCAGCCGCACTCGCCAACCAGCAGGGATTCAACCTGAAACTCGTCCCCCCGACGCTCGACGACAAGAAAAAGGCCCCCGGACAAACCGTTCTCCTGGTTCGAAGCGACGGCGGCGTCGGCAGCATTCAGGACCTCAAGGGCAAGCGCGTTGCGGTCAACACGATCAACAGCGTGAACTGGCTCTATGCCCGCGCGCTCCTGCGCAAGGGCGGCCTCGATCCGGCTGCCGTCACCTTCGTGGAGCTGCCGTTCCCCTCAATGAACGACGCACTGCTGCGCGGCAGCGTCGACGGCATCATTCAGGTTCAGCCCTTTCACCATATCGGCGTCAGCTCGGGCAAGATGAAGGCGCTTGGCTACCCGTTTGCCGACGTCCAGCCCGGCATTCATATCGCGTCCTATGCGGGGGACGGCGCTTGGATCAAGGCCAATCCGAGAACCGTGAAGGCATTCACCGACGCGATGGCGCGCGCTATCGACTATCTTGAGAAAAATCCGGAACAGGCCAAGACCCTGATCGCGGAATTCACCAAGGCGAAACCTGAACTCGTGAAACAGGTTCCGATCGATGACTGGTCGACCAAGATTTCCGTCGGCGATCTTGCCAAGCAACTTGAATTGATGCGTCAGGAAGGCGTGCTGAAGAAGCCGATCGAAGCGGAAAGCCTGCTTTGATGCACGCAAGAGTCGATTTGGCCCGCGCGCAAGATGTGGAGATCAGGGTCGCAGATACCAGCAAATGGTTCGGCGACCATGCCGCGATCGCAAGCGTCGATTTCCAGGTCCGGCGCGGGCAGTTTGTAAGCCTGCTCGGGCCCTCGGGCTGCGGCAAATCGACAATCTTGCGCATGGTTGCGGGCCTGCTGCCGCCGACCCAGGGGATCATCTCCTTCAAGGGGCAGCAGCTCACCGCGCCGCCGGCCGGCATCGTCTACGTGTTTCAGCAATACACCAAGTCGTTGTTCCCCTGGCTGACGGTGATGGGCAATCTGGAATTCGGTGCGACCAGCCCGCATGCGAGACGGCGTGGCAAGACGGGCGGCCGCGCCGAATGCATGGAGATGCTGCGTATGGTGGGACTCGATGAGCATGCCGAGAAATATCCCTGGCAGCTCTCCGGCGGCATGCAGCAGCGCGTCGCGATCGCGCGCGCCCTTGTCGCTCGCCCGGAAGTGCTGCTGATGGACGAGCCCTTCAGTGCGCTCGACGCGCTGTCGCGCGAGAGCTTGCAGGATCTACTGGTTCGCATCTGGCAGGATCTGAAGCTGACCGTGGTCTTCGTGACGCATGACATCGCCGAAGCGATTTATCTTTCCGACAAGATCTACGTGCTGTCGCGTGCGCCTTCGACGATCCTGACCGAGGTCGACGTGGATATTCCGCGTCCGCGCGAGCAATTGGCGACGCGCGAATTGCCAGAATTTCTATCGCTTCGGCGCTCTCTGTACGACGTTGTTGTCGGAACGCATTGAACGCGATGGACACCATCAAAAAAGTTATCGGTGATGGAAGGCTGTCCGGGATCGCGCTTGTGGTCGGGTTGCTGGTGCTGTGGGAAGCCAGTGTGCGGCTCGGATGGGTCAATACACCGACCTGGCCCGCGGTGACCACTGTCTTTCGCACCTTTTGGGACGAACTGGTCAATGGCGTCTATTTCAACACCTTTGGTCCAAGTCTGAAGCGGCTGGCGCTCGGCTATGTAATTGCCAGCGTACTTGCGATATCCTTCGGCATCGCGATGGGAATCTGGCCGCGCGTCTACGCGACCTTCGAGCCGCTGATCGAGCTTTTGCGTCCGATCCCGAGCCCGGCCTATCTACCGATGGCCATCATTTTCCTGGGGATCGACGACACCATGAAGGTATTCATGGTCGCCTTCGCATCCTTCTTCCCGATTCTTCTCAACACGGTAACGGGCGTCCGCAACGTCGATTCGGTCCTCCTCGATACCGGACGCACCTTCGGTCTCAGCAAGGCCCAGATCACATGGCGCATCATTATTCCCGCGGCGTCGTCCTATATTCTCACCGGCATGCGCATCAGCCTTGCGGTGGCGCTGATCGTCACGGTGATCGCCGAGATGGTCGCAGGCAATAGCGGCATCGGCTTCTACATCCTCAGCGCTCAGCGCTCGTTTCTGATGCCTGAGATGTATGCGGGCGTGATAGCGCTCGCGCTTGTGGGCTTCGGCCTGAACAAGGGGTTCGTCGCGATCGAGAACAAATTGCTGGCCTGGAATGAGGGTTGGAATGCCTCTACCTGAGGATGACGGCACGACGCCGCAGGAATGCTTCGTGCGGGCGGCTGCCGAGATGATGGAGATCCGCCTCGACCCCGCCTGGTTGCCGGGGATCGTCCGCAATATCGAATTGCTGTTGAATGCGGCGCGCGTCACCCAGGTTCCCGGCTCCGAGCGAATCGATGTGGGGCAGAGGTTCGAGCCGTGAATTACTCCGACGAGAATGCGCTCGCGATCGCAGCCGCTGTGCGCGGACGCGAGATCAGCGCCGCGAAAGTTGTCGAGGCGGCGCTTGGCGTCATCGGCATGCGCGACCCTTCCATCAACGCCTTCACCGATGTTTTGGCCGAGCGCGCACGCCGCGAGGCGGCTCAACTTGATCGCGATCTTGCGGAGGGGCGCGAGGCCGGTCCGCTGGCGGGCGTGCCGTTCGCGGTCAAGAATCTGTTCGATGTCGAAGGCCTCCGCACGCTGGCGGGGGCGAAGATCAACCGGGATCATGCGCCCGCCGGCACGGATGCGGCAGTTGTTCGGTCGTTGTCGAAGGCAGGTGCCATTCTTGTCGGCACCCTGAACATGGACGAATATGCCTACGGCTATACGACCGAGAACACGCATTTCGGACCGACGCGCAATCCTTATGATCTTCAACGCTCTGCCGGCGGCTCGTCGGGCGGATCGGGCGCGGCAGTCGCCGCGGGCATGGTGCCGTTATCGCTTGGCACAGATACCGGAGGTTCGGTGCGCGTGCCGGCGTCGTTCTGCGGATTGTTCGGCGTCAAGCCGACCTTCGGACGCATCTCGCGCCGTGGAACTGTCCTGTTCGCACCGAGTGTCGATCACGTAGGGGCCATGGCACGAACGACCGCGGACCTTGCCGCCATGTATGACGCGATCGAAGGCCCGGATCCATCGGACGAGTTCTGCAGCACACGAGATCCCGATCCGGTGTTGCCGGAGCTCGATCAGGGGATTGGCGGCCTGCGGATCGCGATCGCCGACGCCTATTTTCTGGAGCATATCGAGCGCGAGACCCATGATGCGGTCATGTCGATTTCCGACGCACTTGGCGTGCGGGAGCGCGTATGCCTCCCGCATGTCGATGCCGGGCGCTCCTGTGCGACCGTGATCACGGCGGTGGAAGGGGCGAGCCAGCATCTCGAAAGCCTGCGCAGGCGTCCGCAGGATTTCGACCCGATGACCCGCGACCGCTTTCTGGCGGGCGCGCTGCTGCCGGGTTCCGTTTATCAGCGCGCCCAGGCGTCGCGGCGCTTCTACCGGGATGCCGTCAGGGAGGTCTTCCAGAGAACAGACGTTCTGATCGCGCCCTGCACCCCCGCAGCAGCGCCCCTGATCGGGCAGGATGTTATTGAGATCGGCGGCAACACCTTTCCATCGCGCGGCCATGTCGGCCGCTGCGTCATCCCATTTTCGATCATAGGATTGCCGGTCATAAGTGTACCAGCCCGCGTTCCTGGCCTGCCGCGGGGCGTTCAACTCGTGGCCGCGCCCTACATGGAACGGCACATTTTCCGCGTTGCGGCTCATCTCGAGCGGATTGGCGCGGCGGGCTTTGTCGCGCCGCCAGACCAGCCGGCGGCGGATGTGGCCCGACGCGTGGCCGTATAGCAGCAACGCGCACAGGAGACGACTCGGCAGGTCCGGATGAGTCAGTCAGCACGATCGCATCTGATCAGGGGCGCAAGACTGCTCGACGTCGTCACGGGCAGCGCTCCGCATCGCGATCTGCTTGTTGTCGATGGCTTGGTTGCCGATATCGCGGAGCCTGGGGTGATTTCGTCGGAGTTCGCGCAGGTCTTCGATGCGACCGACCGCATGGTGATTCCGGGCCTCGTGAATGCACATTCGCATGCACACGGAGCGCTGGCGAAGGGGCTCGGCGACAAATGGACGCTTGAGCACCTGCTCAATGCTGGCCGGTGGATGAACCACGGGCTGGTGACAGAGGACAAGTATCTTTGCGGGCTGCTGAATGCCGCGGAGTTGGTCAGCAGGGGATGTACCGCCGTCTACGACCTTTATGGCGAGTTTCCAGTGCCGACGCCGGAGGGCTTCGAGGCGATCGGACGCGCCTATAACGACGTCGGAATGCGCGCGGTCGTAGCGCCGATGGTCGCGGACCGCAACCTGTTTCAGGCCATCCAGGGACTGATTGACAGCATTCCCGAGGATCTGCGGGACGGCCTCATCCCGGTTCAGGCTTCGCCGCGTGAGGCTGTGATCTCGGGTTGCGAGTCGGTGTTCAAGTCCTGGCCGTTCGACCGCGACTGGATACGCCCCGCGATCGCTCCGACCATTCCCCTGCATTGTTCGATCGGCTTCATCCGCGACTGTCAGCGCCTGGCGCTGGAATTCGACCTCGGCATGCAGACCCATCTTGCCGAATCGCGGGCGCAGGCGGTGTCCGGCATCAAGCGATATGGGAAAACGCTGACGGCCCATCTCGAAGAGATCGGCTTTCTCGGTCCGAACCTCATGGCCGCGCATTGTGTCTGGCTGGATGACGACGACATTGCGCGCCTCGCCGCGCATGGATGCTCCGTCGCGCATAATCCGGGAAGTAACCTGCGGTTGGGATCGGGGCTCGCGCCCGTTCGCAAGATGCTCGACCGCGGAATCCATGTGGGAATCGGCACGGACGGATCGAACTGCTCCGATCATCAGAACATGTTCGAGTCGATGCGGCTCGCCGCCTTCGTGTCGCGCGTCCAGGGAATGCCGTCGGAGCAATGGCTCGGTGCGAGTGACGTTGCGAGCATGGCGCTCGCCGGAAGCGCCAAGGCGATGCACCTGTCGCGAAAAGGACCTCGCCTTGAGGTCGGGGCGCCGGCAGACATCGTCTTCCTCGACCTCGGCAATCTCAATTTCGTGCCCTTCAACAATCCATTGAACCAGCTTGTCTACAGCGAGAATGGCAGCGCCGTGGACAGCGTCATGATCGGCGGGAAATGGGTGCTGCGGCATCGCGAATTTCAGACTATCGATATTGCGCGGTTGCGCGCGCGTGTGTCCGCGTCGGTCGAGCGGTTGCGGGAGCAGTCGCACAGATTGCAGATGCTTGCCGACGGCATCGGGCAGTACATTTCCAGTTTCTGTGCAGGCTCGCTGCGCGAGCCGTACCACATCGCGCGACTATGCGGCTGTGCTGACCCGGCACGGCCAGCAGTGTTTCAGGCGGAGCCCGTGTGATGGCCGCGGAATTCGATATTGTGATCCGGTCCGGCCGCGTTGTGACCAGCGGTGATCAGTTCGTCGCCGATATTGGAATCAAGGATGGCGTTGTCGCGGCGATCGGGAGCGGGATCACGTCCGGCAAACAGGACATTGATGCCTCCGGACGGCTGGTATTGCCTGGCGGCGTCGACAATCACGTACATATCGAGCAGATATCGGCTTCGGGCCTCCTGAATGCAGATGACTGGGAGAGTGCGACGAGGGCGGCCGCATTTGGCGGAAACACGACCGTGATTGCCTTCGCTGCGCAGCATGCTGGCATGAACCTGTGCAAGGTCGTCGACGATTATCACGCGCTCGCCCGCAAGGGCGCGGTCATCGACTATTCTTTCCATCTCATCATCGCAGACCCGAATTCGCAGACGCTCGGTCATGATCTGCCGGCCCTGCTGGACCGAGGCTATCAGTCGGTGAAGCTGTTTACGACCTACGACAAGCTGAAGATCGATGACGAGAGCTTTCTCGACATCTTGCAGATCACCGGAACACGCGGCGGCCTCGTGTCGGTGCATGCCGAGAACCACGGCATGATCAAGTGGCGGACAAAAAGCCTGGTAGCCTCCGGCCACACCGCGCCCCTCGCGCATGCCATGGCTCATCCCCGCGAGGCCGAAATCGATGCCATCGACCGCGTGATCCGCATGGCGGCACTGACCGGTCAGCCGATCATGATCTTTCATGTCTCGACCGCCGAAGGGGCAGAGATCGTTCGGCAGGCCCGCAGTCGCGGCCAGTCCGTCCATGCGGAGACCTGTCCGCATTATCTGTTGCTGACGGAGGCGGCAATGGACCGTCCGATGCCCGAGGGTGCGATGTGGATGTGCTCGCCTCCCTTGCGCAGGGAATCCGACGGGGAAGCGCTGTGGGCCGCATTGGCCGGCGGCGTGCTGCAAATGGTGTCGTCGGATCATGCGCCCTACGCCTACGACTCGTCGGGGAAACTGCGCGCGGGACCGATGCCGCGCTTCGATCAGATTCCAGGGGGGCTGCCAGGGATCGGGCTGCGACTGCCGTTGATGTTCGACGAAATGGTGCGGCGCGGTCTGCCGCTTGAGAAATTCGTCGAATGGACGTCGGCGGCTCCGGCGAAGCTCTACGGACTTTATCCGCGCAAGGGCTCGATTGTGGTCGGCGCCGATGCCGACATTGCGATCTGGAATCCGAAGGCTCGGCGGCGCGTCGGGCACGATATCATCCTGGATCGCACTGGCTATAGTCCGTATCAGGATCGCATTCTGAACGGCTGGCCTGAAACCGTGTTGCTGCGCGGCGAAGTGATCGTCCGGCAAGGTTCGGTCACGGGGCAGCAGGGCTCCGGGCAATTCCTGGTGCAGGATCGCTGCGGCTCCGGTCTGAGGGATCATCGGGCCGTGGTATGAACATTCGGCAGCTCGAAATCTTCTGTGCGGTCATGCGATCGCGGACCACCGTGGCCGCCGCCTTCGAGCTGGGCATATCGCAGCCCGCTGTCTCGAACGCCATCAAGCATCTGGAAGACAACCTCGGCTTTTCGCTGTTCGACCGGATTGGAAACCGCCTGATTCCGACAGCGGAAGGCAAGGCCGTCTATCAGGACGTGCAGCCATTGCAGACCATGGCCGAGGGGCTGCTGCAGCGTCTTTCTGATTTGCGGGACACCAAGCGCGGGCATCTGCGCGTACTTGCGACGCGGCCGCTTGGCGATGTCTTCCTGCCCCGCGTGATCAAGAGATTCGCAAAGGGGCGCGACGACGTGCATGTCTATTACGATGTGCAACATCTGGACGGGGTGATCGAAGCGGTGGAGAGCGGGTTCGCCGAGATCGGCATTGCTCTAGAGCCGCCGCCCCGGCCCACCCTCGACATCAAGACACTTGCCAAAGGCCGGATGGTGTGCCTGTTCCAGCCCAAGCACCCGCTGGCGAAACGCAATTTCCTGAGGCCCGAGGATCTCACCGGGCTCCGGATCATCTCGTCGGAGCCGCTCACCCGCCTTGGATCCGCTGTCGCGAAGGCGTTTCACGATCGTTCGGTGCCCTACGCGCCTAACGTGTCGGTGCTGCAGGGTGTAGTCGCCTGCTCGCTGGTTGCAAACGACTTGGGAGTAGCCATCGTCGATGAATTTTCGGCGATGCAATGGTCGGATCGCAATCTCGTTGCGGTGCCGCTTGAGCCCGCCATCATTGTTGTCGCCTCGATCATCAGTGTCGTGGACCGGCCGTTGTCGAGGCTCGCGCGTCGCTTCGTCGAAGTCACGAAAACGGCAGCGAACGAGTTCCAGCACAACCGTACGCACCGATAACGACCGGTATAATCAGGACTTATTGCAGCAGTGACCACATGATTATGAAAGCCACGGACCTGGAGCTAGGTTCATCGCAAAAGACGGGTACAGCGATGAATATGAAGGCTCTCACGTCGCCGCCGATCACGGAAGCGGTGACTGAACTGAAGGGTGTCGCGGTCAGCCTGTTCGCGCAGCTGGCGAACGGCCGTCTGCCGGGCGCAGGAATAACGCGCGATACCTATGGCGCCGGTGAGACGCGCGGCCACGACGTGGTCGTCAACTATGCTCGGCAGCTCGGCCTCGAGATCGCGAAGGATGCTGCGGCCAACACCTACATGACGTTACCCGGCCGGAACCGCGACGCGCCCAAAATCATCGTCGGCTCTCATCTCGACAGCGTTCCCAATGGCGGAAATTACGATGGCGCCGCGGGCGTGGTTGCAGGGCTGTTGGCGGTCAGCGTTTTCAAGAAGCTCGGAATCCGGCCCGCCTGCGACATTACCGTGATGGCGATCCGCGCGGAGGAGAGCATCTGGTTCCAAGTTTCTTATATCGGTAGTCGTGCCGCGCTGGGCATGCTGCCCATTGGCGCGCTTGACGCGAAGCGGTTCGACACCGGTCGGCCATTGTCCGCGTACGTCGCCGAATGCGGCGGCGATCCGCGCGCGATCGAAAAGGGGATCGCAGCGCTCGATCCAAAGAAGATCAGGTCATTCATCGAGTTGCATATTGAGCAGGCTCCCACATTGGTCGAGGCCGGCCAGCCCATCGCCGTCGGCACCTGCATTCCCGGGAACTTTCGCTATCCGCATATCCGAATCCACGGACGTCACGATCATGTCGGTATGCCTCGCCGCTTCCGCCACGATGCGGTTGCTGCCGGTAGCGAGCTCATCTCGGCAATGGATCGCCTCTGGGCGGAGCGCGATGCGCGCGGAATATCGATGGCCATCACGGTCGGCCGCTGCATGACCGATCCGTCCGCACATGGACTGACGATCGTGCCGGGCAAGCTCGAACTCAGTCTGGACGTTCGCGCCTATGACCCGCTTGAGCTTGCGAGCCTTGAAGCGGATATCGTGGAGGTCGCAAAGCAGGTGGAGGAACGCTACCGCGTGCGTATCGAGTTCGGGACCCGCGCCGAGGCGCCAATCGGTCCGTGTTCGCCGAAGATTTGCGACGGTCTTGCCGATGCCGCGGCGAAGCTTGGCATCGCCTTTGATCGAATCGTCAGTCCGGCGTCGCATGACGCGGCAGCGTTTGCTCAGGCAGGCGTCCCGATCGGAATGATTTTCGTCCGCAACGAAAACGGCAGTCACAATCCGCAGGAGCATATGGAGATCACCGATTTGCTCGACGGAACCGCTGTGATGGCCGAATGGCTGCGGAAAGAGCTATCATGATCCGCCCCGCACCCATCGCGGCGGCGAAGTTCGGCAGAAGCGGGATACCCGGAATGGCAGAGGAGAAAGACGGTAACACGAAGCGCATGGCAAAGGTCGTGGTTCGCTTCGATCAACAGCAGCGCAAGCTGCTCGATTTCCTGCGCGCGGAAAAGACGTTTGGAACCGAAGACGGCGAGATCATCCGCAACGTCGTGCTCGACTGGCTCAAGAGGCAGGCGACAAAATGACGGAGACGCCCGCGCCGCGGCCTGGACCGTTACGTCTCGATCTTGTGCTCGAGCCTGTGGCGGGCCGGGCCATTCCTGTAAGGATGGGTGAAATCCTCACGCTGACCCAGCTCGGCGACGGCCAGCGCGTCGAATTCAACTGCTTCAATCTCCACGACCACAAGGAGCGTATGTCGGTTGGCCATATGAGGCGCGAGGCCTTCCACATGGGCGCGGGCCGAATGATATGGAGCAATTCCCCACGCTACCAGCCGATGATGAAGATCACAGCGATGCCGGATAGCTGCTGCAGCGATCTGCTTGTCGCCGGCTGCTGGCACGGCGGTCTAGATCGCCTATACGGGCTGACCGATCATCCCAATTGTCAGGACACAATGGCCGACGCGATTGCGGAATTCGGGCTCATGCCCGATGACACGCACGATCCGTTGAACTTCTGGCTCAATACTGAATGGGATCATATAGGCGCTTATCTCGTCCCGAATACCGGCCGCGCGGGCGACAAGGTCGAGATCGTGGCGCTGATGGACGTGCTGGCCGTGCCGGCGACATGCGGGGCCGCCAATCTGTCTTACAGCGGCAACTTCTCCTACAAGCCAGTTACCGTGCAGGTCTTCGAGGCTAACGCAGGGACCCTCGCCTGGGCGGAGCGTGAATGGAAGGAAAACTGTGCCCTCAAGACGCAGAGAAGCCTCGATGACTACCGCGTGAAGACCATTCGCGGCGACCGCGAACTGGTGGCCGATCCGACATACGCGCCGGACTTCGTCAACTTTCCGATCGAGTGGAAGGACATCGAGGTGTGTTTCACGAGCGCGGAAATCCAGAGAATCTGGACTTATCGCGGCCGCCTCGGCGCAACCGACGAGGCGGTGATCCGCACGATGTTCTTCCACTGGTACACCGAACACCGCAAGAAGCACGGCTTGCGGCGGTACTCGCCGAAACAATTGCACGAGTAAGAAAAGCCGATGAAACTTGGAGCCTGCCGCTACGAGTTGACGATTGCGCCGGTATCCGGGAAGGCGATCCCAGTTTACCGCGGGGAGACGCTTCGCATTCTACAGACGCGGGGCGAGCAATGCGTCGATTTCAATTGCTTCAACTTGCATGACTACAAGGAGCGCATGTCGGTCAGCCATATGCGTGCGCAGGGTTTTCGCGTCAAACAGGGACATTTGGTCCTCAGCGCGGCGCCGCACTGCCGGCCCATGATGTTGATTTCCAGCATGTCGGAAACCTGCGTGACCGACCTTCTCGCGGCCCGTTGCGACGCCACGATGGGTGAGCGGGAATTCAATCTGGTGCCACGGACCAACTGCCAAGACACTTTTTCCGAAGCGGTGCGCGAGTTCGGGCTCTCACCCGATGACGTGCACGATTCTCTGAATATGTGGATGCATACATGCTGGGGCGACAGTTTCCGCATCCTGCCAAATGTGGCACCGGCCGGCGACCATGTCGATCTGCTGGCTCTTATGGATGTGCTGGCCGTGCCAATCATTTGCGGGTCGGGCGATCTTGGACAAGTCAGTAATTTCAATTTCAGCCCGATCGAAGTGAAGATATTTGAGGCGTCGGAAGAATCCAAAGAGTCTGCAAAGCAATGTCTTGAGCGTAGCGGCCTGGCAGGGAGCGAGGTTACAAAGTTGGATCGGCGCCGGATTCTCACACAGCGCGAGCTTGTCAGGGATTCGAACTATAAGTCGCGGCGCTTTCCCGTAAGCTACACCGATGTCGAAGTCGAATTCGCGGATGGTGAGATTGATCGTTTGAAAAATGCTCCGCAGATCGCCCGCGCGGGCGATGTGGGCGACCGCGCTCGTATGGCATTCATGCTTTGGTATCAGTCTAATCGCTTGAGTCGCAGTTAGATGCGACTCGGAGTGTATTCCGACGGTTTCCGCGGCGCACGAGAGCGGTGCCTGCCTGGAGGATCCTGAGGCACGGGCGCAGAACCGATTCTGCAGGATATTGGAGAGGGACGTGTGCTGAAAGTCCACCTCCGACCTTCCAGCCATCTTTCAAGATCCGGCGGCTGAAGACGATCAGGAGCACATAAAATCTGGATTGCCGCTTCAGGCGCAATCAATGAGCTCCGACTCTGGTTGCGCGACGTCGAGCACGTCTCAGCAGCTCTGGAGATGAAGCTTGCTTCAACGCAAGCGCTCATATGGCCGCGTCGGCGATCCGATGCTCTCGTCAAGCCCAGCCCGATTCCCGGACATCTGCGCGTCAGCGCAGCTTCCTTCGTTTCGCCTCCACCGTTGGCAGTTCCTGTGGCGACCACACACCCTCCGCGGCAGCGAAGTCCAGCGGACCTATTGCGACTGGTTTCTTGGATAATTCGCCGCAGCTCCTGAAAATCACAACGTTGGGGCCAAAAAACGGGCGTAACGCCCAAGCCTTGTGCGCGGTCACGACTTGACCAGTTTGATACACCGTGTATTTTACTCGCCTCGGGACAGGAGATTTTGTCATGTGCGCACGTTCTTCGCTGATTGCTGTCATAGCTGCCCTTGCATGCACTTTGCCTGCTGCTGCCCAGGAGCCGGTGAAGATCGGCGCGCTTCTGTCAATTTCAGGTCCGTTCGCGAGCCCCTCGAAAGACATGTTGGACGGGATGCAGCTCGCACTGGACCACCGTGATAACAAGATGGGCGGCCGCGCGGCGACGCTGATCTTGCGCGACGATCAGGCGAAACCTGAGCTGGCCGTGGAAGCAGCCAATCGCCTGATCCGCGGTGATCGCGTCGACTTCATCACAGGAGCCGGTCTGTCAAACATCATGATGGCGGTCTATAGGCCGATTACATCGACCGAGACATTCCTCATCGGCACCAATTCCGGACCGGCGCCTGTCGCTGGAAAGGACTGCTCTCCCTATTTCATCAGCGCGTCCTGGCAGAACGATCAGCCGGCGGAAGTGATGGGTGAATATCTGACCAAAAAGGGCGTCGATGACGTGTTCATCCTCGCGCCGAACTATCAGGCCGGGAAGGACCTGCTGGCGGGCTTCAAGCGCACATTCAAGGGCAAGATTTCCGGCGAGGTCTATACGCCGCTGTCGCAAACCGATTTTTCGGCGGAGATCAGCCGTGTCCGCGCCGCCAATCCCAAGGCTGTTTTTGTGTTCTATCCGGGTGCATGGGGCGTTCAATGGGTCAAGCAATATAGCCAAGCGGGTCTGCAGAAGAAGATCCCGCTCTATTCATCCTTCACGCTCGACGAAGTCAGCATCCAGGCGATCGGCGACGCCTCGCTCGGCATGTTTGCCACCGCGCATTGGGTCGGGGACATCAACAATCCAACAAATGCGAAATTCGTCAAGGATTTCCGCGCCAAGTATGGCCGCGCGCCATCGGCTTATGCGGCACAGGGCTATGACAGCATTCAGCTGATTGGCGCCGCTGCCGATGCATTAAAAGGCGATCTTTCGGACAAGAACAAGATCAAGGCCGCGCTCCGCGAGGCCAAGTATTCGAGCGTTCGTGGACCGTACTCGTACAATACAAACAATTTCCCGATTCAGGACTTCTATCTGACCAACGTCGAGAAGCGGGGCGATGAACTGGTCTTGAATACCGTCAGCAAGGCGGTTGAGAAGGCGAAAGACGTTTATGCAGCCGAGTGCCCGATGAAATAAGCCGTACTGCAGAAGACGAGATGACGTCCTGAAGTTCAAGGGGTGCCGAAGACATCATGATGCTGTTTATCGAGCAATGTCTGAACAGCATCCAGTTTGCTCTGCTTCTGTTTCTCATGGCGAGCGGGCTGACCCTGATCTTCGGAATCATGGAGCAGATCAATCTGGCGCACGGCTCGCTGTTCATGCTGGGCGCCTACTTCTCAATCTTCTTCCAAAAGTTGACAGGCTCTTTCGTCCCTGCGATTTTTCTGGCGCTCGTTGCGACCTTTGTGGTCGGGGTCATTCTCGAATTCACGGTCTTTCGCAGGCTCTATGGTCGCGATCACCTGCTTCAGGTGGTCGCGACTTTCGGTCTGATCTTGATTTTCAACGAAGCCGTGCGTGTCCTCTGGGGAGTGGCACCGCAATATTCTCCGTTTCCGCCAGGCCTCGAGGGGACGGTTCAGGTCGCGGGAATCGCCTATCCATCCTATCGGATCGCGGTGATCGTCGTGGCGCTTCTCACCGCGCTCGGGCTGTTCATCGTCGTGCAGAAGACCAAGCTCGGCATGCTGATCCGCGCCGGCGCCGATGATCGAGCCATGGTCGGGCATCTCGGAATCAATATTGCCGTCCTCTACACCGTGGTGTTCGGGATGGGCGCGGTACTTGCCGGACTTGCCGGTATAATGGCCGGACCGCTCCTGTCCGTGCGTCCCGGCATGGGCGAACAGATCCTCATTCTCACCTTCGTGGTGATTGTGATCGGCGGACTTGGTTCGATCCAGGGTGCCTTCATCGGTGCGCTGGTGATCGGTTTCGCCGATACGCTTGGGCGAGCCTATCTCGCCGATCTTCTGTCGACGGTGATGTCGCCGCGAACCGTGTCCACGGTATCGAGTGCGCTGTCTTCCACCTTGATATTCCTGATCATGGCCACGGTTCTGATCCTCAAGCCGCGCGGTCTGTTCGCGCGCCGGGAGCGATGAAGTGATGACCTGGCTCATGCAGCAGCGGTACACTTTCGTCATTCTGCTCGCTGGGTTGGCGTTTTTTGCCGGCGCTCATCTGGTTGGACAGCCGCTCTGGATCGAAATCGCTTCGCGTTTGCTGGCCTACGCCTTGGCGGCCGCGAGTCTCGATCTTCTGGTGGGCTATACCGGTATGGTCAGCTTCGGCCACGCCATGTTCCTGCTTTGCGGGGGCTACAGTGTCGGCATCCTCGCGAGAGAGGAAATCGTATCCGGGCTGCTCCAATGGCCGGTGGCGATCGGATTTTCCGCGCTCGTCGCCGCTGTCGTGGGGATGGTGGCTCTCAGGACCGGCGGCATATACTTCATCCTGCTTACCCTGGCTTTCTCGCAAATGCTATTCTATGTCTTTACCGGCCTCAGCAGCTATGGCGGTGACGAGGGTCTGCCGGTCTTTCCGCGGTCGCAATTCTTCGGACCGATTGATCTCACCAACCCGGATCATGTCTACATCGTGGTGTTGCTTGCGGTCTGTGCCGGCTTCTTCGTGTTGAAGCGGGTCGTGGATTCGCCGTTCGGGCTCGTGCTCCAGGGCTGCCGCCAGAACGAGGCGCGGATGCGCGCGCTCGGCTACGAAACCTTCCGCTACAAGCTGCTGGCTTTCGTCATCGCCGGTGCGGTATGTGGGCTGTCCGGCGCGCTACTCGCCAATGTCACGGGTTTTGTCAGTCCGGAATATGGAAGCTGGCAGCGGTCGGGCGAGCTTCTGGTCATGGTCATTCTCGGCGGCATGGGGACACTTTATGGACCGCTGCTTGGTGCGATTGCGCTGCTAGGTCTGGAAACCATTATCAGCGAAAAGACCACGCATTGGTCGTTGATCCTTGGACCGATCCTGATTCTGGTCGCGATCTATCTCCCGAACGGCCTGCGCGCCCTCAAAGTCTGGAAGCCCCGTGCGCAAAACGGCTGATATTCCAGTCCTCGCGGTCGAGGGCATTTCCAAGGCCTATGGCGGCGTCATCGCCAACCGCGACGTCTCCCTCGCGATCGAGCCGGGAGAAGTGCACGGTCTGATCGGTCCCAATGGTGCCGGCAAGACGACGCTGGTATCCATCCTCAGCGGCGAAGTGAGACCGGATCAGGGACACGTCCTGCTCGATGGTTCCGACATCACGGGTCTCAACGCTCCGAAGCGGGCGAAGCTCGGAATCCGCCGCTCGTTCCAGATCACATCGGTTTTCATGGGTCTGACGATGATCGAAAACGTCATTCTCGCCTGCCAGGCCATCCGCGGCGGAGGATTCCGCCTTTGGCGTCCCATCGCTTTGGACCGCGGTCTTCGCGAGGAAGCGGCGCAGGCGCTGGAACTCGTCGGCATCGACCATCTCGCATACAAGGTCGCCTCCGAACTCTCGCACGGTGAACGCCGCCATCTCGAGCTTGCGATGGTGCTGGTGGGCCAGCCGCGGCTTCTGCTCCTTGACGAGCCCTTTGCCGGAATGGGTGCGGAGGAGACGCACGAGATGGTCGGACGGCTGCGTAAAATCAAAGGTCAGCAAGCCATACTTCTGATCGAGCACGATCTTGATGCGGTGTTTTCGCTGGTGGATCATCTCACGGTCATGGTCATGGGAAGTCCGATTGCCACGGACCGGCCCGACGCGATCCGGAAAAGCGCCGAGGTGCGCGCTGCCTATTTCGGTACGAAGGCCGTCGCGTGATGCTCAGGGTCGACAATATTACCGCCTCCTACGGCGTCAGCCAGATACTGTTCGGCGTATCGCTCGAAGTCGCGGTGGGGCAGGCGGTTGCCTTGCTCGGCCGCAATGGCATGGGCAAGACAACGACCATCCGGGCCATGATGGGGGCGCTGCGGCCATCATCCGGGGCGATCCATTTCGAGGGCACGAGAATCGACAGGCTTCGCGACTACGAAATCTGCCGTCTTGGTTTCGGCTATGTCCCTGAAGGCCGCCGGATATTCAAGCATCTCACCGTGCATGAGCAGCTCGTGGCATTCGGGCGGATGCGCGATGGCAAGCAGCAATGCACGCCGGACGACGTCTATCGCCTGTTCCCCGGACTCGCGGAACGCAGAGCCAGCCCCGGTGGTTTGCTGTCGGGTGGCGAACAGCAGATGCTGGCAATCGGCCGCGCGCTCGTGACATCGCCAAAGCTTGTCATTCTCGACGAGGCAACCGAAGGTCTCGCGCCACTGGTACGCGAGCGAATCTGGTCCGTTCTCTCCGAGCTGAAGAGCCGGGGTCTCGCCATCCTTGTCGTCGACAAGAACGTCGCCGACGTGATGGCGCTCGCCGACTATGCCTATATCCTGGAGAAAGGCCGCGTCGCATGGAGCGGCGCCGCTGCTGATCTGCGTCCCGACGACGACGCGCAGCGGCGACTGCTTGCGGTCTGAACGCGCGGCGGAGTGATCAGCCGACCGTTAGAACGACCTTGCCGCGCACCTCGCGCCCGGTGATGAGCGCAAAGGCCTCTGCGAGATTTTCCAGCGGAAGTGTGGTCATGATGTTCGGCTTGACCTTGCCTTTCAAATACAGGTCTTGCGTAAGCCGCACGCCTTCGACCATTTTGTCGTATTCATGGTCGAACTGGATATCGAGTGGCGCGCCGATAACCGCGAGATTTTTGTATAGCAGATAATTTGCCTTGGCCGACGGGATGTCGCCGCTGGCGAAGCCAATGATGACCAATTTGCCGTCGAAGCCGAGTACGCGAAGCGTATTCGCGAACATATCGCCGCCGACCGTGTCGAACACCAGATCCGCACCATGATTGTCGGTCCGCGTCATCACTTCCCTGTGGATACGTTCCTTGACGTCAGAGCCGTTGCTCAGGATCACATGATCGGCGCCATTCTCGCGTGCCAGAGCCGCCTTCTGCTCCGAGGAAACGATCGCGATCGTTCGAGCTCCAAGCGCCTTCAGCATTTGCAACGCCGCAAGTCCGACGCCGCCAGCGGCGCCGGTGACGATCGCGGTCTGACCGGCCTGAGCCTTGGCACGGAGATGGACCGCGACATAAGCGGTGTTGAATACGGTGATCATGGCTGCAGCAGATTCGAAATCGACGCCGTCCACCATATGAAAGCACCGTTTCTGCGGCGCCGCCACGGCTTCCGCGAAAGCGCCGGTGAGGACCTGACAGATGACCCTGTCGCCCGGCTTGAACCGCGAGACCCCGCTGCCGACGGCCCGGACCACGCCCGCGGCGTCTCGTCCCGGCACGAAAGGCGTTTGCGGCTTTTTCTGGTATTTGCCCTGGAGCATCAAAGCATCGGGAAAATTGAGCCCAATAGCCTTGACGTCGATCAGCACTTCATCGGCTGCGAATGATGGATCCGGGAGTGTCTGGAAACGGTGGCTCGCGATCGGGCCATATTCTTCGATGACCAGCGCACGCATTACGTCGGCTCCTTCACCTTGGTCCGCTCGCCGAGGACCTCCATCGCCGCGCGCACGATCTCCGTATAGCCGGTGCAGCGGCAGATGTTGCCGCTGAGCGCCTCGCGGACCTGTTCTTCGGTATAAGGTCCGCCATGCCGTTCCAGCTCAGTCAGGGTCATCAGCATGCCCGGTGTGCAGAAGCCGCATTGCAGTGCGAAATTGCGATGGAAGGCTTCTTGCAGCGGGTTCAGCGCGCCGCTCTTGTCGGCCAGGCTTTCGACCGTATCGATGCGGCGACCATCGGCCTGAACAGCGAGCATCAGGCAGGCGCGCACGACATGGCCGTCAAGCATGATATTGCAGGCGCCGCAGATTCCATGCTCGCAGCCGACGTGAGTGCCGGTCGCGCCAATCTCGTGCCGGATGAAGTCCACCAACAAAGTCCGCGGTTCGGCGATGCCGCTGACCTCGCGACTGTTCAGGGTCAGCGTAACGACGTGCTTCTTGTCACGATTCATGCGCGGCATCGAACAGCCTCCTCGATGACCTTGCGACCCAGACGCCTCACCAACTCGCGGCGGTGTCTTGAGGTGGCATGAATGTCGTCATAGCCGCCGCACTCCCAGGCAAAATCGTTCAGCGCGGCGTCAAGCGGCTCACCGGACAGGGACGCAAAATCGCGACAGGTCGGTACATCGGCGACGCCGCCGACCCCCAGCCGCACCGATTTCCCGTCGGCGATCGCTGCCAGCGCGACGATGGCAAAATCGCCGTGCCGTCGGTTGAATTCGGCGAAGGCGTATCCATGGCCGGGTCGGCGCACCGGAAAGCGTGCTGCTATGGCGATCTCATCGTGGCGCTTCGCAGTGGTCAGCATACCGACCTGGAACGACGAAGCCTGCAGGGTCCGGATGCCTGATCTGCTTTGCAGGACGATGTCGCCGCTGAGCAATGCGAGCACAAGCGGAATTTCCGAACTCGGATCGGCGTGGCACAGCGAGCCGCAGATCGTGCCGCGATTTCGCGTCTGGATATGACCGACATGGGGCAGTGCTTTGGCCAAAAGCGGCAAGGTAGCTTCGAGGTGCGGCCAATCCAGCAATTGTGCCTGCGTGACTGCGGCACCGACCTCGACGAAGTCGCGATTGTGCCGGATTTCATTCAGGCCTTCAATCCGGCTGATGTCCACAAGGACATCGGGCCGCGCGAGCCGCATGTTGAGGATCGCCATAAGCGACTGGCCGCCGGCGATGACCCGGCCGCCTTCGCCAGCATCCGAAAGCGCTGCCAACGCCTCCTGCAGGCTTTCAGCCACAACATAATCGAAAGCAGCGGGCTTCACGGGCGGTCACTCAGCTTGTTCTTGAGCACGGACCATAGCGATCTCCGCTCCGGCGCGGACGCTGCGGCAGACTCAGGTGACACTTGCACGAGCAGCGCCTTTATGAACTGTGCGATCAGCATCTTTGCGGCACCGGAGAGCATGCGTCCGCCGACCGCGGCAATCTTGCCGGCGAGATGGATTTCGAAGTCATAGCTCAGGCGGGTACCGCCATTCTCCGGTCTGAGCTGAATGAGCGCGCGGCCCTGCGAGGAACCGAGCGAGCCGACCAGATCGCCGTTCATCGTGATCGATTTCGGCTCCTCGAGATCGGTCAGACGAACCCTTGCGTCGAATACCCCGCGCACCGGACCGACGCCGATCCGCAATTTGCCGATGTAATTGTTCCTGCCGATCACGGACAGCGCTTCGCATCCGGGAATGGCTTTCGCCATTTTCGCCGGGTCAAGCAGCGTCTTCCAGACGGCCTCGGGGCTTGCCGGGAAGAATGCCGTGTCGTGTCCCGAAAGACCGTTGCCCGATCCGGGCAATTCATGGCTCGCTGGGCGCGCGGGCTCCTCGCCGCTGATCCATTCGAATACCTTGGCGGGGACCAGCGGCAACGTGATGTCCTCGCGGCCGATTGCATCGGCGACGGCATTCGCCACGCAAACCGGCGTGGTGTACTGATTGCCTTCGCCGATGCCCTTGGCGCCCAGGCGGGTGAAGGGAGAGGGCGACGGCCTTGCATGAACGAGATGAGCGTCGGGAATCTCGTGCGCTGTGCCAACGAGATAATCGGCGAACGTTCCGCTCAGCAATGCGCCGTCCTTGCCGTAGGAAAAGCACTCGTAAAGCGTAGCGCTCAGGCCGGCGGCGAATGATCCGCGCATCTGCCCTTCGGCGAGGCCGGGATTGAGGATGGTGCCGCAGTCATGCGTCGTCACGTATTTGTCGATCCGCACCTGACCGGTGTCGCGGTCGATCTCGATTCCGCAGAAGTCAAATGCGAAGCCGTAGGCGAGCGACGTGTTGATCTCGTCATTTGCGGTGGTCGGCGTGAGTTCCGGGGCGCTCCATTGCACGGCTTCGCGGATGCCGGGTGTCATGCCGTCGGGAAGACTCGACGGCGACCAATGCGCAAGTCCTCCGACACGCCGGAATTCAAGCTTGTTCTCCGGATTTGAGCGCGAGCGGATATAGCCATCCTCGAAGACCAGGTCCTCGGGTGCCGTGTTCAGCGTCTGACTCGCGATGCGCGCCATCTTGTCGCGAACCTGGCGCGCCGCGATCACAATCGAGCTCGTTGCGGCAGGCGCGAAACGGCATGAATAATTGCCGGCGGCGAGAGACCAATTGTCCTTCTGAGTATCGAGTTCGAGATTGACGGCGATATCCTCGATTTTCAGGCCGAGTTCGTCCGCCACGATCTGCGCGATTGCGGTCTGGTGGCCCTGACCCTGCGGCGTGGAATCGCCAACCACGCTGACCGATCCGAGAGCGTCCACAACCACGGTCGCGGAAGCTACGGCACCGTCCTTGGGGCCGGCCCTTTCACGCTCCGCCATGCTTTTCAAGGTGGAGATGTAGCCCATATTCGATTGGCTCGGCTCGACGGCCGCGGCATAGCCGATGCCGTAGAGGCGGCCATCCTTGCGCGCGGCATCGCGCCGCCGTTTCAGTTCCTCGAGTTGTCCGTCGGCGACGCAATCGTCGATGGTCTGCTGGAAATTGCCGGAATCGATCAGCGCTCCTGCCGGTGCGCGGTAGGGGAAGGAGTCGCTTGGGATCAGATTGCGCTGCATCAATTCGAGGGGGTCAATGTTCAACTCGGTTGCGATCTTCTGCATCATGCGTTCGATTGCGAAATAAAGCTGCGGACCGCCGAAGCCCCGCACGGCGCCGGTCGGACATTTGTTCGTCATCACGATATTGTTGATGACGTCCACATTGCGAATGCCATAGCAATTGGTCGACAGGCCGTGCATGCGATAGATCGGTGCCGGCATCGGCGCCCGCAGATAGGCGCCGTGATCGTCCCAATGCTCCAGACGCAGCGCGCTTACGATTCCATCGGAAGAATACGCGGCTTCGATTTTTGTCACTCGGTTGGGCGCCGAGCTTGCGGCCGACAGATGCTCGAGGCGGTCTTCGATCCATTTGACGGGCCGGCCCGCGAGCCGCGAACACACGCATAACAGCACGATATAGGGAAACATCGCCAGCTTGACGCCAAAGCTGCCGCCCGAATTTGGTGGACTGCGGTGGCGAAGCTTGCTGGACTTCACCTTGAGCGCGATCGCCATCACGGTGTGCAGCGAGAACGGGCCCTGGAAATTTGACAATACATCGTAGGAATCGCTGTCCGGGAGGTATTCGGCGACGATGGCATAAGTCTCCATCGGTGGTATCGAGTTTCGCGGATAGGTAATGGTCAGTTCGCAGGTTCGTTCCGCTGCGGCAAATGCCTCCTGGGTATGGCCGTGCTTGAAAAGGCGTCGCGAAACGACATTTGACGAAGCGTTTTCGTGCAGGATCGGCGCGCTTTGGGCGGTGGCATCCAGCGTGTCGACGACCGCCGGCAGCAACTCGTAATCGACCTTGATGTATTCCAGGGCATCTTCTGCCTTGTATCGGTCGATTGCGCAGACGACCGCGACCGGTTCGCCCACGAAGCGGACCTTGTCGTTGGCGATGCAGCGGTAATCCATCGGATTTTCGAATCCGACGATCAGCGTGGTGGTTAGTTCCCAGACCTCCTTGCCGGTGATCACGGCATGTACGCCCGGCTGGCGGAGCGCTTCGGAGACATCGATGGAGCGGATGCGCGCATGTGCGTGGGGCGAGCGCAGGATCGCGATGATCAACGTATCTTTGCGGACGGGCAGATCGTCGACGAAGCGCCCTTGTCCCTTCAACAGCGGTGGATCTTCGACCCGCAGGACGGAACGGCCAACGTAACGCGCCTGTTTTTCCGGCAGTTTCACCACTTTGAGGCCTGTTCCAATGAGTTAAATACAGTGAGTATCTTATTATGCTCTTGTCAAGGCCCGCTCTCGAACCGCGGGCTGCAGCTTGCATCTTAGTTTGATACATGCTGTATTTAATTAACGCAACAGAGGTTTCTCAGCGTGTCTTGGATCATAGGCGTCGACGTCGGTGGCACTTTCACGGACTTTTTCGCGCTAAGCCTCGCGGACGGCGGAATTCGTGTCTACAAAAGGCCTTCCACGCCGCAAAATCCGGCAGCCGCCATTGTCGAAGGCATGCAGGAAATGTGCGCGGCCTTCGATATCGACCCGGATCTCGTCAGTCGTATCTGTCACGGTACTACGGTCGCCACCAACGCCCTGATTCAACGGCGCGGGGGGCGGGTGGCCTTGCTCACTACCGAGGGATTCCGGGATCTTCTCGAAATCGGCCGCCAGACCCGCCCGCATCTCTTCAGTCTTCAACAGGATAATCCTCGGGCGCTGGTCGACCGCGCCTGGCGTTACGAGGTGGCCGAACGGGTCGGCCCGCGCGGCGAGGTACGTCGACCTCTCTCGATGCCGTCGCTGCAGGAGGCGATATCGCAGATCGCGCGCTCCGACGCGCAATCCTGCGCGGTCGCATTTCTGTTCGCCTTCCTCAATCCGAAACACGAGCGCGACGTGCGCGAGGTTCTCGCCAAGGCACTGCCGCAGATTTACATCTCGCTTTCTTCCGACGTCCAGCCGGAATTTCGCGAATTCGAACGCTTTTCGACTACGGTGCTCAACGCCTACCTGCAGCCGGTGATGGATGCCTATATCACCGAGGTCGGGGCCGAACTCGGCAAGGTCTACAGAAATGCCGCCGTCGGCATCTATCAGTCCAGTGGAGGTCTGATGTCGGTGCAGCGCGCGCGGGCATTGCCGGTGCGCACGGCGCTGTCGGGGCCGGCGGCGGGTGTCGTCGGCGCCGTGCATGTTGGACGTACCGCCAGCCGGCCGAATATCATCACCTTCGATATGGGCGGCACCAGCACCGATGTGTGCCTGATCCGCGATTACACCTTGCCGATCAGCCATGAACGCGACGTCGCCGGCTTTCCGATACGCTTGCCGATGGTCGACATCAACACCATCGGCGCCGGCGGCGGCTCGGTGGCGTGGTTCGACCGCGACGGGCTGATGAAGGTAGGACCGATCAGCGCCGGCGCCGTTCCCGGACCGGCCTGTTACGGTCATGGTGGCGACCGCCCGACCGTGAGCGATGCCAATTGCATTCTCGGACGCCTTGCGCCCGGCGGCCTCATCGGCGGACGAATGACGATGGATATCGCGGCCGCGCGGCAAGTCTTCGCCCCGCTCGCCGAACGTCTGGGCATGAGCATCGAGCACACGGCGCTTGGCGTTCTGGGCATTGTTACCGCCAACATGGTCGGCGCGATCCGCGCCGTATCGGTCGAGCGCGGAAACGATCCTCGAGATTTCGGTCTGATGCCGTTCGGCGGAGCCGGACCGTTGCACGCTGCCGAAGTTGCCCGCAGTCTCGGAATGGAAGAGATCGTGGTGCCGCCGGCACCCGGCATTCTCTGTGCGCTCGGGTTGCTGGTCTCCGACCTGAAGGAGGATTTCGTTCGCACCATGCGCGTCGTTCTCGATGAGCAGGGTCTCGCAGAGGTGCGTGCCTGTGTCGGCGAACTCGCCGCCGATGCCGGCGCATGGGCGGTCCGCGAGGGTGTCGACAATGACAGCCGTTATGACGAAGTGACGCTCGACATGCGCTTTGTCGGACAGAATTTCGAACTCCCGGTTCAAGTCGGCCATTTTCAGCGCGGCCGAGACCTGAGGCTTCCCGATCGCGATGCGCTGCGCGCCCTTTTCTTTCAGGCGCATGACAAGGCGTACGGCTTCCATAATGCCGATGCACAGATCGAGATCGTCAATGTGCGTTTGTCGGCTGGCTGTGCGCTGAGTCCGGTCCGGATCGGCAGCGAAGTCCGGTCGAGCGACAAGCCGCAGATCATCGGGCGGCAGGAGGTGTATTTCACAGAGACCCAGGCCCTCGACACGCCAATCTATGACCGGGCGACCTTCACGCCCGGTTTCACCTTCCAGGGGCCGGCGATTGTCTCGCAATTCGACAGCACAACCCTGGTTTTCCCTGGCGACGCGGTCAGCGTAGATGACAGCCTCAACTTGATCGTGCGGGTCCAGCAATGAATATCGCTACATCCGTTCCCGCTCTCGATCTGATCAAGCTTGAGATTTTGTCCAACGCCCTGCGTTCGATTGCGGACGAGACCTTCATCGCGCTGATGCGCAGCGCCTATTCGACCAATATCAAGGAACGACGCGACCATTCGACCGCGTTCCTCGACATCAAGGGCCGATTGATTGTACAGGCCGCTGCATCGCTGCCAATTCACATTGCCTCAATGAGCGGCATGATACGCCATCTGCGCGCACAATACGGCGCCGATATCCGCAGTGGCGACATCTTCATCGCCAACGACCCGCATGCGGCCGGTGGAACGCATCTGCCGGATATCGGCATGGCCCTGCCGGTCTTCATCGACGACGAGTTGATTGGCTTCATGTGCAATATCGCGCATCACGCCGATGTGGGCGGCTCGGCGCCGGGCAGCATGGCGGGCGGGCTTTCGGAGATATTTCAGGAGGGTCTGCGTATCCCGGTGATCCGGCTGTTCGCGCACGGGGAACTCAATCAGGATTTGTTCCGCATGATCCTGCTCAATGTCCGCATGCCGGACGAACGCCGCGGTGACTATTTTGCGCAAGTGGCGTCGTGCCGGCTCGGCGAAAGGAGGATTCAGGAATTGTGCCGCAAGCATGGGCTTGCCCAGGTCGTGGCGAGCTTTGACAACATCATCGCGCGCACAGAAATGCGGCTACGCAAGGCCATCAGGTCGCTTTCGGACGGGGTGTACCGCTTCGAGGACTTCATGGACGATGACGGCCTCGGCACCAAGGACATCCCGATTCGCCTGTCGGTGACGGTCAAGGGTGAGATCATCCTTTTCGACTTTGCCGGCACGTCGCCTCAGGTGAAGGGCAACATCAATGCGACGCGCAATGCCACCGAGGCCGCGGTCTATTATTCCCTGAAGGCGCTGCTCGATCCCGAGGTCCCGAATAACCAGGGCGTTCTCAACGTTGTGAACATCCGCATTCCGGAGGGCAGCGTTCTGGATGCAGTGTTTCCGGCCCCGGTCGCAGGCCGCGCCCATACCTGCCAGCGTGTCGTGGACGTGGTGATCGGCGCGTTGGCCGAAGCTCTGCCGCAGGAAGTGGTCGGCGCCGCCAACGGCGCCAACACCACTGCGGTGTTTGCCGGCAAGGATCCGCGGACGCTTCGCGATTACGTATATATCGAAACGCTTGGTGGCGGCTTCGGCGGCCGCGCCTCGCATGACGGCACGGACGGCGTTCAGGTCCACATCACCAACACGTCGAATCTTCCGGTTGAAGCGATCGAGATGGAGTTTCCGCTCGAGGTCGAAGCTTATGAGCTCATACCCGACTCGGGCGGCGCCGGTCGCTATCGCGGCGGTCTCGGTTTGCGGCGCATTATTCGCCCTGTCGGGCACGATTGCACTTTCAATGGGGCCGGTGAACGCTTTTTGCGCAGGCCTTGGGGAATTTTCGATGCGGGCGATGGAGCATCGGGTCAATTTTTGAAAATCGATGCGCGGGGCGAGGCGACAAAGCTCCCGGGCAAGGTCAACGATGTCACCGTGCGTGCGGGCGAAAGTATCGTTGTCGAGACGCCGGGCGCCGGAGGCTATGGGCGCGCTGCCGAGCGCTCCCGCGAAGCGCTGGCACATGACTTGCTGATGGGGAAATTCACTCCGGATTTCGTGCGGAAAAATTATCCGCACTACCGGATGGCCGAATAGACAGCGCGGACCCATGACCTTGCCGAGTGCAACGGAGATGAAGATCGAAGCAGCGGCGCCTCGCCGTCGCTTCGTGATTGCGCTCGAGGACGGCGCCGAGGTCGTGGCACGTGTCTATGGCAAGGGTCCACGTCTGGTCCTCAGCCATGGCAACGGTCTGGCGATCGATGCCTACGAAACCTTCTGGCAGCGTCTGACCGGCCGCTATGAAGTTGTGATGTTCGACTTCCGCCATCATGGCCTGAGCACCGCATACCGAGAGCCGCTGCAGAACTGGCCACAATTCATTCGCGATTTCGATGTGGTCACCACGGCAATTCAGTGCGAGCTCGGTCCTGCCGAAGCCGTCGGGATATTTCACTCGATGAGTGCGCTGACCGCGCTGATCCATGCGTCCGAATACCCGACGACCTGGCGCGGCATCGTCGCCTTCGAGCCCCCCGTTCCGCCGCGGCCGGAGCATGAGGATTTTGAACCGTTTTTCTCGCTGCATCGCGATCTTGCTGAAGGCGCGGCCCGCCGGCGCGTGTCGTTCGAAAGCCCGGAGCGCCTGGCGACGAGCTTCGGCAGCCGGCCTTCGTTCAAGAGGATTGATCCGCAGGATCTGCAGCGATTGTCTGCGGCCACCCTGCGCCGCAATGCGCAGAGCGGGCGGTACGATCTTGCCTGCGCGCGCGAATTCGAATCCGAGACCTTCCGCCTGCGCAATCTCGGCGATGCCTGGGGAAGAGTCGGCGCGGCATCGCTGCCCGTGCATGTCGTCGCCGGCAATCCTTCGTCTGACGAGAACCAGTGTCTGGCGACGGTCGCGTGCCGCATAGCACAGGACGGCGGATTCGGCTTCGAGGCCGTGGCCGACTCCACGCATTTTCTTCAGATCGAGCGCCCCGCGGAATGCGTTACGGCAGTCGAACGCTTTATCGCGAGCCTTTAACGTAAGGGGTCGAACATGTCAGCCCTTCAATATCGTCCTCATGCCGAGTCGCTGCGCCGCAAGTTCCGCGAAGAAGGCCATTGGAACGACGACAGGCTGGTCGATTATGTCGAGAAATACGCGAGGGAGCGCGCCGAGAGCATCGCCATGCTGGTTCCGGGCGGAACCGCACTTTCCTACGGCGAGACCTTGTCCCAGGCGCGCCGCTTCGCCAATGCGCTGGTCGCACTCGGTCTGAAAAAAGGCGACACCGTCGCGATCCAGTTGCCCAGCCAGCCCGAATTTCTGATCGCGTATTTCGGCGTGAACATGATGGGGGGCATTCTGTGTACCTTGCACATGCCTTACAGGGCGGCCGAAATGCGCCCACTGATGCAATTCGCTTCGGCGGCTGCCGTCATCTGTGGCGCCGCCAACGATAAGTACGATGCGCCATCGACCATGCGCGGCCTCATGAGCGAGGTGCCAACGCTTAAGCATGTGATCGTCGCAACCGGTGACGCGCCTCCACAATGCCACTCCATGCAAAAGATGATGTCGGACGCGATCGAAGCTCCGATTCCCTACACGGTGGCAGCTTGCGATCCGGCGCTGCTGTGCTTCACGTCGGGCACTTCGGCCTCGCCGAAAGGCGTGATCCGCACTTCGGAAACGATTACCGCGAATGCGCGGATCTATAGCGAGACCATCCGGCTCACCCCGCAAGACAAGGTAATGATCGCGCCACCCTTCACGCACGTCTTCGGCCTGTGCTGCGTCGCGAATGCGATATATCACGGGGCGCCCATCGTACTGCTGCCTCTCTACACTCCGCACGAATATGTGCGAACCATCGCAGAGGGAAAGCCGAGCGTGATCTTTACCGCGCCCGCTCATGTCGCTGCGGCGCTGAAGGGCGGATTGCTGGACGGTGTCGATCTGTCGAGCATCCGCGAGGTTGTCATTGCGGGATCGGTCTGTCCGCCCGAAGTCGCAAAGGCGTTCGAGGATCGGATGCCCAACGGACGCGCCGGTGGCCTGTTCGGGATGACCGAATGCGTTCTTGTGGCACAGACCCCGATCGATGCCGGTCCGGAGGTGCGCCATTACTCGGTCGGGCGCGCGACGCGCGGCATCGAAGCGCGGGTAGCCGATCTCGACGGCAATGTGCTGGCGGCCGGTGCGGAAGGCGAATTGCAACTGTCCGGCTATTCGCTGCTGCCCGGATACCACGACAATGAGGTTGCCAATCAGGCATCGTTCACGGCGGATGGCTGGTTTCGAACCGGGGATCTCGCGACCATCGACGTGGATGGCAACATCGCAATCTGCGGGCGCGTTAAGGATCTGATCAACCGCGGCGGCATCAAGATCAACCCGACGGATATCGAAAATCTCGTCGATTCTCACGAGAAAGTGCTGCAATCCGCCGTGGTGCCCATGCCCGACGATGTCTATGGCGAGCGCGCCTGCCTGTTCGTGGTTCCGCAATCCGGCTGTTCGATTACGCTGGCGGAGGTCAATGCCTACCTGAGCGATCACGGTGTCGCCAAAATGCGATGGCCCGAGCATATCGAGATCATCGACGAAATGCCGATGACGCCGACCCGCAAGATCGTGAAGGGCAAACTGGCGGAGCGCCTGCGCGCGGGACCCTGAACGCGCTGCCGGGTTGCGATTTGGTTGCGGAGCCGCCGGGATGCTATGGAATGAGCTGCGGGCGAATCGTTTTGTCCGCATTCCATCCAGGATGCCGGAACGGCCGATATGAACGTGACCAGGCTTGCCGCCGCACGCGCGGCCGGAAAAAAGCAGCCTAAGCGGGCTGGCGTCGGGCGCCCTCGCGGCACCGGCGCGAGTACGGTGTTCGAAAGTCTGCGCGAGCGGATTCTCAGTCTCGAATTGCCGCCGCACGCCGATATCGACGAACTCACTTTGGTCAAGGAGTTCAAGGTCTCTCGCACCCCAATTCGAGAGGCGCTGATCCGACTTGCTTCCGAGGGATTGGTGGAGTTGCTGCCAAACAAGGGTCCTCGCGTGGTGTCGCTGGATGCGAGGGACGTGCCGGTCATTCTCGAGGCACTCGATCTGGCCCAACGCGCCGTTACCAAATGGGCGGCGATCCGGCGCACGGCCGTCGACCTTGCCGAGATCGAAGCGCGGTGCGACGAGTTTTCCCGCAGGGTACGGGAAAACGACGCCGCCGGAATGAGCGAGGCGAACAAGCAATTTCACACTGCGATCGGCCGCGCCTGCGGAAATCAGCATCTGGAAAGCTGGTACGAAAGCCTGCTCAATGCGAGTATGCGTTTGGCGCGCGCGGCCTATGCGGCCGCCCCGCTGCACAGCAAGACCTACAAGGAATATTATGCACGCGTTGACGCGGAGCATGCTGCGATGGCCCAGGCGATCCGGGCGCGCGATGCTGAAACAGCCGAAAAGCTCGCACGTCAACACACAATCCTTTTTCGCGAACGCGTGGTCGCTTATCTGACCGAAAGCAAAGCGAGCGAGGTCGAGGTGTAAGCATCGCGAACAACTCAGAAGCGAAGCTGTATGAATCGAAAATCCGGAAGTGACCAGCAAGCCCGTGGCGCAGCATGAGGCAAAATCCGATAGGCGCGGCTCGCAAGTTGAATAATGCGAGTTTTTGTTCGCCGTTCGGATACTGGTCTTAAACTGTTTGGCTGCCTGATTGCATGCCATCATGCCAGCTCGGGCCAGGTTTCAGTCCGTCCGCTCTGCATCTCGCAAGTACTGCAAAATCCCGCCGGGATCGCTACAATAACGATCAGGGGACATGAGCCGGATTGCAGGATGAACACGATCGATCTGGAAGGCCGGACCGCGGTTGTGACCGGCGGTGCGTCCGGACTGGGCTTCGCCATCTCGCAGCGCCTGCTCGCATCCGGCGCCCGCGTAGCGATCTGGGACCTTAGTCCGTCATTGAGCTCAGAAACAGCCAATCCGGACCGGGTCGAACTCATTCAAGTCGATGTGCGCGAGCCGCAGTCCGTGGAGCGCGCACTGGTCGAGACCGAGCAAAGATTGTCCAGTATCGACATTCTCGTCAACAATGCCGGCATTACCGGCCCCAATGTGAAGCTGTGGGACTATCCGCTCGATGACTGGCGCGGCGTGATGGCAGTGAATCTGGATGGACCGTTCCTCTGCTCGAAAGCCGTCGTGCCTTCGATGCGTGCGCGCGGTTACGGACGGATCGTGAATATCGCGTCCGTTGCCGGGAAGGACGGCAACCCGAACGCCTCCGCCTACAGCGCAAGCAAGGCCGGATTGATCGCGATGACGAAGTCGCTGGGCAAGGAGTTGGCCGACACCAACATTCGCGTAAATTGCGTCACACCGGCCGCCGTTGAAACGCCGATCTTCGCGCAGATGACGAAGTCGCATATCGATTTCATGCTCTCCAAGATTCCGATGGGGCGGTTCGGGCTGGTCGAGGAGGTGGCCGCGATGGTGGCCTGGCTATGCTCGGAGGAATGTTCCTTCAGCACCGGCGCGGTGTTCGACCTCTCGGGAGGACGGTCGACCTATTGAATGCTGACGGTCAAGACTTTCAGCGGCGGTCCAGCGCCCGCAGCACTTCGGCAGTGGTCGTGACCGCGGCGACATTCCGCATTGCATAGTCGATCGAGGCGCGATGCCAGTCGGCGTTCATGGTTGAGCAGCCGTCCTCAGGGATCACCATCACGTAGCCCTTGTCCGCGCCGGTGCGTGCGGTGTGCTCGATCGACATGTTGGTCCAGGCGCCGGTCTCTATGATGACGTCGCGCCCCTCCGCCTTGAGGATGGTTTCGAGATTGGTGCCCTCCCAGGCGCTCATGCGCATCTTCGAGACAACGTGGTCGCCGGGCTTGGCTTCCAGGCCTGGCACAGGCTCGGCCCCCCAGGTCCCGGCCACCATCGCGCGCGCGTCCAGCACGCCCTCGAACAGAGGCGCGTTCTGCGTCATCCCCCGCGCGCCATCCGGTACCTGGAACCAGACATGGATTACCGGAATGCCCAGCGCGCGGCAGCGCTCCGCGAGCCGTTTGACATTCTCGATGGCATTCTGTTCGCGGCAATGTTGCGGTGATCCGGAGCTCGCAAATGCGCCGCCGTCCATCACCACATCGTTCTGCATGTCCTGAATGACGAGCGCGCAGCGCGAAGGCTCGAGCGTGAGCGAATCGTTGCCGTTGCGCGGTGTTGCGTTCCTATCCGAAACCTGGCGTGTCGGTATGGCCTGCGCCCGCATGAACGGCTCGTTGCGCGGTCCGACCTTGGTCTCGACGGCATAAAGCGACGTGCAGGCGCACACGAACAGCGTGCGCCAGTCGCTGCCGCCCCAATGCAGGTTTGCTGCCGGCAACTCCGGAATGGACACCTTGCCGATCAACTGCCCCGCAGCATTGTAGACCCACAGACCGCCCGGCGCCGTGAGCCAGACATTGCCTTCTGCATCGCACTTCATCCCGTCCGGTACGCCGGGCTTGAGCATGTCCCGGATCCCCGACGCGAACAGGCGGCCGTTGCCAAGGGTGCCGTCGTTCTTCACGTCGAAGACCCTGATGTTGCATTGCTCGGTGTCGTTGACATACAGCCGCGTTTCGTCGGGCGAGAAGCACAGCCCGTTTGGCATCGAGAACAGATAGCGTTCTACGAGCAGCTGCGGGTCGCCGCCGACCTGACCGGGGCGCAGCCGGAACACACCCTGCCAGCCGAGCTGACGCGGCCGCTCGACCCCGTAATGCGGCACACGGCCGTAGAAGGGATCGGAAAAATAGATCGAGCCGTCCGAGCGCACGCAGACGTCGTTCGGGCTGTTGAGCTCGCGGCCTTCGAAATGCGAGGCGAGCACCTCGCGCCGGCCGTCCGGCCGCAGGCGCACCAAGGAGGATGTCGCATGCTCGCAAATGATCAGGTTCAGATCGGGATCATAGGTCAGTCCGTTGCCCTTGTTCGACGGCCGCGTGATCTCACGCACGCCCGACTTGTCCCAGCGCCGCCGGACATCGCCGGGCATGTCGGAAAACAAGAGATACTGGTCGGCCGGATGCCAGATCGGCCCTTCGGTGAAGGTGAAGCCGGTGCCGAGCTGGCGCACCGGCGCGTGCTCGTCGATCAGCCTGCGAAATTCCGGGCGCAGTGCCTCGTGTGTCATCGCTCGAACCTCCCGAATTGTCGCGTTCAGGCCGGGAACCAGTTGCGCCGGTGCACGGTCTGCGAGATCGGTCCGGGGACCGCCATGTCGAGGCGTCCGACGATCTGGCCCTGCTCGACCTTGGCCGGCTTGTCATGGACGGGAAGCAGGAATTTCGACGAATTGAGCAGCTTCTTGATTGCCGCCTTCTCGCCCCGCTTCGAGCCGATATGGTTGCCGGTCACCTGCACTTCGCTCGCGAAGGTGATGTGATAGGGCTCGATGATCTGGTCCTGAAAGTCGTAGATCACGTCGCCGCAGATCGTGGCACGGCCCTCGGCGGTCTCGACATGCACGTTCATCGAGCCGTCGGTGTGCGCGTTCGCGGCTTCCAGCACGACGCCGGGCATCAGTTCGATCGGGCCGGACAATTCGAGGTCCTCGAAGCGCAGCGCGCCCGGCGTATGCAGCCGCTCGACCAGATGCATGATATCAGGCTTCGGATATTGTGGATGCATCAGGCCGGAGACCGAGCATTCCATCTCGCGCCGGTTGAGCACGACCGTGGTGTTCATCGGGAAATGATCGTCCTTGCCGGCATGGTCGATATGCAGGTGGGTATGGCAGACGAAACGAACGTCGCCCATTCTCACGCCATGGCGTGCGAGTTGGTTCTCGATCATGTTCTCGTGAAATTGCAGCCCGCGCATGCCAAGCGATTCCATGATCGCATTGTCGCGATAGCCGGTGTCCACTACGATTGGATATTGACCGCCGAGGATCAGGAACCCGTAGGTATAGACTCGCTTGACGCGCCCGCAGCCGCGGCCAAGCACCAGAAAGCTCGACTCAAGCTCGATGTCGCCATAGTCCAGAACCTTGATCTCGAGCGGCATTTCC
Organism: Pseudorhodoplanes sp.; assembly: GCF_050250235.1. Classification (GTDB taxonomy): domain Bacteria; phylum Pseudomonadota; class Alphaproteobacteria; order Rhizobiales; family Xanthobacteraceae; genus Pseudorhodoplanes. The sequence continues at coordinate 209,181 of NZ_JBFWPA010000001.1, forward strand.
GTCCCTCCCACTTGCCTGTTCTGGAGCGGTAAGCCCGCTTCGCAGATATCTTTGTCAACCCGCCTTGCGCTGGAAACGCAGAATTTCCCCGCAGAGGCGCTCCGGACTTGATGCGTTGCCCAGGCGGTCGAGATAGGGCAGCGCCGCCTTGAGCGCCGATGTTTCGACCGCATATCCGTCGTCGCCCGCGAGTGGCGTCAGCCACGCAATCGCCCAGGCGAGCTGCGACATCCGCGCCACTGCGTCCGTCATCGCAGACGGGTCGCCGCGCTCCAGACCGTCCGAGAGCACGATGCAAAACGCGCCGCGTGCGAAGCCGGCAAATCGCGGCACCGCAAGAAAGGCCTGCAGCGCATCGCCCAGCCGTGTGCCGCCATCCCAATCCGCGACCAGAGTCGAGGCCATGGCGAGGGCCTGGTCACGGCTGCTTCTTTTCATGGCTCGGGTGATGCGCGTAAGTCGCGTTCCGAGCGTGAAGACCTCCAGCCGGCTCGTGGCGCGCGCCAGCGCGTGCGCGAAGCGTAGTTGCGCGTCGGTGCGATCCTTCATCGAGCCGGACACATCGATCAGCAGCAGAACACGACGTTGCACCGGGCGTCGCTGCAAGACAGGAAGGCGGACCACCTCCCCATCCCGCCGTACCGCCTCGCGCAACGCACGGCGCATATCGAGCTGTCCGCGAGCCTTTGAACTAATGAGACGGCGCGAACGGCGCTGCGGCAAAGCGACTGGCGCCGCGCGCTGGAACCGGCGCAGGATCTCATTCTCCGTCGCTTCGCCGAAATGGCGCGCGAACAGCCGTTCCGCGCCGGTCGGCGCGCTCCCGGACTGTTCGGGCTCGGCGCTTTCAGGCGGCTCATTGCCGCCATCGCGGTCGTCGAAGGCCTGTATCTCATCGTCGTCGTCGGCCTTTGCCGCCGCAGGCGCGGCAACAGTCTGTCCGAGAAACACCAAACGGAAGAGTGCGTCGAATTCGTCGCGACGCTCCGGTGGCGGCGCGAGCGTGGCGATCGCCGCGCGATGCACGTCGCTGATTGAGCGCGGGCCGAGCAGGCCGACACCGGCAACAAAGCTCTCGGTCTGTTCCGGCGCCAACGAAAAGTCGTTGGCCCGCAGCGATGCGGCAAAGTCCATGAACGGTAGGAGAGGGCGGGGAAGCGGGCTCGCGTTCATGCAGCGGCCTCCTGCAGCATGCCATCGAGCCGCGGCGCCATGAAGGCGATATCGTCCTGATCCTTCAGCGCCACGCCGATGGCGCGCTTGAAGGCGGCCGGCCATGGCGCGCCCTGTTCGTTGAGCAAGGTCGCTGCTTCGGCCCACTCCACCGTTTCGGCGACGCCCGGCGGCTTGGCCAGCGGCTCGCGCCGCAACGCTCCGACCGCCGCAACCACGCGATTGGCCGTGTCGCGCGCCACCTGACTTGCGCGCATCATCACGATCTGCGCTTCGAGCGCCGGATCGGGATAGGAGATCCAGTGATAGACGCAGCGTCGCCGCAGCGCCTCGTGCAGTTCGCGGGTCCGGTTGGAGGTCAGGACCACGACCGGATGTTCTTCGGCGCGGATCGTGCCGCGTTCCGGAATCGAGATCGAGAAGTCGGAGAGAAATTCCAGCAGGAAGGCTTCGAACTCATGGTCGGCGCGGTCGATCTCGTCGATCAGCAGCACGGTGTCGCGCGGATGCCGCAGCGCTTCCAGCATCGGCCGCGCGACCAGGAACTCGTCGGCGTAGATGTTGATGTATGCGTCTCCGGCCTGACGGATCGAGAGCATCTGGCGCGGATAATTCCATTCGTAGAGCGCGTGCGCCGCGTCGATTCCCTCATAGCATTGCAGCCGCAAGAGCTGGCGCCCGAGCACGGAGGCGAGCGCCTTCGCGCCCTCGGTCTTGCCGACGCCCGGCGCCCCTTCCAGAAGCAGCGGCTTGCCCAGCGCGAGCGCCAGATAGGCCGCGGTCGCGAGGCCCTCATCGGCGAGATATTGGGCGTCGCGCAAGGCTGAGGCCAGCCGGTCCGGGCTGTCGATACCAACGATGGAACGCCTGATTGCCACTATTGCTACCGCTTCGTCTGCGGCCGCGCGCCGCCATTGCTTCTGATGCCGCGAAGAACCTTTTCGGGCGTGATCGGCAACTCGTCGATGCGCACGCCGACCGCGTTGAACACCGCATTGGCGACGGCCGGGAGGACCGGGTTGGCGCACATTTCGCCAGGTCCCTTGCCGCCGAATGGTCCGTCGGGCGCCGGACGTTCGAGAATCGCGACGTTGTGCGGAGCGATGTCGCCAGGTCCCGGCATCACGTAATTGTTGAAGTCTGTCGGTGCGTGGCTGCGATCGGGATAATAAGGCTCGGTGGTTTCCCAGAGCACATGACTCATCCCCATCCACGCGCCGCCGATCAGTTGCTGCTCGACGAGCTTTGGATTCAGCGCGCGACCGAGCTCATAGGCGCTGTTCATCTCAACGACGCGGACCTCGCCGGTCTCGTCATCGACTTCGACTTCGACGATCATCGCTGCATGGGCAAAGCAGGAGACTGGCGTCTGCTCGCCGGTTTCAGGATCGACCTCGGACATGGGAATGAGGAAGATGCCGCGTCCCGAGACCGTGCGTCCCTGCTTGAACTGCGCCGCGCCGCAGGCTTCCGCGGTGGTGATCGAGCGTGACGGCGCGCCCTTGACATGAATCTTGCCTTTGCCGTCGGTGACGAGATCGCTGGCATCGACCTCCAGTTCCTCGGCGGCCGCTTCCAGCATCACCGCGCGTGCCTCTCGCGCGGCCTGGATGACGGCATTGCCGACGCGATGCGTGCCGCGCGAGGCGAATGAGCCCATGCAATGCGGCCCGGTATCGGAATCGGCAGTATCGACATAGACGTCCTCAACCGGGATGCCGAGAGTCTCGGCGGCGATCTGCCGCGTCACCGATTTCATGCCCTGGCCGAGATCGATGGATGACAGCGCGACCATGAACTTGCCGTCCGGATTGGAATGGACCAGTGCCTGGCTCGGATCGCCACCGAGATTCATCCCGATCGGATAATTGATGGCAGCGAAGCCGCGTCCGCGATGCAGGGCCATCAACGCCTCCTCAGTCCGGAGATGGATGAAAAGCGGATTGGTGTGCGGCGTTGATCGGGAGCAGCCGGAGGGGACGGTGCGGACGGCGGGGCAGGGGGCTCCGGTCGCGCCCCAATCCGGGACTGATGTTGAGTGGGCCCCGGTTGGCCTGCGGATGGCTGCTGCGTCGGCGCAACGGGTTGCGTAAACGCAGGTGTGGGATGCGGTGCCGAAGGTTGCTCCTGCCGCTTGGTCTTGCGCGCATAACTGCCGGTGCGCCCTCCTGTCACGCGACCGTTCTCGTCCGTTGCTGTACGCGCCGGCAGTTCGGCGCGCGTACCTCCACCGCCGCGCAACGAAGATGCCTCCCGCGCGGTCGGGCTGATTGACCACTTGGCCTTTTCGGCCGCCACCTGGCAGCACTCGATCACCGCGGTGTTCTTGGCGATCCGCCGGTGCGCCTTCATGTCGCCGTCGCGATAGGCGTTGAGGATGCGTAATTCGATCGGATCCATGCCGACGAGGTGCGCCACCTTGTCCATATGGGTTTCGATGGCGAAGTCGACCCCGGTGATACCGAAACCGCGCATTGCGGTGGCCGGTGTGCGGTTGGTGTAGACGCAATAGACGTCGGCATGCACGTTCGGGATGGTGTAAGGGCCGGGCAGGTGGCCGACCGCCTTGATCACCGCGTAGCTGGTCAGCCGCGTATAGGCGCCGCCGTCGAAATAGCCGGTGAACTTGCGCGCGACGATGCGCCCGTCCCTCATCACGCCGTCCTTGATGTACCAGCGTTCGGCGCCGCGGGGCGGCCCGGCCTGCATCTCCTCCTGGCGGCCGAACTGATACTTGCAGGGGCGACCGGTCAGCATCGCGCCGAGGATCGCCATCGGCTCGTGCAGCGAGTCGACCTTGCCGCCGAAGCCGCCGCCTACGGTGCCACCGATGAAATGCAACCGGTTGGATGCGAGGTTCAGGAGCTTGGCCGCGGTACCGAGCGAAAAGAACAATCCTTGCGTCGCCGTATAGCAGACGAAGCGGTCGTTGGTTTCAGGCGCCGCGATTGCGCCCGCCGGTTCGGTCGGGGCGTGCTCGATCGGCGACATCTGATAGCGGCCTTCGAGCACATGATCGGCGCCGGAAAAGGCCGCCTCCACATCGCCAAACCGCAGCTTCTGGTGATCGTACTTGTCGTGATAGACGAACAGATTCTTCGGATAGGCCTCGTTGACTGCCGGCGCACCCGGCTTGATCGCCTCTTCGGCGTCAAGCACGTGTGGCAACACGTCCCAGTCAACCCGAACCTTCGCCACCGCGTCCAGCGCGATGCGCTCGCTCTCGGCAATGACCGCCGCCACCGGCTCGCCCCGGTAGCTCACCTTCTTGTCCGAGATGAGCGGCTCGTCGTCCAGGCCGAAATCGAGCAGGCTCAGAAGAGTGTTGAGATTTCGCGGCACGTCTTTGCCCAGCACGATGCGCACCACGCCTGGCATGCGCTCTGCCTCGCTTGTGTCGATGCGGCGGATGCGGGCATGATGATGCGGGCTCCGCACGCATTTGATATGCAGCAGCCCGTCGAACAAATGATCGTCGAAATAGGGCGAGCGTCCTGTGACGTGGCCGAGCGCGTCCTGCCGCTGCGTCGGCTTGCCGATCTCGTTGAGATTGTCGTCGCGCTCGTCGGCGAACAGGTCCTTGCGGAATTCGATCACGGCTTCATCCCTATCCGTAATGGCGTGCGGCGCCGGTGCGTGCGGCGGCAAGAATGGCGTCGATGATGGGCTCGTAGCCGGTACAGCGGCAGATATTCCCGGAGATCGCCTCGACCACCTCCTCGCGCGAGGGGCCCGGGTTGCGGTCGAGCAGGGCCTTGGCGGCCATCAGCATGCCGGGCGTGCAATAGCCGCATTGGGCGGCAAAGTGTTCCATGAATGCCGACTGCAGCGGGTGCAGGCTATTGCCGGTGGCGAGACCGGCCACGGTCGTGACCTGGCTACCTGCAACGGTTTCGGCGAGCACAAGACATGACAGACACGGTTCGCCATCGACAAGAACCGTGCAGGTACCACAGGTGCCCTGGCCGCAGCCGAACTTTGGCGTCAGATCGCCGACACCTCGGCGAAGGACATCCAGCAGATTCTGCCCCTCTGTGACAAACACTGCCTTTTCCGCACCGTTGAGATGAAACTCGAGCGGCTTGCGCGCCATCACGCTCTCCCTTGCATCGCCAGCATGCGCTTCAGATGCACAGCCGCCACTTCGCGGCGATACCAGCCCGACGCGATGGCGTCGGTCGGCGGATCGATGCCCTCGGTCGCCACCGCGGCTGCCCGTTCGATGGCTGCCGCATCGAGCGGCCGGCCTTCCAGCGCGCGTTCGACCGCCGTCGCCCGAAGCGGCGCCGGTCCCATCGCGCCGTAGGCGATACGCGCTCCCTGGATGCGACCGCCGGATTGCGGCAGGTGCGCCGCGATCGACATCACCGACACGCCCTTCGGCTTCACGCGGCTGACCTTGAGGAAGCGGAATGCGTCCGGGTCGCGCGGTCGCGGGATCGAAACCGACGCGACCAGCGACTGTCCAAACCTCGCACGGTCGCGCAGCAGGTCGTCGATGGTCGTGCCGGCTCCCCCCGAACCTGCGATATCGATGCGCGCGCCGAGCGCCAGCAATGCGGCTGCGAAGTCGCCGTAAGGCGCATCGGCGAACAGATTGCCACCGATTGTCGCCATCGTCCGCACGGCCGGTCCGCCGACGGCTCGCGCCACCGGATGCAGGAACGCAAGATCGCGATTGCTCGCGATCATCGCCATGGTGACGCCAGCGCCGAGCACGAAGCCGTCGCCGCTGCTGCGGATCGCGCGGAAAGCCGGGTCGGTGGCGCGGACGATGGTATCGAACGACTGATCGCCCTCGTTGACGCTTCGCATCACGATCGTGCCGCCACCCAGAAAACGCGCACTGCGAGTCGCGGCAAGCGCGCGCGCGGCCTCTTCGATTCTGGCGAATGTTTCGACGCGTACCGGCATCATGTGCCTCTCGGTGGCGTGAGCCCCATGAATGCGCGCACGGCGCGGAAGCCGCCTTCATAGATGTCCTCGCCGACCATCCGCGCCAGCTCCGCATCGCGTCCCGCGGGCGTATCGAAGCGGGACTCCCAATGCCAGAACGTCATGTCGCCATCGGTGACCGGCGCAAGGCGCACATGGGCGACATAGTTGAAGAGCGGTACCGGCGTATCCAGCAGGCAATAGCTGAATGCCATGTCGATGTCGGACAGGGTCAGCAACTGCTCGCGCAACTCCGAACCGTCGGCGAGGTGGAAGCGGCGCACGCAGCCGACCCTGTCCGATGAAAATCCGCGCTCGATATGGCTGTCGGCCACCGCCGGGTGCCACTGGTCGTGACCGTTGAAGTCACGCAGCACCGCCCACACCGATTCGACCGGCGCTTCGACGATGGTGCTCTTCACGACTTTCACCATGACGGTCTATTTCCCGAAATGCCGTTTGAGAGCATCGAAGCCGGCCTGGAACACATTGGTGCCGATACCGGTGACGAGTTCGTCAGCGACGCTCGCGTCGCACTCGAACTCGGCCGTCCATTCGATGAAGGTGCGATTGCCGTCGCTCACCGGCGTGAGCCTCAGTGTCGCGATATAGCCGGTGATCGGCATCGGGCTTTCGAGGATCGTGTAGGTGCAGAACATGTCGTAGTCGGACAGCCCCAGCAGCCGCTCGCGGATGCGGTCGCCGTTCTGCAGATTGAAGTCGCGCACGCAGCCCACTTTGTCCGGCGGCTCTCCGTTTTCGATGCGGCTTTCCCGAATGCGCGGATGCCAGCGCGGCAGGCCGTTGAAGTCGCGCACCCGCTCCCAGACCCGGGCGGCGGGGGCATCGATCACACTCGATACGAAGACACGCGGCATGGGTCTATTCCGGCTTCTTCGATCGTGAACCGGACGGCCGGCCCGCCGGTGTGCCGGCGGACGAGTCACCTCCGCCGCCTTCGGCCGGGCGCTGGGCTTCCTTCTTCGCGTCGTTGGCGATCCGCTGCATGTCGGCCGCCTCGCGGATCAGGCCGCCTTGTCTGGCGAGACCGCCGCCTTCGATGCCGATATCCGCCAGCAGGCTGTCCACCAGCGGCGCCTGCACCCGGTAGCGCAGCGCCGAATTGATCACCTCGTCGGTCATGTTGCTGCGTTCGCCGCCGCCGCCATTGCCAATGCCGTCAAGCTGCATGATGCGGATGTCCTGGATCTTCTCCAGCGGCTTGACCGAAGCCGACACGATGCCTTCGACATGCTCCAGCAGCTTGCGCCGGAACAGGGACTGCCGTGCCGGATCGGTGAGGACATTTTCTGCCTCGTTGAGCAGCTTCTGTGCCTCGGCCTCCACGGCACGCCGGATCTTCTCGGCGCTGGCGGCCAGCTTGGCCTCCTCGGCCGCCTTGTCCGCCATCACCAGGTCGATGCTGCGGCGCCGGTTGGCTTCCTCGGTCTCCCGTGCGGTCTTGACGCGTTCTTCGGCTTCGACGGCGCGTGCCCGAGCCTGATCGGCATCGGCCCGGGCCGCCGATTCCTCCAGCGATTTCTTGTAGAGCGTAATGGCCTTTTCCATCTGCGCCGACTCGACATCGCGCTCGCGCCCGACTTCGAGCCTGCGGCGCTCGGTCTCGTGACCGATGCGCGCTTCGTCCAGCCCCCGCTCGGAGGCGATCCGGGCTCGTTCGATCTCCTCCTTGGAGGCAATCTCGGCCTCGCGCAGGGCCTGGACCCGAGCGATCTCAAGCTGTTCCAGCGAGCGCTTGCGCTCGAGCCTGGCGGCGTCGAGGACACGTTCGCGCGCGATGTCCGATGCTTCGATATCGCGTTGCGCGGTGATCTCGGCCTGACGCACCCGGGAATCGGCCTCGGCGCGCGCGGCTTTCTTCGCCGCCAATTCGATGATCCGGTTCTCCTCCGCGTCCTCGATCGTCCGGCGCCGCACTATATCCGTGACCTCGCGGTCGCGCTGCGAGGCGATGCGTTCCTGTTCCAGTTCGAGTTCGACCTGGATGCGCTGGCGTTCGACCGCCTCGCGGCGCTTGATTTCGCTTGCCTCGACGGCCTCGTCGCGGCTGATCTGGCGCTGCCGCACATCCTGTTCGGCGGCAATGCGCTCGGCGTCGAGCGCTTTCTTCTGCGCGATCCGCGCAGCTTCCACGGCTTCGTCGGCAGCGACCTGGGCCTCGTCGAGGACCCGGTTGCGCTGGATTTCAAGATCGCGGACCTCGCGGTCGCGCTCGACCCGATCGCGCGCGGTCTCACGCTCCTTCTCGATGCGAAGCTGGTCCAGCGTCCGTCGCGACGTGACTTCGGCGGTCTCGACGGCCTGGTTGCGCTCGATCTCGCGGCTGCGGGTATCCGCCTCGGCGGCGATGCGATCGGCCGAGATCTTGCGCTCGCGCGCGATACGCGCCGCCTCGATGGCCTGCTGCGCCGCGATTTCCGCTTCCTCGATCGCTTTCTGCCGCTCGATCTCCAGCGACCTGATCTTGCGGTCGTTCTGGATGCGCTCCTGATTGATCTGGGCCGCCTCCAGAATGCGCAGTTTCTCGGTCGCCTCGCGCGACGCGATCTCGGCCTCTTCGACCGCGCGTCCACGTGCGATTTCGCGCCGGCTGATTTCTTCCTGGTTTGCGATGCGGGCGCTGGCGACCGTCAGTTCCTGAGCGATGCGGGCCTTTTCGGTCGCTTCGCGGGCCGCGATCTCGGCCTCCTCGATGGTGCGCTGACGAACGATATCGCGGGTCTGGGTTTCCTGCTCATTGACGATGCGGGCTTCCCTCACCGAGCGTTCCTGGGAGATACGCGCCTTCTCGATTTCCTCGCGGGTGACGATCTCGGCCGCATCGATGGCCTTCTGGCGCTCGATCTCAAGCCGGCGGATCTCGCGCTCCGACGTGATGCGGGTTTCCGCGATCGCCCGTTCGTTTCCGATGCGGGCCTTGGCAATCGCCTCGTTCGCCGTGATCTGCGCGCTCTCCGCCTCGGTCTCGCGCTCCGCGCGCTCGCGCGCCAGTTCGGCGCGCTGCTGGGCGCGGCGAAATTCGATGTCCCGCTCCTGCATGAGCCTGGCTTCTTCACTCTCGCGCTCGATCGCGAGCGCCTCCTTCTCCGCCTCCAGGTTGCGCGCGCGAATGCGGATGATCGAGTCCTGCTCGATATCATTGCGCAATTTCCGGCGTTCCTCGATGTCCTTGATCAGCGAGGTCAGGCCTTCCGCATCGAAGCGGTTGGATGGATTGAAATATTCGAGACCGGTCTGATCGATATCCATGATCGCAACGGATTCGAGCTCCAGTCCGTTCCGGTTCAGGTCCTCCTGCGCCATGTCCTTCACGCGCGTGACGTAATCGCCGCGCTTCTCGTGCATCTCCCCCATCGTCATTTCGGCGGCGATCGCACGCAGCGCCGACTCGAATTTTCCCGACAGCAGGACATGCAGGTTCTGGGCTTCGAGCGTGCGCCGGCCAAGCGTCGAGGCTGCGATTGAGACGGCGTCCCGGGTTCGGCGCACGCGGACATAGAACTCCGCTTCGACATCGACGCGGATGCGGTCGCGCGTAATCAGTGCCTCGTCCTTGCTTCGCATCACCTGCAAAGGAAGCGTGTTCATGTTGACGGGCGTGGTGTCGTGAATGATCGGCCACACGAACGCGCCCCCGTCGATCACCACTTTCTCTCCGAGAAAACCGGTGCGGACGAATGCGATTTCCTTGGTCGAGCGGCGATAGAGGTATGTCATCACCCAGTAGATGATTGCGATGACGATGACCGCCAGGATGAGCCACAGAATGATCTGGCCGATGAGCTGACCTGTCATGAGATGTCCTCCCAGCTTGGCGTCGCCCCGTCGGGCGTCACGCCGGGCTTCCTTTCCTGCCTGTGATCCGCTTGAAGGTGCGGGTTTGTTCGGTGAGCGCCACCTCGGTCGGCAGCCGCTCCATGGAGGAGGCGCCGTAGAAGCCGTGGCAGTTTTCGGTGTTGCGCAGAATGAATTCGGCGTCCGCAGGCATCGCGACCGGACCGCCGTGAACGAGAATGATGACATCCCGCCTTACCTTCAGGGCGGCCTCGGCCCAACTCTCGACCATCGCCGGACATTGATCGAGCTTCAGCACGGTGTGCGCGCCGATCGTGCCGCCAGTGGTCAAACCGAGATGACAGACGATGATGTCGGCGCCGGCCTTCGCCATGTCCGCGGCCTCATTCTCATTGAAGACATAGGGCGTCGTCAGCATGTCCCTGCCGCGCGCTTTCGCGATCATGTCGACTTCCAGTCCGAAGGACATGCCGGTCTCTTCGAGGTTCGCGCGGAACACGCCGTCGATCAGCCCTACGGTCGGGAAGTTCTGCACGCCTGAGAATCCGACGCGTTTCAGTTCCTCCAGAAACACATCCATGAGGCGGAAGGGGTCGGTTGCGTTGACTCCTGCAAGAACCGGCGTGTGCTTGACGACCGGCAACACCTCGCGCGCCATGTCGAGCACGATCTGGTTGGCGTCGCCATAGGCCAGCAATCCGGCAAGCGAGCCGCGCCCGGCCATGCGGTAGCGTCCGGAATTGTAGATCACGATGAGATCGATGCCGCCGTCTTCCTCGCACTTCGCGGACAAACCGGTTCCGGCGCCGCCGCCGACGATCGGGACACCGCGATCGATCATGTCGCGAAACCGTTCGAGGATGGCGGCCCGTTCGATCGCCATGGCTTACCTCACGACCTGTCGGCGCTGCGGTCTTCCGCCGCCATGCAGCGAGAGGAAGGCCCGCACCAGTTCGGCGGCGAATGCCGTGTCGTTGATGTGGTGCGGCAGACGAATGAGCTGTCGCGTTGGCGTCTGCCGCACCGTGGCTTCCAGCGCTGAAAACAGTGCCTGGTCCGCCGCCGGATCGTGAAATGGCTGCCCCGGGGCATCCAGCATCGAGACGCCGCCTTCGGGCAGGAAGAAGCGGACCGGCGCGGTCATCTGATTGAGCCTGTCGCCGATCCAGCGGCCCATTGCCGCGTTCTCCTCCGGCGTGGTCCGCATCAGCGTGATCTGCGGGTTATGACGGTAGAGCAGGCGGCCGCGGTATCGTTCCGGCACCGTGTCCGGCGCACCGAAATTCACCATGTCGAGCGCGCCGCAGGATCCGACATAGGGCATGCGCTGACGGATGATGGCGCCGAAGCGGTCGTCCGTCGCCGGAAACTTGCCGCCCATCAGGAGGTCGCAGACTTCGGTGGTGCTGATGTCGATCACGCCCTGCACAAGCCCGCTGTCGACCAGCTTCTCCATGGACTGGCCGCCGATGCCGGTCGCATGGAACACGAGACAGTCATATTTGCCTTTCAGCGCGGCCGTGACCTGCTGCACGCATGGCGTGGTGACGCCGAACATGGTCAGTCCGACCGCGGGCAAATGCTCCGTTCCGCCGTGGCGACCTGCTCTGATGCGTGAGGCCGCCGTGTTTCGCCGCGCCTGCACCATACCGACCATGGCACTGGCGCCGTTGGCCAACACCGCGCGGGTGATCGAGTTGAGCCCCTGTACGTCGGCAACCGAGTGCATCATCATGATGTCGGAAGGGCCGACATAGCGGCTTACATCGCCTGACGCGATCGTGGAGATGATGAGCTTCGGAACGCCGACGGTGAGAGCCCGCATGCCGGGGGCGACCATGGCCGTGCCGCCCGATCCGCCGGCAGCGATCACGCCGGCGACGCCGCTCTGGCGCGCGATCCAGCGCTCGAAGGCCAGCGTCATGGCTGCAACGGCTTCGCCGCGATCTCCGACGAAGACGCCGCTTGCGCCGCGCGGATGATGGGCCGCGACCTGATGCGCGGGAACGTCGGCACCGGTATGCCGTCCGGTCGTCGACAGGTCCACGAGGCGAACGCCGAGTTCGGCTTTCTGGATCAGGTCGCGAATGTAGCGAAGCTCTTCGCCCTTGGTGTCGAGCGTGCCAACGACGAGGACGACGCTTTCGCCGGGGGAGGCGAGGGCATGCAACTCCTGTCCGACCGCGCGCGCACCGGAAACCACACCGGTGATGGTTCGCGCCGCCTGTTCGATCTGACGAACGGGCACGGGCTTGGTCCAGCGATTGGGGATTGCCGGATTGGCGATGTAGACCTTGGTTGGTAAACCTGCCGGCGGCGCAGGATCGGCGGCCGCCAGGGTTGCGGTGTTGTCGTCCGCGCGCTCGCCCTCGCCATGGCGGCCGACACCGAGCAGGCGCTGCTGCAATTCGCGGTCCGCGGCCAATTGTGCGGAATCGATCATCCGCCCGATGCGTCCGTTGACCATGATGCCGACGCGGTCGGACACGGTGGTGGCGACGTGAATATTCTGCTCGATCACAAGAACGTCGATTTCGCCCTGCTCGCCGATACGAAGCAGCATGTCCTCGACCTGGCTCACGATCACGGGCGCGAGCCCTTCGGTCGGCTCGTCCATGACGAGAAGCCTGGGATTGGTGATCAGCGCGCGGCCGATCGCCAGCATCTGCTGCTCCCCGCCGGACAGCTGTCCGCCGCTGTTGTTCTTGCGTTCCGCCAGTCGCGGAAAGGTTGAATAGATACGCTCGATGGTCCATGCACCGCGGCGGCCGGCTCCGACCAGCCGCAGATGCTCGTCGACGGTGAGCGAACGCCACAGCCGCCGCCCCTGCGGCACATACCCGATGCCGAGCTGGGAAATCTCGGACGGCGTCCGTCCGGCGAGTTCCTCGCCGTTGAACCGGATGGAGCCGCTCTCGATCCGGACGAGACCCATGATCGCGTTGCACAGCGTACTCTTGCCCATGCCGTTGCGGCCGACGACCGACAGGACGCCGGTCTGGAGCGTCAGGTTGACGCCCTGCAGCGCATGTGAGGCACCGTAATAGACGTTGAGGCCTGCGATATCGAGGCCCGGGGCGACGCGGCGGCGTTCAGCCATGTGACGTCTATCCATGGCCCGTCCCCAGATAGAGCTCCTGCACTTCCGGATCGTTCTCGATCTCGTCTGGCCGGCCTTCCTTGAAGACGCGGCCGTTATGCATCATCGACACGCTTTCGGCGACGCGGAGCGCCACATCCATGTCGTGTTCGATGATGATGAACCCGATGTGGCGCGGAAGATTGGTCAGTATCTCGACGAGTTCGGAGCGTTCCGTTGGCGACAGGCCCGCGGCCGGTTCGTCGAACAGGACCAGGCGAGGCGCACCCGCGAGCGCGAGCGCGATCTCGAGCTGGCGCTGCTGGCCGTGCGAGAGTTCGGCGACCCTGGTTTCGCGCACGGCAGTGAGATGGACGGCAGCGACCAATTCCTCCGCGGATTGCATCAGAACGTCGTTCCTGCGCGGTCGCAGCAGCGAAAAGCGTCCTCGCGAAACACCACGGCAGGCAAGGTAGACATTGTCGAGGACCCTCAAACCGCCGAACAGGAGCGAAATCTGATAGGTCCTTCGCAGTCCACGACGGATGCGCTCGTGCGGTGGAAAGTTGGTGACGTCCTCGCCGAACAGCCGGATCGTGCCCGAGGTCGGCAGGAAATCGCCTGTCACGCAGTTGAACAGCGTGGTCTTGCCCGCACCGTTGGAGCCAAGCACGCCGCGCCGCTCACCCGGCTTCACGGTTAGTGTGACATCAGAAAGCGCAGCGAGGGCGCCGAACATGCGGGTCACGCCACGCAGTTCCAGTGCGCTCCCGGTCCCGGTCAGGCGGTCCGTGGTCGGACGCTCGGCGGGCATGCTCATGTGCCGCCTCCGCTGCCAAGGAGGGGATTGGCGCGATTGCGCATCCGGTTACGGAAGCGGTCCCACAGGCCGAGCACTCCGTCCGGAGACCAGAAAACGACAGCAAGGAAGACGAGACCGATCAGAGTCTTGAACCGTTCACCGGGAAGGCCGACACCTTCCAGGATGTCCGGCGAAAAGGTGCGCACGATCACGTAGATGAGCGCGCCGATGAAAGGCCCGATCGGCCGGCTCAGGCCGCCGACAATCGCGATGACAAGAATGTCGATGACGGCGGCAATGCCGGCGGTGCCCGGCGATATCTGTGCGTTCTGCCAGACCAGCAGAATGCCCGCGACCGCGGCGATTGCGCCTGCAAAGGTGTAGGCGGCAATGCGGTGGGCGACGACATTGAAGCCGAGCGCGGCCATGCGGCGCGGGTTGTCGCGGATGCCCTGCAGCGCCAGACCGAATGGCGAGCGCGACACGTATACGACCGCAAAATAGGCGGCGGTCGCGCAGGCCAGGCTCAAATAGTAGAATGGGATCGGTTGCCGCCAGTCTACGCCGAACAATGGTGGCGGCACCACGCTGGCGAAGCCGCTATAGCCGTTGAAGATCGTGTAGTTCTGACGCGTGAAATAGAAGAATGCCGTCGCGATCGCGAGCGTGATCATGATCGTGTAGATGCCTTCGGTCCGTACCGCCAGCGCACCGGCAAGCGTTGCAAACAGCGCTGCGATCACGATCGCGACCGGGATATAAAGCCACCACGGCCAACCGAGGCTGATGGCCTGCATGCCGCTGGTGCCGAGGATCGCCACCATGTAGCCCGCAAGTGCGGCGACCGACATCTGCACCAGGCTCACCATGCCGCCATACCCGCCCAGAAACATCAGGCTGAGTGCGATCATGCCGAGGATGAACGCCCAGCCGAGGATCTGGTAAAGCACGAAGCCGCTGGCCATCGCCGGCATCAGCAGCAACAGCGCACCGACGATCCAATAGGCGCGCGGAACCTGCTGTATCCACGCGAAGGTGTCGCCCGAAACACGGGGCGTCGCGGCTGCGAGCGGCGTTTCCCTCGATTCCGCGATCGTCATGTCAGCGCCTGCTGCCAAGCAGGCCCTGCGGCCGGAAGGCCAGCACGAAGGCCATGATCAGGAAGGTGAAGACCACCGAATAGGTCGGCGCATAGACCGATCCGAGTTGCTCGGCGAGGCCGATGATGAGAGCGCCAAGCGCGGCGCCAAGGATCGAGCCCATGCCGCCGACGATCACGACCACCAGTGAGGCGAGCAGGAAGCGCACATCCTCGCCGGGGGAGATCGACTGGAACGTGCCGCCGACGATTCCCGCAACACCGGCTAGCCCGGCTCCGAATGCGAAGACCGCGATGAAGACATACTGGATCCGTACACCGGACGCCGCCAGTATGTCGCGATCGTCGACACCCGCACGAATGAGCATTCCGATGCGCGTGCGGTTGAGCGCCACCCACATCAGTATTCCCAGCGCGATGGCCGCGACCAGAATGGCGATCCGTACGAGCGGGTAGGTGAGATACACGAACTCACCGTTACTGCGCATTCCGGCGACAATCGGAAGCGTGGTCGGGCCACTGAGCCACCGCGGCGTCTGGATCTGATAAGATTGGCCGCCCCATATCCAGAGCATGATGTCGGCGAGCACCACCGACAGACCGATGGTGACCAGGGTCTGCCGCAGATCCTGGCCTTCCATCCGGCGGAAGACGATGTATTGCAGGATGATGCCCATCAGCGCCACCGCGATGAACACCACGATGAAAGCCAGCAGCCATTGCCCGGTCGCTTCCGCGAACTCGTAGCCGATATAGCCGCCGACAAGATAAAGCGAGCCATGCGCGAGGTTGACGTTCTTCATCAGCCCGAAGATGAGCGTGAAGCCGCTGGCGACCAGAAAATACAGAGCGCCCAGCGTGATGCCGTTAAAGACCGCATTGAGGAAGATGCGCTTTCTGCCGAGCACCTGCTCAACGCCCGGCGACCACGGCGCAATGATCGCCCAGAGCAGGGCAGCCACGGCCACGGCCACGGCCACGGTCCAGCCCGGATGGCGCTGAACGAAGCTGCTCATTCGGCACTCCCGGCGCGATCAACCCATCCGATGCGGCGTGGTGGCGCCCTGCAACGCAGCCGCAACAGCCCGCAGCGGAAATCGGCCGGCTGAGGACTTCGCAGCCTAGCTACCCGGCTGCGCGCGCGCATACCCGACAGTCTGTTGCCGTAGCGAAATGGCTCAATAAGTCAGCTTGGAGCCGCAATCCGGACGACGCGCCGATAGTCGCTGGGCGCGATCCCGACATTCGCGATGAAGAATCGGGTGAAGCTGGCCTGAGATGAAAACCCGAGATCGAGCCCGATCTCAGTGACGTGATCGAAGCTCGTCGTCAGACGCGCGATCGCCGCCTCCATCCGCAGCGTGTTTAGATAGATGTTGGGCGTGATGCCAACCTGCTGACGAAACAGCTTGTAGAAATGTGGTCGCGACAGGCCCGCATCGCGTGCGATCTTGTCGAGTGCTACCTCGTCCTGAACGCGCTGCTGCATCAGACGGATCGAATTGCGCACACGGAAGTCTCGTACCATCGGTACGCGCGTAACCGAGGGGATGCCATCGTCGATCCACTGCCAGCTCTGGTCAAAGCATTGCTGAGTCAGTTCGTACAGATAACCGGCAATATAGTTTTCGTCGACGTCGTCGAGCATGCAAGCCGTCACGCGCCATACCAGATTGCCGATCGGCTCGGTAACTTCGATCGCGCCGCGTCCGAAGCGGAGCGAGGAGCTGGCCCGCCTGCTGGCCTCAAGAAACCAGGCCGGCTTGATGTAGAGCACCAGTGAGACCGATGGGTGTCGCGGTTCTTCGCACTGATAGTTATGGAGCTGCCATGGGCTGATCGCGGCAGCGTAGGATGGTGAGAGCGGGACCAACGCATCATCGATGCGGACAGAGGCAGGCGGCCCTTCCACATGGAAGATCAGGTGTCCCTCACGATGGGCATGAAGTGCCATCGAACGGTCGAGCTTGTACAAAGCAACCCGACCGAACGCGCCGTGATGCACAGCGAGTGCGGTACTCATGATCCTCCCTTCCGCACTCTTCTAATTTTTCCGAAGTCTAGCTGAGCCAAATTTATGCGCAAGCGGCACAGGGTCGCTTCTGTTGGTCGAGTCTCGCTGCAATGCGGCATCGGATCGGCACGATTTGACGATCAGAGCGCAGCCGTCATCATGTTGAGATAGTCGGACGCGGTGGCCCGTCGCGGATTGGTGCGGTTTGCATAATCGCAAGCCGCGTAGTCAGCCGCCTGTGAGAGAGCGCCGGAATTCAGTCCGATCTCCCCGAGCGTGGCCGGCAAACCAAGGCGCTCCCGCAGGCGGAACACGGCCTCGGGCAGGTTCATCCGTCGCGGCGCATTCATTCCGTTGCGCAGTTCATCGTAGCGATGAGCCACGGCAGGCGCGTTGAATTCGAGGACATGCGGCAGCAGAATGCCATTCACCGCGCCATGGTCGAGTTGGTAGCCATTTAATCCGCCAAGCGCATAGCTCATGGCGTGCACGCCGCCGAGCCCCTTCTGCTGCGCAAGCGCGCCATTGAGCGCCGCTGCCATCATCTCGCGGCGCGCATTGATGTCGATTCCGTTGGAGACAGCGCGTTCGAGATTGGCAGCGGCCCTTCTGACTCCGTCCAGCGCAATGCCGTCCGCCGGCGGGTTGTAACTGGTGGTGATGAATGTCTCGATGCAGTGGGTCAGTGCGTCCATGCCCGAGCACGCTGTTTCCGCGGGCGACAGGGACAATGTCAGGGTCGGATCGCAGATCGCCACCCGGGGGACCAGGAGCGGGCTTACGAGCGTCATTTTGGGACCGCTGCTCATGACGATGGCGGCGGTTCCGCTGGCCTCCGAACCCGCGCCGGCGGCGATGGGTATCGCGATAATCGGCGGCAGCGCATTGCGGATGCGCGTTAATCCACCTTCTATACCGGCGTATTGGCGCAGCGGACCTTCGTGCGTGAGCTGAACCGCGGCTGCCTTTGCGAGCTCGATGGCCGTGGCGCTGCCGATGCCGATCAGGCCGTCGGCTTCGACTGCGCGGTAGAGCTCGGTCAATTCGGTGCATTCCGGCTCGGTCGCATCGGAGTCCGAGCAGATGAATAGTGTTGCCGGGCAGCGCTTCGGAACGGCGGCGTGCAAGCGTCCGGCCTGCGCGGATTGCATCGTGCACCGGTCGGCGATCAGAAGTGGCCGACATATGCCGAGCAGTTCCATCTCAACGTCGAGAGCATCCTCCAGGACGTGGTCGGCGAAGTGGATCTTGGTCACATAAGTGATCAGAGACATCGCTGAATGCCCGTCCGGCGGGGACTTATTCAATGTACGTGCGGCCTGCCAAGCGGCCGGGCTCCGCGCAGGAGCCCCGGCCGCCAAGCCAGCAGCGAAGTCGATCCTTTCGTGCGGGTTGTCGGCCCGCACCGGGATTTCCGAAGTTCCGCTCACGGCGCGTGGCGACGTCTCGCGAACCCCGGAGCGAGGACGCGCGCGTTACTTGCAGGCCGGCGTATTGCGTCCCGGAAGTCCGATGGCCTTGAACTGGTCGGGCGTCATGCCAAGTGTCTGGGTGACGTCGTCAACCTTGCCCACGAACTTGTTGTAGAGTTCTCCTTTGTTGTTTTCGGACACCTCGGTGATGAAGGTCGGACCGATGGCCTGCCGGTTCTGATCGAGCTTGATACGCCCGTTCGGTGCATCGAGAACGACCTCGGAGAGCGCCTTGCGGAAGGCGACCTGATTGTCGTCGAGATTGCCCTTGACCGCATCGAGCGCCTTGATGACCGCATTCGTCGCATTATAGTAGTTGGTGGCATAGAGCGACGGAGACGGGAAACGCTCGCTGGCGGGATAGGCATCCCGGTAGCGCTTCACGAAGGCCTGCCAGTTCGGATCGTTCCAGTCGTCGGCCTGTGAGCCGGACATCGGCGTGCCCACCAGCATTTCCTTGGCGCGTCCCTTGGCGGCCAGAACGCTCTGGTCGGCGAGGATCGAGCCGCCGATGAACTTGGCCTTGCCGCCGGCCTGCTGATACTGGTTCAGGAAGTTCAGCGCGTCGGTGGCGCCCAGGCCGAGATAGATCGCGTCGACGTCGTCCGGCAAAGCTGCAATCACGGAGCCGAAATCCGAGTTGCCGAGCGGTGTCCAGTGACGCGCGACGATCTGACCGCCGGCATTGCAGAAATCGAGCGCAAAGCCGAGGAAGTTGGTGTAGCCGAACGAATAATCGGCTGCCACGGTGGCGATCTTCTTCCAGCCTTTCTTGTCGACCACGTATTTGCCGAGGCCGTAGCCCCATTGCGAGCCATCGGTGTTGAAACGGAAGAAATTCGGCGCCGGCGTCACCCAGGTGGTTTCGAGCGCGGCCGAGGTACCGTTGACGATGGTCTTGTTGGGAACGGTCTTGGCATAGTCGCGCAGTGCGATGCCTTCGGAGCCGGAGAGCGGGCCGATGATGATGTCGACCTGATCCTGCTCGATCAGCTTGCGCGCCTGACGCACCGCGGTATCGGGCGTTGCGTCGCTCGGTCCCAGTACCCATTCGATCTTCTTGCCTGCAACCTGGTTCTTGTGTTCGGCAAGTGCCATCTTGAACAGCCGGATCACGTCGTTCCCCGGAACGGTGAACACGCCTTCCTGAGTCACCAGCAGGCCGATCTTGATCGTATCCTTGGCCAGCGCGCCCGATGTCATGATTGCGAGCGCCGCCAGCATGCCCGTCAAAATGCGAAGCATCGTGAAGCTCCTCCCTCTTGAGCCCGTTGTCGCCGCTTGCGATCCTGCCTTCGGTGCCCGGGCTTCATCACCGCTCAAATGCATGCGAGGTGGAACGTTAGCGAAGGATCGAAGGCGGCTGATCACCGGTTGTGCGTGATTATATCTCTGGGTCTGATTTTATGGCTGTTGCGAACGAGACAAATCAGACATCCGTCACGGACGTCGCAAGGTTCTGCCGGATCAATACTATTTCGATGATCGGCCGTTCGAGGCGTCCTTCGCCGACGGTCTCGACTGTATCGCCGATCATCCCCTCCCGGGGCTCGACGCGGATGCCTATGGCGCGGCCGCGATGCGAGGAATGCTGACACTCGTCGATGGCGCCTGCGCCGATCTACCTGGGCCGCGAACCGACGATGACGAAATCAATGCGACGGCCCGCGACGATATTGCACGCTGGATTGTCGCGCTGACCGACTGGCGGCTCGCCAACGATCGACGCCGCGCAGGCCGCCGAAGAACGCGCGCTGGGGCCGCGGGGTGAAACCGCGTAGATCCGATCGAAAGCGGTTGGACCGCCGTTTACGATCTCATGACGGTTTCTGTATACGTCTGTGCGAACGATGGGAGCCTTAGGCTGTCCGGTCCGATCGATTGATTGTTCACTGCGTGCAAAAAGGCGAAAATCCGGCATTCCGGCCGTCCTGACCGCTGAGCGATACGACCATGTCCGAAGCTCGTAACCCCCATGTGCGCCCCGGAGTCTCGATGTGGGTTCGCTCGATCCTCCTCGTCTTGTTGCTGCTGCCCGTCTCGGCACGGGCTGACGTCAAGCAGACGATCGCGCGGCTGGCTCCGGCGGGCCTGGTGCTCGTGACGGATGCCAGGGGCAACGAACTGATAGCTCAGAACGTTGATGAGCCCTTCGTCCCGGCTTCGGTCGCCAAGGTCGTGACGGCATGGCTGGCGATGGAGGTTCTCGGCGGCGACTATCGCTTCGAGACGGGCTTTTTCCTCGACCACAACCGGGTGCTGTATGTGCGTGGCGGCGGCGATCCCTTCCTGATTTCCGAAGAACTGGCACCGCTTGCCAGGAAACTGGTCGCGATCATCGGGACAAAGCCGATCAGCGGCATCGTGCTGGACGCGAGCTATTACCCGTCGGACCTCCGAATCCCGGGCATCGAAGATAACGACGAAGCCTATAATGCGCTGAATTCCGCGCTGGCGGTCAACTTCAACACGGTCAACGCTGTGCGCAAGGGCAACAATGTGCGCTCCGCCGAGAAACAGACCCCGATGACGCCTCTCGCGATATCCCAATTCCGCGAGCGGGGTCCGAACGGACGCGGGCGCATCAGTCTGAGCCAGGACCCCGCGGTGAGCCTGCAATATGCCGGCGAGTTGATCGCCGCTTTCATCAAGCGGGCCGGCGGCAGCGTGACGGGCGGGATATCGACCGGAACCGTCCCCGCCGGCCTGAAGCCAATATACGTTCACCGGCAGTCCCGTCCCCTATCGAAAATTCTCGTCGAACTGCTCCGCGCCTCGAACAATTACATTGCCAACCAGGTATTCCTGGAAGTCGGCGCCAAACGCCTGGGCGGTCCGGTCAGTCTCGACAAGTCGCTCAAGGTCCTGAACGAGATGCTCGCCGCACAGGGCCTTGCGGCGGATATCCATCTGGAAGAAGGCTCGGGCATCAGCCGCAACAACCGATTTGGCGCTCGCGGCCTTGCCAAATTGCTCGCGCTTTTTGCTCCCCATGCCGGTCTGCTCCGCGGCCAGGATGGCGGCATGAGCAAGACCGGTACCATGGACGGAGTCCGTACGCTCGCAGGCTATGTCGATACCAGGCACCACGGTCGGGTGCGTGTGGTGATTTCGCTCGCAAGCAACGATGGCCAGATGCGCTTCCGGCTGCTCCGCGCAATCGAGGCCGGTCTGTAGTCAAGCGGACAGGCGCAACGCCGGATGACGGACAGACGCGCGCCGGCAGGCGCGCCATATCCCGGTCGGGTGTTCGTAGCGCCATCGCAATGGCGCACGATGGACCCATGCGAGCGCGCGCCTGTCCCGGTGGTCACATCGTCGGGCTTGAATAGGCACCGCCGAGTGCATGACTTCCGTAGGCCGAGCCGGCAATATCGAAGTTGAAGGAGAAATGCTGGCTGATCGCGAGCACGTCGCGCAGATATCGCTGCAGTGGATCGTGCGTGTAGATCCCCTGCGCCCCGTAGCAGGACCACAGCGTCTCGACCGCCTCGCGCGCCTGCCCGACAGCAAAGGCGGATTGCGCGCGGAAGCGAAGCCTGGTTTCCAGGTCGGGCGGCTCATCGCGCGCCGCGGCGTCGTGGAATTCAATCGACGACCGGCGCAGGAAGGCGCGGGCGGAGTCGATCAGGCACCGCGCGCGCGCCACCTTGATCTGCACGGCCTGGAAATCCGCGACCCTGGCGCCGGTATAGGTCCCCGCACGCCTGCTCATCGCGCCCACGAAGGTGTCGTAGGCACCCTCGGCGGCACCGAGAGCGGCCGGCGCCAGCGGGTGGCTCGAAGCGGCGACCAGCGGAATTCCGTAGAGCGGGCCGCGATTGAGTGCGCCGCCCGGATGCGCATAGCCGCCGCGGGTCAGCTGCAGCGCCAGCGCACGGCGCTCCGGCACGAACAGATCGGTGACCGCAACATCCTTGCTGCCGGTGCCCGCCATGCCCATCGCGTACCAGGTGTCGATGATCTGGTAGTCTGATTTCGGCACGAGGCACAGCCGCCAATCGACCGCCGTCTTGTCGTCGTCGCCGAACACCGACACGGCGAGCATGTTCCAGTCGGAATTGTCGACCACTGACGAGAACGGCCAGCGGCCGTTGACCAGAAATCCGCCATCGACCTTGCGCGCGCGTCCGGCGGCGAGCGCGATCGATGAAGCGATCAGCGCATCCGGATTGGCGTCCCAGACTTCGTGCTGGGTTTCCGGCTCGTAATAGCCCAGCATCCAGTGGTGACAGGCCATGTTGCCGACACTCCACGCGGTCGATGGGCAGCCGCGTGCAAGCTCGGCCGGAATGTCGACGACCGCGACGAAGTCGAGCTCCATGCCACCGAAGTTCTTTGGCTGATGAAACCGGAACAGCCCGCTTTCATGCAGGAGTTGCTCGTTTTCCCGGGTCAACCGGCGGGCGCCCTCGGACGCCGGCGCGCGCTCTCGCAGAACAGGTACGATCTCTCGCGCCCGCCGCATCGCCTCGTTGTATCCAATCGCGGAAAAGTCGCGTCGCACCGATTGCGGCAGCGTTCCGGCGGTGCCGGACGGCTCGTCCGATCCGGTCATGATGCCACCCGCCCGCCGACCAGACTTCTGAGACGCGGTGAAAGGAATGTGCGGATGGTCATCATGATCCCCAGGGGGCGTCCGGTATGGCGGAATGCCTTGAGAATTGCCGGATGCTGTTCGTGTGAAAAGATACGCCGTTCTGCCTCTCCGGGAAAACCAATGCTTTCGCCGCGTAGATTGTCCCGGCCGGGATCGCTGGCCGGATCAAGCGGTATCCGTACCCCGGAGACTTCTCCGCCGTCGCAATATCGGCATTGACAGCATTCCCCTCTGACGCGATCATCAATAACAGCACAATAGGGCGATAACCGCACAAGCGCACAGACGCAATGCGTGCTGACAAGCGCAAAAAGGGAAGGCAACGCCCGGAGTTTGCTGCCTCGCTGCGCGTGAAGGCAAGCGACGAAGCCCGGGGCCCGACCTGGCCGGTCGTCTGACAGCAGCGGCGGAGACCCTTGGTGTTCTTTCATGACCTCGTCATCGGCGCGGAGTTTGTCGGTCCGGGACGCACCTTGACAGACATGGATCTGTCGATCGCCTGCATGTGCAGCGGCGACTGGCACCCGATTCACGCGGACGAAGTCTTTGCAAAGAGCCGTGGACTGCGGGGCCGGCTGTTCCACGGCTCGTTCGGAATTCTCATCGCGACGGGACTTGCGACGACCCTGCCGCGATTCAGCGACGAGGTGATTGGTGCCACCGGAATTCGGGAATGGGCCTATCGCCTGCCGCTGTTCGTCGGCGATACGGTCCATGTCAGGGCCGTCATTCTGAGCAAACGCATGACGTCCGACGGCCGGCGCGCGATTGTCGAAAGATCGCTCACGCTGATCAATGATCGGTCTGCGATTGTTCAGGAGGGGGTTGCCGGAACCATGGTGGGGCTGGTTGCATCGAAAGTCGTCCCGCCTGATCGCGCGTGAAGCACCGACAAAAGGCAACCGGATTTGGTGAGAAGCGCGATATCCAACGCGGACAGACCGCGCGGTCAGCGCCAGCCCAGCGCAGGGGCGACGTGGGTGAGGATGGCTTCGATCACGTGGGCGTTGTAATCGACGCCGAGCTGATTGGGTACCGTTAGCAGCAGCGTATCGGCTGCTGCGATCGCTTCGTCCTTCATGAGCTCCTGTACGAGGATGTCCGGCTCCGCGGCATAGCTGCGACCGAAGATGGCGCGCGTCTTCTCATCAATATAGCCGATATTGTCCTCGTTCTGGTTGCCACGACCGAAATATGCGCGGTCGCGATCGTCTATTAGCGCGAAGATGCTTCGGCTGACCGATACGCGCGGCTCGCGAGTGTGGCCGGCCGACTTCCAGGCGTCACGAAAGGCTCGAATCTGCTCCGCCTGCTGAATATGGAACGGCAGCCCGCTCTCGTCGTTCTTGAGCGTCGAACTCTGAAGGTTCATTCCGAGTGTGGCGGCCCAGACCGCGGTGGCGTTGGACGCGGCGCCCCACCAGATGCGATCACGCAGGCCCTCCGAATGGGGTTCGATCCGTAGCTGGCCTGGAGGGTTCGGGAACATCGGGCGAGGGTTGGGCTGCGCGAATCCCTGACCGCGCAGCACTTCGAGCAGAACCTCCGCGTGCCGTCGTCCCATGTCGGAGTCCGTCTGGCCCTCGGCTGGCTCGTAACCGAAATAGCGCCATCCATCGATGACTTGCTCGGGCGATCCACGACTGATGCCAAGCTGCAGTCGCCCGCCTGCGATGATGTCGGCAGCGCCGGCGTCTTCAGCCATGTAGAGCGGGTTCTCGTACCGCATGTCGATGACCGCGGTCCCGATCTCGATGCGGCGGGTCCGTGCGCCGACCGCGGCCAGAAGCGGAAACGGGGAGGCAAGCTGGCGGGCGAAGTGATGTACCCGGAAATAAGCCCCGTCTGCGCCCAGCTCTTCGGCCGCGACGGCGAGGTCGATCGATTGCAGGAGGGCGTCGGACGCAGACCGGGTCTGCGACTGAGGCGAAGGTGTCCAATGTCCGAATGAAAGGAAGCCGATCTTCTTCACAACAGGCTCGTATCGATCGATGCAGGATGCTCTGCAGCGTAGCATCCAACCCTAATGGCTGACCTCGTGCCTGCCCCGATGATCGCTACCCTGTTTCGGAGAAAAAGTACGCCGAATTTTCTCGCCTGGAAGCGGACCTTCCTGATTTGCATACCGAGCACCGGCCGCGCAAGGCCGGCTCATCCCATCGAAGAATAGCCGCCGTCGATGACGAGAGATGCGCCATTGACGAAGCCGGAGGCGCTGCTGGCGAGAAAGACAGCCGCCCCTGCAAAGTCCCCGGGACTTCCCCAGCGTCCGGCAGGGGTACGCGCGAGGACGCGCTCGTTCAGGCCCGCAACCTGCTCCCGCGCCGTGCGCGTGAACGGCGTATCGATCCAGCCGGGCAATATGGCGTTCGATTGAATGTTGTCCTTCGCCCAGGCCGTGGCCAGGCCTTTGGTCATCTGGACGATGCCGCCCTTGCTTGCGCCATAGGCGACGGCAAAAGCCGCACCGAAAATCGACATCATCGATCCGATATTGATGATCTTTCCGCCGCCGGCCCGGCACATATGAGGGTATGCCGCCTGCGCGCAGTAGAAAGCCGATGACAGATTGACGTCGATGACCTGCCGCCATTCTGCCGTCGAATAGTCCTGCGGCTGCTTGCGAATTGCGATGCCGGCATTGTTGACCAGAATATCGACTCGGCCGGCACGTTCGGCAGACTGTGCGACCAATCTGGTGCAATCGGTCTCTTGCGCGATATCGGCCTCGATCGAAAAAGCCTGAGCGCCGCTTTCTCGGAGTGCCTTCACCGCTGCCGCGTTCGCATCCGCGCGGCGCCCGGCTATGATCAGCGTGGCCCCCGCCGCTGCGAGACCTTCCGCAATCCCAAATCCGATCCCGGAATTTCCACCGGTGACGATGGCGACACGTCCGGTCAGGTTGAACAGTTTCATGCGTCCAGTCCGTTAATGCGCGGCGGCCACGCCGACATGGCTGTCGAGAATCTCGGCATTGCGCGACAGCTCTTCCGCGGTTCCATGAAAGACGAACCGTCCCGAAGAGATGACGTAGATGCTGTCGGCAACCGAAAGCGCGAGCGCGAGATTTTGTTCGACCAGAAGGATCGCATGGCCATGGTTGCGAAGGTTGCGCATGATTTCCTCGATCTTTTGCACGAGCTTCGGCGCCAGGCCTTCGGAAGGTTCGTCCATCAGTATCAGAGAGGGGTTTGCCATCAATGCGCGGCCGATCGCCAGCATTTGCTGCTCGCCGCCGCTGAGCGCGTTGCCGGTATTGTCCATGCGCTCGGCAAGTTGCGGAAACTCGGCGAGGATACTTGCGAGGTCCCACCGCTTTCGGTCGGGATTGCCGGATTTGCGGCGGCCGGCGAGTGCGCTGGTCGGCAGCATCAGGTTTTCGCGCACCGTCAAGGACTGAAAGATGCGACGGCCCTGCGGCACGATAGCCATGCCGGATTGTGCGATCTCATAGGGCGGCTTGCCGATGAGCGAATGGCCCTCGAAAAGGATGTCGCCGCGGCGCGGCGGTGTCAGACCTGCGATCGAACGGATCAGCGTGGTCTTTCCCATGCCGTTTCTGCCGAGAATGACGACGATGCGTCCCTGCGACAGTTCCAGGCTCAGGCCGTGCAGCACGTAACTGTCGCCGTAATAGGTATGGATATCGCGGATAGCGAGAAGGTGGTCAGACCCGGCCAAAGTAGACCTCCCGCACCTGCTCGTCCTTCTGTACCTCACCGGGCGTCCCGTCGAGAATCACGCGGCCGCGGTGCAGGACCGTGACGCGGTCTGCCAGCGCCAGCGCGATATCGATGTCGTGCTCGATCATGAGCAGGGTGATGTCCCGCGGCAGCGCCGAAATGATGCGCGAGAAGCCTTGCCGTTCGCTGGGTGACAGTCCCGCGCACGGCTCGTCGAGCAGAAGCACCTTCGGATCGGAATTCAGCGCCAGCGCAAGCTCGAGCTGGCGCCGTTCGCCGTAGGAGAGAAACTTGACCAGCTCGTCGGCCCGCGGCGCCAGCCCGATATTCTGAAGGCTTCGCTCCACACGATCGCCGATGTCCGCAAACGATCCCGCCGGCCGGGTCATCACCCATTTACGGCGGTCATTGCCGAACGCGGCAAGCTGCAGGTTTTCGCGAACGGAGAGGTCGGTGCAGATGTTGGATATCTGGAACGTCCGGCCCATGCCGAGCGCGGTGCGCCGGTTTTCGGCGACGTTCGAGATATCCTTGTCGAACAGGAGAACCCGCCCCGATGTCGGCCGATGCGTGCCGGAAATGCAATGAAACAGCGTGGTCTTGCCGGCGCCGTTCGGGCCAATCAGGACGCGGCGCTCGCCGGGCGCAATCGACAGCGAGACGTCCACGACCGCGTGCAGACCGCCGAACGACTTGGACAGGCTTTCGGTCTGGATTGCGGAAGCGCTCATGCGCCTTCTCCGCGGTCGCCCGACTTCCAGCGCGTGATCAGCCCCATGATGCCTTTGGGAGCCCAGAGCACCGTCGCGATGAACACGACGCCAAGGATGCCGTGATAGAAATGGAAATAGCCGCTGACCCAGTTGCGCAGCAGAAGAATGATACCAGCGCCGATCATCGGCCCGAGAATGGTGCCGGAGCCGCCGATAATGGCCATCAAGACCGCCTCGACCGACACCGGAAACGAGGCGGCAGCCGGGTTGATGAAACGGTTGTAATACACGTAGAGCACGCCCGCGATGCTCGCGAGCAGGCCCGAGAGCACGAAGGCGACATAGAGATGACGGCTGACATCGAAGCCGAGACTGCGCACGCGCGGCTCGCTGGACTTGATGCCGCGCATCGCCAGCCCGAATGGCGAGGCGATGAGAATGCTGTAGGCCCAGACACAGAGCAGCACCACGAAAAGCACGAGGTAGTAATACTGGAACGAGTTGGAGATCGCCCATCCGCCGACGGCGGGATAGGGCACGTTGGTCACGCCATTGTCGCCGCCGGTGAACGAGGCCCAGCGATAGGCCACGCCCCAGACGATGTAGCCGAAGGCGAGCGTGATCAAAATGAAGTAGACGCCGCGGGTGCGCACCGAGAAGGCGAAGATCGTT
This sequence comes from Pseudorhodoplanes sp., assembly GCF_050250235.1. Taxonomy (GTDB): domain Bacteria; phylum Pseudomonadota; class Alphaproteobacteria; order Rhizobiales; family Xanthobacteraceae; genus Pseudorhodoplanes. Next base: position 237,239 of record NZ_JBFWPA010000001.1, read on the forward strand.
GAGAGCAGGGTACCGGCGAGAATGCCGGCCGGCGCCGCGAGAATGGTCGGCACGCCATGCCGCACCTGCAGAATTGCGGTCGCGTAGGCCGCGACTGCAAAGAATGAGGCATGGCAAAGCGAGAACAGACCGGCGTTGCCAAGCAGCAGGTCCGCCGACAGCGCCAGCAAGCCGAAGATCATGATCTGGGTCATCAGCCCGACCCAGAATTCGCCGACGAACAGCGGTGCGAGGGCTGCGGCGGCGATGATCGCAAGGGCTACGGCGAAGCGCATCGCTCAATGCTCCCTGCCGAAGATGCCGGTGACGCGGAACAGCAGGAGCACGGCCATCGGGCCGAACAGCACGAAATAGGAGAATTCCGGCAGCAGCCAGCGTCCATAGGCGTCGAGCAATCCGACGATGATGCTGCCGAGAATGGCGCCTTCAAGGCTGCCAAGTCCCCCGATGATGACGACGACAAGAGCGAACACCAGAATGTCCCATTCCGCGCCGGGATTGAGTGTCAGGAACGCGCCGCCGACGACGCCGGCGACACCGGCGAGGAAGGAGCCGAGCGCGGAGACGAGCACGAACAGCAGATCGATGTTGATGCCGGTCGCGGTGACCATTTCGCGATCATCGACGCCCGCTCGCACCACCGCGCCGATCTGCGTCTTGTGATAGAGCAGCCAGAGCGACAGCGCGGCGGCCATGCCGAGTACGATGAGGGCGAAGCGGAACTTTGGATAGTAAAGGTCGCCTGGCAGAACAACTGAACCTCGCAGATAGCTTGGCAGCGGTATCTTCAGGCTGTCGCCGCCCCAGATGGCAAGGCACACTTCGCCAATCACGAAGGCCACTCCGACGGTGAGCAGCACCTGCGCGAGATGATTGTTGCCGGTCGCCCGAATGAGAAAACGGTCAACCAGAAAGCCGACAACCACGATGGCTAGCCCGCCGCCAATAACGGCGAGTTCGAAGCTGCCGCCGGCGCGGACAATGGACAGCCCGATATAGCCGCCGAGCAGGTAATACGCGCCGTACGCCATATTGACGACGCGCATCAGGCCGAATGTCAGCGTGAATCCGCTGGCGAGCAGAAACAGCAGCGCACCGAGAGAAATGCCGTTGATGGCCTGGAGGATCGCGGCTTGCATCGGGTGATGTGGCGGACCGGGGCATGCGGAGGGGAGCGGCGGCGCGGGGCCGCCGCTCGGGTGTTCTGGATCAAATCAGCGCTTGTAGGGACCGCGGGCCAGGAATTCTTCCGGCTTCCAGGTCCAGAATTGCGACACCGCCTCGTAGGTTTTCACCGGAACGGGGATCAGAACCTCGCCGAGCACCGGATGTTTGCGCTTCTCGATTTTCGAGATGTAGACGTTCTGGATCGGGTTGTCGAAAGCGTCCAGCTTGAGCGGTCCGCGCGGGGCCTTCACTTCGACCGTGCGCATCGCCTTCAGGAAGGCGTCCTTGTCTTCGACATTGCCCTTGATCGCATCGATCGCGGTCTTGGTCCACAAGCCGGCGGTGTAGGCTGACTCCGAGAACCATGAGGGCAGCCGCTTGTAGGCCTTTGCATAAGCGTCGACGAACGCCTTGTTTTCGGGGGTGTCGATTCCGGCGGCATAATGCAGGGAATTTGCCACCAGGCCGACGGCGCGGTCATCGACTTGCGAGAGCATGTCTTCCTGCAACCAGTAGCCGCCGATGATCTTCATCTTCTTGTCCATTCCGAAGTTGAACCAGTCTTCGAACAGACGGATACGGTCGGCGCCCACCACGATGGCAGCCACGCCGTCCGAATTGGACGGTATGGTGCTGATAGTGGTGCCGTAATCCTTGGTGCCGATCGGATTCCAGATCAGCTTGGCCACCTTGCCGCCCAGATCGGTAAAGGTCTTGATCGCGCCCAGCGTGACTTCATGCCCGAACGTGTAGTCCTGACCGATGAAGGTGACGTTGCGGAGCCCGAGTTCCTTGTAAAGATACTCACCGAACGGGTGCCCGATCTGGCTCGACGACACCGCGGTGCGCACCACGGTCGGCGTGCGGTTCCACTTGGTGACGTCATCGGCGCCGGCAGTGTCCATGACCAGAGGAACACCCGTCTCCTTGCTGACCTGCGCTACGGCCGGCCCTTCGTGGCCGCAAAGCGGTCCGACGAGGATATTGACCTTCTCTTGCAGCACCAGCCGCCGGGCCTGGGTCAGTGCCTGATCGGGGTTGCAGGTCGTGTCAGCGGTGACGATCTCGACCTTGCGGCCACCCGCCATCTGGTTGGCCTGATTCCAGAACAGCTTGAAGCCGCTCACCATGTCATTGCCCGGCGAGGCGAGAGGACCGGTAAGCGGTACCAGCAATCCGATCTTGATTGGTCCCTTCTCCTGCGCCTGGGCGGATTGGGGAAGCACGATGCTCGCGCTCAGGGCAGCGAAAAGCGCGAATGCGCTGGCGGTAAGTAGCCTTGTTGTGGACATGACATCCTCCCTCTTGTCGCGCGGCTTTGTTATTGCGCGTTTGACACAGGTCTCGCGACGCCTCCGGAGCAGGGGCCGGGCTGGCGAGGCGAAACGAACTTTTCTCGTGACCCGAAATGTGATCACATATATTCAGTCTCATCGCTCCAACGCCGGAGTCAAGCCCGTTCATCGTCGCGCCCGATCCATGAGCATCGAAGCACCCGATCTTTCCGGTCTCCACGCAGTCGAAAGCGGCACCCTCGGTCAGCGCGTCTACAGCGAATTGCGCGATTTCCTGATGGTTGGCGGTGTCAAGCCGGGCGAAAAGATCACGCTGCGCCAACTGACCAGCGCGTTCGGCACGAGCCTGATGCCGGTTCGGGAGGCGGTCCAGCGGCTGGCGGCGGAGGGCGCGCTTGAAGTGCTGCCAAACCGTGCGATCCGCGTTCCCATTGCGACCAAGGCCGGCGTACGCGAAATTCTCAAGGTGCGGCTGATGCTTGAAGGGTTGGCGGTCGAAGAGGCGGCCGCCCGAATCCAGCCGGAAGCCATTGCGCAACTGGAGGAACTGAACGCAGCGTTCACGCAGGAAATGCGAACGCGCGAGGATTCAGCGCAGCTGTTCCGGGTCAACAAGGAATTCCATTTTACGATCTACCGCGCCGCCCACATGCCGGTGCTGCTCGGAATCATCGAAAATCTATGGCTGCGGATCGGACCGTTCCTGCATTTTTCGCTCGGCGTACGCGGCCGCGAAGCGACGCGCAAATTTGCGCCGGATTCGCACAAGGAGATTATCCGGGCCATGCGCGAGAGTGACGGGGCGCTCGGACGCGCCGCCCTTGAAAGCGACCTCGCGGGCGCTGCCGAATTGATCCTGCAGCTTGGCAATCTGCCCGACTGACAAGACGGACCCAATCATGATCAGAACCTCTGTACGCTTCGGCAGCGACCACGGGGCATTGCGCAGCGAGGATGAACCTTTGCTCACGGGGCGCGGCCAGTTTACGGACGACCTGCATGTCCCGGGGCAGGCCTATGGCGTCTTCGTGCGCGCGACTACGGCTCACGCACGGATTCGCAAGGTGGATGTGACGCGCGCCCGCGCCATGCCGGGTGTCAACGCGGTCTTCACGGGGGCTGACCTTGCCGCTGACGGCCTCGGCGGCATTCCCCCGGTTGCCGGGACGGTGGGGCGTGACGGCAGGCCGATGGTTGCCGCTGCCATGCCGGTGCTCGCGGTCGACCGCATTCGCTTTGTCGGCGAGGCGGTTGCTGTTGTCGTGGCAGAAACCCTCCTTCAGGCACAGGATGCCGCCGAGCAGGTCGTTTTAGACCTGGAGGAGCTTGGTTGTGCCTCCGATATCGAGAGCGCGATGGCGGAGGACGCCGCGCCGCTGCACGACAATGCGCCGGGCAATATCGCGCTTGACTGGCGTGACGGCAACGTTGCCGCGGTCGACGCGGCATTCGCCAGAGCCGTGCATGTCGAGCGCGTGCGGCTCGATGACACGCGGCTTGCCGCGGTTTCGCTCGAGCCACGCGCGGGCATCGGGCTGTGGGACGAAAATACCGGGCGCTACACCCTGATCGCCACAACGCAGGGTGTGGCCGTGGTGCGAAAGCTGCTCGCCGAAGGGGTCTTCAAAGTGCCGCTGTCGGACATCCGCGTTCTGACCTACGACATCGGCGGAGGCTTCGGCATGAAGGCGCAGACCTACCCCGAATATGGCGCGATTCTTTACGCTGCGCGCAAGACCGGCCGGCCGGTGAAATGGTGCAACAGCCGCGTTGAAAGCTTTCTTTCCGACTCTCATGGTCGCGACGGCATACTCGAAGGCGAGATGGCGTTCGACGCCGACGGCAATATCCTCGCATTGCGGGTGTGCAATCGGGTTGGTATCGGTCCTTATACGACGCAATACACCGCGATTTTCGGGACTGCCAATACCAAGAATTGCCTCTCCAGCGTCTATCGGATCCCGGCGATCCAGATCGATGTGAAACTGGTCTTCACCAATGCAGCGCCGCTCGGTCCGTATCGCGGCGCCGGTCGGCCCGAAGCGATCTATGTGATCGAGCGGCTGATCGATGGTGCCGCACGCAAGCTTGGTATCGACCGCGTCGCGCTGCGTCGGCGCAATTTCATTTCGTCGTCTGCCATGCCCTATCAGACCGCGATCGGACCGATCTATGACAGCGGTGAGTTCGAAGCGTCGATGGACAAGGCGCTTGTGATCTCGGACTGGAACGGATTTCCCGAGCGGCGAGCCGAGTCGCGGAAGAAGGGATTGCTGCGCGGAATCGGCATGTGCTGTTTTCTTGAAGTCGCTGGCGGCATCCTGAACGAAAAGGCCGATCTGCGGTTCGAGGCGGACGATAGCGCCGCGATCCGGGTCGGCGTACAGGCGATGGGGCAGGGCCACCTGACGACCTTCCCGCGCGTTATCGCGAAGCGGCTCGGGATCGATATCCGCAAGGTCAAGCTGATCGAGGGCGACAGTGACGAGGTGCCGGACGGCACGCCGTCGGTTGCTTCCCGTTCGCTGATGATGGCCGGGAGCGCGTCGGCAATCGCCTGCGACGGTGCGATCGAGAAGGGACGCCGTGTGGCGTCGCACCTGTTCGAGGTATCCGTGAATGATGTCGAATTCTCCGACGGAACATTCCTGGTGACCGGGACGGACCTGAAAATACCCATTCTCGAATTGGCGCAACGCGCGCGGGAGGCGACCGATCTGCCGGAAGAACTCCGGGGCGGTCTGGATACGGTCGGCGAGTTCACCTCGCCGCAGATGTCGTTTCCGAATGGTTGTCACGTCTGCGAAATCGAGGTCGATCCGGAGACAGGCGTCGTCTCCGTCGTCCGGTACACCGCGGTGGATGATGTAGGAAACATCGTTCATGAGACGGTGGTGGACGGACAGACCCATGGTGGAATCGTGCAGGGTCTGGGCCAGGTGCTGGGTGAACACGTACGCTATGGCGATGACGGACAGCTTCTGAATGCGTCGCTGATGGACTACGCGTTGCCGCGGGCCGCCGAGATGCCGGTGATGGCGACCGCCCATCACAGCGTGCCGTGCACAACGAATCCGCTTGGCGTCAAAGGGGCAGGCGAGTCCGGCGTCGCGGGAGCGCTGCCATCCGCGATGAATGCCGTGGGCGACGCTCTCGCATTGCGCGGGATCGATCACTTCGACTTGCCGGCATCACCGCAGCGCGTCTGGCAAGCCTTGCAGGACGTGGCGTCGCCGGTCGCATGATCGAGGCGCGCTCAGACAAGGCCGGCTGGCGCAATTGCGAAGGACTGTGTCACACGATTTCGCGCCGAAGGGCAGGCGTAATTTGTCGCGTGCTTTGAAGATCGGTTGCGGGCGATGCGAGCGACGGAAGTTGCTACACGTATCGTACTGGAACAGGAGCAGCCTGGTTGAGGTGGCGTACCTCGTTGACCAGGCTAAAGGCCCACCCTGTGTCCGTGACCTCGAAGCGCGAAATGGACGCGTTGTCGCAACGCACCGGCGTGCCCGGCTTGAGCGTTTCGAACAGGCTCATGAGCGGAAAGAAATGCGTGACCAAAACCAGCGGCCGATTTGCGCTGGTAGCCCTGGTTACGTACCGCGAGGTTGCCTCCCACATCCGCGAGCGAACCTGGGCAAGGGTCTCGCCCTGGGGCGGAGAGCGTGCCCACGGGTCGGCTTTCCAACGTTGATAAGCCGCGTCGCTTTCGAGATCAGCCACAAGCGTGCCGGACCATTCACCGAAGTCCAGTTCCTCGAGACCATGGTCTGTTTCGATCGCGCAGTTCAACCGCTTCGCGATGGGGGCGGCAGTCTCGAGCGCCCGGGTAGACGGACTCGATACAAGCAGCACATTGCCCCGCCGAAGCTCTTCAAACGCTTCGAACAGGTACAGTGCCGTCGCGAATGATTGCTGGCGGCCCCGCCCGGACAGCGTGCCGCCGATCCGGGCGCCCTGCAAACAGGCGTTCTGGTTTCCGGTGGATTCGCCGTGCCGAACAAGAAAAGGCATGACGCCCAAGTTTCCCGCGCTGGCTAGGGGGCGCTCCGGAGCATCCGAACGTCTGAGGCTCGACACGTTGTCATGCGCTCAGACGTTCGTGACCCGGGCTACAGGATGAAGCCCTGGGATCATTTGGACGCGGCTTGAATGCCGGTCTTCTTGATCACATCGGCCCATTTGGCGACTTCGGCCTGAAAGTAGCGGTTGAACGCGTCAGGGCTGCTGCCGACCGGTTCGATTCCGAGACCGGACAGGCGTTTGACGACCCCGGGGTCCTGCAGCACTTCCGAAAAACCCGCGCTGATCTTCTTGAGAATCTCAGGAGGCGTGCCTGCCGGGGCAAACAGGCCGTTCCAAAGACTGTGATCGTAGCCCTTGATCCCTGCTTCATTCAGGGTCGGCAGATCAGGAACGGCCGGCGACCGCTTGTTTGAGGAAACCGCGATGCAGCGTATGGTACCGTCCTTCAGGAACGGCAGCGCCGCAGCGATGCCGGGAAAGTCGAGTGCCACCTCTCCGGCCATGACCGCCTGAAGCGCGGGCGGCCCGCCTCGATAGGGAACGTGGGTCATCTTGATCCCCGCCATCTCTGCGAACAGCGCGGTCGCCATGTGATCCGTCTGACCGATCCCGGCGGACGAGTACATGATGTCGCCGGGCTTTTTCTTGGCCATGTCGACGAGGTCCTCGACGGATTTGATCGGCAGTTTCGGATTCACGCAAAGCACATGTGGTGTCATCCCAAGCTGCGTGACGGGGATCAAATCCTTGACTGGATCGTAGTTCAGCTTCTTGTAGAACGACGGCGCGATGGAGATCGAGTTATTGGAGAGCAGCAGCGTATAGCCGTCAGGGTCGGCTTTCGCGACCGCATCGGCAGCGATGTTTCCTGCGGCGCCGGGACGGTTGTCGATGATGACGCCCTGTCCCCATTTCTGACTGAGCCTTTCCGCCAGGATGCGCGCCATGACGTCGGTGCTGGATCCGGCGCTCAAACCGAACACGATCCGCACGGTCCGGTTGGGGTAGGAATCTGCATTCGCGTGAACGGTCAGTGCCGTCCACATGCCGAATGCTGCGACACACAGAAGCCTTCGGTTGGTTGGGGTTCTCATTTCGCCACCTCCATCTCGCGCGCCGGATTGCGTTTGCCGGAATCAGCAGAATCCCAGGGTTTGAGTTTCATGATTTCGCGCCCGACGATCCGTCCGTTCACGAAGCATTCGGTGATGTTGCTGCCCGACATGTAAAGGTGGCCGAACGAGCTTCCCATTTCGCCTGCCGCATACAGACGCGGGATGGGATCTCCGAAATGGTCGACGATTTGCTGCCTGGCGTTGTGGGCTGGGCCCCCCTGCGTATTGGTGACGATGGCGCCGACCGGCGCGCCATAGAACGGCCCCGTCGTGATCGGAGTCATCGTGCCCGCCGGACGGCCATGATCGTCGTCGGAGCCCTTCGCGCATTGCTCGTTCCACCTTGCAATGCTCTGCTTGGCGAGACTGGGGTCGATCCCGAGCTCGGCGGCCAGTTCCTCGATCGTGTCAGCCTTCTTCAGAATTCCGAGTTCGACCTCCTTCAGATTGTCCTCGCTCCAGTCGACCCGAACCCCTTCGTCGTTCGAAGTCGGCCGGCCGAGCGCATACATTTTTCGGCCATTCTCGTCGCAAATCAGGAATGACGGATTGCGCGGATAGGTCTGGGTCGCCGGATCAAAATAATGAAGCGGGCGGTGCGTCGTGTCCTGCGTATAAGGCTGATACTCGTTCATGTAGCGCCGCCCGGTCTGGTCCAGCAGGATCCAAGCCATCTTGACCTTTGCCTGGTCCTCGTGAGTTGGCGTCCAGTCCGGCAAACGCTTCACGCGGATCATGTAGGGATATTTCGGATCCGGATAGGTGAAGCCGTAGCAGCCGTGGAAATGCCACATGTGCCACAGCTTCGCGCCCACGTCCTGCGCCATGCGAATGCCGTCGCCGGTATTGTTCTGGCCGCAGCACGGATTGATGGGCACGCCTTCCCAGAACTGCTCGCGATATTCTCGATTGCCTTCAAATCCTCCGGTGCAGAGAACGACACCGCGCCGCGCCTTGACGCGTTTGATGGCATTGTCCTTGGTGCGGATCGTGACTCCGAGAACCTCCTGCGTGTCCCCCGCGTTGCGCGAGATGAGCCGAAGCGCTTCGGTCTCCAGCATCACCGTCACGTCGCGCAGCTTCAGATTGTCCTCGACAACCTTGAAGGTCACCGGCCCGCCGGGAGCGCCGTGAGCCCAGGGATAGGCTTCGCGCGCATTGAAATTCGGGAGCTCGATGTTGGTGTGATAAAATGACTTGTATCCCTCGAGCGGATAGTTGGCGCCCTTTCCGTAGTCTTCGGTGGTCGTGACCACTGCACCGCTCGCCTTTGCGAGTTCGCGCACGTAGCCTTCCATCTCGCACATGCCATCTGCAAGAGCGCGGACGACATCGTCGGGCGTTCGCCCGGCGTTGGTTTTCTTGAGGTATTGAAAGGCCAGATCGCGATCGTTGGCGCACCGCAATGCTCCGTAGGAGCAGATGGATATGCCACCCGGTACCGATGATTTTTCGATCAGCAATACCTTGGCGCCGTTGTCGGCCGCGACCAGTGCTGAAATGCCGCCAGCGTAGCCGTAGCCGACGACGACGACATCGTATTCGAGATCGAACTTCTCGCTGGTTCGAGGCGGCTTGGACGTTCTAGACATTCGTTCCTCCGTGTTGATGGTTTCTTTTGCTTGAGGTGCACTTGCATGAGCGCACGCCATATGGTGAAAGCTCGTAGGCCATATGGTCCAGTATCTTTACCAAATTAGTACAAGGTTTTTACCTTGAGTCAACCCCTCTCAGGACGAGATGAGAAACGTGTCCGCCAGGAAGAAGAACGTGTCCGCCAGGAAAAACAGCGCGAGTATGCCGGGACGAAAGAAAGTGAGCTTGCCCGGTAATACAAAGAAAAACGGCGCAGAGGCTCTCGCGGCAGAATCCGAAACACCCTTTTCGGTTACGCCGCTCCTCGGCGCATTGCTGCGCGTCACCCACGAGGCCCTGACACTTGGGATTATCGAGGCGGTGGGCAGGCAAGGAATCGAGATGACCGAAACGGAGTTCAGCGTAATGCGCTACCCGGGGCCCCACGGTTTGCGGCCGATCGATCTGGCGCGACGGTGCAACATGACGAAACAGGCAATGAACTACGTGTTGGCCGGATTTGAATCCAAAGGATACATTGAGCGCAGGTCGCCCCCGGGGCAACGGTCAACGACGATCTACCTGACTCCGAAAGGCTGGAAGCTGCTTTCGGCCACGCGGCAATGTGCGACCGAAATAGAAGCGCAATGGGCAGCGCATATCGGTGCAGAGCGCTTCGATGCCGTGCGTGCGTCCCTGTACGAGATCGCTGTCTGGCTGGGCAAGCTGCCGGACCCTCAACCCGCCCCGGCATTGGAAAAAGCAACCACCGCTGAGGCGTTTTTGGTTGATGTCGAAGGGCCTCCGATCTCTGCGGGTACGAAACAGAAATCCTGATCGACCTTGCACCAGGTTTTTGCGAGACGCATTCAGGATCGAGATTTCCCCGTTGGTGCGCAATCGAGCGTATCGATATCGAGGCGTCAAGCGGCTCCGCTATTTCGCTTCGAACCGCACGATAGTAGCTTCGCGCGGTTCCGGGCCCTTGTACGATTTGTGTCCAACCAGGCCACCGTCACCGATCACGTACAGTCCATCACCGGTCGCGTTCCAGGCGAGCGCGGTATTGCCGACAATCGACGTGCCCGCTCCTGCGAATTCCTGAGCCTTGCCGTCCACAATCCTGAGCACCTTGTCGCGATGGGTCGTGAGATAAAGTTCGCCCGACGGCGAAAAATCGAAGTCATCTGCGCGGGTGTTCTCAAGCCAGACCTGCGGTTCGCCGGGAGTCATGTCGCTGCCGAGCTTGGCGCGTATGAAAGTGCCGCGTACCGTGTTCGACACATAAACATGGCCGTCATGGATCTTGACGCCGTTCGCGCCCGGCGTCGGAATTTTGTCGTCGGGGGTGTCGAGCAAGGGCGATGCGAGGAATTTTGATATCTGCGCCTTCGCGGCATCCAGCATCCAGATCACGCCGCCGCGTGAATCGGCAATCAGAAAACGGCCTGGCGCGAGTCGCGTCATCCCATTGAGAAATTTGGCATCCGCGGGTTGCAGGAACAGTTCGGGCTTGCCACCGTTGCGAACCCGGTAGATGCGATTTGCATTGTGGAATGTTCCGCCTCCTCCGAAGAGCGTCTTCTCCTGCGCGGTGAAATAGACTGTATTGTCGGTATCGACCGCGACGCCCAGAGGATGCGCGTCCACCTCGGCGAACGGCTTCAATCCGCCCGCGTCCGTGAACCGCACGATGCGCTTTCCGGTATAGTCGGTGATGTAGAACGCTCCATCCGCTCCGAGCGCAATGTTTTCGAAGAATGTGCCGACCGGAGCCGTTGCGACAACGCTGTGCCTGGGACAGCCGGGCTCACCGACCTTGCATTGCGCAAGTGCCGTTCCGCCCAATGCCGTGCTGGTGATCATAACGATGCTCGCCGTGAGTCCCATTCGCATTGAAACCTCCCTTGACGATATTTTTTGACCATTGCGGGCGCGGGCTGGAGAAACGCGACGGGTTATCCGCCCGCCCGTTGAACGATTGGCGCCCATTGTTTCTTTTGGGCCTCGATGAAGGCCTGGAGTGCTTCGGGAGACATCGGCCGAGGGAAGGCGCCCAGTTCCTGCAGTCGCTTCGCGACCGCGGGCTCCTGCAGGACCGCGTCGACATCCTTGCCGATCTGTCGAACGATGTCGGCGTTCGTTCCCTTCGGAGCGACAAGCGCAAACCATGCCATCGCCTCGAAGCCCGGCAGCGCTTCTGATGCGGTCGCGATATCGGGCAGGGACTTGAGCCGCGACGGCCCGGCAACGGCCAGCAGCCGGACCTGACCGCCGGATGCCGGACCGACAATGGCCGAGATGCTGTCGACGATGACCGGGACGCGGTCGGCGATCACGTCGGTCAGCGCTTGCGCGGTGCCGGGATAATGGACAAAGGTCATCTCCATCTTTGCGCGCTCGCGCAGCGCCTCCGCACTCAGATGAGAGAGACCGCCACGGGTCGACACCGCGACATTCAATCCGCCTGTAGTCTGTTTTGCCAGCGCGACAAGCTCAGCCAGGGACTTCGCCGGGGTCTTGCTCGAAACCGCAATCGCCATCGGTGTTTCGCCGACGAAGGCAATGGGGACGAACGAATTGACGTCCGCCGCCAGGGCCTTCTGCAATTCGGGCAACACCACAAAGACCGACGAAGCGGCGAAGAAAAGCGTGTAACCGTCGTTCGGTGCTGATGCGAGCGCGCGCGTTGCAATCGCACCGCCTGCGCCAGGCTGGTTCAATATGATGACCTGCTGATTCCAGCGGCGCGTCAGATTGTCGGCAAGGATCCGTGCTGCCACATCGATTGAAGACCCGGCGGCGGTCTGGACGATGATGCGGACCGGTTTTTCCGGAAAGGCCTGGGCTTTCGCCTGCTCGCTGGGGCCCATCATGGCTATGAGCCCGAGGAGCAGACTGAAGGTCAATTGCGACAGGCGTGTCATGGCTTGTATTCCTCCCTTATGTAACGGGTCGGAAAATCCCGTTTGTATTGGCGATTTTTGAAGCTATCCGGATGTCACAACGACTTGCTGTAACTCCATAGGGTAGCTGTGCATGCGCTGCGCCCCGGCCGCGGTGATTTCGATTGTTTCGGCGAACACGCATCCGGTGTTTCCGCCATGCCAGTTCGGATCGACAAGGTCGATGTTGAAGGCGAAGACCATGCCTTCCTGAAATCTGTCGCCGATCACCTTCACCGCGTCGCGGTCCGCCGCGATGGCGTGATGGCGGTAGCGCGGATATTCCAGCGAGGCGAGGCCATGGCCGTGAATGCCGGCTTCGCAAATGCCGAGACCGCGAGCCGTGATTTCGTCCTTTACCGCTTCCATGGCGGTCGAAATCGTCTTCCCGGGTCCGAAGCCTTGCAGGCCCCGCTGGTACGCGGCAAGGCAACCCTCATAGATGTTCAATTGCCGATCGTCGGGATCGCCAAGCGAGAACGTCCGCTCGACATGGGTAAAGTATCCGCCGATCTTGGGGTGCATTTCACAGATGATCAGGTCGCCGCGCTGCATGGGCCGCATCGTCGGCAACCGGAATGGATGCGGGTATGGAAGCGGGTCGCACGCCCACAGAAACAACGTCGGTTCTTCGCCGCCATTGGCAAGCATCGTCTGCATCATGTTGGCGTAGACTTCGCATTCCCTCACGCCGGGCCGCGCCGTATCCCTGCATGTGGCCAGCATCAGGTCGCCGAGCCGGGCCGCGCGACGCAGGGCCTCGATCTCTTCCGGACTTTTGACGGCGCGAATCTGCTCGAGCATGTCGTCGAGGGGGACAATCGCGGCGTTTGGAACGAGTTCTTTCAATCGGATGTAGACGTCATGCGGCAGCCAGCCGTCTGCGTCGAGTGGCGCCGCAAGCCCATCCATTCCGATCTTTGCGCTGTCGAGTTTGAGTTCCTTCAGGCGTATGGCGACGGTGTCTGCCCAGGTCTTGGTGCGCACCCGGATGTCGGACACCCAATCCTGAGCGTTTCGCCAGCCTTCCAGAAAGGTCGGCAATTGAATGAACGCCGTGGGCTCTCCTGTTGCCGGAAATACCAGGACGTTGAACTCGGCATTGCCGCCGATCGGGCAGAGATAGCGCGCATTGGCCGTGTAGAAGTCCCACATGACCGGCCAGCCCCACAGCACGATTGCGTCCAGGTCCCGCTTCGCCATCTCCTTGCGGACCGCGGCCCAGCGGCGGTCACGCTCGGAGAGCGAAAGGCGGGGCAGTTCCAGTGTGCTTCTCATCCCGATGTTCTCCGGCCGGTCAGGCCGCCCTTGCCTTCATGCCTCGCAGGCTTTCGATATAGTCGGCGACGCCCCTTTCGATGTCGTATTCCGGACGGAATCCGAGTTCATCGCGGGCGCGCGAAACGTCATAGACGCCATGCGCGGGGTAGGGCATGCCGAGAAAGTTCAGCCCCGGGCCGATCTCGATATCGGGGTTCGGGAGGAGCTTTCGAAGAACGCGTTCGAAATCCCGCAGGGTCGAGCCGACGCCGCTCCCGATGTTGTAAATGCGGCTTTTCGGATCGCTCGCAATGGTGGCGAGATAGATGCCGAGCGCCGAATCTTTATTGTAAATGAAGTCGTCTTTTTCATCTCCGCCCTGAGCGATGCGAAACGGTTTGCCAGCCACCGGCGCTTCGACGATCTGGCTCGTAACGCCCATCTTGCCGTGCCGCGCCGTCTTTCCCGGTCCGTAGGTCGTCGCAAAGCGCAGCACGACGGTGTCGACGCCCATGTTGTTGTTGTAGTAGACGCAGAGATGTTCGCCCATCAGCTTGGCGGAATCGTAGATGCGCTTTGGATTTTTCGGCATGTCCTCCGGGACCGGCCTGTATTCGGGATAGCCAAACTCGCCGGAGAGCGGGCCATAAACGCCCTTCGCGCTTGTGAACACGACGCGCTTGATCTCGAAGAGCCGTGCAGCCTCCAGCACGTTGACGGTGCCGTTGACGTTCACCTGGATGCTGAGCGCCGGATTGGCCTGCGATACCGCACCGACAAACGCGGCCGCATGAACGATATGAGTGATGGCGTTGCGTTTGATCACGTCCATCAGCCGCGGCAGGTCGGTGATGTCGCCGAGCTCGATATCGACCCTGTCGGCGAGGTCCCCGATCAGGTTGTCGTCACGGTGTCGCGCGAACAGAACCGGACGGTGTCCTTCCTTGACGAATCTCCGGCTGGCTTCGGCGCCGATCACGCCCATGCCGCCGGTGATCAGAACCTTCATGCCATGCTCCCTTGTCCTGGTCCGGACCTGTCGGTCATTGCGCCTTGACGCCGACAGATTTGATGAGCGCCTGCCAGTGCCTGGAGTCACGCTCGATCAACTGGCCGAACTCGGCGGGCGAGAGATCGACGCGCTCAAAGCTGTTCTTGTCGAAGAAGCGGACAGCCTCCGGCGTGTTGAGCGCCCTGGTCACATCGGCGTGAATTTTCTTGACCAGTTCCGGAGGCATGTTCGCCGGACCGAGCAAGGCAAACCAGATCGAGGTCGAAAACCCGGGCAGACCCGATTCCGCAACCGTGGGAAGGTCCGGTCGCTTTGCGGCCCGCTTGTCTCCTGCGGATGCAAGGATTTTCACCTTTCCTCCGCTTTCGTGGGCTTCGATGCTCGAGAGGTTGAGCAGCAGCATCGAAACCTCGCCGCCGAGCAGTCCGGTCGCCGCCGGTGCGGCCCCGCGATACGGAATGTGAACGATCTGCGTTCCGGTCCGCTGCTTGAAGTCCTCCATGCTGAGATGCGCATAGGTCCCGTTGCCGTATGAGCCGTAGTTCAGCGTTCCAGGCTTTGACTTCGCGAGCGCGATAAGTTCGGGCACGCTGTTGACGCCGAGTGACGCGTTCACGACCAGCATCGGCGTTGCACGGCTCAGCACGATGATCGGCGTGAACTCGCTCGTCTTGTAGGTGAGGTTGCTGAAGAGGAAGGGATTGGCCGTGAAGGTCGAATCCGGCGCGACCAGCAAGGTGTATCCATCGGCCGGGGCGCGGGCCACCGCCTGCGCGGCGACGGAATAGTTTCCGCCCGGCCTGTTCTCGACGATCACCGGCTGCCCCCAGATATCGCTCAGGTGCTGGCCGACGATGCGTGCCATCGCGTCCGTCACGCCGCCGGCGGGCACCGGCACGATGAATCGAACCGGCCCGGCCGGGAATTTGTCGGCGGTGGCGCAAACCGGCGTGGAGAACACGATTGCACAGCTTACGAGGCACGCTGTGAATGCTCGTTTGACGATCGAAGGTCGCATCAATGTCTCCCCGGGTTGAGCGTGATCACCGCGCATTTTCGGCGCCGGACACGGGCTGGCCGACGCCGAGCGGCTCGGCATCAATCAGCACGAAGGCAAGGCGGGCGCGTTTCCCGCTGCGGTTGGCCCAGGCGTGATTGGTGCCACGCTGCACCATCACGTCGCCCTGCTTCAGCGTGACGGTCGAATCGTCCATGTGCATGTCGATCTCGCCCTCGATCACGATCACGTAGTCGATCGTGTCGGTTCGATGCATATGCGGCTTGTTGCCGGGCGGGAAATCGATCACCGCGAAGCGTGACCCGTTCTTCGGCGGCGCAGTGCCCAGGACACGGGCGCCGTGGTCCTCGATGCTGGTGCCGAGCGGGAGTTTGCCGGGCGTGGCATCGGTGCTCCAGATCAATGTCGAGACCAGCCCCGGGCTCGGACGCTTCGCATTCAGGGCGGGAGCATCGATCAGGACCCTGGCGATGTGATTGTCGTCGTGACCCGTGACCACGCGGCGCACGGGGGGATATTCGGCTTCGCTCACCCGGATAGTCCTTGGCTTGTGCTTCCTCGCAACGGCGCGTTGGCGCTCTAATTCTCCTGTGAGTGAATTAGAAGAAGGCGGCTCTGTCAAGAGACCGCGTCGCTGATTCAGCCGTGCCGGTAATGAACGCGCCGCATGGAGCGCCATTGCCATCGCTCCGTCGAGGCTGCGGGCATGTTCGAGGAATTGCCGGAGCCGTTGCGATTCCGGTAGAAAAATGCATGTTGCCGCCATGAAAGCCGTGAAGCGAAAGCGCCCGCGCAAGTCGCGAAATGCCGAGGCGACCCGCGCCAGGATTCTGGCGGCGGCCATCGACGAGTTCGCCAATCGCGGGCTGGCGGATGCGCGCACCGACGACATTGCCGCTCGCTGCGGCGTCGACAAGCGGCTCGTCTATTACTATTTCGGTACGAAAGAGGGGCTTTATCTTGCCGCGCTCGAAACGGCCTATGCCGATCTGACCGAGTTGGAACGCGCGATCGATGTCGAACATCTGGAGCCGAAAGCGGCCATCGCGCGGCTGATCAACCTCAAGATCGACTTTTACATTTCAAACCCGCATTTCATCTCCTTCCTGAACATGGAAAATCTCTACAAGGCGCGGACGTTGCGAAAGTCGAAACGACTTCATGAGTTCAAGACGCCGTTGACCCACACGATTTCTCGAATCCTGGAACGTGGCGTGAAAGCCGGTGCGTTCCGGCGTGGCATCGACCCGATCGACTTGTATATTTCCATCTGCGCCCTCGGGTTCATGTATTTTGCCAATCAGCACACGCTGAAGGTCATTTTCGACAGGGATTTGATGAGTCCAGACAACCTGAAGAAGAGACGCGAGGCGATCATCGACCTCGTGCTGTCATATTTGAACCCTGCAAACGGCAAAGTGCCCCTTCCTTCTCAGACACCGCGCCCCGAGATCGAAGCGCTGGTTTTCTGATCGGGCTGCGGAACGCCGCGGCCGGGAACCGGCTTTGCGGATTTCGGAGCGGGGCCGGCGCGAAAGCTGGCGCTCCCGCCTGCAGCTTGAGCGGCGATGCTTGGCAATGGGCGGGGGCATTGCCGAGAGTTGGAAAATCGAGAATGGTGCTGCAAGGCCAGCAACATCGTTGGCGTCGGCAACCGGATCCATGGCTCAAGTCAAGAAGGCGCGGATACGCGACGCCATCATCGAGAGCGCCTATCGACTGTTTCGCAAGCAGAGCTATCTCGGCACCTCGATCGCACAGATTGGGCGAGCGGCCGGCATCGCGCCCTCCAATGTATATGTCTACTTCAACTCCAAATTCGAAATTTTCTACGCGGTATACGAACCCTGGTTGAAACGCCGGTTCGCGAGGCTTGAGCGGCAGCTGAGCGAAATTCCCGATCCGGACGGACGGCTGCTGCACATTCTGCGCACGGTCTGGCTCGAGCTTCCGGTCGAGGATAACGGGTTCGCCAACAATCTGAT
The DNA here is from genome assembly GCF_050250235.1 of Pseudorhodoplanes sp. GTDB lineage: Bacteria > Pseudomonadota > Alphaproteobacteria > Rhizobiales > Xanthobacteraceae > Pseudorhodoplanes. Next base: position 254,637 of record NZ_JBFWPA010000001.1, read on the forward strand.
GCAGGCGGTGTCCACGACCGGCAGGGACGAACCCTATCGCAGCGACCTGTTGTCGCGGTCGGAAAGCGCCCTGTCTGAACTGTTGCGGCGCGCGTTGCCGGCCCGACGTCATGTCGTGATTGAGCACGATCGTCTCGCCCATATCCTGCTGATGGCCTTTGACGGTTTCGTGGTGCGTCATCATGTCGGCGGAACCCGTCCGGACATGGAGGAAATCGCCAATATCATGAAGCTTCTGATCGTCGGCGGTGCGGTTGTCTTGCAGAAGAAGACCACAGGCCGGCCCCCGCCTCGCCGGTCGGCTCCGGCCCGCGCTTCGCGGCGGCGCAAAACCAAGGCCGTGGTCGCCGGATAAATGAACAGCATTCACTATTGACAGCGTTGTCCGCCCTGCGGACAATTTCCCGGTTTCGCAGCTTGGCGGCCGCTTCTTGCCGCGGACGTGGAGGCGGACATGATTGCATCGTCGATCCGGTCGACCGAAATCAATCCGGGCAAGCTCGGCTTTCTGTTCAAGAAGCAATTCGAGATGTGCAAGCTGAAGCCGGGCGAGACGGTCGCTCTGGTCGGGGATCTCGCCACACGTCACGAATATATCGAGGCTTCCTTTGCCGCGGCCGATGAGATCGGCGCCGACATCTATGAGATGCGGGTCAATTCCATTCCGTCATGGACCAAAGTGGGTGTGCCCACGATCGGAAAGTGCAAGGGCACGCTGGAAGCGGTGAAGGCTGCCGACCTCCTGGTGATCTTCCATGTGCCGCTGTTCACCAAATGGCTCAAGGAGGTCATGGACGGCGGAACGCGCGTGCTCATGATCATCGATGCACCGGACGATCTCGAGCAGCTCATGTCGCCCCCTGGGTTGAAGGACGCGCTGAAGCATGCGGAGGAGCGCTACCGGAAGACTCGTGAAGTGCGCGTCATCTCCGATGCCGGCACCGATCTGACGTATTCCTGCGGCGAATATCCGGTCATGACGCAATGGGGCTATGCCGACGAACCCGGGCATTTCGACCATTGGGGCGGCGGCCATATCCATACTTTCCCGAACGAGGGCTCGGCGCGCGGTACGGTCGTCATCCAGCCCGGCGACATCATCATTCTTCCCTATTGTCGCTACGTGCAGGACCCGGTCCGTATCGAGATCCAGGATGGTTTCATCACCCGTCTCGAAGGCGGGCTCGACGCGAAGCTGATGCGGGACTGGCTGGATGAGGGCAAGGCCGACGAGAACGACCGCGACCCCTACGCCCTTTCTCATCTTGGATGGGGGCTCAATCCTCAGGCGCGCTGGTATTCGCTTGCAATGAACGGCGACGAGCCGGAGCGGCACCGCGCCGGCGCGCGGGTCTTCGCCGGCAATTTCCTGTTCTCGACGGGGCCGAATTCGCAGGGCGGCGGTAAACGCACCACGCGCGGCCATTACGACGTGCCGATGCGCGACTGTACCGTCATGCTCGACAACGAGGTCATCATCGACAAGGGCCGTGTCGTTGATCCAAAAATGAAAGTCGAACGGGTGCGGATTGCCTGACGCCTGGTCGACCGAAGACTGATTTCTGGCGCGCAAAAGAAAGAGGGGTTGCGTGTCGCCGAACCAGCAGACGCCCCAGGCTGCCGTCGCCGTGACAGGACTGACGAAGGCTTTCGGGGCGACGAGAGCGCTTGACGATGTCGACTTTTCGCTCGACTTCGGCGAGATGCATGCGCTTGTTGGCGAGAATGGTGCCGGCAAGTCGACTCTGATCCGCATTCTTGGCGGCGTTCATCGCGCGGATTCCGGCAGGATCGAGATAGCCGGCGAGCCGAGGAGCTTTGCCAATCCGCGCGATGCGATCTCCGCCGGAATCGACACCATCCCGCAGGAATTGTGCAAGGTCCCGGCACTCTCGATCGCCGAGAACATTGCGCTCGGCGGCCTGCCGGTGCGACGCCTGTTCG
>NZ_JBFWPA010000002.1:0-223542 GCF_050250235.1 Pseudorhodoplanes sp.
CGGCGGCGGAAGCGAACGTGCATGAAGTGGCCGGTGCCACATCATAGGGAGCGGCTGGAATGGCGAAGGGTTACTGGATCGGACGGGTCGATGTCCACAATGACGAGGGCTACAAGCCCTATGCTGCGGCGAATCCCGCGATTTTCAAGAAATATGGCGGACGCTTCGTGGTGCGCGGCGGACCGTTCGAATGCCCGGAAGGCGAGGCGCGCAGCCGCAACGTGGTGATCGAGTTTCCCGATTATGCGGCAGCGCTTGCCTGCTACAATTCGCCGGAATATCAGGCCAACATCAAGGTGCGTCAGCCGCACGCGATCGCCGATATGATCATCATCGGAGGCTATGACGGGCCGCAGCCGTAGCCTCAAGCCGTCATTCCGGGGCGCGAACGCAGTTCGCGAACCCGGAATCCATAGCCACGACTGGGACTATGGATTCCGGGTCTCGCGCTTCGCGCTCGCCCGGAATGACGACGGTGTGTATATCCGCGGCGGAAGCTCGGAGACAAACCAATGTCCGATATGCGGCTGATCGTGGCGGGGGCGGGCGGGCGCATGGGGCGGACGCTGATCCGCGCCATCGCCGACACCAGGGGACTCACCCTGTCCGGCGCACTCGAAGATTCCGGCTCACCATTGCTTGGACGCAATGCGTCCGAGCTTGCAGGCGTCGGCGGCCAGGACATCCTGATCACCGACGATGCCGAGACCCTGCTTGGCGATGCCGACGGCATCATCGACTTCACCATTCCGAAGGCGACGGTGGCGCTGGCAAAACTCGCGGCCAAGGCCGGCATCGTCCATGTGATCGGCACCACCGGCTTCTCGGCGCAGGACGAGGCCGCCGTTGCCGAGGCCGCGAAAAAGGCGGTCATCGTCAAGTCCGGCAACATGAGTCTGGGCGTCAATCTGCTGGCTGCGCTGGTGAAACGGGTGGCGAAGACGCTCGATGAGGAGTTCGATATCGAAATCGTCGAGATGCATCACAACAGAAAGATCGACGCGCCGTCCGGCACTGCGCTGCTGCTCGGCCGCGCGGCCGCGGAAGGCCGGAACGTCGATCTCGATCAGCGGTCGGTGCGCGCGCGCGACGGCCATACCGGGGCACGGCAGGCGGGAGATATCGGCTTCGCCACCCTGCGCGGCGGCACCGTGGTCGGCGAGCACAACGTGATTTTCGCCGGCCCCGCCGAACGGATCGAGCTTGGGCATCGGGCCGAAGACCGCATGATCTTTGCGCGCGGCGCGGTAAAGGCCGCGCTGTGGGCGCGCGGCCAGAAGCCCGGATTGTATTCGATGGCAGATGTGCTGGGGCTGCAGGATTTTTGAGTTCTCCACCGCCCTCATCCTGAGGAGGCTGCGAAGCAGCCGTGTCGAAGGAGAGGCGGCCCCATCCTTCGAGACCCGGCCTTCGGCCGCTCTGGGTGAGGCCGAACAACCGAGGAAGTGCAAGCGATGTCTGACCGTCTTCTCGTGCTCGTGCGTCACGGCCAGAGCGAATGGAATCTGAAGAACCTGTTCACCGGCTGGCGCGATGTCGATCTGACCGAGCAGGGAATCGCGGAGGCGAAAGAGGCCGGCCGCAAACTGAAGGCCCAAGGCATCGCCTTCGACCTTGCCTTCACCTCGGCGCTCAAGCGCGCGCAACGCACGCTCGACCTCTTGCTGGCGGAGATGGGCCAGAGCGGCGTTCCGGTCGTCCGCGACCAGGCGCTGAACGAACGCGACTACGGCGATCTGTCCGGGCTCAACAAGGATGATGCCCGAAAAAAATGGGGCGAGGAGCAGGTGCATATCTGGCGGCGCTCGTACGATATCGCTCCGCCCGGTGGTGAATCCCTGCGCGATACGCTCGCGCGCACCTTGCCGTATTATGTGCAGGAGATTCTGCCCTGTGTCCTGCAGGGCAAGCGCACCCTGATCGCGGCGCACGGAAATTCACTGCGCGCTCTGGTCATGGTGCTGGAGAAGCTGTCGCCCGAGGGCATCCTGAAGCGCGAGATTGCGACCGGTGTTCCCATCATCTATCGGCTCAACGCCGATGCCACGGTGGCATCGAAGCTGGACCTCGCGGCGTGACCGAAACAACACGCTGAAAAATTATGGTTGCGCGATAACCTTGATTCGCCGTTGAGCTTGATCGCGGGCCCCGGCATGCTCATTGCGGGGGAATGAGAATGCTGACGGCCTTTCTGGGCATCGCGGTTGCGACCGCGACCCCGCAACCGGGAAACGCGCAGACCGGGCGCATGCCGGTGGAGCGTCCGCCGCAATTCGTCGCCATCGCCTTCGACAATTGCACCGAGCTTGAGCGCTGGCAGGAATGGACCGACTTCGCGGCCGGCCTCAACCGCGGCGGCGAGCGTATCCGCTTCACCTTCTTTGTCAGCGGGATCAATTTTCTCGCCAACGCCAAGAAGCATCTCTATCAGGGACCGGGGCAGGCTCGCGGTGGCTCGCGCATCAATTTCGGCGGCTCGGTCGAGGACGTGCGCCGCCGTGTCGCCTTGATGAACGCGCTGCACCGCGATGGGCACGAGATCGCCTCGCATGCCGTCGGTCATTTCGACGGGCGATCATGGCCGGCCGCTGCCTGGACCAGCGAGTTCAACAGTTTCGATAGTCTTCTTGCCAACGTGGCCCGCAACAACGAATTCGCGCCGGACCACGGGTTCGCTCTGAGCCCGAAGGATATCGTCGGATTTCGCGCGCCATATCTTGCGCACAGCCCCGGTCTCTATGCGACGCTCGCGGAGCGTGGTTTCCGCTACGACACCAGCGCGACCATGCCGGCCCACGCCTGGCCGGAGAGGCGCGACGGCCTCTGGCGCTTCAATCTCGCAGGCATCAAGCTTGCAGGTTCGGGTCGTGCGACCCTGTCGATGGACTACAATTTTCTGGTCGCCCAGTCGGGCGCAGCTCCGGTCGCGAGCCTGCGTGAGCAGTTCCGCCAGCAGATGCTGGATTCCTATCTGAATTATTTTCGCGCGAACTACACCGGCAACCGCGCGCCGATTCACATCGGCCACCATTTCACGGACTATCAGAACGGCGCCTATCGCGAAGCGCTGAAGACGTTTGCCCGCGCGGTCTGCGGACTGCCCGAAGTGCGCTGCGTAACCTACAGAGCGCTTGCCGATTTCATGGATGCACTGAAACCGGAAACGCTGGCGGCGTATCGCAAGGGCGACTTTCCACGTGCCGGCGAGCCAGCCTTTGCTGGGGTCTCGGATACCGTCCGGTTGAACCAGTAGGCAGCGGGCTTCGTCGAAGCGAAGCGGATCGGAGGGGTCAAGCCACCTGTCCCGCTTCCCAGCCCAGCATCGCACGCTTGCGCGTCAGTCCCCAGTGGTAGCCGGTCAGTTCGCCGCTCTTGCCGATGACGCGGTGGCAGGGAACCACGAAGCAGACCGGATTTTTTCCGACCGCGGCGCCGACCGCGCGCGCAGCCTTCGGCTTGTCGATGGTCCGCGCGATGTCGGAGTACGTCGTGAAGCGCCCCATCGGAATTTTCAGGAGCGTGTCCCAGACCCGCACTTCGAAATCGGTGCCGATCAGCACGACCCGCAGCGGTTGGTCCGGCCGCCAGAGCTTCGAATCGAAGATGCGCGCAGCGATCGGCGCGGTGGTTTCGTGATCCTCGACATATTTGGCCTTCGGCCAGCGGCTCTTCATGTCGGCGAGCGCCGCGCGCTCCTTGCCGACGTCGGCCAGCGCCAGTCCTGCAAGTCCGCGTGGCGCGACGATCACCAGCGCGGTCCCGAACGGGGACGGATGGAAACCGTAACGCAACGTCAGCCCTTCGCCGCCGGCCTTCCATTCGCCCGGCGACATCGCCTCGTGGGTGACGAAAAGATCGTGCAGCCGTCCCGGCCCCGACAGCCCGACCTCGTAGGTTGCGTCGAGGACGCTCGCGGAATCGCGCAGCAGCGTGCGCGCATGATCGAGCGTCAGTGCCTGAAGAAAGGCTTTGGGCGTGAGCCCCGCCCATCGCCGGAACAGGTGATGCAGTTCGGTCGGCGTGACTCTGGCCGCCTCGGCGATCGTGTGGATATCGGGCTGCTGACGCCAGTTGCCGCGGATATGGGCGATGGCGCGCCGCACCACGTCGTAGTCGGCGGCCGAGGCGGCAAGCGTCTTTGAGTCGGGGATGCGATCGGGGGACAGCATGGCGGCTCTCGTCATGGATGTGCCCCTCCGGGTTAAGCTCGCCGCTCCGGCCGGCCCACCCGATTTCTGCTCAGGCCAGCGCCGTGCGGTCCGGCCCGCGTTTGGCCGCCGCAAGCGCCGCCTGCAACGCGTTGCCGAAGCTTTCCTTCTCTTCCGGCGCGAGGAAGCTTGCGATGGCGCGCCGCTCTCCGCGCGAGACCAGATGCAGGCTCTGCACGCCGAATTCCTCGTGCACGTCCCAATCCAGTTTGACCCAAAGCGGATTGCAGCGCCACTCGATCGAAGCGCCGCGCGCGCTGACCTTGCGGAACATCAGCTCGGTCGGCGTCACAACGATCTGCTCATAGGCGCGTCCGTCGCGGTAATTGACCCGGAAAGCCCAGTAGATCAGCAGCACGTCGAGCCCGAAAAAACCGGTAACCGGCCACGCGCCGGCAATGGCGAAGATGATGCCTGCGATGAAACTGATGCCGGCCACGGCCAGCATCAAAATGCCGAAGCCGCGCTTCCCAAGCGAGCGGTTCGGCGACATCACCGCCGAAAACAGGGGGGTATCGGGATTCGGGTCGTTGTTCGCAGTCATCCCGCACAATATAGGGGAGAAATGGCAAAAAAGACGACCCGCCCGGCCGCGAAAGCCGTGAAAAGGCGCAAGGAGCGCGCCAAGGCAGCCGTGAAGGCGGCGAAAGCCGGCAAGGCTGCCAGGCGCAAATCCGCAACGGCGCAGGCCGAGGCCGATGTCGAGGCGGGCCACGGCGATATCCGGCCATGGACGCGGCCCGAGGTGATGGAGGCCTTCCGCCGTTTCCAGTCGGTGGAACCGGCGCCAAAGGGCGAGTTGCAGCACGTGAATCCGTTTACGTTGCTGGTCGCGGTGGTGCTGTCGGCGCAGGCGACGGACGCGGGGGTCAACAGGGCGACCCCCACGCTTTTCGCCGAAGCCGACACGCCGGAGAAAATGGTCGCGCTCGGCGAGGCACGGGTCCGCGACTTCATCAAGACCATCGGGCTCTTTCGCAACAAGGCGAAAAACGTCATCGCACTGTCGGAAAAGCTGATCGCGGAGCATCGGGGTATCGTGCCGGGTGATCGGGAGGCGCTCGAGAAACTGCCCGGTGTCGGACGGAAGACCGCGAATGTGGTGCTCAACATGGCATTCGCTCAGCCGACCATGGCGGTCGACACGCATGTGTTCCGGGTGTCGAACCGCACCGGGCTGGCGCCGGGGAAAAATCCGCTGGAGGTCGAACTCAGGCTCCTCGAAGTGATTCCCGGCGAATTCATGATGCATGCGCATCACTGGCTGATCCTGCACGGACGCTATGTGTGCCTCGCGCGCAGGCCGTTGTGCGAAAAGTGCATCATTGCGGATCTGTGCCGCTGGCCGGGGAAGACAATTCTTTCCCCCTCCCCGCTTTAGGGGAGAGGGAAGACGGATCACTCCGCTGCCTGCTTCCAGGTATCGATCTGCGGCTTCGGCTTGGCCTTCAGCCGCAATTCGGTGAGATCGGCGCGCTCGCGCTCCGAATTGCGCAACAACTGGTCACGCCCCGAGAGATATTGCGGCGGACAATGGATGTCCTCGGCCCCATACCAGCCCGCCGCGCGCATGGTGAAATAAGGGTCGATCAGGTGCGGGCGGGCGAGCGCGACCAGATCGGCGCGCGCGGCAGCGACGATGGTATTGACCTGATCGGCGGTGGTGACGGCGCCGACCGCCATGGTGGCGATGCCGGCCTCATTGCGGATCTGGTCGGAGAACGGAGTCTGGTACATTCGCCCATAGATCGGCGCGGAGAGCGGGTCGGTCTGGCCGGTCGAGACGTCGATCATGTCGCAGCCGGCCTCCTTGAACATCAAAGCGATCGTCACCGCGTCGTCGCCGGTTACGCCCCCGTCTATCCAGTCGGTGGCGGAGATGCGCACCGACATCGGCTTGTGCTCCGGCCAGGCCTTGCGCATCGCGCGGAACACTTCCAGCGGAAAGCGCATGCGGTTCTCGAGCGAGCCGCCATATTCATCCGTGCGCCTGTTGGTGATCGGCGAGATGAAGCTCGCGATAAGATAGCCATGCGCGGCATGCAGTTCGATCATGTCAAAGCCGGCGCGCCGCGCGCGTCCCACAGCCGCAACGTAATCGGCAACGGTCTTGTCCATGTCGGCACGGGTCATTTCGCGCGGGACCTGGCTGTGCGGGTAATAGGGCAGCGGCGACGCCGAGACGATCGGCCATGCGCCATTTTCGAGCGGCTCGTCGTTGCCTTCCCAGGACAGCTTGGTTGCGCCCTTGCGACCGGCATGACCGAGCTGCATGCAGATTTTTGACGCGGAATTGGCATGCACGAAGTCCACGATGCGCTTCCAGGCGGCCTCCTGTTCGTCGTTGTAGAGGCCGGTGCAGCCTGGCGAGATGCGCGCCTCCGCCGACACGTCAGTCATCTCGGTGAAGACAAGGCCGGCGCCGCCGATCGCGCGGCTGCCGAGATGCACGAGGTGCCAGTCGCCGGGCAGGCCGTCCTTGGCCGAATACTGGCACATCGGCGACACTACCACGCGGTTCGGCACCACCATGTCGCGAAGCCGGAAGGGCTGGAACATCGGCGGCACCGGTGTCCTGGTGTCGACTTTGTCAAATCCCGCAGCCTTGGTCTCGTTCGCCATCATGTGCGCGACTTCGTCGACGAAATCGGGGGCCCGCAGCGCGAGATTGTCGTAGGTGATCGCCTTGGAGCGGGTCATGAGGCCGAACACGAAGCGGGTCGGATTCATGTCCCAGAACCGCTTCACATGCTCGAACCAGACCAGCGACACATTGGCGGAATGCTGGGTCTTTTCCACCTCCTCCCGGCGCGTTGTCTCGTAATGCGAGAGCGCGGCCTTTACGTTCTGGCCCCCGACGGTACGGAAGGAATCGTAAAGACCGATCGCGTCTTCCATTGCGAGCTTGGTGCCGGATCCGATGGAAAAATGCGCGGTCGCCTTGGCATCGCCAAGGATCACGCAATTCTCGTAGACCCAGCGCTCGCAGCTGATGGCCGGAAAATTGCGCCACATCGAGCGATTGATAATCAGCTTGTGACCCTGCAATTCCTCGGCGAACAGCTCCTCCATCAGCGTTGCGGTGCCGGGCTCGTCGAGCGGATCGATTCCGAGTTTCGCAAACGTTTCCGGATCGGTCTCGAAAATCCAGGTCGATCGGCCCGGCTCGTACTGATAGGCATGGACAATGATGATGCCGTACTTGGTTTCCTTGAAGTAGAAGGTGAAGGCGTCCAGCGGCTTGGTCGAGCCCATCCAGGTAAACCGGTTCGGCCGCAGGTCCACTTCCGGCTTGAAATGATCCTTGAAGGTTTCGCGCACGCGCGAATTGATGCCGTCGGCCCCGATGACGAGGTCGGAGTCGCGCATCATGGCTTCGATATCGGTGATCTCGACCTGGAACTTCAACTCGACGCCGAGCGCCTGCGCGCGCTGATGCAGCAGCCGCAGCAGGGTTGCCCGCGAGCAACCGCAGAAGCCGTTGCCGCCGATGCGCCGCGTCGTCCCCTTGAAATTGATCTCGATGTCGTCCCAATAGGCGAAATTCTCGGTGATCGACCGGTAGCTTTCGAGATCGTATTTCTGGAACGTCTCGAGTGTCTGGTCGGAGAACACGACGCCGAAGCCGAAGGTGTCGTCGGGGCGGTTGCGCTCATAGACGGTGATCTGAGCCTGCGGCCATGCCTTCTTGTACAGGATCGAGAAATACAGCCCGGCGGGGCCGCCGCCGATCACATTGACCTTCATGGGAGCCTCCGCGCCTTGCGGCCGTTTTGATTATTTTAAGCTTAAAACAAATCCGCGCAAGCGGGATTTGATCTGGGTCAAGAATGGCGGCTTTTCGTCGTCTCGGAGCATGGCCAATGCTCCACCAGACGCCCCGGAATGATAGCATCCACTGCTTGAGCCCTATAAATTTTAAGCTTAAAGTATCCTCCGGTACCCCGGCGGATTTCGGACCCTCATGGCTCAGCTTTCGGGACGGCAGGCTCTCGTCACCGGCGGCGGCCGCGGCATCGGCCGCGCCGTGGCAGCCGCCCTGTCGGCTGCCGGGGCAACCGTGACGGTCCTTGGCCGCCAGAAGGCGGCGCTCGATGATGCTGTCGCGGCGGGTCATGCGGCTGGCGCCATCGTCGCGGATGTTACCGATCCCGCCGCCGTGGAGGCCGGGATCGGGCAGGCCGAAGCCGCCCGCGGCCCCTTTGACATCCTCGTCGCGAATGCCGGCGGCGTCTCTACCGCGCCTTTCGGCAAAACCGATCCGGCGCAATTCCAGAAGCTGTTCGACCTCAACGTGATGGGCATCGTGTACCCGGCGCGGGCGGTTCTGCCCGGAATGGTCGCACGCAAGTTCGGCCGCATCGTCGCGGTCGCCTCGACGGCGGGGCTCAAGGGCTATCCTTATGTCAGCGCCTATTGCACCACCAAGCACGCGGTGGTCGGCCTCGTGCGATCGCTGGCGGTCGAGACGGCGAAGACCGGCGTCACCGCGAATGCGATCTGTCCCGGATACACCGACACCGATCTGGTGCGGGAGTCGGTCGCGGCGGTGTCGGGAAAGACCGGCAAGTCGCGTGAGGACGTGGTCGCGCAATACGTGAAAGACGTGCCGATGGCGCGGCTCATCAGGCCGGAGGAGGTCGCTGCCGCCGTGCTGTATCTGTGCGGGGCCGATGCCGGTGCCGTCACCGGGACCGCCATGACGGTCGCCGGGGGAGAAATCTGAATGAACGGCGCAGCAACGTTACCGCTCGATGCGGAAACCAAGGTCGCCGAACGGCCCGCCGATCACGAGGCGGAACTGCGGCTGTGGCTGCGCCTTTTGACCTGCACGACACTGATTGAAAACGAAATACGCCAGCGGTTGCGCGCGGAATTCGACGTGACGCTGCCGCGCTTCGATCTGATGGCGCAACTCGACCGCGCCCCGAATGGGATGACGCTCGGCGAACTCTCGCAGCGCATGATGGTGTCGAACGGCAATGTCACCGGTCTGGTCGAGCGCCTGGTCTCGCTCAACCTGGTCGAGCGCAGGCCAGCGCCGAACGACCGCCGCGCCATGATCGTGACGCTGACGGCCGAGGGCCGCCGTACCTTTCGTTCGCTCGCGCGCACGCATGAGAACTGGATTGCAGAGATTTTCGCCGGGCTGGAACCGCAAGAGATCGACACGCTGATGAAGCTGCTTGCCAAGACCAAGACATCCGCCCGCAATGCGATCGATGCGGGAGGCACCAAATGACCCTGAACACCCATCATCCTGTTCCGCTGCCGCTTGCCTCTTACAGGGCGCAACATGTGAAGTTCGAGGTCAGTGGCAAGCTCGCGACTCTGACGCTGAACCGACCCGACCGCAAGAATCCGCTGACCTTTCAGAGCTATGCCGAGATCGCCGGCATTTTCCGCGCGGCCGCGGGCGACGACCAGGTCAAGGCGTTCGTGATTACCGGAGAAGGGGGTAATTTCTGCTCCGGCGGCGATGTGTTCGAGATCATCGGTCCGCTGATCGAGATGGACACGGTCGGACTGCTGAAATTCACCCGGATGACCGGCGAGGCGGTGAAGGCGATGCGTGCCGCGCCGCAGACCATCGTCGCCGCGGTCGATGGTGTTTGCGCGGGCGCCGGCGCGATTCTTGCGATGGCGTCCGACCTGCGCATCGGCACGACGAAGGCGAAGGTCGCGTTTCTGTTCAATCGCGTGGGGCTGGCCGGGTGCGACATGGGGGCCTGCGCGATCCTGCCACGCATCATTGGGCAGGGCCGTGCGGCCGAGTTGCTCTATACCGGCCGCGTGATGGGCGGCGAGGAAGCGGAGCGCTTCGGCTTCTTCAATAGGCTGTCCTCGCCAGAAAACGTGCTCGCGGATGCGACCGCACTTGCGAACGAATTGTGTGCTGGTCCGACCTTCGCCAACGGCATGACCAAGCGCATGCTGGAGATGGAATGGGCGATGTCGGTCGAACAAGCGATCGAGGCGGAAGCGGTGGCGCAGGCGCTTTGCATGGAGACCGAAGACTTCAGGCGCGCGTTCCATGCCTTTGCGAACAAGCAGAAGCCGGTGTTCGAGGGCAATTAGATGTCGCTCGCAGAAACCCTGACATGGCCCTTCTTCAACGACGCTCACCGCGACTTCGCGAAGCGTTTGACGGGCTGGGCCGCGGACAATCTGCACAGGCTGCCGCATGACGATGTGGACGAGGCCTGCCGCGCACGCGTGAAGGCGCTGGGAGAGGCGGGCTTTCTCGCGCCGACCGTGCCTGCGGAATTCGGCGGTTCCCATCCGCAATTCGATGTGCGCACGCTCTGCCTCGCCCGCGAGATTCTCGGCTATCACGACGGGCTCGCCGATTTCGCCTTCGCGATGCAGGGGCTCGGCACCGGCTCGATCACGCTGTTCGGCTCGCAGGAGTTGAAACAGCGCTATCTGCCCAATGTCGGCAAGGGCAAGGCGATTGCGGCCTTCGCGCTGTCCGAACCGGAAGCGGGTTCGGACGTCGCCGCCATGGCGATGACCGCCAAGCCCGACGGCAATACCCATGTCCGGCTCGACGGCCGCAAGACCTGGATTTCCAATGGCGGCATTGCCGACCATTACGTGGTGTTCGCGCGTACCGGAGAGGCGCCGGGCGCCCGCGGGCTCTCCGCCTTCATGGTCGATGCCGATGCGCCCGGCCTTTCCATCGAAGAGCGCATCGAGGTGATCGCGCCGCATCCACTGGCGACGCTCCGCTTCGACAATGTGCGCATCCCGGTGGCCAATCGGCTCGGTGCGCCAGGCGAGGGTTTCAAGGTCGCGATGGCGACGCTCGACATCTTCCGCTCCACGGTGGGCGCCGCCGCGCTCGGCTTCGCGCGGCGTGCGCTGCACGAGATGACCGAACGCGCCGCAAACCGGAAATTGTTCGGTGCGCCGCTCGGAGACCTGCAGATGACGCAAGCTGCGCTCGCCGATTCGATTGTCGATGTCGATAGCTCGGCGCTGCTGGTCTATCGCTCCGCCTGGACCAAGGACAATGGGGCGCCGCGCGTCACCAGCGAAGCCGCGATGGCCAAGATGCATGCGACCGAAGCCGCCCAGCGCGTGATCGACCGCGCCGTGCAGCTGTTCGGCGGGCAGGGCGTGACCAAGGGCGTCAAGGTCGAGGAACTCTACCGGGAAATCCGGGCGCTGCGCATCTATGAGGGCGCGACCGAAGTGCAGAAGGTCGTGATCGCGCGCGAAGCCTTGAAAAATCATGCGGCCGGAAAGTCCGCAGGCAAGTGATGGGCGAGGAAAAGAGCAGGGGTCAGACACGGAGCAACATCATGATCCGCTCGGGACATATCGATACCTTCGCGCGGGACAACCTCCCGCCGCAGGACCAGTGGCCGGAATTTCTGTTCACCCTGCCGGAACTGCAATATCCGGACCGGCTGAACTGCGTGACGGAATTTGTCGACCGGTGGGTGACGTCGGGGCAGGGCGGGCGCACGGCGATCGTTTCGCCCAACGAGACGCTGACCTATGCACAGCTCGCCGAGCGCATCAACCGCATCGCCAATGTCCTGACCCGCGATCTCGGCTTCGTGCCGGGCAATCGCGTGCTGCTGCGGTCCGCCAACAATCCGATGATGATCGCGGCCTATCTTGCCGTGATGAAAGCGGGCGGCGTGACCGTCGCGACCATGCCGCTCCTGCGCGCGAAGGAGCTGTCCTACACGGTCAAGAAAGCGAAGATCAAACTCGCTTTATGCGACAAGCGGCTCGGCGACGAGATGGAGAAGACCAGGGCTCTCGCGCCGGAACTCGAGCGCGCCGTCTATTGGGGCGAGGGCGAACTCGAAGCCCTGATGAACAAGCCGGGCTACGAGAACTTCACCGCCTGCGACACAGCGATCGACGATGTCTGCCTGATCGCCTTCACGTCCGGAACCACCGGCGAGCCAAAAGGCACCATGCATTTCCATCGCGACATGCTGGCGCCCTGCGATTCCTACGGAAAGTACGTGCTGCAGGCCTCGCCGGATGACCGTTTCATCGGCTCGGCGCCGCTGGCCTTCACGTTCGGCCTTGGCGGGCATGTGCTGTTTCCCTTCCGCATCGGTGCCGCGACGATTCAGCTCGAGAAGCTGACGCCGGACGAACTCCTGCCGGCCATCGAGAAGTACAAGGCGACGGTGGTGTTCACCGCGCCGACCGCGTATCGCGCGGTCACGCCGCATGTCGGCGCGCATGATATTTCAAGCCTGCGCAAATGCGTGTCGGCGGGCGAGACCCTGCCCAAGACCACCTTCGATGCCTGGAAGAAGGCGACCGGCCTCACAATCCTGGACGGCATCGGCGGCACCGAGATGATGCATATCTTCATCGGTTCTCCCGAGGCGCAAGTCCGCGGCGGATCGACCGGGCAGCCGGTGCCGGGCTATATCGCAAAAGTCGTGGACGACAGCTTCAACGAGGTGCAGCGCGGCACGATCGGGCGCCTTGCGGTGAAGGGACCGACCGGCTGCCGGTATCTCGCCGATCCGCGCCAGACCAAATACGTGCTGAAGGGCTGGAATTTCCCCGGCGACACCTACGTGCAGGATGCCGACGGCTATTTCTGGTACCAGGCGCGCTCCGACGACATGATCATCTCGTCGGGCTACAACATTGCCGGACCGGAGGTCGAGGAGGTGCTGCTCGCCCATCCGGCAGTCGCCGAGTGCGGGGTGGTCGGGGCGCCGGATCAGGAGCGCGGCCATATCGTCAAGGCTTACATCGTGCTGCGTGCCGGACATGTGGGTGACGCGGCACTGACCAAGGCGCTGCAGGATTATGTGAAGAACACCGTCGCGCCGTACAAGTATCCGCGCGCGATCGAGTATGTCACGGCGCTGCCGCGCACCCAGACCGGCAAGCTGCAGCGCTTCGAACTGCGCAAGATTGCGGAAGCGGGCGGGGAAAAGCTTGCTTCCTAATTTTCGATGGTCAAGCGCAAGCTTGACCCGCGCATCCATCGTGTTCGTTCGATGGATGGCAGGTTCAAGCCGGCCATGACCAAGAAAAGAAATCAGGAGAAGTGCCGTGTCGGACACCGCCGTTAGGACGCCCGCGACCAATATTGTTCTCAATCCACCCGGCTGGCCGCAGCCGAGAGGCTATGCGAATGGCGTCAAGGCGCGCGGCGAGATGGTGTTCGTGGGCGGGATGATCGGCTGGGACATTCACGGCAAGCTGCCGGACGGTTTCGTCGCGCAGACCAAACAGCTACTGGAAAACATCGTTGCCGTTCTCAAGGAGGGCGGCGCGGGGCCGGAACACGTCGTGCGCATGACCTGGTACGTCACCGACATGGACGCCTATCGGAACTCGCTGCCGGAACTCGGCAAGGTCTATCGCGAGATCATGGGCCGGAATTTCGGTGCCATGGCGCTGGTGCAGGTGATGTCGCTGGTGGAGAGGGGCGCACTGCTTGAAATCGAGACGACGGCGGTGGTCCCCGACTGAAGTCCTTTGACTCTCTCGCTCCAAGCGGCTGAGGTGAAAGCTCGGCCAACCTGGAGCCGTCGCCTTTGCCCTGGCTGTTGAACCGCATCAGCTTCAGCGCCGCGATCATCGCGGTGTCGGTCGCCGTGCATCTCGGCTTTGTCGGTGCGATCGTGCTGGCCGAGCGGCGGATTCTGCCGCCATCCGAGGTGCGGTCGATCGATGTCGACCTGGTCAGACCCGAGGAACTCGAACCGAAAGTGCCGGAGCAGCCAAAGCCGCCGGAACAGTTGAACCTCGAGACCCCGAAAATCGCGGAGGAAAAGCCGCGCGAAGCGCCGAAGCCGGCCCAGCAACGTCCGGAGCCGCCCACCAGGCAAGAGTCGCAAACGTCCCCCGCACGATCGGCCAAGGCCGCGCCGCCGGACCAGGCAGAGATCCCGGAGGCGCCGAATGAGAAGCCGGCGAGGCCCGAGGCGCCGGCAGGCGGCCCGCCGAGCGAAACCAAATCGAAACTCACGCCCGAAGAGATCGCGTCGTTGCGCGCGCAAATCCAGAAGTGCTGGAAATTGCCGGTCGGAATCCCAGGCATCATGGGGCTCGAAGTGGTGATACGGGTGGGCTTCGGACCCAAGGGCCAGCTCGCGGGCGAGCCGGTGCTGCTGCAGGCGCCGGCCTCCGAGCGCGGCCCAATGCTGGTCGGGATCGCCATGAACGCGCTCCAGGGCTGCTATCCGTACAAGCTGCCGCCGGCGAAATATGCTGACTGGAAGACGCTCGACCTGAAGTTCAATGCGACCGGCATGATGGGCCTTGGGGTGGCGCCGAAGCTGCCGAAGGCAGCGAAGGGGAAAGGCTGACTCAAAATCGGGTCGAATAGGATGGCAATCTAAAAGATAATATCTTTACTACCTTTCTGTCCTGCGCTAGCTTTCCGGCCTCCAGGATGGAAAGAGGCTGAAATCAGCCGTGAATAGCCAAACCAAGCTGATTTCCCGTTCCGGCGAGCCGTTCATCGCCGGCCGTTCCGGATCGCTATCGGCGCAGATCGTCGCCGACGTACGCGACGCCCTCACTGAGAAGCGGCTGAAATCCGGCGATCCGATCGGCACCGAGAAGGACCTCGCCGCCCGCTATGGCGTAAGCCGGATCGTGGCGCGCGACGCGCTGCGCACGCTGCAGGC
This sequence comes from Pseudorhodoplanes sp., assembly GCF_050250235.1. GTDB lineage: Bacteria > Pseudomonadota > Alphaproteobacteria > Rhizobiales > Xanthobacteraceae > Pseudorhodoplanes. Next base: position 14,843 of record NZ_JBFWPA010000002.1, read on the forward strand.
GCTCGGCATCGCCGAAATCCGCATGGGCAAGGGCGGCGGCGCGCGCGTGGCGCGCGGCAACCCGCGGCTGTTCGCCGAAGCACTCGCCGTCCAGCTCGATCTCACCGGCGTCACCGCAGCCGAGGTGATGGATGCGCAGCGCGCGATCGAGACGCTCGCGGCCGAACTCGCCGCCGAGCACGCCACGCCCGCGGATCACGCGCGGCTGAAGCGGCTGCTCGCGGAGGCGGAAGCGATCATCGACGACGGCGACGCCTATACGCGCTCGTGCCGCGATTTCCATCTCGCGATCGCGGAAGCCTCGCATAACCGCGTGCTGGTGGTGCAGTTCATCTCGCTCAATCACATCTCATGGCCGTCGCATAACCGCACGCTGACGCCCGAGGTATCGCGGCGCGTTCTGGCGGTCCACAAGGAGCTCGCCGCATTGATCGAAATGCGCGATCCCGCGGGCGCGCGAAAGCTGATGGACGACCATGTCAAGATGATCCGCGCGCGCCGCGTGTCGGAGCGCGATCACGCGCATGGCGACGGCTGCTGCTGATGGTGTCGAACATAAATCCATCCATCCGCTCGTCCCCGCGAAGGCGGGGACCCAGAGCCAAGAAGAAGATTGGATTCCCGCCTTCGCGGGAATGAGCGGAGCTAGCACTCAGACAAGACTGACGACACTCGAAACGAAGCGCAAACGGGAGAACGCAAAATGGCAACCAAGCAAAAATTCATCATCGAACCGCATTTCCGCCTGCAGGAATGGATCGCGGAGGAGAAGGGCTACTTCAAGGACGAGGGGCTCGACTACATTTTCCGCGAGATGGTGCAGTCGACCGACGGCAAGATCCACGACAAGGGCAACAAGGTCGGCGCCTACCAGTCGTTCGAGGAAGGCCGCAAGTCGGACGTGAGCTGCGCCTGCCACTGGACCGTCAATGTCGCGGCCGCCTCCGGCCACGGCCGGCTCAATCGCGATGTCTATTCGGTGGCGCCGTCCGGTATTTTCGTCGCGCCGGATTCGCCGATCAGGACGCCGGCCGATCTTGCCAATGTGCCGATCTCGGTCGGCTTCCAGTCCGGCTCGCATTATGCGTCGATCCAGGCGCTGGAAAGCTACATGCCGAAGGATCAGATCAAGCTGTCCTTCAACGACGGCATGCTGTTCAAGCGCATGGAAATGCTGCTCGACGGTCAGGTGCCCGCGGCGACGCTGTTCTCGGGGCCGTATTACCTCGCCGAGCAGCTCGGCTTCCGCAAGATCATGGACAACACTTTCATGATCGCCAACATGATCCACGGCGATCCCGATTCCGAGGATCTGCGCAAGTATTTCACCGCGCTGAAGCGGGCGCAGCGCGACCTCGACCTGCGGCCGGAACTCTACACGCACTACTATAGCAGGGAGTTTCCGAAGCGCTGGCACGACATCATGGATACGCGGCGCTGGGGTCCTGGCGAGCGCATCGTGTTCGAGCCCTACACCGAAGAGACGTTCCAGGTGTCGCGCGACTGGATCGCCGACCACGACATTTTCGAGGGCGGCGACCTCGGCAAGAAGCGCTACGAGGACGCAACCGTCAGCGTGATGTGACGTATCCGCAGGCTGTCATCGCCCGCGAAAGCGGGCGATCCAGTCTTCGGGGGGGCATGAAAAAAACACTGGATGCCCCGCTTTCGCGGGGCATGACACTGTGATGGCTATTCCACCTTCAGCCCGATCAGACGTTCCAGCGTGGCCTCGTCCCGGATCAGTTCGGCCGACGGGGCGCGATGCGCCACTTCGCCCCGTTCCAGCACGATCGCATTCTGCGTCAGCGACAGCGCGATCTCGGCATGCTGCTCGACCAGAATGAAGGCGGTGCCCTGTTCGGCCAGCATCTTGCGGATGGCGGCGGTCAATTCCTCGACGATGATCGGAGCAAGTCCTTCGAACGGCTCGTCCAGCAACAGCAGTGACGGATTGGTCATCAGCGCGCGCGCCAGCGCCAGCATCTGCTGCTCGCCGCCGGACAGCTGGTTGCCCTTGTTGCCGCGCCGCTCGTCGAGACGCGGCAGCAATTCATAGATGCGTTCGATGGTCCAGTGCCCGGGCCGTGCGGTGACGGTCAGATTCTCCGCGACCGTCAGCGAGGGAAAGACTTCGCGCTCCTGCGCCACCCATCCGATGCCGCCGCGCGCGCGTCTGTAGGGCGCAACATGGGTGACGTCCTCACCGCGCCAGCGGATGCTGCCACGCGTCAAGCGCGTGAAGCCCATGATGGTGAGAAGCAGTGTCGACTTGCCGACACCGTTCCGGCCCAGCACCGCAAGGCTGCCGTTGTCGGCGAGATCGAACGAAATATCGTTCAGCACCACGGCGTCACCGTAACCGGCGCGCACGTTCTGAAGCGAGAGCAGTGCGTCAGCCATGATGCGCTCCGCCGAGATAGACTTCGCGCACGCGCGGATCGGAGGAAATCTCCTTCGGTGTGCCTTCCAGCAGGATCGCCCCGCCGACCATCACGATGATGCGGCTGGCGAATCGGAACACCACGTTCATGTCGTGCTCGATGAACAGCACGGTGATGTCCTGCGACAGATCGGCAATCACCGAGAACAGTTCGGAGCTCTCCTCCGGCGGCACGCCGGCGGCGGGCTCGTCCAGCAGCAGCACCTGAGGCCGCGTCGCGAGCGCCAGCGCGATTTCGAGCAGCCGCTGCTGGCCATAGGCGAGTTCGCGGGTGGTACGGTAGGCGTGATCGCCGAGCCGCAGCGAATGCAGGATCGAATAAGCCTCGTCGGCATTGTCGCGATAGGACGGCAACGCCTTCCACCAGGTGCCGGCATCGCCGGTGCGCTCGCAGATTGCCAGCGTGACCGCCTCAAGCGCCGACAGGTTGGGGAACAGTGTGTTGATCTGGAAGGTCCGCACCAGTCCGCGCTTCACCCGAGCATCGGGATGCAGCGCGGTGATGTCATCATTGCCGAGCATGATCTGCCCGGAATCAGGTTTGATCATGCCGGTCATCAGATTGATCAGCGTGGTCTTGCCGGCGCCGTTCGGTCCGATCAATGCATAGCGCTCGCCCTTCGGGATCGCGATCGAGATGTCGCGCGCGACCTGGAGCTGGCCGAAGCTCTTGTTGAGGTTGCGGGTGGACAGCGCTGGTGCGGTCATGTCCGGCGCCGTCCCATCAGCGCGCGGTACAGATGCGAAAGGCCGCCGAGGATGCCATTCGGCAGCAGCATCACGGTCGCCACCAGCAGAAGGCCGATCCAGAAATACCAGTATTGCGGATTGATCCCGGAAAACTGGTCGCGCGCGACCATGAAGATCACCGCGCCGATCAGACCCCCATAGAGCATGCCGGCGCCGCCCAGCACGAGCATGACCAGCACGTCGGCGGAGCGCTGGAAGTCGATCGAGCCGAGCGACACCGTGGAGGTCGTCTGCGCCAGCAGCGCCCCGGCGATGCCGGCAATGGCAGCCGACATGGTGTAGATCTTGCGGATATGCGCATCGCTCGGTGCCCCGATCGCGGGCATGCGCACGGAGTTTTCGCGAATGCCGCGCAGCGCCAGCCCGAACGGCGAATTGGTGAGCCGCCGCGCCACCAGGAAGATCACGAACAGCACGACCAGCGAATAGGTGTAGGCGGTGCGGCCCCAGAGATCGAACTCGAACATGCCGAGCAGCTTGCCGATGCGGATGCCCTGCAGTCCGTCGGCGCCGCCGGTCAGCCAGTGTGCGCTGTTGGCAAGCTCATGCACCAGAAAGCCGAGCCCGAGCGTGATCATGATCAGCGCCAGATGCTTGAATCGCGCGACGATGAAGCTCGTGGACAGACCGAACAATCCGGTCACCAGCGCCGCGGCCAGCAGGCCGAATGTCGGATCGCCGTAACCGTATTTCGAAAGGATGCCGGCAGTATAGGCGCCGATGCCGAAGAACGCCGCGTGGCCCAGCGACACGATGCCGGCATAGCCAAGGATGAGGTCGAGCGAGAGCGCGAACAGGGCGGTGATCGCGATCTGGCTGGCGAGCGACAGATAGTTCGGGAACAGGAAGAAGGGCAGAATGGTGGCAAGCCAGAACAGATATTCCAGCGGATGCCATCGAACCTGGGCGCGCAGATAAGTATGCGGTGTGACCGACGGTGCGCTCATCATCTCACCGCTTTCCGAACAGGCCCTGCGGCCGCCACATCAACAGCACGATCATCACCAGATAAATCATGAAGGCGCCGACCTGGGGCACGTAATACTTGCCGGCGATATCGCTGACGCCGATCAGCACCGCGGCGACAAACGAGCCCCAGATCGAGCCCAGCCCCCCAACCGACACCACGATCAGCACATACACCAGATAGGTCAGGGCGAAGGACGGGTCGAGGCCGACGATCTCGATCGCAAGCGCACCGCCCAGTCCCGCAAGCCCCGAGCCGAGCGCGAAGGCGACCGCGAAGGTGCCGTCGACGTTGATGCCGAGGCCGCGCGCCATGCGCTGGTTGTCGACCGCGGCGCGTACCTGCTGCCCGAAGCGGGTATATTCCAGCATCAGCACCAGCAGCAGCGTGACCGCGAGGCCGACCGCAACCAGGAACAGGCGATAGACACCGAAATTGATGCCGAAATATTGCAGCGAGCCGCGCAGATAGGACGGTGTCGCGGCGGGCTGAAGAATCGTGCCGAAGATATAGGCCGCGGTTGCAATCGACATGAATGCCAGACCGATGGTGAGCAGCACCTGGTCCAGCTCGCTTGCGCGGTAGAGCCGCCGGTAAAGGGTGCGTTCGAGAGCGACGCTCACCACCGCGGCGGCCAGAAATGCCACCGGCAAGGTCGCAAGGAACGGCCAGCCAAAGGTGTTGACCAGCGTCACCGTCACGTAACCGCCGAGCATCGCGAAGGCGCAATGCGCGAGGTTCACGAAATTCATCATGCCGAGCGTGACCGACAGTCCCACCGACAGCAGGAACAGCAGCATGCCATAGGCAAAGCCGTCAAACAGAACGCCGATGATAGGCCCCAAAGTCGTCCCCTCAGCCTAGCGTGTTCCCACCGGACAGATGCTGTACTTGCTGAAATTGCGCCCCGCAAGCCAACGCCCGGAGCAGGAGGCCCCGGGCGCCGGACGGTTCCAGAAAGCGGACGAACTATTTCTTCTTCATCCGCTCCTTGACCGGGTCCTTCACGTTCTCGACCTTGTCGAACTCCACGTTCTGGACCTTGCCGTCGACTTTCTCGACACGGCGGATATAGACGGTCTGGATGATGTCGCGGGTTTCCGGATCGATCGAGATCGGGCCGCGGGGGCTTTCCCACTTCGACCCCTTGGCCGCGTCGACCATCGCCTGCGCGTCGGTCTTGCCATTGGTCTTCTTCAGCACGTCATAGATCAGTTGCATGCCGTCCCAGCCGCCGATCGAGAAGTAGTCGGGATTGCGGCCGTAATCGGCATTGTAGGCCTTCACGAAGGCGGCGTTCTTGTCCGACTTGTGTGCCGGGTCGTAATGGCCGGCGGTGATGATGCCGAGCGCGGCGTCACCGAGTGTCTTCAGCGCGTTGTCGTCGGTGACCTCGAGCTGACCCATGACCTTGGTCTTGCGCGCATCGATGCCGCGTTCGGCGAGTGCCTTGCCGAGCGCCCCCGGCTGCGCGCCGCCCGGCACCCAGATATAGATCGATTCCGGGTTCAGGTCCTTGGCGCGTTGCACGAAGGCCGAGAAGTCCGGATTGGCGACCGGCATCTTCACCTGCCCGATCACCTCGCCGCCGGACTGCTTGAAGCCCAGCGTGAAGGCGCCTTCGGCATCGAGACCAGGCCCGAAGTCCGACACCATGGTGTAGACCTTCTTCTGGCCATCCTTCTTCACCGCCCATTCGCCGAGCGCCTGGTTGAGCTGCGGCGTGGTGAGCGAGGTGCGCACCATGTAGGGCGACTTGGTGGTGATGATCGAAGTGGCGGCGTTCATCACGACCATGAATTTCTTGGCCTGGTCCGACACGTCGCCGGCCGCGAGCGCGTTCGGGGTCAGGACGAAGCCGGCCAGAATGTCGACGCCGTCGCGCACGACCAGTTCCTGGGCGAGACGCTTGGCAACGTCCGGCGCGATGCCGCCGGTATCCTTGCGAATGAACTCGACCTTGCGGCCGGCCACGGTGTCACCGTTCTGCTTGACGAAAAGCTTGATGGCATTGTCCATCTGCGCCGCGGCATCGGCGAATTGGCCCGAATAGGGCATGATGAGCCCGATCTTGATCGGACCCTGCTGCGCCATGGCCGCGCCGGCAAACAATGCCGCGGCGGCAAAGGCGCCGAAACCAGTCAGTCGTTTGGACATTTTCGGTATTCCTCCAGATTTGCTTGAAGCTCGTGACATCCATATAGGCCGAAATCAGCGGCTTGCCGGTCGCCAGCTGGCACGATTCGTGACCTGCACGATCTGCTATTTTGCCATGCGGGCCTTGACCGGATCCTTGACGTTCTCGACCTTGTCGAATTCCACATTCACCAGCCCGTTTGGCGTTTTTTCGACGCGGCGGAAATAGACCGTCTGCACGACATCGCGCGTCTGCGGGTCGATCGAAATCGGGCCGCGCGGGCTCTCCCAGGCCATTCCCTTCGCTGCGGCAAGAAAGGCGTCGCCGTCGGTCTTGCCGCCCGTCTTCTTCAACACCTCGTAGATCAGGTGCATTCCATCATAGCCTCCGACCGCGAACAGGTTCGGATTGATCCCCCCGGACAGCGCCCGGTAGGCCTGCACGAATTCCTTGTTGCGGGCGGAACCATGATTATGGTCGTAGTGGTAAGAGGTGATCACGCCGAGCGCGGCGTCGCCGGCGCTCTTGAGTGCGGTGTCGTCGGTAATCTCGCCCTGGCCGAGAATTTTGATCTTGTCCGGCGTAACCCCGCGTTCCGCCATCGACTTCATGATGGCGGCCGGCTGGATGCCGGCGGGAACGAAGATGAAGATCGATTCCGGGTTGGCATCCTTGGCGCGCTGGACGAAGGCCGAGAAATCCGGGCTCGCGATCGGCATGCGCAATTGTCCGACGATCTCGCCGCCGGCCCCCTTGAAGGAGCGGTGAAAGGCGGCTTCCACGTCGTGACCTGGCGCATAATCGGAAACCATGGTGAACGCCCGCTTGATGCCCTGCTTCGCGGCCCAGGCTCCGAACGGCTCGATCAGCTGCGGCAGAGTCATCGAGACGCGCAGGCTGTAATCGGATTTCGTGGTGACGATCGAGGTGCCGGCATTCATGATCACCATCGGCTTCTTGGCCTGCGCGGAAACGTCGGCGGCCGCGAGCGCGTTGGGCGTCAGGACGAAGCCGGCCAGGATGTCGACGCCGTCGCGGGTCACCAGTTCCTGCGCGAGGCGCTTGGCGACATCCGGATTGGCGCCGGCCGTATCCCTGCGGATGATTTCGATCTTGCGGCCGGCGACGGTATCGCCGAACTTCTGCATATAGAGCTTGATGCCGTTGTCCATCTGGGTTGCGGCATCGGCGAACTGGCCGGAAAAGGTGCCGATAAAGCCGACCTTGACGCTGTCTTGTGACTGAGCGGACGCCGTTGAAGCGAACACGGCTGCGAAGACGCCGCAGGCGATCGAAAGATTGCGCATTTCTCGTCCTCCCAACCGTTTCCTGTCGCAAGCGTTTGTTGGTTCTGGTTTTTCGGGAAACTAGCGGCGGCGGCTGGCAACGTCAATTTTCGGTCCGATAGTTGCAGCGCGAACGGCCATGGAATTCGCGCGAGCGGTGGGCAGAGCGATGGGACATTGCCAAACCGTAAGGAACGGTTAGGAATTGCACAGATGTCAGGCATTCAATTTCAGCTCAACGGCCGCTGGCGCACCGAAAACAACGTCGCCCCGACGACGACGCTGCTGGATTATCTGCGGCTGAATGCGCGCCTGACCGGCACCAAGGAGGGCTGTGCGGAAGGCGATTGCGGCGCCTGCACCGTGGTCATCGGGCTGCCGCAGGATGACGGGCGCATCGCATATCGTGCGGTCAATTCCTGTCTGGTGCTGGTGCCGCAGGTGGATGGTCTGCCGGTCATCACGGTCGAGGGTCTCGCGCAGCCCGACGGCACCCTGCATTCGGTGCAACAGAGTCTGGTCGACGCCGACGCCACCCAGTGCGGCTTCTGCACGCCCGGCTTTGCGATGGCGATGTTCGCGCTCGCGCAGGGTGGCGAGGCGCGCGATGACGGCACGATCCACGAGGCGCTGGCGGGCAATCTCTGCCGCTGCACCGGCTATCGCCCGATCGTGGAAGCGTGCAGGACCATGCGCGCCGATCCGCCGGGCTGCGGTCTGGCCGAGCGCGTCGGCGAGGCCGCGTCCGAATACCGCCAGGGTGCGCAGCTCTATCTTGCGCCGCGCAGCGTCGACGAACTGGTGGAGGCGAAAGCCAAACACCCCGATGCGTTCGTGCTTGGCGGCGGCACCGATCTCGGCATCCGTGTTTCCAAGGAGCGCGAGGCATTCCCGGTCGTGATTTCGACCCAGTGGGTGCGCGAGTTGCGCTCGATCTCGGAAGACAGCGGGAAGCTCGCCATCGGCGGCGGCGTCACCTATACCAGGGCGCTGCCTTTCCTCGACCGGCATTTTCCGTCCTTCGCCGCGATGGTGCGCCGGATCGGTTCACGCCAGATCCGCAATATCGGCACGCTCGCCGCCAACATCGCCAATGCCTCGCCGATCGGAGACACCATTCCCTGCCTGATGGCGCTCGACGCTTCGATCATCCTGCGCTCAAAGCGCGGCGCCCGCAGTGTGAAGGCGGATGAGTTTATCATCTCCTATCGCAAGACCGCGATGGAGAAGGACGAAATCATCGCTGCGATTGAAATCCCGCTGCTCAAGGACGGAACAAGCTTCACCACCTATAAATTGTCGAAGCGCTTCGACCAGGACATCTCCACCGTGATCGGCGCCTATCGGCTCCGCGTGGACGGCGGCAAGGTCGCAGAACTGCGTGCAGCCTATGGCGGCATGGCAGCGACCACGGCGCGCGCGACGCATGTCGAGGCTGCGCTCGTCGGCAAGCCGTGGACGGCTGAAAGCTTGCGCGACATCGACGCATTGATCGCGCAGGATTTCCAGCCGATGACCGACCATCGCGGCACCGATGCCTATCGTTTGAAGGCCGCGGCCAATCTGATCCGGCGGCTCCGGATCGAAACCACGGGCGGTCAGCAAACCGGAGTGTGGCAGCTATGAACGCACCTCTCTCCCGCATCCGTGGCGGCGTGCATTCGTCGGTCCGTCACGACAGCGCCGCCGGCCACACCAATGGCCAGGCGCTCTATCTCGATGACATTCCGGCCGTGCCGGGCACGCTGGAAACCGCGCTGGTGCTTTCGCCGCATCCGCATGCGCGGATCAGGTCGATCGATCTTTCCGCTGCGCTTGCATCCGAGGGCGTCGTTGCGGCTGTCACGGCCGCCGATATCCCGGGCAAGAACGACATCGCGCCGATCCGAACCGACGAGCCGCTGCTGGCCGCGGGCCTTGTCGAACATGAGGGGCAGGTCGTCGCTGCGGTCGCCGCGGCGACACTCGATCTCGCACGCGCGGCCGCGAAGCTGGTCAAGGTCGAATACGAGGTGCTGCCGGCCGTGCTCACGGTCGAACAGGCGGTGGCGAAGGAGCTTTATGTGGCGCCGGTCCAGAAGATGGATCGCGGCGACATCGATGCTGCGCTGAAGTCCGCACCACATCGGCTTTCCGGAGAATTCCGCTGCGGCGGGCAGGATCACTTCTACCTGGAAGGCCATATCGCCATCGCTACCCCGGGCGAAAGCCGGGATGTTCATGTCTATTCCTCGACGCAGCATCCGACCGAAGTTCAGCATGGCGTCGCACATGTGCTTGGCATCCCGTTCAATGCGGTGACGGTCGAGGTGCGGCGCATGGGCGGCGGCTTCGGCGGCAAGGAGAGCCAGCCGACCATCATCGCCGGGATTGCCGCGCTGCTGGCCGTCAAGACCCGCAAACCGGTCAAGCTGCGACTGCCGCGCGACGACGACATGCGCGCCACCGGCAAGCGCCATCCGTTCTATTATCGATACGAGGTCGGCTTCGACGATGACGGCGCGATCCTCGGCCTCGACCTTCTGCTTGCGGCCAACGGCGGTCACGTCGCCGACCATACGCCGGCGGTGCTGACGCGCGCGCTCTGCCATGCTGACAATTGCTACTGGCTGCCGGTGCTTCGCTTTCGCGGGCTCGCCTGCAAGACCAACACGGTGTCGAATACCGCGTTTCGCGGCTATGGCGGACCGCAGGGCATGTTCGCGATCGAGACCATCGTCGACATGATCGCGCGGCATCTCGGAAAGCCGCTGGAACAGGTGCGCAGGCGCAATTTCTACGGTCACGGCCGCGACAACGTCACGCCCTACGGCATGACGGTCGAGGACAACATCATCCAGCGTGTGATCGACGAACTCGATGCCAGCGTCGATCTGAAGGCGTGGCGCGACAGCGTGATCGCTTTCAACCGGACGAGCCCCATCGTGAAGAAGGGCCTCGCCACCATGCCGGTGAAATTCGGCATCTCGTTCAACCGGCCTGCGCTCAATCAGGCCGGCGCGCTGGTGCATGTCTACATGGACGGCAGCGTGACGCTGAACCACGGCGGCACCGAGATGGGGCAGGGGCTGTTCGTCAAGGTCGCGCAGGTGGTCGCCGAAACCTTCCAGATCGACATCGACAATATCAGGATCACCGCGACCACCACCGGCAAGGTGCCGAATACCTCGCCGACTGCCGCCTCCTCAGGCTCCGATCTGAACGGTATGGCGGCGCAGAACGCCGCCGAGCAGATCAAGGACCGCATGGCCGACGTCGCGGCCGAGCAGTTCAATGTCCCCAAGGCCGAGATCGTTTTCTCCTCGAACCGCATCTATGCCGGCAACCGCTCGATCTCGTTTGCCGAACTCGCGGCCTTGTCATGGGAGAAGCGGGTGTCGCTGTCGGCGACCGGCTTCTACCGCACGCCGAAGATCCACTGGGACTTCACCACCAATAGCGGGCGACCGTTCTATTACTTCACGTACGGCGTTGCCGCGGCGGAGGTTGCCATCGACACCCTGACCGGGGAAATGCGGGTGCTGCGCGCCGAGCTTCTGCAGGATTGCGGGGAATCGCTCAATCCGGCGATCGATCTGGGCCAGATCGAAGGCGCCTTCGTGCAGGGCATGGGCTGGCTCACCACGGAAGAACTGGTCTGGGACACAAAAGGCAATCTGCGCACGCATGGGCCCTCGACCTACAAGATCCCCGGCAGCCGCGACGTGCCGCCCGTGTTCAACGCCCGCATTTTGCAGAACGCGCCGAACCGGGAAGAGACGGTGTTCCGCTCCAAGGCGGTCGGCGAACCGCCGCTGATGCTGGCGCTTTCGGTCTGGCTCGCGGTGCGCGATGCGATTGCGTCGCTGTCGGATTACCGGCTGGCGCCTTCGATCGACGCGCCAAGCACGCCGGATCGCGTGCTCGCAGCGGTGGACGAGATGAGGGCAAGGGCCGCGTCCTGATTCGTCATTCCGGGGCGCGACCAGCGGGTCCGGCCCGCTTGGGCCGGCCCGATGACAAGCTCCGTCGCGAACCCGCAATCCTGTGTGATCAGCGATTGTGTATGCGGTTCTGGATTCCGGGCCCGGGCGTCACACGCCCGTCCCGGAATGACAAAGCGCCTACAACGTCAGCTGCCGCACCGCGTCCTCTGCGGCCTTCACCTTGCCGTCGATCTCCTTCTGCAGCGCCGCGTCGCGCTTCTCGATCTCGGCGAGCCTGTCTTCCTGCGTCTTCAGCGTTGCGAGATACCGCCGGCCGAGGTCGGAACCCTGCCCGACGGCCTGGAGGTTGCTGCGAACACGTTCCTGGTCGCTGGTGATCTTCTCGCGCTCGCCGTCGAGCTCGCTGCGCTGCGCTTTCGCCCGGTTCATCTCCTCGACCAGCGAAGCCAGCCTGGCGACCGTTTCCTTGAGCGCCGGACTGTCGTTCTCCAGACCGCGAATCCTGACCAGCATGTCGCTGGTGTCAAGTTCGGTCAGCACGATCCGCTCGCTGTCCAGACGCTCGGTGACGAAGCTCGCCTTGGTGGTCGTCCCTTTGCGGGCGGAAATGGTGTGGCGGTATCGCGTCGGCGTTTCCTCGATGCCGGGACTGCCGGACGCCGGAACCCAGCCCGCGATCCGCGCTTCCTCGACCACGATCTCGCGATCCTCATCCGGCGGTGTCGTCACCTCGTAGTCGATCGTGCGCCGCGAACGGGTCTGCACGGTCAGCGTGCCGTTCAGCGCCTTGCCGAGCGTGCTCCTGACGACGCCCTTGTCATCGCGGCGGATCGCGGTCTTGGTGTCGACGGCGAAGGTCGCGAGCCGCGATGCGTCTCTTGGCAATAGCGGCAGCTGGGCGTCGCCGACGAAATTGGTTCTGCCGTCGCCGGTGACTTCGTAGGCGGTGACGAGACCGGCCGGCAGCGCGCTGTCGCCGTCGTTGCGGATGCGCATGGCGGCGAGCGGCCGGTTTGGCACCACGTCCGGCTGATACAGCCAGACGCGGGTGACGGGCAATTCGCGGTCGGCGAACGGCACCATCATCGTGTGACCCGTCGCCAGCGAGAGCCTGGCCGGGAAGCGGTAGAGGAGCTGCGTGGACGCTTCCTCGGCAGCCGCGGCGTTGGCCGCCTTCGCTGCGGGGGGCGGGGTGAAAGCGGCCAAAGGTGCCGCCGCGCTGCCGGGTGTGATCGCGAGCTGCCGGGTCCGCGATGCGACCGCGAGCCTTTCGGCGCGGGCGGCCTCGGCGGGTGGAGAGTCGCGCTCCTGCACGTCATCCTTTCGCGGGACGACCCGCGTCCCGGTCGAGACCGGGACTTCCGGCCGGTTCGCGAACAGCGCCGTGTAGAGCGGCTGCCGCAGGGCGACCGGGTTGCCGGAAACGAGGGTCAGATCGACATCCTTCCAGTCACCGCCGGTCAGGTTTTCGACCACTGCCCAGCCCTGCAGCCGCGCCGTCTTGCCGTCCTTCGGCAGCACGACCCGGTAGGCGGTCTTCCAGACCGGAGCGCCGACCACATAGCTGATCGCGACATCGCGCTTGCCGGCGCCGAGAAATCCGACCGACAATGTGCGCCGCTCTTTCGCGCGATTTTCGATCAGGCCTGCAAGGAGCCGTTCGATCTGCTGGCGCGTCTGTGGATCGCTGAACCGCAATTCGGTCACTTCCTCCAGGATCGCCTGGGTCAGACCGGACGGCGTCATCAGCGTGAGTCGGTGCCGCGTCGTGGTGCCGCCATTATTTGGCAGGGAAACCTGCTCGCGCACGACGCGGAATACGCGACCCCTGGCGTTGACCGGCCCGGCAATCTCGATCTCGCTGCCGGTCAGGGCGTTGAGCAGGTCGGGCGACGAATTCAGCGCCTCGGGCCCGAATGGAAGGTCTCGGAACAATTCGGGCAGGGGCGTCTTGCCCGGCAGGCTGACGGTGCCGACCGCGCCGGCGCGGTCAAACACGGTCAGGCTCTTGAGAATGTCGTCGACCTGGTCCAGCCGGACCACCAGCTCGATCACGGAATCGCCGGTCACCGGCCCGGCATGCGTGAACTGGGCAAGCCCGGAATTCGACAGAACCACCTGTTTGAGCGGCAGCTCCGCGGCGCCGGCGGAGCATGCCGACGCGGCGGCCAGAATTGCCGCTCCAAGTGCTGAGCGAGTCATGGAATGGATCTCCGCGTCCCCGTGGGATTGATCTGGTCGCGCCAAGTCGGATGGTAGACGAAACGGCGGGACATCGGGATGACGAGCCTGTGTCCCAATTCAGGCCGGGATGAGGAACAGACCGCCGGTCCCCGGTGGTCCAGCGGACGGCTTTCGCTCGGCCAATGGCCGAGGATCCGGTACCGATCGGTTTTCTTGGGGTCTCGGATCACAAACTTTCGGCGCTGTTCTCCGCGATCGCCATTGACTTGCCCAGTTTCATCTGAATATCAGAGCGAACATTCATTCGTTTTATGCTGCGTCGCACAATAGCTCGGAGAGCTTCCTTGCGTCAGGCCAATGCCCAATTGCGCTCCGACCGCCGCTCGGAAATCCTCGACGCGGCGCGGCGATGTTTTGCCCGCATGGGTTTCCACCAGACCTCGATGCAGCAAATCTGCGCCGAAGCCGGGATGAGCCCTGGCAACGTCTACCGCTATTTTCCGTCGAAGGAAGCGATCATCGCCGGCATCACCGAGCGCGACCGCGCCGAGGTGGCCGCGCAACTCGCGAGTGCGCAGTTTTCCGCCGACTTCTTCTCGACCTTTGCGGCGCTCGCACGGCATCATTTCGTCGAGCGCACCGCAGAGGAGGTCGGGCTGTGCGCGGAAATCATGTCGGAGAGCCGTCGCAATCCGACCATCTCCAGGATCATGAACGAGTTCGACGCCGATGTGAAAGAGCGGCTGATCACCATGCTGCAGAGCGCGCAGGCCCGCGGCGACATCGCGCGCGATGCCGATATCGGCACGGTGGTCGAGATGCTGATGATCATCGCCGACGGAGTCTGGTGGCGACGCGCGGTCGATCCGAATTTCGACGCCGAGGCGGTGCTGCCGATGTTCTTCGACGTCACGAAATACATGCTGCTCGATCGCGGCGCAGGCCGGAAAGCGGAGGCCGACTGGGTCAGTGCGAGCGCGGCGGGAGAGAGACAATGAAAGCGAGCCGGATAGTTGCGGTCGGCCTCGTTGCCGGCGCGGTCGCATGGGTCGCATCGGGGCATCTGGTGCCGCATGAATCCGCCGAAAGCCGAGCGGCGATCCGTGCCGAAGCGGGCGGCGCGAAGCCGTTTCGCGTCGCCGTCGCGGAAACCCGCGTCGCACCGCATGCGCGCAAGCTGACGATGTCCGGCCGCACCGAGGCCGACAAGAAGGTGACCATCACAGCGCGCACCGGCGGCGTACTGACCGAGATGCGCGTGCGGCGCGGCCAGCATGTAAAAAAGGGCGATATCATCGCCGTTCTGTCCGACGACGCGCGCGAGGCGCAGGTTGCGCAGGCGACCGCAATCTTCAACCAGCGCAAGGCCGAATTTGAAGCGCGCCGCAAGCTGATCGAGCAGGGCTCGCTGCCGAAGCTTGAGGCGGTCAATCTGGAAGCACAGTTCAAATCCGCCGAAGCGGGCCTGGCCGCGGCAACGGCGGAACGCGATCGTGGTGTGCTCCGTGCGCCGTGGGACGGCATCATTACCGACAACGCCGAGGTCGGCGGAGCGGCATTCGCCATGGCGGGCGCGCCTGTTGCCCAGATGGTGGCTCTTGATCCGATGCTGGCGGTGGTCGAGGTGTCGGAACGCCGTCTCGGCGGGCTGAAGATCGGCGACGAGGCGGAGGTGCGGCTCGTCAACGGTCAGAAAGCAATGGGGCGCGTGCGCTACATCGCCAAGATCGCAAGCCAGACCACGCGGACCTATCGCGTCGAGGTTGAGCTGAAGAACGCGGACGGCGCGATCCCCGATGGCATCACCGCCGAGGTGTCGATACCGATGGCGCCGGTGCCGGCGGCGCGGGTGCCGCGCTCGGCGCTGACCTTCTCTTCATCCGGTGATCTCGGTGTGCGCATCGTCAAAGGCGACACCAAGGTGGATTTCGTCCCGATCAGCGTGGTGGAGGACGACCAGAATCACATGTGGGTGGCCGGCATTCCGGACGGCGCGCGCGTGATCGTGCAGGGACAGGATTTCGTGCGCGAAGGCCAGCAGGTGGTCGCGGTGCCCGCCGAAGTGGCGGTGGGATCGGCACGTTAGTTTTTCCTCCCCCGCAAGCGGCGAGAGGAAATCGCGCGTTGCGCGAAGGTTGTTGGGAACGGACTGAATGTTCAGGCTCATCGATTACGCCATCGGTCATTCGCGGCTGACGATCGCGACCCTGATCTTCCTGCTGGTGGCGGGCTTCGTATCCTATCGCACCATCCCGAAAGAGGCGGAGCCCGACGTAAAGATTCCCATCATCTATACGCAGCTCACCCAGCGCGGCATTTCGCCGGAGGATTCCGAGCGCCTGCTGCTGCGTCCGGTCGAGACCCAGCTGAAGTCGGTCGGACACGTCAAGGAAATGCGTTCGACGGCCTATGAAGGCGGCGGCTATGTGCTGCTCGAATTCGAAGCCGGCTTCGATTCCAAGGCGGCGCTGGCCGATGTGCGCGCAAAGGTCGACCAGGCCAAGCGCGATCTGCCGCGCGACGCCGACGAGCCGGTGGTGACCGAGGTCAATCTCTCGCTCTATCCGGTGCTGGTTGTGGCGCTGTCCGGCGACATGCCCGAGCGCTCGATGCTGCGGATCGCGCGCAACGCCAAGAACCTGATCGAGCAGGTTCCGGGTGTGCTGTCTGCAGAACTGCGCGGTTCGCGCGACGAGGCGGTGGAGATCATCGTCGAGCCGATGCTCCTGAAAAGCTATGGCGTCTCGCTTGACCAGCTGATTTCGACGGTCAACGCCTCCAACAGCCTGGTCGCGGCGGGCGCGCTGGAAGGCGGAACCGGACGTTTTGCGGTGAAGGTGCCGGGCCTGATCGAAAAGCCGCAGGATGTTCTGAAAGTGCCGGTAGCCGCGACATCCGGTGCGGTGGTGACCGTCGGCGATGTCGCGCAGGTCAAGCCGACCTTCAAGGATGCGACGTCGATCACCCGCGTCAATGGCCGCTCCGCGATGACCATCGAGGTCTCCAAACGCACCGGCGCGAACCTGATCGAGACCGTCGACGGCGTCAAGGCGGCGGTCGAGAAGATGAAGGCGACCTGGCCGGGGTCGGTCGACGTCACCTTCACGCAGGACAAGTCGAAGGTGATCCGGCAGATGCTGGCGGACCTTCAGAATTCGGTCGCAACGGCAACGCTGCTGGTCGCCGTCATTATCCTGTTCGCGCTGGGCTTCCGCGCCTCCCTGTTCATCGGCATCGCGATCCCGGCATCATTCCTGGCCGGCGTGCTCGGACTGCAGCTTGCCGGGCTGACGATCAACATCGTGGTGCTGTTCTCCCTGATCCTTGCGGTCGGCATGCTGGTCGACGACGCCTTGATCGTCTCGGAATTTGCCGAGCGCCGCATGTCGGAGGGCATGCCGCCGAAGGAGGCCTATTCGCTGGCAGCCAAGCGGATGTCAGGTCCGGTGATCGCGGCGACCGCGACCCGCGTGGCGGCGTTCTCGCCACTCCTGTTCTGGCCCGGTGTGGTCGGCGAATTCATGAAATACATGCCGATCACGCTGATTGCGACACTCTCCGCATCTCTGGCGGTCGCGCTGTTCTTCACGCCGACGCTCGGCGCGCTTCTTGGCAAGGCGTCTCCGATACCGCATGACGAACGCGTCTCCGATCGCGGCCCCTACATGCGCACCGTGAAGTTCGCGTTGCGCTATCCGGGCGGAACGCTCGCGGCTGCCTTCGCGCTGCTCGTTGTGGTGATCGTGGTCTATGGCAAGGTCGGCAAGGGCGTCGAATTTTTCCCGAGCGTCGAACCCGATTACGGCCAGGTGATCGTGCATGCGCGCGGCAATATTTCGCTCGATGAGAAGAATCGCATTCTCGGCGAGGTCGAAAGGCGCGTCATGGAATTCGACGGCCTGACCACGGTCTACACGCGGGTCGGTGAGCAGCCCCGCGGCATGAGCGAGATCAGCGAGGACACCATCGGGGTGATCCAGTTCGAATTCGGCAACTGGCAGCGGCGCGATCCGGCGAACAAGATCATGGACGCGATCCGGGCAAAGACCGCGGACATTCCCGGGATCCTCGTGGAGGTAACCGCGCCGCGCGCGGGGCCGCCGACCGGAAAACCGGTTCAGGTGCAGATCGGGGCGCTCAATCCGGAGGTGCTGCCGGGCGTAGCGAAGAAGGTGGCCGGAATTCTCGCACAGCGGAGCGACGTGCGCGATCTCGACGATGGGTTGCCGCTGCCCGGCATTGACTGGAAGATCGATGTCGACAAGGCCGAGGCGGCAAAATACACGGCGAGCCCGAACACGGTCGGCACCGCGGTGCAACTCGTCACCAATGGTGTGAAGGTCACCGAATATCGTCCCTCGGAGAGCGACAAGGCGGTCGATATCCTGGTCCGCTTCCCGAACGACCGGCGTAGCCTCGACCAGATCGACGAATTGCGGGTGCAGACGCCATCCGGACAGGTTCCGATCGGCAACTTCGTGAAGCGGGTGCCGGCGCAGCGCGTGGGCTATATCAACCGCGTCGGCGGCAACCGCGTGATCACGGTCTCGTCCAACGTCGCGGAAGGCGTGCAGAGCGCCAGGGTGCAGCAGGAGATTGCGGCCGAACTCGCCAAGACCGATCTCGGGCCGGGCGTTACGTTCCGGCTCAAGGGCGAGGACGAGGAGCGCGAGAAAGCCGGCGCCTTCCTGATGAAGGCATTCGGCACGGCGATCTTCCTGATCTTCGCGATCCTGCTCGCGCAGTTCAATCGCCTGACCTCGGTCCTCCTCGTGCTGAGTGCGGTGATCCTCTCGACCATCGGCGTTCTGATCGGGTTGATGGTGATGGGCCAGCCGTTCGGCGTGGTGATGACGGGCATCGGCATCATCGCCAATGCCGGCGTGATCGTGAACAACAACATCGTGCTGATCGACACCTATGACCGGCTGCGGCGAGAGGGCATGGCGGCCTATGAGGCGATTCTCGAAACCTGCCGCGAGCGCGCCCGCCCGGTGGTGCTGACGGCAATCACCGCCATCCTCGGCGTGCTGCCGATCGCCTTTGGCGTCAATCTCGACTTCATCCTGCGCGAGGTGACGATCGGCGCCCCGGCGACGCAATGGTGGATTTCGCTGTCCACCGCGATCGTGTTCGGGCTCGGCTTTGCGACCATCCTGACGCTGATCGTGACGCCTGCGGCGCTGATGCTCATTGCCAATGGCGCATCGTGGCGGGTGAGCAAGGTGGCGAAGCTGCGGTCGTGGTGGGGACGGCGGAAGATGAAGACCGCAAGTGCAGCCTGAGAGCTTCCATCGTCACTCCGGCGCGCGCGCCGAAGTTCAATGCTCCGCCAGCAGCGACCCGAACCCGTCCATCCGGTCCTCGATCCCGTTCTGCCGCAGCGCCCACCAATAGGTTGCCGTGTTGATCGCAAGCACCGGCTTGTCGAGCCAGAATTCCGCAATGGCGGCGAGCCGCGCCATCGCGAGATTGGTGCCGACCTGGAGCACGGCGTCCACATCGTCGCCGTCGACCTCGACGATCGCGTCGCGCAATTGCCGCTCCGAGACATGCGCGATTGCGACCGGGCTTGCGCATTTCAGGCCCTTCAGGCGCACCACCTCGAACCCGCAATCGCAGAGAAAGCGCCGCACCTGATCGTCGCCGACCGGCATATAGGGCGTGATCACGCCCAGCCGCTTGACACCCGGATAGCGGCGCAAGGCCGCCTGGCAGGCATCCGAGCCCATCGCGACCTTCACGCCGGCATGGTTCTCGATCCGCTGCTTCAGCGCGATCGAGCCCTCGAGCCCGTCCCAGAAGGTTTCGGAGGACATGCCCATGACGAGGTAGTCCGGCTCGCAGGTCATGACCCGATCGATCGCGCGAAGCAGTTCGCTGCGGATATTCACCATCAACTGGTTGAAATCATCGTCGTTGCGGATCGGATCATTGGGAATATGCACGCGCCCGAAATGATTGGTCACGCCGCGCGGCCGCATGGCGTCGAATTCCGGCTGCACGCTGGTGTTGGTGGAAGGCGCGACGACGGCGAATTTCCTGCGGTAACCGAGCGAGTCCGTCATGCCGTCCCTGGCCTTTCCTTTTCCGTTCGCGCAGGTACCCGGCTTGCCGGTGGGCTGCGGAAATGTCGCCCCTGACCTACAGCCTGGTGCGAAATCGGCAAGATCGAAATCGGCAAGATGATGCCCTGATATTTCAGGGCGGCCGCCGGCAAATCTACAGCGTCGCTGCCACCGCCTGCCGCAAGGCCTTCGAGACATTTGGGCGTACGCCATAGAACGCTTCGAATGCCGGCACCGCCTGGTGCAGCAGCATGCCGAGGCCGTCGACCGCGGCATTTCCGCGCCTGCGCGCAGCGGCGAGCAGTTCGGTCTCCAGCGGGTTGTAGACGATATCCGACACCATCGCGGTCGCTGGCAGGGCATCCAGCGACAGGTCGAGCGGCGGATAGCCGACCATGCCCTGGCTTGTGGAGTTGACGACAAGAGCGGCGCCATCGAGCGCATCGTGGCGCCGGGCCCAGTCGATCACATGAATGCGGGACGGATCGATCCGCGCCAGCTCCTGCGCGCGGTCCTGGGTCCGGTTGGTCAGCCTGATGTCCGTCGCCCCGTCATCGAGCAGGGCGACCGCGACCGCCCTTGCGGCGCCGCCCGCGCCGAGGATCACGATCGGCCCGGTGCCGGCCCGGAAGTCCGGCCGCGCATCGCGCAGGCTTGCCAGAAAGCCATAGGCGTCGGTGTTGAAGCCGGACAGCGTGCCGTCGTCCTGCACCACGACCGTGTTCACCGCACCGATCCGCGCCGCGACCGGATCGACCCGGTCGACCAGCTTCAGCACGCCGGGCTTGTGTGGAATCGTGACATTGCAGCCGGAAAACCCGAGCGCAGGCAGGCCGCGGATCGCATCGGGCAGCCGATCCGGCTGCACCGGCAGTGGCAGATACGCGCCCCTGATTCCGTATTGTGAAAGCCAGTGTCCATGCAGGACCGGCGATCGCGACTGCGCGACCGGCCAGCCGATCACGCCGGCCAGTCTGAAGGATTGCGGTGATGCGGCAGGACTCATGATGATCGGTCTGGTATCTCACGCCGCGGTTTTCGTCGAGGCGAGGCGTCATGAGCAAACCGATCCAGATCCGAATGGGTGGTTACGGTCCGGCCACGACCGGCTTCAGCAAGGCGCTGGCGTTCATCGGCGACCGGCTGATCGCGGAATTCGGCGATCAGGTCGACATCAGGTATGTCTGGAACATCCTGGATTTGGGCTACCGCTCCGAGGACATCCTCTGGCTGGTCGAATCCGGCGTGCTGTCGCTCGGCTACCAGTCGTCGAGCTACCTCACCGATCGCGTGCCGGAGCTTGGCCTTGTCGATCTGCCGTTCCTGTTCGCGACAAGGGCGCAGGCGCGAGGCGCGATGGACGGCGCGCTCGGAGCGAGGCTGGCACAGGCGATCGAGGACAAGGTCGGTTACCGGATCGTCGGCTGGTTCGAGAACGGCTTTCGCCATATCTCCAACCGCCTGCGCCCGGTGCGCAGTCCCGCCGATCTCGCCGGCATGACCATTCGCGTGCTGCCGAGCGAGATTCAGAAGCGCACCTTTGCGTTGCTGGGTGCGCTGCCGCAGCGCCTCGATCTCACAGAAGCGCTCGAACGGATTGTCGCCGGTACCATCGACGCGCAGGAAAACCCGCTCGCCAACACCGTGACCTATGGCGCGCACAAATATCATCCCTTCCATACGCTGACCGGTCATTTCTACATTTCGCGGCCGATCTTCATCTGCCGCGCGCAGTTCGATTCATGGCCGATGCCCCTGCAGGACGCGATGCGGCGAGCCGCGCGCGATTCCGTCGCTTTCCAGCGCAGCCTGGCGATCGAGGAAGAGCGCGATGCCCGGCGCGCCATCGAGGCGCAGGGCTGTCGAATCGAGGAACTGACCCCGGCCGAGCACGAGCGTTTCGCACGCGCGGTGGCTCCGATGATGGCGGAAGCGGCCCAAGTTTTTGGTCCTGAAATGCTGCGGCAGGTGGGCAGGTGAAAAGAAATTTCATATCGCGAAATCAGACTTTGCCATCTCGAAAATGCCTTGACTCTGCTGCCCACCCGCCGTTTTCTGTGGGCAACAAATAACAAGCTGCCAGAGGGAAACGCCGTGTCTGATACCGCGATCAGCCCGATTCCGCTTGCTTCCATGCCATCGAATGGAAGCGCCAAGTCCTCCAACGGCAGCGCGAAGTCGCCGCATCGCGGTTCGATACAATCCGTTGACCGCGCGCTTTCTCTGCTGGAGGGGCTCGCTGAAGCGGGCGGTGAGGCTTCTCTCACCGACCTGTCGCGGCGCACGCATCTCAATGTCTCGACCTGCCATCACCTGCTCTCGACGCTGGTGAACTGGGGCTATGTCGCGAAAGTCCCGGGCCGGCGGTCCTATGCGCTCGGCGCCCGGGTGCTGTATCTCGGTCACGCCTGCCTGCGGCAGGTCGACCTGCCGCGGCGTGCGCAGGCCCATATCGATCACATCAATCAGGTGACCGGCGAGAGCGTGCATCTCGCCGTGCTTCAGGCCGACAACATCATCACCCTGGTCAAGCGCGAGGCGCGTCACGCGGTGCGGGTCGATTCCGGCATGCTCGGGCGCAGCGATGCGCCGCATGCGACCGCCACCGGCAAGGCGATGATCGCCTGGCTGCCGGAGGATCAGATTCGCCGGATGCTCCCCGACGGCCTGAAACGGTTCACCGACGCGACGATCTTGGATTTCGACACGCTGATCGAGGAATTGCGGCATGTCCGGCGCAATGGCTTTGCCATGGATCGCGAAGAGTTCCAGCCCGGCGTGATCTGCGTCGGCTCTGCAATCCGCGACCATGCCGGCGCGGTGGTGGGCGCCGTCAGCGCTTCGGCCCCGGCGATGCGCGCGAGCGACGATCATATCGCACTGATGCGCCGCGAGGTCATCGCTGCGACCAACGCGCTGTCGGCCGAACTCGGCGAGCCGGGTGCGATGAAGCCGATCGCGGCAACGGTCTGATTTTCAGCGGCTTTCCTTTTTGCAATGGAGTTTGGGCGATGTACGCACCGGCGGGCGTGAAAACCAGCAAGGACTTTCCGGTCCCCGACATGATGAAGGCCTGGGTGCTCGGCGATCCCGGCGAGCTCAAGCTGATCGACAAGGCGGTGCCGGTACCGAAGAAGGCCGAGGTGCTGGTCCGGATCGACGCGGTCGCGATCTGCGCCACCGATCTCGAGATCATCTATCACGGCCCGCCCGCGATGATTCAGGGCGGCATGCCGCACAACAAGAACTTCACCCCGGGCCACGAATATATGGGCACCGTGGTCGCGCTCGGACCGGGCGTCGACGAATACAGGATCGGCCAGCGCATCACGGTCGAAATTCACGCCGGTTGCGGCCAGTGCAAGCGCTGCCGCGAGGGCATGTACACCTCGTGTCACAATTACGGCCTGAACTACGGCGACGTCGACAAGGGCCACCGTGCCAACGGCTTCACCACCGACGGCGGCTTCTGCGAATACCAGGTCAACCACATCAACACGCTGGTTGCGATCCCCGACGA
This sequence comes from Pseudorhodoplanes sp., assembly GCF_050250235.1. Lineage (GTDB taxonomy): Bacteria > Pseudomonadota > Alphaproteobacteria > Rhizobiales > Xanthobacteraceae > Pseudorhodoplanes. The sequence goes on from NZ_JBFWPA010000002.1 coordinate 38,124, forward strand.
CATGACCGACGAGGAGGCGACGCTGGTCGTCACCGCCGGCACCGCGATGTACGGGCTCACTGAACTTGGTGGCCTGGTCGCGGGCGAGAGCGTGGTGGTGACCGGTCCCGGCCCGATCGGATTGCTTGGTGTGGCGGTCGCCAAGGCGCTCGGTGCGCAGCCCGTGATCCTGACCGGTACCCGCGACAACCGTCTGCAGATCGGCAAGGAACTCGGCGCCGATCACGTCGTCAACATCCGCAAGGTCAACGACGTCGTGCAGGCGGTGAAGGATCTCAACGGCGGCAAGGGCGTCGATTACGTGGTCGAATGCTCGGCCGCGCCGAGCGCGATGAACGAGGCCGTGAAGATGGTCAATCGCGGCGGCAAGGTCTGTCTCGCGGCGTTCCCGCATGGCGAGGCGCCGGTCGACATCGCGCATATCGTGCGCAACAACATCTACATCTACGGCATCCGCGGCGAGGGCAAGACCGCGACCCATCGAGCCGAAGCCTTCATGAAGCAGAAGCGCTTCGACGCCACCAAGATCCACACCCACACCTTCCCGCTGGAGGATCTCCCGACCGCGATCCGCTACGCCAAGGATCGAGTCGAGGATGCGATCAAGGTGGTGGTGAAGATGAAAGCCGGCGCCGCACAGCGCGTGGCGGCGGAGTAGTCGAAGTCGCGCGAGCGGCGATCTTTCTTCTCTCTCCCCTTGGGGGAGAGGGTGCCGAGACGCGTAAGCGGCGAGGCGGGTGAGGGGTCACAGCCTCACCGTCACCCCTCACCCGGCTCGGACCTTCGGTCCTCGCCAGCCTCTCCCTCACGGGGAGAGGGTGAACGGAGCAAGTGGCAACCATGCTTCTCTGCGACCAATATCTGACGCCGGTATCGCTCGATGAGGCCTTCTTCCTCATGGACGCGCATCGCGGGCGCTATCGCCTGGTCGCAGGCGCCACCGATCTGTTGCCCTGGGCGCGCCAGGGCCGCGCCGGTGACGTGCATATTCCGGTCCTGATCGACGTTGCGCGCATTCCCGAACTGCGCGAGCGCAGCGTCAACGACACGCAGGTCCGGCTCGGCGCCGCAACGCCGATCCAGCGCTTCCTCGACGATGCCGCGCTCGGCCGCGCGATGCCGGCGATGCCGCGCTGCGCGGTCTGGTTCGCAGACGACCAGTTGCGCGAGTCCGCAACCATCGGCGGCAATATTGTCAATGCATCGCCCGCAGCCGACGGGACGCCACCGCTGTTTGCCCATGACGCAGTGCTTGAACTGGCGAGCCGCAACAACGGGCGCATCGAAGCACGCAGAATCCCGATCGCGGATTTCATCGCCGGTCCCGGCAAGACCACCCTCGCCGACGACGAAATCCTTGTCGCGATCGAGTGCGCCGCGCTTCCCGGCTATGGCGGCAGCTTCGAGAAGGTCGGGCATCGCCGCTCGCTGGTGATTTCGACCGTTTGCCTGGCGGCAATGGTGAAGCTCGATGCCTCCGGCCGCACGTTCGAGGACGTTCGGCTCTGCATCGGCGGCATCGGCCCGATCCCGGATCGTCTGTACGACGTGGAAGCCTTCCTGAGATCCGGGCCGGTGAGCATGAATCGGCTGGAACAGGCTGCCGACATGCCGGTGAGCCTGGTTCGTTCGCGAACGCGGCAGGATTACCGCCGCGATGTGGTGCGCGGCTTCATGCTGCGCGGGCTGTTCAATGCGGCGCAGCGCGCCGGTGCGGAGCCCGATGTGCTGACGCCGGAGCTGGAGGCCGCTTGTGCCTGAGATTCGGATCGAGACGATCATCAACGGCCGCAAGATCGCGCGCAGTGCGGAGCCGCATCAGCGGCTGCTCGATTTCCTGCGTGACGACATGCATCTCACCGGCACCAAGGACGGCTGCGGTGCGGGCGAGTGCGGCGCCTGCTCGGTATTCGTCGACGGCGTCTTGATGAAGTCCTGCCTGATGCCCGTCGGCAAGGCGCAGGGATCGAAGATCGACACCGTCGAGGGGTTGGCGCAGAAGGGCGAGCTGTCGGTCCTGCAGAAGGCCTTCCACAAGACCGGCGCCAGCCAGTGCGGCTATTGCATCCCCGGCATGGTGATGGCGGCGACCGCGGCGCTCCGCGTCAATCCGTTCGCCGACCGCGAGGAGATCAAGGAGCGGCTCGGCGGCAATATCTGCCGCTGCACCGGCTACCAGAAAATCTTCGACGCGGTCGAACTGGCGCGCGACGTCCAGAACGGCCGGCTTCCCGTCACGGCGCTCGCCGAAAGTGAAGTCGCGGACGGCAAATATATCGGCGCCAATGTCCGCCGCCTCGATGCGCCGGGCAAGGTTTCGGGCGCGCTGAAATATGCCGGTGACATGACGATGCCCGGCATGCTGCATCTGCAGGTGCTGCGCTCGCCGCACCCACATGCCGTCATCGAGTCCATCGACATTTCTGAAGCGGAGGCCATGGACGGCGTCGGGGGTGTCATCACCTGCGACGACGTTCCGGGCGAGGACGGCTTTGGCGTGTTCGTGCACGATCAGCCGGTGATGGCGCGCGGCAAGGTGCGTTATGTCGGCGAGGCGGTGGCTGCGGTTGCGGCAGAAGATGTGGTCACCGCAAAGCTTGCGCTCGCGAAGATCAAGGTGACATACCGGCCGCTGCCAGCGATCTTCGGCGCGCTGGCGGCGATGAAGCCGGGTGCGCCGGTCATCCATGATTACGCGCCGGACAACGTCACCAAGCATATTCCGATCCGCAAGGGCGATATCGAGAAGGGATTTGCGCAATCCGACCTCGTGGTCGAGCAGGATTACGATACCCAGGCGATCGAGCATGCCTATCTCGAACCGGAGGCAGGCCTGGGATATGTCGACCACGACGGAGTCGTGACCATCGTGTCGCCGAGCCAGAACATCACCCATCACCGCCACATGCTGGCGAAGATCATCAACAAGCCGATCGCCAAGGTCCGCTTCATCATGTCGCCGGTGGGCGGCGGCTTCGGCGGCAAAGAAGACATGATCTATCAGGGCATGCTGGCCCTGATGGCGATGAAGACCGGCCGGCCGGTGCGTCTTGTGTTCACCCGCGAGGAATCGATCGCGACTACGGCGAAGCGTCATCCATCGCGCACCACATTGCGCATGGGGCTCACGCGCGGCGGCCGCATCCAGGCGGTGGCGCTGAAGATGATCTGCGACGGCGGCGCCTACGGTCTGTCGACCGAAGGCGTAATGCGCAAGGCGGCGATCCTCGGCGCAGGTCCTTATGCAATTCCGAACCTGCAGGTCGATACTTACGGCATCTACACCAACAACACGCCGTCCGGCGCCTTCCGCTCCTTCGGTGCGCTGCAGACGCAATTCGCGACCGAGTCCCATCTCGATATTTGCGCGGAGCGTCTCGGGCTCGATCCGTTCGAGATCCGCCGCATCAATGCGATGCGCGATGGCGCGGAGACGCATACGAAACAGCGGCTGAAATCGGTGAGCTATCTGCGCGTGCTGGAAGCCGCCGAACGCGGTTCGCGCTGGGAAAAGGGTGCGCCGGCCTCGCGCGGGGAGACGCGCTCCGATCTCGCAGGCAACGGCGTGCGAGAGCCGTGCAGTCTCGGCGCGCGGTTCACCACGGACGGCAAGCTGGAGGCGGCTGAATAATGGCACGCAGGCGCGGACGCGGCATGGCCGGCTGCTGGTACGGGATCGCCCGCACCGCGACGGTCGATCGTGCCGGCGCCTGGGTCGAGATCGACGATGGCGGATCGGCGAAAGTCGTCACCGGCGTCACCGAGATCGGCGAGGGCATCCTCACCGTGCTGGCGCAGATCGCGGCGGAAGAACTCGGCGTGCGTCCGGAGGATGTCACGATTGGCGACAACGACACCGCACGTTCGCCGGAAGCGGCGCATGCCGGCGCTACCCGCCAGACCTACATGATCGGCAACGTGGTCGCGCTCGCCTCGCGTGAAGCCTTCGGCAGGCTCGCTCAGGTCATGGCGAATGAATGGGGCGTGCCGCCCGAAACCATCGAGGCTGCGTCCGGCGAGATCTGGGCCGAGGGCACCAACCATCGCACCAGTATGGACAAGGCGGTGCATCTCGCAAAAAGCCGCGGCGTGGTGCCGCTTGGCTCCGCGAGCTTTGGCACCGACACCACCGGCCTGCATCCGGTGGATGGCGCCGGCCGCCCGTGGCAGGCCTATGTGTTCGGCTGTCAGGTCGCGGAGGTGGAGGTCGATACGATAACCGGCGAGGTGCAGGTGCTCGGCATCTGGGCCGCGCACGACGTCGGACGCGCGGTCAATCCGAAAGGCGTGGAAGGCCAGATCGAGGGCGGCATCGTGCAGGCGCTCGGCCAGGCGCTGATGGAGGATTACCGGCTGGAGAACGGCCACACCACCACGCCGGGCTTTGCGAAATACATCCTGCCGACCTCGCTCGATGTGCCCCATGTCACCTCGATCATCGTCGAGGACCCCGATCCGATCGGCCCGCTCGGCGTGAAGGGCATCGGCGAGCCGGCCATGGTGCCGACCATCCCGGCCATCATGAACGCAATCTACGACGCGGTCGGCGTGCGCATCACGTCGCTGCCGGCGACGCCGGAAAAAGTCCGGATGGCAATCCGCGACAAGGAGCGCATGGACCGCGAGCGGCGCCTTCACGTGGAGGCGGCGGAGTAATGCTCGACCGGCCCGTATCCGCAGCGCAGGTCTTCGACGCCGATCTCGCGGCGATCCGGGCGCTGGCGGCCGTGGTGCCAGGTCCTTTGCCGGTTGCCTTGAATGCGGTGAAGTTTGCGGCCTCGATCCGTCCGCGGAAATTCGTGATCGAAGGCGGCGACGAGACGCCGGTGACCATGCCGCGTACGGCGTATCAGGTGGTCTATCCGGACGGCACCGTGATGATCGATGCCGGGATGGACAAGGCCACCCATGATTCCTTCGGCGAGGGCGAGCCCTACGACAGCGACGCTTTCGCGCAGGTGATGCGGGCGCTCCGCGCCGCGCGCATGATCGTGCTGACGCATTATCACGCCGACCATGTCGGCGGCATCGTGACGGCGGAGGATTCCGACGCGCTCGCAACGAAGACGATCGCCACCGCCGAGACGTTGTCGCTGATGATGAACCAGCCGCATCGCCCGCATCTGAAATTGCCGGAGCGCCGCGCCGAGCATTTCATCTGCATCAGCTACGGGCGCTATTATCCGGTCGCGCCCGGCATGGTGCTGATCAAGGCGCCCGGCCATTCGCCCGACATGCAGATGATTTACCTCCGCCTGCAAAGCGGGCGGGAATACCTGCATTCGATCGACGCCGCCTGGAACGAGGCGAACATTCGTCATGTGAAAGGAAAAGCCGCGCCGTGGGTAAAGGAGGATGTGACGGCGGTGATGGCGCAACTGCGCTGGCTCAATCGGCTGACGAGCGATGAGCCGCAACTCCACATTTTGGTCACGCATGACGGCGAGCTTCTCGATCGGATGATCGGTAACGGTGCCGTCGGTGGAAGCCTCAAGGTCTGACAGGGACTGCACCATAACGATGAAGGGGAGAACAATGACTGCACGACGAACCTCCGTTGCGACGCTCACTCTCGCGGCAGCGTTGCTGCTGCCGGCGCTGGCGCACGCGCAGAATTATCCGTCGCGGCCGATCACGGTGGTGGTGCCGTTCCCGGCGGGCGGTCCGAGCGATGTGGTCGCACGGATCGTCACCGACGGCATGTCGAAGCATCTCGGCCAGTCGATGGTGATCGAGAATGTCGGCGGCGCCGGCGGTACGCTCGGTTCGGGCCGCGTCGCCACGGCCGATGCGGACGGCTATACGCTGCTGGCCGGATCGATGGGCTCGCATGTCGCGGCCCCCGTTCTGACCCCGAATGTCCGCTACGATTCCGAGCGCGACTTTGCCCCGATCGGCATTACCGCCGATGCACCTGCGGTGATCGTGACGCGCGGGGATTTTCCCGCGAAGAACCTCAAGGAATTCGTGTCCTATGTGAAGGCGAACGGCGACAAGGTGAAGCAGGCGCATGGCGGCGTCGGCTCGTCGTCGCACATGGCCTGCCTGCTGTTCACGACGGAGGCCGGCCTGAAGCCGACGCTCGTGGCCTACAAGGGCACCGGTCCCGCAATGAACGATCTGATCGGGGGTCATGTCGATTTCCTTTGCGAGCAGTCGGTAAGCGTTGCGGGGCAGGTCCGCTCCGGCAAGGTGAAAGCGCTCGGCGTGTCGACCGCCGGCAAGATCGAGGCGCTGCCGCAGGTGCCGCCGGCGAGGGACGGCGGCGTGAACTACGAGATGAACATCTGGTCCGGCATTTTCGCGCCGAAGGGCACCCCGAAAGAGGCGATCGACAAGCTCGCCGCGGCACTCGACAAGGCGCTCGACGATCCGACCGTGATCAAGCGGCTGACCGATCTCGGCGGATCCATCCCGGCAAAAGCCGAGCGAAATCCGGCGAAGTTCGACAGGCTGGTGAAGGATGAAATCGTGCGCTGGAAGCCGATCCTGAAGGCCGCCGCGCCGCAGCCGAAGAGCAACTAACGTCGCCTCTGGCGAGGATCCGGATCGGCCTCATCCTGAGGAGCGCACGCAGTGCGCGTCTCGAAGGATGGGGCCGCTTTCGCCCCTTCGAGACGGCGCTTCGCGCCTCAGGATGAGGGCGGAAGCTGGTACGCAAATTGGTTTGATCCCATGCTCACACGTCCCTCCGACGGCGAACAGCGCGACGCGATGCGTACGCGCGCCCGCGCGATCCATGAAGCAGGCTCGCTTGCAGAGGCGTTAGCCGGAGGCGCTCTGCCGAAGCTAGTTGAGACGACGCTGTCGGAAGCCCTCGTCCTCGGACTGCTGAAGCAGGGCGTGAGCAAATATCTCGCGATCTTCGGCCATGGCTCGACCGATCTCGGCGACGTGCTGCGCATCTACGAGGAGGAGGGCGTCACCCGCACCTTCAATTTCCGCAACGAGGTCGAGATGGCGCATGCCGCGACCGCGTTGCGCTGGCAATATGGCGAAATCCCCGCCGTCGTCACCTCGATCGGGCCGGGTGCACTGCAAGCCTTCGCAGGCTCGCTTGCGGCTGCATCGAACGGCGTCGGTGTCTATCATATCTACGGTGACGAGACGACCTTCGGCGAAGGCTACAACATGCAGCAGGTGCCGAAGGAGGAGCAGGGCCTGTTCGGCCGCATGACGGCGCTGATGGGTGGCTCCTATGTGCTGCACACGCCGGAAGCGCTGCGCGACGCGCTGCGCCGCGGCACACTCGCGGTCAATCATCCCTATCGTGCCGGCCCGTTCTATCTGCTGCTGCCGCTCAATACCCAGCCGCAGCGCATCACCGTGAACATCGCGGCTTTGCCCGACCGGCCCGATTTACCGGTGCTCGCGCCCGTCGACGACAAGCCCTATGTGAAGGCGGCGCGGCTGATCGCGCAGGCGACGAGCATTGCGATCAAGGCCGGCGGCGGCACCCGCGGCCATGACGCGGCCGTGCGGCGCCTTGCCGAGATGTCGGGCGCGGCGGTCGTATTGTCGCCGGGGTCGACCGGCGTCCTGCCCGACGCGCATCCGCAGAACATGCATGTCGGCGGCTCGAAAGGTTCGATCAGCGGCAATTTCGCGATGGCCAATGCCGAACTGGTCATCGTGATCGGCTCGCGCGGCGTGTGTCAGGCGGATTGCTCCGGCATTGGCTACAAGGCGGCGAAGCACGTCATCAACATCAACGGCGATTTCGCCGACGCGCTGCATTACAACCACACCACCGCGCTTGCGGGTGACATCGGCGCGGTGATCGAGCGGCTGTGCGTGCATCTCGCCGGCGCCAGCGCCAACAAGGCGGACTGGCTTAAGTCCTGCGCCGCGAAGAAGGCGGAATGGACAGCCTTCAAGAAGGCGCGGTTCGATGCGCCGCCGGCCCATGACGCGGCATGGCAGCGTGCGGTGCTCTATCAGCCCGCCGCGATCAAGGTGGTGGCGGATTTCGCCAAGGAAATCGACGCGGCAAAATTCTTCGATGCGGGTGACGTCCAGGCCAACGGCTTCCAGATCGTCGAGGACGACCAGACGGGCGACACCTTCACCGAGTCGGGCGCGTCCTATATGGGCTTTGCGGTGAGCGGTCTGCTCGCGTCGCCGATGGCCGACAAGCCGCGTTACGGCATTGCCTTCACCGGGGACGGGTCCTTCATGATGAACCCGCAGGTGCTGATCGACGCGGTCGAGCACAAATTGCGCGGCATGATCGTGATCTTCGACAACCGCCGCATGGCTGCGATCACCGGACTGCAGATCGCGCAATACGGCCGGGAATTCCGTACCAGCGATTCGGTCGCAGTCGATTACGTGCAGCTTGCCGGCGCGGTGAAGGGCGTGCGTGCGGCGCATGGCGGCTGCAGCGCGGACGAATTGCGCGCTGCTCTGAAACAAGCACACGCGCATAACGGCCTGTCCGTCCTGCATGTGCCGGTTTACGCGGGGCCGGAAGAACTCGCCGGGCTCGGCGCCTTCGGGCAATGGAATGTCGGCAACTGGTGCGAGGGCGTCCAGCGCGAGTGGATCACACAGGATATTTGAGGCGCCGGGACGCGTACGGGGCACGCGTACGGGGTCACAAGACCAGGCAAAATAAGACCTTCCCGCGCCGATATTAGCCTTTTTATCGACTTTTCCCTGGCAGCCGCTTGACCAGGGAACCCGTTGTTCCCCATGCTTATGGCTGTCGACCCGGCCAGGTGGTCCGGGTGGCAGTAGACGGCTGTCAGAGTATGGAGGGAGCCATGAAAAAAATCGCGATTGCACTTCTGATGACGGTTTCATTTGCAGCAAGCGCTTACGCCGCGGCACCGGCCAGCTGCGCCAGCAAGCTGGTCGGCGTATGGAGCCACCAGAACGGCTTCACGACCGTTTATCCAAACGGCGTGGCGGTTGCCGTGTGGCCCTACCGGTGGACTTGCAAGGGCAATCACTACACCTTCACCAGCCCGAGCGGTATGTCATGGACACAAAGATTGTCCCGGAACGGCAAATACTTGATCGGGCCGCCGTTTAACTCGGCACGGGTTCGCTAGAATCGTGTGAAGGAAGCGCTGCATGGGGTTGTGACCTCCGTTGCAGCGCGGTCGCACAGCCTTGTCCGGTGAGAATCGCCGGCAACACCAGCCGCACGTGATTGCGGCATCGGCGCCGCCGCTACCGGCGGCGGCAGTGGGTGAATTCGCCTCGACTTGTCGACGGGTGAGGCCGCAAGTGATTTTGCGTGCCACGCCGAATCCGGTCTTTGCGTTCGCGGCGGCGACCGCGACTATACGTGCTTGTACGCCCGCGCGTGATAGACCAGCGCCTTCTCGGCGTTGGCGAGCCGGATCGCCGCGACTTCGCCGAAATAGATGTCGTGGGTCGCGACCGACTTCATTTCAAGTACCCGACAATCGAGCGCGGAGATCGCGTTGGTGAGTACCGGCGCACCGGTCTCGAGCGCGATCCAGTCGCCGCGCATGAAGCGTTCGGCCATGAACACGCCGGTGCGGCCGGCGAACACGTTCGCCAGTTCTTCCTCGCTGGACGCCAGCGTGTTGACACAGAACACCTTGTTGTCGCGCATCACCGGTGTGATCTGGCTCTTGCGATTCAGGCAGACCAGTACGGTCGGAGGCGAGTCCGACACCGAAGCCACCGCGGTCGCCGTGAAGCCGGCCCGGCCGGCGGTGCCTGACGTCGTGATGATGTGAACCGCGGCGCCGAGCCGGCTCATGGCTTCCCGGAAGATCGCAGGCTCGGCCAGCGGCGCGCCGGGAACGGCTGGTGCCGCGGCCTGATCGCGCTCCCAGACACTGACGGGTGAATTGTCGATCCAGCTCATGCGTGCCGCTTCCAGGATTGCAGGAGCGGCGCTTGTCGACTACAGCCCCAGCAGCCGTTTCGTGTTGCCGCCCACGATTTTGCCCACCGTAGCAGAATCGAAAGCGTCAATGGAAGCCACATGACCGATCGGGTCGTAATCGGCCATGTCGAACGGATAGTCGGTCCCCATGACCACGTGGTCGGGCCCGAAGGCTGTTACCAGCGCCTCGAGCTGGTCGTTCGAGAACACGACGGTGTCGACATATATCTGTTTCAGATAGCTGGTCGGCGGTTTCGGCAGGTCGGCATGGGCGTCGGATCGCGCGCCCCAGACATGGTCGATGCGCCCGTAATATGCGCCGAGATAGCCGCCGCCGTGCACCGCCAGAAGTTTCAGCTTCGGGTGGCGATGGAGCACGCCGTCGAAAATCAGGTAATGCAGCGCGATCGTGGTCTCCAGCGGATTGCCGATGACATTGTTGAAGTAGAATCGCTTCAGCCGCTCGCCATGGGTGAAGCCGTTCGGATGGATGACGACCAGCAGGCCGAGCTCTTCGGCCTTCTTCCAGAACGGCGCGGCGACCGGATCGGACAATTCCCTGCCGTCGATATTGGTCAGGATCTGCACGCCCCGGAAGCCGAGGCTCGCGATCCGATCCAGTTCCTTCGCCGCTTCCTCGCCATGGGGCAGCGGCACGGTGCCGAACGGGATCAGACGGTCGGGCTGCCTGGCGCAATATTCGCCGATGCCGTCATTGACGAGCTGCGCCGCCTTGACGCCGGCCTCGACCGGCAGCGTGTAATAGCACTGCCCCGGCGGCGGCTTGATCACCTGCATGTCGATGCCCATGGCGTCGAGATTGCGAAGCCGCGGCTCGAATTCGACGATGCGCGTCTTCATGTCCGCGTCCTGCTTGGCGTTCACCGCGGCGACGTCAGCCGACTGGAAGTCGTGCAGCCCGGGATTGCGCGCATTCTGCTGCGCGACATACGCGCCGGCGGCGGGCACCGCGACATGCGAGTGAATGTCGATGGTCACACTTTGCGGCCGGCTTTCGCGACCGGGCTTGCCATGGTGGCGGGCTGCGGTGGGCTCGTACCTGTTCCAGGCGGTCATGGGTGCACTTTCGTTTCAGCAAGTTCCGGTGCGGCCGCAGGCGGGCTCGCTCGCTGCGCTGGCGCGCCGGTATGACAAGAAAGATGGTCCCGGAATGACAGCGAGAGGGGCTGTCATCAAAATACCCCGAGCTGCTGCGCGATCAATGCATGGTCGCTCTTCACCATGTCGGCGCAGCCATTGAACGCGACGCGCCCGGTATTGATGATCACGACCTCGTCGGCAAGATCGAGCGTGAGCTTGATGTTCTGTTCGACCAGCACGATCGACTGCCCCTCCGCCTTGAGCTGCGCGATGGTGCGGCCGACCTCGGCGACAAGCTGCGGCGCAAGTCCCTCCGACGGCTCGTCCATCAGCAGCACGCGCGGATTTCCCATCAGCGCGCGGCCGATCGCGAGCATCTGCTGCTCGCCGCCGGAGAGCGACCCGGCAAGCTGGGCTTGGCGCTCCTTCAGACGCGGAAACAGCGCGTAGACGCGCTCGAAATTCCATTCCGGCCGGCTGTCGGCTCGCTTGCGGCGCTGCTCGGCGACGCTGAGATTCTCCTGCACGGTCAGCGAGCGGAACACCCGGCGTCCCTGTGGCACGAGACCGATACCGCGATGGGCGATGGTGTCGGGCGCGAGCCCCGCAATCTCCTCGCCGAACAACCGGATCGAGCCGTGGCGGGGCTTCAGGAAGCCCATGATCGACGACATGCAGGTGGTCTTGCCGGCGCCGTTGCGGCCGAGCAGGCCGAGCAGATGACCTTCCTCCAGCGCGAAGCTCACGCCATGCAGGACGTGGCTGTCGCCATAATAGGCATCGACATCGGACACGGCGAGTGCTTGCGTCGCGGGATCAGTCGCCAAGATAGACCTCCCGCGTGCGCGGATCGGCCACGACTTCGCTCCGGCTGCCTTCCACGATCACCTCGCCGTAATGCAGGAGCGTGATCCGCTCGGCGAATTCCAGCGCGGTATCCATGTCGTGTTCGATCATCACGATGGTGACGTCGCGCGGAATCGTTTTCAGAAGCGCGCTCAGGGTCTTGCGTTCCTCCTGCGAGAGCCCGGCGAGCGGCTCGTCGAGCAGCAGCACCTTGGGTTTCTGCGCGAGAGCCATCGCGAATTCGAGGCGCCGGCGTTCGCCGTAGGAGGTTTCCGCAACGATCCGGTCGGCGCTGCCGTCGAGGCCGACCTGCGCCAGCGCCTCCTGCGCCGCCTTGTTCATGGCGGTCCGGCCCGACAGCGCGGCCCATGGATTCCAGCGCACCGGATCGAGCCCGAGCAAGGCGAGCTTGACGTTATGGAGCAGCGTTTCCTTCGGAAACAGCGTGAGTATCTGGTAAGTGCGGGCGAGGCCGAGATGCACCCGCCGCTCGGTCGGCATGCCGACCAGTTCCTGGCCGAACAGCTTCACCGATCCTGTGTCGGCGGTCAGATCGCCGGTGATGAGATTGAACAGCGTGGTCTTGCCGGCGCCGTTCGGGCCGATGATCAGCCGGCGCTCTCCGGGCATGACGGTCAGCGACACATTCCGGGTCGCCGGCAGGCCGCCGAACCTTTTGTTGAGGCCGTCGATGGCGATGGCAGGCGTCATTCGGCCGGCTCCGCGGCGGCCGTCGGAGCCTTGGGCCCGTTGCGATTGACCCACCGCATCCACAGCGCGCGGCAGCCCGGCACCAGCCCCAGCGGCATGAAGATGATGACCGCGATGAAGATCGCACCCAGCAGCGTGTTCCAGCGCTCGACATAGGTCGATGCGACATTCTTGATGAGGGTGATGATGGCGGCGCCGACGATCGGCCCGGTCAGCGAAGAGGCGCCTCCCAGGATCGCCATCAGCAGGATTTCGGCGGATTGCTGCAGCGTCAGCGCATGCGGCGACAGGAACACGTTGTAATAGACAAACATCAGCCCGCCGACCGATCCCCAGAAGCCTGCGATCACGAAGGTCAGCCACTGCACCATCCAAACATTGTGCCCAAGCATGCGCATGCGGCGCGGCTGGTCGCGGGTGCCCATCAGGCTGGCGCCGAAGGGCGAGCGCGAAAACCGCCACATGCCGAACAGCGCCGCGGCGAACACCACCAGGGTGAAATAATAGAACGATGTGGCGGTCGTGATGTCGAAGCCGAAGGGTTGCGGGCGCGCCGGCAGGCTGATGCCGTTGTCGCCGCCGGTCAGCGTGTTCGCACGATAGGCGATACCCCACACGATCTGCCCGAGCGCGAGCGTGATCATCAGGAAGCCAAGTCCCGGCGCGCGAAGCGACAGCATGCCGAATATGCCGGCGCAGATGGTGGAAAGGATGAGTGCGACGATCGCCGCCAGCAGCGGATGCCAGCCCGCGACGGTGAGCAGGATGCAGGTATAGCCGGCGACGCCGATATAGGCTGCGTGGCCGAGCGACACCATGCCGCCGAAACCCAGCATCAGGTTGAGGCTGAGCGCGAGTATCGCGAAGATCAGCACCTGGCTCGCCATGTTGATGTAGAATTCGTGCGTGATGATGCGTGGCAACGCGATCAGCAGCGCCGCTGCGATGACCAGCGCGATGATGTTGCCGCGGTTCACAATTGCACCCGTCCGAACAGGCCCTGCGGCAGGAATACGAGCACCAGCACCATCGGCAGGAACAGCACGAAATAGGCGAGGTCGGGCACCAGCGCGATGCCGAAATTATAGAGAAAGCCGACCACGAAGCTGCCGACAAAGGCGCCGAGCAGCGAGCCCGCGCCGCCGAGGATCACCACGATCAAGGCGAGCGGGAGCATGTCGGCATCGAGCCCCGGATAGGCATTCAGGATCGGTCCGCCGAGCACGCCGCCGGTGCCGGCCAGCGCCGCGCCGAGCAGGAACACCATGGTGAACAGCCGGCCGACCGGAATGCCGACGCCCCGCGCCATCTCCATGTCATCGACGCCGGCGCGGATCATCGCCCCGATGCGCGTGCGCTCCATCAGAAAATAGAGGCCGACCGCGGCAACGAGTGCCAGCCCCAGCACCACGAGGCGATAGGTCGGGAACGCCATGCCGAAATAGCGCAGCGGCGGACGCAATTCGGCCGGCGCCGGCAGTGGCATCGGATCGCCGGTCCAGATCAGCAGGCACAGGTCGGCGATGATGAAGGAAAGCCCGAGCGTGACCAGCACCTGGCCCTGTGCGTTGCCGGGCAGTCGCCGCAGCACGAAGCGCTCCAGAATGATCCCGACCAGTCCGACGCCGAGTCCCGCGCCAATCGCCGCGATCCAGAAATTGAGTTTCAGCGACAGCAGCGTATAGCCGAAATAGGCGCCGAGCATGAAGAACGCGCCATGCGCCAGATTGGGAATGCGCATCAGCCCGAAGATCAGCGAGAAGCCGGACGACAGCAGGAACAACAGGCCGCCGAACGCGACCGAGTTCAGCGTTTGGATGATCCAGAATTGCATTGCGTGATATGCGCCCCGGTGCCGCTTTAACCTCTCCCCGCGTGCGGGGAGAGGTCGGATCGCGAAGCGGTCCGGGTGAGGGGGACGCGCCGCAACGCAAGTCTCGAAGTGAGCCCCTCACCCGGCTCGGACCTGACGGTCCTCGCCACCCTCTCCGCGCTGAAGTGGGGAGAGGGAAGGAAGAGCGAGCTAGTTCTCCAGATTCTTCGCGGGCGGGAAGTCGCGCGAATAGACCGGCGATTTGAGGAATTCCTCCGGCTTGTAGGTCCAGAACTGGCTGACATCCGGATAGGTCTTGACCACCGCGTTGACCAGCTTGCCGTCCTTGCGTTCCACCTTGCGGATATAGAGGTTGCCGACCACGTTGCCGTATTCGTCGAAATGCATCGGGCCGCGCAGGGATTCCTTCATGTTCACGCCCTTCAGCGCTTTCATGAAGTTGTTCTTGTCCTCGATATTGCCCTTTACCTGCTTCAGCGCCTCTTCCAGCACCTCGCCGCAGAGATAGGTTTCGGCCGCATAGACGCCCGGATCGACCTTGTAGTCCTTCTGGATCGCGGCGACGAACCGCTTGTTGATCGGATTGTCGAGCTGCGCCGAATACCAGTTGCCGGTCACGGCGCCGAGCGCGTCGTCACCGATCTGCTGCAGCAGGGACTCGTCCACCGGCGTGAAGCCGCCGAGGATCTGCGCCTTGTTGCCGTATTCGCGCAGCTGCTTGATGAACTTGAAGCCGTTGGAACCGGCGTGACCGGTATAGACCGCATCGAGGTCCGGCTTGAGCTGCGATATATAGGTGCCGTAGTCCGGGGCATTGAGCGGCGTGAACAGTTTCTGCACCACCTTGCCGCCTGAATCCTCGAACACGCGCAGGAAGCCCGAGACATTCTCGTGCCCGAAGGCGAAGTCGTCGGCGAGCGCCGCAACCCGTTTGATCTTCATGTCCCTGGCGGCGAAGTCGCCGACTGCATGACTGGGCTGCGCGGAGGTCGAACTGGGGCGCACCAGCCACGGATTCGCCTTGCGCTGCGTCATGTCTTCCGCGCCGGCCACGGTGAGAATTGGCGTCTGGGTCGAGCGGATGTAGTCGTCGATCGCCAGCGCCTCGAATGCGGCGAGCGGTCCGATCAGGCAATTGACCTTGAAGCGCTCCACCAGTTCCTGGGTCTTGGTGCGGGTTTGCGCCGGATTGCCCGCGGTGTCGGCGGTGTGCATTTCAACCTTGCGGCCTGCCAGCGTGTTGTTGCGTTCCCTGAAGAAAGCCGTGAGGCCCTGTTCCATCTGAATGCCGCCCGAAGCGAGCGGCCCGGTTTTCACGGTGAGGAATCCGACCTGGATCGGCGCGGCCTGCGCAACGGCGGCAGGAATTTTCAGAACCTGCGAGCCCACACCAGCAGCGAGCGCGCCCTTGATGGCGCTCCGTCGATTGATCGTCACGGCATTACCTCCCTGTTGTTTGCTTCCGTGCGTGTTCGCGCCCGGAGCTATTGATTGGCGTTTCCTCTTGCGGCGCGACGCTTCAGCGTCTTGTTCCAAAATCTTGGTTGTTGTGCCGTCGCAAAGACTATAGCGCGCCTTTTCGGGCTTTCGTCCAGCGTTCTGCGATCACGATTGCCTTGATTTTGATCGTGAGTTTTGACCTGGCGGGATGACCGGCAGCAGCAGATAGGGTTTCCGGCTTCGGCTCCAGTGCAGGGATGTTGCACCTGCGAAGATTGCGGGCGGGCGATCCATCGGATCGTCATGCAGGAACGGGCCGCAGCCCTTCAGTTCGTTCTTGAAATTGGATAGCCGGCCGCCGCTTGACCCGCCATACTCATAGTCCTTTCCGCGAAGTGTGAGTGCCACGCGGTATCCCTTTGGGACCACGATGCAGGTCGGCCAGATCTCGACATCGAGTTCGGCAATTTCGCCGCGCTTCAGCGGTCGCTTTTCATCATGTGAATGATAGGGCCGCCACGGCTTCGACAGTTTGTGATCGAGCTTGCGATGCGAGGCGCGCAGCCAGCCCTGGGCGATCGGTGTATGCGGGTCGATCGCTCCCTGGAACACCACTTCCTTCAGGTCGGGCGAGAACACCCGCAGGATCGCGAATATGTCGGCATCGTTTGTGGAGGACGACACGAACAGTTTGAGTGCGGAAGGTCCGGTGAGTTCAGTGTCGCGGGGCAGCGGCGGTGTGAGAAAGGTTACACCATCGTCCATCGCATCGAATGTCACCTTGACCGCTTTCGCGGATGCTGTGGCCGACAGCGTACCGTCCGGCCGCAGATAGAACCTCGTCCAGCGCGTGCGCTTCAGCGGCCAATCGCTTTCGGCACGCTCGACGAACCGGTCGATATGGCGGACCTGGAGCAGCACGCGCGGCTGCCTGGTCCAGCCATTGTCCCGGCCGTGCAGAAAATGATCGAAGAAGCGAAGCTGCAGCTCGCGTCCGTAATCGGTATAGAAATGCGTCCAGTGCTCGATGCCGTGCGCTTCCAGCCATTTCTCTTTCGACGCCGCCCGGACAAAGCCTTCGAAATTGCCCCGCGGATGCAGACCCTGGCCGCCCCAATTGGCCGCGGACAGAAACGGCACCGTCACCTTCGACCAGTCCGGCGAGCGCGCCTTGTGGTAGTCGTCGTCGAGCGGATGCGCGCGAATATCGCTGCCGAAATCGCAGCGATTGGCCTGCAATTGCGCTTCGGTCAGCGTCTGCGGACCGCAGACCAGTTCGTCATGCACCCGCGACCGGCGCCCGCGTTCGCCCGCGCCGTATTGCACGGTCTTGACCTGCATGTCGTACCAGTTGGCCCAGAAGGTCGACAGGATGCCGCCATGATGCGTCATGTCGCGGTACCAGTCGGCGGCGCCTTCCCAGATGCACATGGCGGCGAGATGCGGTGGCTGCAGCGACGCGACATGCCACTGATTGATGCCGTAATACGAGACGCCGTTCAGGCCGACCTTGCCGTTGGACCAGGCCTGCATGCCGGCCCATTCGATGCATGCGTAGAAGTCGCGCGTTTCGCGCGGCGAGAAATGGTCGATGAAGCCCGGTGAACAGCCGCAGCCGCGGGAGTCCACGCGCACGCAGATATAATCGTGCGGGACCCATTTCTCCGGGTCGACCACCTCCCAGTTCTGATAGCGGTTGCTCGATCCGGCGGCGACGTCCGGATGCTGTGTGACCATGCGCTCCCAGGCGCTCGGATAGCCGTCCTGGAAGGCCAGGCCCTTCGCATAAGGCCCATAGGTCAGGAGCGCCGGATAGAGGCCGCTTTTCACTGGGCGAAAGACGTCGGCGCGCAGGACGACGCCATCATCCATCGCGATCGGCACATCGAAATCGATGCGCATGCCGTCGCGCGTCTCGCTGCGGTGCTGGTGAGTGTTCATTTCTCTCGGTCATTCCGGAGCGCTGAGGAGCAGCGAACCCGGAATCCGGGGCCTAGCATTGTGAGCATTTCTGGATTCCGGGCTCGTGAACTTCGTTCACGCCCCGGAATGACGCCATAGCGCGAAGCTTTTGCCAAGTGCGCTGCGGACGCGCTAACAATGGCGCAAGCTTCCATCAGCGGAGCCGGGAGGAGCGCTAGATGCGTGTCGGAATAGCCGGTCTCGGCAAGATGGGCGGGGCTATTGCAGCGCGGCTCATGGAGTGCGGCCACGACTTGATCGTCTGGAACCGCTCGGCGGACAAGGCGGCAGGGCTCGCCGATGCGGGCGCCAAAGTCGCGTCATCGCCGGCCGATCTCGCGGCACAGGCGGACGCCATCGTCACCATCCTCACCGATGCCGCCGCGCTCGATGCGGTGTATGACGGCCCGTCGGGCCTTCTCTCCGCCGACGTGACCGGCAAGCTGTTCATCGAGATGAGCACGGTGCAGCCGGCGACCGAAATCGCGCTCGCGGGGAAAGTCCGTGCCAAGGGCGCGGCGTTCGTCGAATGTCCGGTCGGCGGAACCACGGGCCCGGCGCGGCAGGGCAAGCTGTTCGGCTTCGCCGGCGGCACCGATGTCGATGTCGCGCGCGCGAAACCGCTGCTCGACCAGATGTGCCGCCGCCTGGAGCATGTCGGGGAGGTCGGCGCCGGCGCCGGCACGAAGCTCGCGATCAACCTGCCGCTGATGATCTACTGGCAGGCGCTGGGCGAGGCGCTGGCGATCAGCCGGCACCTGAAGATCGAACCGCAGCGCATGCTCGATATTCTCGCCGATACCTCCGGTGCGCCGGCCGCCGTGAAGAACCGGGGGCCGAACATCGCGGCGTGGCTTGCGGGCGGCGATTTCGGCGCCGTGACCTTCAACCTCGACGACGCGCGCAAGGACATCCGCACCATGATCGCGCAAGGCAAGGCGGTCGGCGTGGACCTGCCGCTGATCGAGAAGACACTCGCCTGTTTCGACGAGGCCAGCGCGGCGGGTTACGGTCAGGGCGACGGATCGGGGCTGGCGGTCTATTGGGCGCGCCGAAACAAGGCTTGAGGAGACACAGCAAATGAGCGGACTGACACTGGCACAGGCGTCGACCATTCTCGACACCGCGCTGAAGACGGC
Source organism: Pseudorhodoplanes sp. (assembly GCF_050250235.1). Taxonomy (GTDB): domain Bacteria; phylum Pseudomonadota; class Alphaproteobacteria; order Rhizobiales; family Xanthobacteraceae; genus Pseudorhodoplanes. The sequence goes on from NZ_JBFWPA010000002.1 coordinate 57,025, forward strand.
GCGCGAGAAAAGCTTCCAGCCGCTGACGGTCGCGGTGCTCGACGCCGGCGGTCATCTGGTGGCGTTCAAGCGCGAGGACAAGTCCGGCATCCTGCGTTTCGACATCGCGTTCGGCAAAGCCTGGGGGGCGCTCGGCATGGGTCTGGGCTCGCGCACGCTGTTCGAGCGCGCCGAGAAGACGCCGATGTTCTTCACCACGCTGGCGGCGGCCAGCGGCGGGCGCGTGGTGACCAATCCCGGCGGGGTGCTCATCCGCGATGCGGGCGGCGATGTCATCGGCGCGGTGGGGATTTCCGGTGACACCTCGGACAACGACGAAATCTGTGCGATTGCCGGGATCGAGGCGGCAGGACTGAAGGCCGATCCCGGCGGCAGCAAGAAATAGCCTTCCCTTCACCCCCCGGAAAGGGGGGAGGTCGACGCGCGCAGCGCGTCGGGTGGTCCACTCCCACCACGACATGACTCCCCGGACCGCTGCGCGGTCCGACCCTTCCCTTGCAGGGAAGGTGACAGCAGCGGAGACGGTCAATATGCAATTCTTCTCCTGGTGGCGTTCGCTCGCATCGTTTCGCGTTCGCATTGCGCTGAACATCAAGGGGCTCTCGCCGGAGGTCGTCAACGTCGACCTGATGAAGGGCGAGCAGCGCAACGACGCCTATCGCAAGGTCAACCCGCAGATGCTGCTGCCGGCGCTGGTCACCGACGACGGCGCGGTGCTGTTCCAGTCGATGGCGATCATGGAATATCTGGACGACGTGCATCCGCACCCGAGTCTGCTTCCGTCGGAAGCGCTCGCGCGCGCGCGGGTGCGCGCCCTGTCGGGAATCGTGGCCTCGGATGCGCATCCGCTGATCGTTCCGCGGGTGCGCGACTATCTGGAACACGAGCTGAAGCTCGATGAGCCGGCGCGGATGAAATGGATTCATCATTGGCTCGGCGAGGGCATGAAGGCATTCGAGACCAATCTCGCGACCGGCAAGGACACCGGAATCTATTGCCAGGGCGACAGCGTGACGATGGCCGACATCTGCCTCGTCAGCCACGCCACCGGCTGCAATTTCTTCAAATACGATCTCGCGCCCTATCCCACGGTGCGGCGCATCGTCGAGACCTGCCTGAAGCAGGAGGCGTTCGCGAAGGCGCATCCGCTGAAGCAGCCCGGCGCGCCGGCCGCGACGTGACGCTTCCGCCGGATCAGAGCGCGCCCTGGATGCGGGTGCGGACGGCCTCGATATCGGGCAGCAGCTTGAGAAGATAGCGGCGATCGGTAATCGTGCTCGGCGCCGCCGCGCTGATCGAGGCGATGATCGTGCCCTGCCGGTTGCGAAGCGGAATCGCGATGCTGCGAACGCCGCGTTCGACCTCCTGATCGTTGATGGCGTAGCCCTGGGCGCGCACGACCCGAAGCTCGCGCAGGATTTCGGTCACCGTCACGCGGGTATGCGGCGTCCTTCTGCGCAGGTCCGAGCGCTGCAGGATGTCGCGCACCGCCGCTTCCGGCAATTCCGAAAGCAGGACGTGTCCATTCGCGGAGCAATAGGCCGGCAAGCGCGTGCCGAGCGCCATGCCGCCGAGGAGAACCCGCTGAACCAGCGTCCTGGCGATCACCACGGCTTCCGTGCCGTCGAGCACGGTAACAGTCATGGAATGGCGCCCGCGCTGGCTGATTGTCTCGATGATCGGCTGAACCAGACGTGGCAGCGGATTGGACGCGACATAGGCCTGTCCGAGCCGCAGCGCGCGCGCTGTCAGATGATAGTGATCGTCCTCGAACTGCACGAATCCGCATTTCTGCAATGTTCTCAGGCAGCGTCTTGCCGCGGCACGCGACAAGCCCGCAATTTCGGCGGCGCGGCTGATCGAAAGCGGTGCACGCTGGTGCTCGAACGCCTCGATTATCGCCAGCCCCTTCGCCAGACCTGCGATCTGTTCACCGTCGGATTTTCGATCGCGGGACAAGTCGGTTCGCATACCGAACAATTTGGTCATTTTTGTTGACCCACGCAAGTGGCGCCACCTAGCCTGATCTCCAGGTTGGTGCCAGTGGATGAGTGACATGAGTTTCGGTTCGCTTCCGTCGAACACGGCCGTGCTGATCGCGGGCGGTGGTCCCGTCGGCCTCGCCCTTGCCTGCGAACTGGGCCGGCGCGGAATTGAGGTCCTGCTGGTCGAGAAGCGCGGCGAAAAGCTCGGCTCGGCGCGCATGATCGAAGTCGGCGTCCGCACCATGGAGATCTGCAGGCAGATCGGAATAACCGACGAGATCTGGCGCTGGGGCTTCCCACACGATCATTCGCTCGACAGTGTATTCGTCACGCATCTCGACGGTCACGAGCTTGGCCGCGTCAAGGTCCCCACGCTGCGACAGCACCGGTCGTCGGAATTCAGCCCCGAACGCCCCGTTCCATGTCCGCAGACCTGGTTCGATCCGATTCTCAAGCGCCGCGCCCAGGGCTTCGAAAAGGTCCGGCTGGCTTACGAGACGAGGATCGAAAGCTTCGAGCAGGATTCCGAAGGCGCCACCGCCTGCCTCGTCGACTCGGTCACCGGTGCCGCGCGCTATGTTCGCGCGCAATACCTTGTCGGGTGCGACGGGTCGGACAGCCTCGTGCGCGACCGTCTCGGAATCCAGGTGCGCGGCCAGCGGCATCTGGACTGGTCGCTGAATATCTACCTGACCATTCCGAACTTCCGTTACTCGCATCGGACCCCGCCGGCCTTCCGCTACGTGTTCGTCGGACCCGAAGGCACCTGGTCGTTCCTGACCATGATCGACGGCAAGGATTTGTTCCGGCTGCAATTGCTCGGCGTGGACAGGGAAGCGCTCGAGCGTACGGATGTCGCGGCGATCATGCGCCGCTGCTTCGGTCGCGACGTGCCGTTCACCGTCGAGGACAAGATTCTCTGGGTGCGCAAGATGACGACCGCCGACCGGTTCATGGACGGGCGGGTGTTCCTTGCGGGAGACTCCGCGCACGCGCATCCGCCGAATGGCGGGCTTGGCATGAATATCGGCATCCAGGATGCGTTCGATCTCGGCTGGAAGCTTGCGGCGACGCTGCAGGGCTGGGGTGGGAGCGTTCTGCTGGACAGCTACGATTTCGAGCGGAGACCGGCGGCAAGTCGCGCCAATGAAGTCTCGCTGATGAACTACCGCCGGCTGACGGACGGCTCCGATGACGCAAACATCGCGGCCGAGACCGACGAAGGCAGGGCGGCGCGCGAGCGCATCGGCGCGCGGCTGGTCGAACAGAACACCAGGTCCTGGCTTCCGCCCGGCGTTCATCTCGGACACATCTATCACGCGTCCCCGATCGTGGTCCCGGACGGGACGCCGCCGCCGGCCGACGATACCTTCGGATATGCGCCGACCAGTTATCCGGGCGGGCGGGCGCCGCATGCATGGCTTGGTCCGCAGACATCGACGATCGATCTGTTCGGCGCGGGCTTCACGCTTCTCAGCTTCGCGGAGGGGTCGCCGGAGCCGCTGAAGCGCGCCGCGGAATCGCGCAACGTCCCGCTCGCGGTGCATCGGATCCGCAATCCGCAGGCGGCGGCGCTCTATCGGACCGCTCACGTGCTGGTGCGTCCCGACGGCCACGTCGCGTGGCGGGGCGACACCCTGCCCGAGGATTGCGCCGCGCTGATCGACATCGTCAGAGGCGCGGGATTGCGGGTCGGCGCGTGCCGCGCCGGAGACAGATGGATGACCGCCGAGCATATGCGGCAATACGAACGGCGTTCACCGAATGTGGTTGCCTATCCAGGCTCTGCGCGCGCGGCTGGCTGAGCTGCGCGGGCTGCCGTCAACGAAGAAGAGCGGTCTTATGAACATCGTCGCAATCTGCGGAAGCCTTCGGTCCGGATCGTACAATGCGATGCTGGTGCGCACGCTTCCGCTGCTCGCTCCCGAGGGAATGACGATCAGCGCCGCTCCCTCGCTTGCGGACATCCCGCCCTATGACGCGGACGTTCAGGCGGAAGGCTTTCCCCCGAGCGTCGTCGCGCTGGGCGATCTCATCGCGCGGGCAGACGGCGTGATCATCGTCACGCCCGAATACAATTACTCGATGCCCGGCGTCCTGAAGAACGCCATCGACTGGCTGTCGCGGCTTCCGGAGCAGCCGTTCAGGAACAAGCCTGTCGCGCTGCAATCGGCCTCGCAAGGCGCGCTCGGCGGCGCCCGCGCGCAATATCACCTGCGGCAGGTGCTCGTCTTCGTCGAAGCGCTCGTCTTCAACCGTCCGGAAGTGATCATTGCGGGCGTTCAGGGAAAGGTCGCGCCGAACCATGGCGAGATCGCCGACGAGGCCACGCGCGCGATGATCACGCAGCAACTGGCAGCGTTCAACACTTTCGTTCGCGCCGCGAAGCGCAACGCGATCGCATGACGGAAATTCCGGCATGCGTGTGCAGCGCATGCCGGCCACCCGGCCGGGTATGTCGTTGATGACGAGCACAGGAGAGTCGGCATGCTTTGGTTGAGAACCCGTACGAACCCGTTGGCCGGAATGTTCCGGCGGTGGATGGCTCCGGCGTTGCTGGTCGGAACGGTCATCCTTGCGACCGGACTGACTGCGCCGGCTGTGGCGGAAGGCCTGCCATCGCCAATCCGGCTTCTTATTCCGTTCGCGCCCGGCGGCGTCGTGGACCTTGCCGCGCGGCTTCTGGCCGAAGAAATCCAGAAGAAGGAAGGCATCTCGATCATCATCGAGAACAAGCCCGGCGCCAATGGCGCGCTTGCGGCGCGGGCGGTCAAGGCGGCCGAACCGGACGGCAAGACCCTGCTGTTCACCAGTTCGAGCGTCATCACCATCAACCCCGTTCTCTCCAAGGATGCGGGCTACGACCCTGTGACAGATTTCACGCCGGTCGCGATCGCCGCCTATAGCGACATGATCCTGGTCGCCGGCCCGAAGATGAAGGCGACGACGCTCAAGGAATTCATCGCCGAGGCGAAGGCGAGCAACAGCCCGCTGACCATCGGCTCGGCCGGACAGGGCAACACCACGCACGGCTATCTTGAATTGTTCCGCAAGGCCGCAGGCGTCGATATCACTCATGTCCCCTACAAGGGCGGTGCGCCGGCGATCACCGATGTGCTCGGCGGCAATATCGCCGGCGCGGTGGTCGCGCTCAATGTGGCGGTGTCCCATATCAAGGCCGGGACGATGCGAGGGCTTGCAGTGGTCGGCGACAAGCGAAGCGCTGCCGTCCCCGATGTGCCGACCTTCAAGGAATCCGGCTTTGAAGGGCTCACGATCCTCACCTGGCTCGGGTTGATGGCACCGAAGGGCACACCCGATGCGATCGTGCAGAGCCTGTCGAAGGCGGTGGCACACGCGCTGACGACGGAAAGCGTGAAGAGCAAGTTCGCCGCAAACGGTATCGTGCCCTATTCACTTGGCGGAGCGGATTTTGCCAAGGCGATCGGCGAGGAAGGCAGCGCCTGGAAGAAGGCGTTCTGATCACGACCGAACGCCCTGTACGGGTTTGCGCCGGGACCGCGATGACGGTCCCGGCGGCAAGCCGGTGCCCGCCGGCCGATGCAGCACGGCGTCGAGCGATGTGACGATCTTGCGGATGTCCGTCTCGAACCGCTCCAGGAAAAGCCGCGCCGGAGTCGACAGCGTGCGCCGTGCCGGCGTGATGACGATGAATTCCGAATCGAGCGGCGGGTCGACAATCGGATTGATCGTGAACTGGTTTCCTCCGATGTCGTTGACGCAGATCAGACCGGGCAGGATGGTGACGAAATCGCTGCGCGCGACGAAATCGAATGTCGCCATCATCGCATCCATTTCGATCATGCGCTCGATCGCGACATTGTTGCTTTCGAAATAGACCTCGAGGTTGCGCCGCCGGATATTGTCCGGTCCCGGCACCACGATCTTGAGCGGCGCGCAATCGGCAAGCCGCACCGGCTGCAAGGGCTTCCGTCCGGTGGCCCGCCCGCAGATCAGCACCTCGCGGTCGCGCAGGATCAGCCGCGATTTCAGTCCGATGCGACCCTCGAAGGCCGGTACGATCGCGAAGTCCAGTTGATCGCCCAGCACCTGTTCGGTGAGCGTCCCGCTATAGGCCTCCACGATATGCAGCCGCACGTCCGGATGCGCCGGAACGAAGTGCTGCAGGGTCGAAGCGAGAGCGGCGCGGGTGAAGGTCGGCATCAGCCCGATTCGCAGGACGCCGGTGACGGCACCGGTCAGCGCCTTCATCTCCTCGGCGCCCTGGTCGAGGAGGCCGACCGCGTCGACGCAGCGCCGGTAATAGCGAAGGCCCGCCGGCGTCGGTGTCACGCCGGTCGGGGTGCGCTCGAACAGCCGCACGCCGAGCGCCTTTTCCACCGCGGCGACATGCTGTGAAATGCCCGATTGCGTGGCATGCTCGCGCGCGGCCGCACGTGTGAAGGAGCCTTCTTCGCACACCGCGATGATGGCCTGGATCTGTCGGAACGTCGCGGGGCTCGGCATCCGGCTCGGGTTGACCAGCTATCAGGAAAGCTAATGATCTAGGTCAGTTCATATTATTTCATTCGAAGGGGTTGCGCAGCTAGATTCCGCGCGGTGGAGGGACGACCGATGAAGCTTGGCTTTTTCACGATGCCGATCCATGCGCTCGGCAAGGACTGGCGAACATCGCTGAGGGAGGACCGGGAAGCCTTCATTCTGGCCGACGAACTGGGCTTCTGTGAGGGTTACGTCGGCGAACATGCCACCGACCAGGCCGAGAACATCACCTCCTGCACGATCTTCATCGCCTCGCTCATTCATGCGACGAAGCAGATGAAGCTCGGCACCGGCACCGTCAACATGCCGAACAGCCATCCCGCCGCGATCGCTGCGGAAATCGCGATGCTCGACCACATGCTGGACGGCCGCTTCATCTTCGGCATATCGCCGGGCGGTCTTCTCTCCGACGCCGAGGTGTTCGGCAATCTCGACGCCAACCGCAACGAGATGTTTCTCGAATGCATCAATCAGGTGCTGGCGATCTGGGCCGGCGAGCCGCCCTATGATCTGCGCGGCAAATACTGGAATGTGGTGAGCGAGCGCCACTATCTTCCGAAGATCGGTCAGGGCTTCATCCCCAAGCCGCTGCAGCGCCCCCACCCTCCGATCGTGGTGACTGCGGTCGCGCCGTTCTCCAAAGGTGTGACCGAAGCCGCGGCGCGGGGCTGGGAGCCGATCTCGGCGAACTTCCTGATGCCGCAATGGGTCAAGAGCCACTGGCCGAAATATGCCGAGGGCTGCGCACGCGCCGGCCGCCCTGCCGACCCCGCCAACTGGCGCGTGGCCAAGAGCATCCTCGTTGCCGATGACGACAAGACCGCGCGCGACTACGCGACCGCGCCAAACTCGCCCTATCGCTTTTACTACCAGCAGCTCTTCACCAAACTGAAGGCGAATGGCCGCATCGAATTGTTCAAGACGTATCGCGATCAGCCCGACGACGAGGTGACGCTCGATTCGATCTGCGACGAGCTTGTGATCCATGGCTCGCCCGACAAGGTCGCCGACGAAATTCTCGCCTTCCGAGACAAGGTCGGCGATTTCGGAACCCTGCTTTATGCCGGCAAGGACTGGGCGGATCCCGCGCTCGGCAAGCGCTCGATGGTGCTGCTCGCCGAAAAGGTCATGCCGAAGGTGAATGCGGCAATCGGTCCCGATGCGCGTGATGCGGCAGAGTGACCGCATCGTTCGGTGGCCACGCCGATAGGCGTTGCTGTACCGCGATGCGGTCCGGCTTGACCTGATATCCGGATCGGCTTTCTATGGCGCGACAGGTTTGCGCGACGGCATCGCTGCCGTCACAAGACAAGCCGCTCAAAATAGGGAGGAAGGAATGCGATTCGCAAAATGGATTCTTGCTGCGCTGTTCGCGGGCGCTGTAACGACCCAGGCTTTGGCGCAGCAGCCGGTGAAAATCAGGGTATCCTGGACCGCGCCGGTGTCGAACTGGGCCTCGATCCTGATGGAGAAGAAGGATCTCGCGAAGCATCTCGGCAAGTCCTACACCCTCGATCCGGTTCGCTATGCCGGCACGCCGCTGATGATCACCGCGCTCGCCAATGGTGAACTTGACGTTGCAAATCTTGCCTATTCCACGCTCGGCATCGCCATCAAGAATGCCGGCCTCGAAGACTTGCGGGTGATCGGCGACGAGTTTCGCGACGGCGTCGACGGGCGCTACACCAACGAATTTTACGTGCTCAAGGACAGCCCGATCAAGACCGTCGCCGATCTGAAGGGCAAGGTGGTCGCGACCAACGTGTCCGGCAGCGCCGTGGATGTCGCGATGCGGGCAATGCTCCGCAAGGGCGGGCTCGAGAACAAGCGCGACTACACCGTGCTCGAGACGCCGTTCCCGACCATGCGCGCAATGCTCGCGGAAAAGAAGGTCGATCTGATCCCGGCGGTGCTGCCATTTTCGCTCGATCCGGAGCTTAAAAAGATCGCGCGACCACTGTTCAGCCAGCGCGACGCAATCGGCGTGACCGACATGATCATCTGGACGGCGCGCAAGCCGTTCCTCGACAAGAATCGCGCGGCGATGGTCGACTTCATGGAAGACACGATCCGGATCGTGCGCTGGTATCTCGATCCGAAGAACCAGAAGGAAGCGGCCGAAATCGCGGCGCGCATCACCAAGCGCCCGGCCGCCCAGTTCGGATGGCTGTTCACCGAAGCGGACTATTATCGCAATCCGGACATGCTTCCCGATCTGAAAGCGCTGCAGAGCAATGTCAACATCACGAAGGAACTGGGCTTCGTGAAGGACCAGATCGATGTCGAAAAATATTCCGATCTGAGCATCGCCCAGGAAGCGCTGAAGCGGCTGAAGTAAGATTGGGCATTCCGGGGCCGGCCGTAAGGCCGGAACCCGGAATCCAGCAGCAGGGACAGGGCATGTGCGTGGATTCCGGGTTCGCGACTTCGTCGCGCCCCGGAATGACTACACCGTGCTCGGCGCCATCGCCTCCTGATGCCAGATCAGGAGGCGGCGGCGGATCCACGCCATCCCTTTCACCAGCACATAGCCGATGACGGCGATCTCGAGGATGCCGGCGAATACCCCACGCGAGTCCGCGAAACGCGATGCGCCCATCATGGCGCCGCCCAGCCCGTAGCCGCCCATCACCATCTCGGTGAAGACCGCCAGGATCAGCGCGATCGGCAACGCCACCTGCAACCCCGTCAGGATTTGCGGCAGCGCGGCCGGCAGCATGATCTGCCAGAGCAGGGCGCGGTTGCTGGCGCCCATATTGCGGGCGGACCAGAGCAGATATTTGTCGACGCTGCGGATGCCGACGATGGTTGCGGTGATCACGGGGAAGGCCGCGTCCACCACGATCATGGTGATCTTGGAGGCGTCGTAGACGCCGAGCCACAGGATGATGACCGGCAGGAACGCAACCTTCGGCATCGGGAAGCCCACCGACACGATCGGATCGAAGAACCAGCGCACGATCGCGATCCGCGACATCGCCATGCCAAGCGCGACTCCGATGACGGAGGCGATGGCAAAGCCGGCGAGCGCGCGGTAGAGCGTGACGCTGCTGTTGAGCCAGAGGCTGCCGTTCAACGCATCGTCCCATATTCGAACCAGCACCGAGCTCAGCGTCGGGAGCTGGAACGGCGTCACAGCGCCCGAGCGCGCGAACAATTCCCAGGCGATGCCGAGCGCGATGATGGAGCCGGTATGCGCCAGCACCCAGCCGATACGGCCAAGGAGCGTCGGGCGCGCGCCTTCCTGCGGCTGCGATACGGTCACTGTTGCCATCGCAGCATCCGGTTCTGGAACACCTGGTAGGCGCGATCGGCGGCGAAGCCGATGAATGCGACGGTCAGCACCACGGCATACATCGCGCTGTAGGAGCCGTCGGCGCCGAGTGCGCCGATCAGATAGCCAAGCCCCGAGCGCGCAACGATGAGTTCCGAACTCACCAGCAGGATGAACGAAAGCGCCAGCGCCGTCCGAATCCCGTTGAGCAATTCCGGTGTGGCGCTCGGCACCACCACGTCCCAGAGCATGCGCAAGCGGCTCGCGCCCATGCTGCGCGCCGTCCAGACGAGCGCCTGATCGCTGCCGCGCGCGCCGTTATAGGCGCCGATCGCGATCGGCAGCATGCAGCCCAGCAGGATCAGCAGGATCTTGGAGCCGTCGCCGAAGCCGAGCCAGATCACGGTGACGGGAATCAGCGCCGATTTGGGCAGCGGATAGAGCGCCTCGACCAGCGGTCCGAGAACGATCTGCGCCGGCCGCCACCAGGCCATGGCGATCCCCAGCGCCGAACCGATGATGACCGACAGGAACAGTCCGGCGCCGGCACGCCAGAGCGAAGACGCGCCGTTGGTGATCAGTTCGCCGCTTTTCAGCAAATCCCACCAGGACAAGGCGACATCGGACAAAGGCGGCAGCGCCAGCGTGGAAACCAGCTGCAGGCGAGACGCGGTCTCCCACGCGATCGCGATCAGGACCAGCGGCAGATAGCGAAGCGCTGCATTCATGCGGTGCGGGCGCCCTGCATTTTCATGGCCTCTTCACGCACCAGGTTCCAGATGTCGTCCACCTTCTCCGCGAAGGCCTGCGACTTGAACAGGTTCGGGTCCTTGCGGTCGAGCCTGTTATCCACGATGGTCTTGATGCGGCCCGGCCGCGCCGACATCACGGCGATGCGGTCGGCGAGATAGACCGCTTCCTGCACGTCATGCGTAACGAAGATCACGGTCTTCGGCCGGCTTTGCCAGATGTTGAGAAGCTCCATCTGCATGAGATGGCGGGTCTGCGCATCGAGCGCGCCGAACGGTTCGTCCATCAGCAGAATGTCGGGATCGATGGCGAGCGTGCGCGCCAGCGCGGTACGCTGTTTCATCCCGCCGGAGAGCTGCGAGGGGTAGCTGTCCTCGAATCCAGTGAGCCCGACGAGATCGATGAAGTATTTCGCCTTCGTCTCGCGCTCGGCGCGCGGCAGCCTTGCCTTTTCGAGCCCGTAGAGAACGTTGTCGCGCACGGTCTTCCAGGGAAACAGCGCGAAGTGCTGGAACACGATGCCGCGGTCGGGTCCCGGCCGGGATACCGGCTTTCCGTCGACCGACACGGTGCCGGTCTCGATCGGGATGAAGCCGCCGATCAGATACAGAAGCGTCGACTTGCCGCAGCCGGATGGACCGAGCAGAGCCAGAAACTCCTGCGGCCGCACCTCAAGCGAAATCTCCTCCAGTGCGAGCACCGGACGGCCACTTGGCGGCCGGTAGAGATGGCTGACCTTGTCGACGATGATTTGCGGGCGGTCGTTCATGTGCCTTCCATGTTCCTTCCCCGCCGGGCGCTGGAGAATGGGATCAAGCCGCCACCGGTGTCCTCAGCGGGCGCTTTTCGAGGCCGGCCGCAAGATTGTCGATCATCAGCTGACCCATCTCGAGGCGCGTCTCGATCGCCGCAGTGCCGTGATGCGGCTGCAGGATGACGTTCGGGAGATCGAGCAGGCGCTTGTCGAAGTTCGGCGAATTCTCGAACACGTCGAGCGCCGCCCAGCCGAGCCGCTTGCTGGCGAGCGCCTCGATTAGCGCTTCCTCGTCGACGACAGAGCCGCGCGCCACATTGATCAGCGTGCCTTTCGGTCCGAGCGCGTCGATCACGGCGCGCGAAACAAGATGCCGCGTCTCCGGTCCGCCCTTGCACGCGACCATCAGGTAATCGCTCTGGCGCGCCAGCTCCACGACATCGCTGACGTAGGCGTATGGCACGTCCTTCTTCTCGCGCGTCCCGGTGTACAGGACGCGCATGCGGAAGGCCACGGCACGGTCGGCGATGGCGCGGCCGATGCCGCCGAGCCCGATCACGCCGCAGGTCTTGTTGGCGACGCTGCGCCCCAGAGGGATCGGGCCCTTGCTTGCCCATTGCCCGGTCCGCGCATAATGATCGGCAAAAATGATCTGCCGCGCCGAGGCGAGCATCATGCCAATGGCGAGATCCGCCACTTCCGGCCCGATGATGTCCGGCGTGTTGCCGAGCGCGATGCCGCGTTCCTGGATCGCCTTCACGTCCACAAGATCGAGCCCGACGCCGAATACCGACACCGCCTCGAGCTTCGGCAGCCGGTCGAGCATCGCAAGACTGATGCCGCGATTGGCCTCGGTCGCGACGCCGCGTATGCGTGCTGCAATGTCGGCCGGGATATCGTCAGGCTGCGGCATCTTGAAATAATGATGGACATTGTAGCGCCGGTTCAGTTCGGCGACGGTCGCGTCCGGGAAATGCCCGAAGTACAGTATGTCCGGTTTCATCCCGCGTTCCGCTCCCTCTTGCCGCAGTTCATTCTGCGGTCGACCTTGTCTTGCGATGACGGCTAAAGCTCGAACACCTGCTTCGGTGTCTCGTGCAGGCATTCGCCGGGGCCGTCCGGGCCTACGAGATAATTGTCGCAGATCACCGCAAACAGCGACGGCGACTCGTAGCCCGGATGCACGGCCAGGTTCATGCCGGCTTGTATCGTCATGGTTTCGTCGGCACGGATCAGCGGCCGCTCGACCAGGTCGTAACCTTGGCCGTGCGCATACAGCCGCTTCTCGGCATCAAAGCCGCGCGCAGCCATGAACGCGTCATGCGCGGCGGCGATGTCGCGCGCCGGGACGCCGGGCCTGATCTTGGACAGGGTGTGGATCTGCGCCTCTTTCACGGTCTCGAAACCGTCCATTACTTCGTTCGAGGCCTTGCCGAACACCATGGTGCGCGCGATCTCGGTATACATGCCGCCGGGTCCGGCATTCTCGATCAGGAGCGAGAAATGTTCGCCCTCCTTGAGCACGCGGCCCTGCATGTAGCGGTCGACGAAGTTCGAGGCCTCGCCAAGCGGCGCCGATGAACCAAGAAACAGCCCCTGTTCGGAGCCGAGCATCCGCCCCTCATATTGCGCAAGCGCGGTGACATCATTGTCCCGCATGCCGGGTTTGATCTTCCTGCAGACGCGCGCGAAGATCTCGTCCTGCATCTGCGCGCAGCGCCGCACCAGGACCATCTCCTCCTCGCTCTTGATCGCCTTGATCGCGTCGATCTCCTCGGTCGCATCCACGATCTCGGTCTTGCCGGCGAGACCCTGCTCGATCTGCGTGACGAAGCGATAAGGCATGGCGCCCTGCCCCAGCAGGCCGATCCGCTTGTAGCCGCGGCGCTTCAACTCCCCGAGCGCAAGCTCGCCCTGATAGCCGTCGGTATAGGCAATCGAGGTGAAGGCCGGCGTCGTGAGCAGGTCGCCGACACCCCGGTGAATGCCGTGCTGTCCGCCGAAGGAGCGGATGCCGCCGGACGGCCCCATATCGACGACCGTCATCGCATCGCCGGCGTGGAAGATCACGGTGCGCGGATAGCCGTTATAGGCAGGGTAGTCGGTGAACCATTTCACATAGCCGCCGAGCCAGTCGTTGTTGTTCTGCATGACCAGCGCGTCGATCCCGCGCTCGGACATCATGGTGCGCGCAGCCGTCCAGCGGCGATGGAGTTCGTCGGTGGAAATCGGGTTCAGCCTGCGGTCGCTCATGATCGTTTCCTCGGTCGCTCGCATGGGCTGCGGCTGTTTCTACCGCATTGTTGTACAATGCAGTAATGATAACGGACGTAGCCGTCCAGCGGTTCAGATGAACCACGATGCGGTACACGCAATGCGGTGCACGGCATACGGTGCAATGCGATGCACCGAAAATGCGGTGCGCATGCAAGCCGCAGCAAGCGGCGATGCCGAAGGCGCCTTGCGATAATAAGGGCGCGGCAAGCGAGAGAAAAACGGTTTGCCGCTTTGGGCAAAAACCACGCAGACGCTTGGTATCGACGCCCAATAACCGGGCTGCGCAGCAATCCGTCGGTGGTGCCGGCGGCTCGGGCGCGGCGGGGGGCCATCCCGGCCGCCGGCCCATGCTGTTTTTTGCATAATTGACTTCCGGTTCAGCGCCGTGTTGCGATGGCCTCAAAGCCGGGTTGTCGGCTCTGTTTTCCAAATCGGAGGGTTCTATGAAGTTGAAGCTCGTTTTGGCTGCGGCCGGCCTTGCCATGCTGGCCGCGCCTGCATCCGCCCAGACCAAGGTCAATATCGGCATTTCCGGCTGGACCGGCTTCGCGCCGCTGACGCTGGCCAAGGAGGCCGGCATTTTCGCGAAGAACGGCCTTGACGTGACCATCAAGAAAATCCCGCAGGCGAGCCGCCATCTGGCGATCGCCTCGGGCGACATCCAGTGCGCGGCGACGACGGTCGAGACCTGGATTGTCTGGAACGCGAATGGTGTGCCGACAACGCAGCTGTTCCAGCTCGACAAGTCCTACGGTGCCGACGGCATGGTCGTGCGCAACGACGTCAAGGAGATCAAGGACATCAAGGGCAAGACGGTGGCGGCCTCGGCGCCCGGCACCGCGCCCTATTTCACGCTGGCCTGGTTCCTCAAGAAGAACGGTCTCTCGGTGAAGGACGTCAAGGTCGTCAACATGGAACCGGGACCGGCCGCGCAGGCGTTCATCGCCGGCCAGAATGACGTGGCGATGACCTACGAGCCCTATCTATCGGCGGTGCGCGACAAGCCCGAAGCCGGCAAGATCATCAAGACCACGCTCGACTATCCGATGGTGATGGACACCTTCGGCTGCACCCCGGACTTCATCGCCAAGAACGAAGCTGCGGTGAAGGCGCTGGTGAAGAGCTATTTCGAGGCGCTTGAGATGATCAAGAAGGATGAGCAGAAGGCCTACGAGATCATGGGCGCCGACGTGAAGCAGGATGCCAAGAAGTTCGGCGAATCGGCCAAGTATCTGCGCTGGCAGGACCAGGCCGCCAACAAGGCCTTCTTCGCCGGCGAGTTCAACACCTTCTCGAAGGAAGCCGCCGAATTGCTGCTCGAGATCGGCGTGATCAAGAAAATCCCGGATCTGACCAAGCTCGCCGATCCGCGTTTCGTGCAGTGATTTTCTTCCCTCTCCTCGCGGTTGCGGGGAGAGGGTGACTGCCTGCGAGCCGGGTGAGGGGGATTGAAAATCATGCATCCGCTCGTCCCCGCGAAGGCGGGGACCCAGCCCTTGTCTCTGGATTCCCGCATTCGCGGGAATGAGCGGAGATACGTTCCGATCCGTCTGCGGAAACGTTGACCCCATGCGTCCCCTCGCACCCGTATCCAATGCCGCACGCGCTCTGCTGGGCATCGCGTTCTTCGTTCTGTTCGTCGCGGCCTGGGCGATCGCGACGCACGGCGGATATGTGTCGCCGACCTTCCTTGCGAGCCCCCTCACCATGCTGCAGGAGGGCTACGACCTCCTGACCAAGTATGATTTCCATTTCGACATCGGCATCACCATCTGGCGGGTGGTCGGCGGCTTCACGCTGGCTGCACTGGTCGCGGTGCCGCTCGGCATCCTGATGGGTGCCTACAAGCCGATCGAAGCGTTTCTCGAGCCGTTCGTCTCGTTCGCGCGCTACCTGCCGGCATCCGCCTTTATTCCGCTGCTGATCCTGTGGGCCGGCATCGGCGAGTTGCAGAAGCTGCTGGTCATCTTCATCGGCTCGGTGTTCCAGATCATTCTGATGGTGGCGGTCACGGTAGCCAGCACGCGCCGCGATCTGGTCGAGGCGGCGCTGACGCTCGGCGCGCGCGACCGCGGTATTCTCGGCCGTGTGCTGATCCCGTCATCGGCGCCCGACATCGCGGAAATCCTGCGTCTCGTTTTGGGCTGGGCCTGGACCTATGTGATCGTGGCCGAGCTGATCGGGTCGTCGTCGGGTATCGGCCACATGATCATCGACAGCCAGGCGCTGCTGGCGACCGGGCAGATGATCTTCGGCATCATCGTGATCGGCATCATCGGGCTGATTTCGGACTATCTGTTCAAGGCGGCGAACCGCAGGCTCTTCCCGTGGAGCCAGATTTGACCAAGCTCCGCATCGAGAATGTCTCGCGCACCTTTCCGGGCCTGCATGGCGGGCCGCCGACCCGGGCGCTGGAGCCGACCAATCTCGACATCGCCGACAACGATTTCGTCACCATCCTCGGGCCATCCGGCTGCGGCAAATCCACGCTGCTGCGCCTGGTCGCCGGACTCGATACGCCGACGACCGGAAAGATATTGCTTGACGGCAAGCCGGTCACCCGGCCGGGACCAGATCGCGGCATGGTGTTCCAGTCCTACACGCTGTTTCCATGGCTAACGATCTCCGAGAATGTCGCGTTCGGTCTGCGCGAAAAGGGCGTCCCGGTCGGCGAGCGCAACGCCATCGTCGGCCAGTGGCTGGAGCGCGTCGGCCTGCAGAGCTTCGCCCGGCATTATCCGAAACAGCTCTCCGGCGGCATGCAGCAGCGCACCGCGATCGCGCGTGCGCTCGCCAACGGGCCGGAAATCCTGCTGCTCGACGAACCATTCGGCGCGCTCGACAACCAGACTCGTGCGCTGATGCAGGAATTGCTGCTCGGCATCTGGGAGCGCGAGCGCAAGACCGTGCTGTTCGTCACCCATGACATCGAGGAATCGATCTTCCTTGCATCGCGCGTGCTGGTGATGAGCGCGCGCCCCGGCCGCATCAAGGCTGACCTCTCGGTGACGCTGCCGCATCCGCGGCATTACACGATCAAGACCTCGCCGGAATTTTCCGAACTGAAGGCGCGGCTGACCGAGGAAATCCGCGCCGAGGCCGTGCTGGCCGCGGAAGCGCATTGATTCCGCTTGTCGCCCCCGCGAAGGCGGGGGCCCATATTCCAGAGTAGTGGCTATGGGTCCCCGCGTTCGCGGGGACGACCGTCAAAGCTGACCGTTCTGCGGGGATCGCGACGGCGCGCCACTACCGCATCCACTTGCGCACCACGTGCTGTCCGATCAGCACCGCCACGATCAGCAGCATTCCCAGCACGATCACCAGCGCCATGTATTCCTGCGCGACCGCGACCACGATGGCTGTCGCCAGCAGCAGGATGCCGACCAGCGCGAAGCTCCATTCCAGGTGAATGCCGGCCAGCAGGCAGCCCAGCGCGAGCAGCAGCATCGAAGACAGGCTCGTCGTGATCGACGTCTGTTCGCCGCTCCTGCGGAAGAAGCTGAAATCGATTGCGATCGTGACACCGACGGCGAGCCAGTGCAGGACCTGCCGGATCACCGTGCGGTCGAGCGTGCCGGTGCGCATCCACGCGGCCGCCGTGCAGATCAGGCCGAACACCGGCACCAGCCACAGCCAGTATTTCTCCGCCCATGACACGTTGGCCAGAGTCGCGCCGGCGCCGATCAGGGCGAGCACGATCATTGCGACGGCGAACATGGCGGCGATGGTGACCGGTACGCCGGCGATGGTGGCGATGCGCTCGGGCGGGATGTCCGGAGAGCGGGAGGGGAGGTCGTCGGTCACTTGTCGCCTCTCTGCTGCACGCTTCTATCGACTCGCGCTTTCTGTCCCTGGTCGTCCCCGCGAAGGCGGGGACCCATATCCCAGAGCGGTGGCTATGGGCCCCCGCTTTCGCGGGGGCGACCGCTCAGAGGCTTGGCAAATTCAGCCCCTGCTGCTTCGCCCAGTCGATCGCCTCGTCATAGCCGGCATCGGCGTGGCGCATAACGCCGGTCCCCGGATCGTTCCAGAGCACGCGCTCCACGCGCTTGCCGGCTTCCGGCGTGCCGTCGCACACGATCACCATGCCGGCATGCTGCGAATAACCGATACCGACGCCGCCGCCGTGATGGATCGACACCCAGGTCGCGCCGCTCGCGCAATTCAGAAGCGCGTTGAGCAGCGGCCAGTCCGACACCGCGTCCGAGCCGTCCTTCATCGCCTCGGTCTCGCGGTTGGGCGAGGCGACCGAGCCGGAATCGAGATGATCGCGGCCGATCACGACCGGGGCCTTCAGTTCGCCCTTGGCCACCATCTCGTTGAACGCCATGCCGATGCGGTGGCGGTCACCGAGACCGACCCAGCAGATGCGTGCCGGCAGCCCCTGGAAGTGAATGCGCTGCCGGGCCATGTCGAGCCAGTGATGCAGATGCCTGTCGTGCGGCATCAGCTCCTTCACCTTGGCGTCGGTCCTGTAGATGTCCTCCGGATCGCCCGACAGCGCCGCCCAGCGGAACGGGCCGACGCCGCGGCAGAATAGCGGGCGGATGTAAGCCGGCACGAAGCCCGGAAAATCGAACGCATCCGTCACGCCCATGTCGAGTGCGCGCTGGCGGATGTTGTTGCCGTAATCGAGCGTCGGGATGCCCTGCTTGTGGAAATCCAGCATCGCGCGCACATGCACGGCCATGCTTTCCTTCGCGGCCTTTTCCACGGCCTTCGGATCGCGCTCACGCTTCTCCTGCCATTCGGCGAGCGTCCATCCGGCCGGCAGATAGCCGTTGATCGGATCGTGCGCCGAGGTCTGGTCGGTGACCACGTCGGGCTTGACGCCGCGCCGAACCAGTTCGGGATACATCTCTGCCGCATTGCCGAGCAGCGCGACCGACACTGCCTTCTTGTCCTTGCCGGCGCGCTCGAGAATGGTCAGCGCCTCGTCGAGGTCCTTCGCCTGCATGTCGACATAGCCGGTGCGCAGTCGCATCTCGATCCGCGACGGCTGGCATTCGATCGCCAGCATCGACGCGCCGGCCATGGTCGCGGCCAGCGGCTGCGCGCCGCCCATGCCTCCGAGGCCGGCGGTCAGTATCCATTTGCCGGCGAGGTTGCCGCCGAAATGCTGGCGGCCGACCTCGACGAAGGTCTCGTAGGTGCCCTGCACGATGCCCTGCGAGCCGATATAGATCCACGAGCCCGCGGTCATCTGGCCGTACATCATCAGGCCCTTGCGATCGAGCTCGTTGAAATAATCGAGCGTCGCCCAGTGCGGCACGATGTTGGAATTGGCGATCAGCACGCGCGGCGCATCGGCATGGGTCCGGAACACGCCGACCGGCTTGCCGGATTGCACCAGCAGCGTCTCGTCACCCTCGAGCGCCTTCAGCGAGGAGACGATGCGATCGTAACTCTCCCAGTCGCGCGCGGCACGGCCGATGCCGCCATAGACCACAAGTTCGTGCGGTTTCTCGGCGACATCCGGATCGAGATTGTTCATCAGCATGCGAAGCGGCGCCTCGGTCTGCCAGCTTTTGCAGGACATCACCGGACCGCGCGGGGCGCGAATGATGCGGTCGTTGTCGAGGCGCTTGGACATGGATGGGAGCTCTTCAGTTCTATTGATCGAGCAGGCAATTCCGCAGTCGTCCCCGCGAAAGCGGGGACCCATAACCACTGCTCTGGAATATGGGTCCCCGCTTTCGCGGGGACGACCAGTATAACTTAGCTGTCCAGCGCCGGAAGCAAGTCATTTCCGACTACATCGATCAATGCGCCGGTTGTCACGAGTTCGGTGGCAGTCTCGATGTCGGGCGCCATCTTGCGGTCGGCTTCGAGTTTCGGGACATGACGCCGCAGCAGCGTACGCGCGCGCTCCAGCGCCGGGCTCGAGACCAGCGGCACGTGGAAGTCGCAGCCCTGCGCCGCCGCCAGCAATTCGATCCCCGCGACATGCGCGGCATTTCGCGCCATGCCAATCAGACGACGGGCGCCATGCGCGGCCATCGACACATGGTCCTCCTGATTGGCGGAGGTCGGGATCGAGTCCACGCTGGCCGGCATCGCCTTCTGCTTGTTTTCAGAGACGAGCGCCGCCGCCGTCACTTGCGCGATCATGAATCCGGAATTCAGCCCCGGCTGCGGTGTCAGGAACGCCGGCAGGCCGGACAGCGCCGGATCGGTCAGCATCGCGACGCGGCGCTCGGCCAGCGAACCGATCTCGCAAATGGCAAGCGCCAGCATGTCGGCGGCGAAGGCGACCGGCTCGGCGTGGAAATTGCCGCCGGAAATCACCTCGCCATTATCCGTCATCACCAGCGGATTGTCCGAAACGCCGTTCGCTTCAATGGCCAGAGTTTCGGCAGCCTGCCGCATGACGTCGAGGGCCGCGCCCATCACCTGCGGCTGGCAGCGCAGGCAGTACGGGTCCTGGATGCGATCGTCGATATTGCGGTGCGAGGCGCGGATGCCGCTGCCATCCATCAGTTCGCGCAAGGCGGCGGCCACGTCGATCTGCCCGCGATGGCCGCGCAAGGATTGTATGCGCGCATCGAAGGGCGTGTCCGAGCCGCGCGCCGCATCGGTCGCCAATGCGCCGGTGATCAGCGCCGACTGGAACACGCGCTCGATCTCGAACAAGGCGGTGAGAGCCTGGGCGGTGGAGAATTGCGTGCCGTTGAGCAGCGCGAGCCCTTCCTTCGGCCCGAGCACGACAGGTTCGAGCCCGGCGCGGCCGAGCGCATAGACCGCGGGCATGCGCTCGCCGCCATAGAACGCGTCGCCTTCCCCGATCATGGCCGCGGCAAGATGAGCCAGCGGCGCCAGATCGCCCGACGCCCCGACCGAGCCTTGCGCCGGGATCGCCGGGATCACGTTTCCGGCGAGCATGCCGCTCAAAAGCTGCAGGGTCTGGTGCCGCACGCCCGACGCGCCTCTTCCGAGGCTGACGATTTTCAGCGCCATCATCAGCCGCGCGACGCGGGCGGGGACCAGATCGCCGACGCCTGCCGCATGCGACAGTACCAGATTGCGCTGCAGCGTTTCCAGATCGCGGTCGGCGATCCGCACATTGGCGAGCTTGCCGAAACCGGTATTGATGCCGTAGACCGCCTCGCCCTTTTTCACGATGGCCGCGACAACTGCCGCGCCTTCGTCGACGCGCGTCAATACAGCGGGCGACAGCGAAAGCCCTGCGCCACGTGCCAGTGCGCGCCAGGCGGACAACGGCAGCGCGTCGCCTGCAAAAGTGATGTCTGTCATTTACTTTCCGTTCCGCACCCGCGCATGCAGGGGATTGAGCCCGAGCCGGTAGACCAGTTCGGCCGGTCGTTCGACATCCCAGATCGCAAGATCGCAGGCCTTGCCAGCTTCAAGCGTGCCGATCTCGTCGAGCTTGCCGAGCGCACGCGCGGCTTCGCGCGTTACACCGGCGATGGCTTCTTCCACGGTGAGACGGAACAGGGTCGATGCCATGTTCATGGTCAGAAGCAGCGACGTGATCGGCGAGGTGCCGGGATTGCAGTCGCTCGCAATGGCAATGGGAACCTTGTGACGGCGCAGCGCATCGACCGGGGGCAATTGCTTCTCGCGCAGCACGTAGAACGCGCCCGGCAGCAGTACCGCGACGGTGCCGGCTTGCGCCATCGCCGCAATCCCGGTCTCGTCCGTGTATTCCAGATGGTCGGCGGACAGCGCGTCGTAGCGGGCGGCCAATGCCGCGCCGTGCAGGTTCGACAATTGGTCGGCATGCAGCTTGACCGGCAGGCCGCTCGCCTTTGCCGCGTCGAACACGCGGGCGGTCTGTTCGGGCGAGAACGCGATGCCCTCGCAGAAGGCATCGACCGCATCGGCCAGTCCCGCCTGCTTGATCTGCGGGATCATGGCGCAGACCTTGGCGATGAACGCATCCTTGTCGTGTGCCTCCGGCGGCATGGCATGCGCGCCGAGAAATGTTGTGGCCACGCCGATGTCGCGCTCGCGGCCGAGCCTTCGCGCCGCGCGCAGCATCTTGGTCTCGGTCACGAGATCGAGGCCATAGCCGGACTTGATCTCGACGGTGGTGACGCCTTCCGCCAGCAAGGCATCCAGTCGCTTCAGCGACTGCGCAACCAGCGCGTCCTCGCTCGCCGCGCGCGTGGCCTTCACGGTCGAGACGATGCCGCCGCCGGCGCGGGCGATCTCCTCGTAGCTCGCGCCTTTCAAGCGCAGCTCGAATTCGTGTGCGCGGTCGCCGCCATAGACGATATGCGTGTGACAATCGATCAGTCCGGGTGTGATCCAGCGGCCATCGAGCTTGACGGTCGTTGCCGCGTCCCAGCCGGTCGGCAGGCCGGATTCCGGACCGACAAAGGCGATCCTGCCGTCCTTCGCTGCAACCGCACCGGTCACTTCACCGAGCGCGGCGGCTTGCGGGGCAAGGGTGGCAATCCGGGCATCGCGCCAGATGGTGTCGAAACGCATAGGTTATGCCTCTGCCGTCATTCCGGGGCGCTTGCGGAACCGGACTTCGTCCGCGCCCCGGAATGACTGCTATAGAGATATAAGGGTGGCAGCAGCCGCATGTCGAGCGAGGCTGAATTGCGCGCATATCTGCTTGAAAAGGCGCTGCTTCCGTCAGGTTGGGCGGAGCATGCGCTGGTCGAGGTCGGCGATGACGGCCTGATCGCGCGGGTGACGACGGGTGACGCGCCGGCCGACGCCGAGCGGGTGGCCGGCATTGCCCTTCCGGGCATGCCGAACCTGCATTGCCACGCGTTCCAGAAAGGCATGGCGGGCCTCGGCGAGCGGCGCGGACCCTCTGGCGACAGCTTCTGGACCTGGCGCGAAGTGATGTACCGGTTTCTGGGGCAACTGACGCCGGACGATGTCGAGGCGATCGCGGCCTATGCCTATATGGAGATGCTGGAGGCCGGATTCACAACCGTCGGTGAATTCCACTATCTGCATCACGACCCGGCCGGGCGGCCTTATGCCGATATCGGCGAAATGGCCGCACGCATCGCTGCGGCGAGCGTCGCATCCGGGATCGGTCTGACCCTGCTGCCGTCACTCTATACCTACGGCGGCTTCGGCGGCGCCGCGCCCAATCCCGGACAGATTCGATTCATCAATCCGACCGATCGCTTTGTCCGCCTGATGGAGCGCTCACGCGCTATCGTGGCGGCGCTGCCCGGTGCGGCGATCGGGATCGCGCCACATTCGCTGCGCGCGGTATCGACCGGCCAGTTGCGGGAAGTCGCGGCGATCTTCGCCGACGGGCCGGTGCATATCCATGCGGCCGAGCAGACGAAAGAGGTGGACGATTGCGAGGCCAGCCTCGGCGCGCGGCCGGTGCAATGGCTGCTGGACGAGATGGGGATCGACCAGCGCTGGTGTCTGATCCACGCGACCCACATGACCGACGACGAGACCAGGCGTCTTGCCCGGTCCGGCGCGGTCGCGGGCCTGTGTCCGCTGACCGAAGGCAGTCTGGGCGACGGGATCTTCAATGGCGAGACATTTCTCGCAGCGCAAGGCCGCTTCGGGATCGGCACCGATTCCAACATCCAGATCGATGCGCCGGCAGAATTGCGCCAGCTCGAATATTCGCAGCGCCTGAAGGCGCGCGCCCGCAACGTGATGACCACCACAGAGGGCGAGTCGACCGGGCGCTCGCTCTATACGCGGGCGCTTGCGGGCGGCGCGCAGGCGCTGGCGCGGCCGATCGGCGCGCTGGCGGCCGGATATCGCGCGGACATCGTGGTGCTGGATGCGGATCATCCCGATCTCGCCGGCGCATCGAGCAACGATATGGTGCTGGATATCCTGATTTTTTCCGCGGGCCGCGGCCTGATCCGGACGGTGCTGGCAGGCGGCAAGATCGCGGTCCGGGAGGGTCGCCACCATGCGCGGGACGCGATTGCCCAAGAATACCGCAGCATAGTGTCGCGTCTGGCGAAAGGCTGACGCAGGCCGGTGGATCGCGTCACATGACTGTCATGCCGCGACCCTAGCTCAGTGGTCGAATCTCATCTTTCGCCCGTCGGAGGGGCTTCGTCCATGCGCTCCACGTTCCTCGCCACCATCACCGTCGCCGCGGGCCTTGCGGCGTTCGCAGCTTTTCCCGCGCAGGCGCTCGATCAGCGTTTCACCGACGCCGACGGCGATCTGGTCGCCGACGCGCCGAAGGATCCCAAGCAATTCATCGATCCGCCGGTGCTGGTCTTCTCCTACACGCCGGTGGAGGACCCCGCGGTCTACGCCAAGGTCTGGGACGGCTTCGTCAGGCATCTGGAAAAGGTCACCGGCAAGAAGGTGCAGTTTTTCCCGGTCCAGTCCAACGCCGCGCAGCTCGAGGCAATGCGGGCCGGACGCCTGCACGTGTCCGGCTTCAATACCGGTTCCAATCCGCTGGCGGTCAATTGCGCGGGCTTCGTGCCGTTCGCGATGATGGCGTCGCGTGAAAACGCCTACGGTTACGAGATGGAGATCATCACCTTTCCGGGCAGCGGCGTCGGCAAAGTCGAGGACATCAAGGGCAGGAAGATGGCCTTCACCTCGCAGACCTCGAATTCCGGCTTCAAGGCGCCGTCCGCGCTGCTGAAGCAGAAATTCGGGCTCGAAGCGGGCAAGGATTTCGAGCCGGTGTTTTCCGGCAAGCACGACAATTCGATCGTCGGCGTTGCCAACAAGGATTACCCCGCCGCGGCGGTCGCGAACTCCGTCATGCAGCGCATGATGGCGCGCGGCGTGGTCAGGAAGGAGCAGATCGACACCATCTACAAGTCGCAGACCTTCCCGACCACGGGTTATGGCTATGTGTACAATCTCAAGCCGGAACTGGCGGCCAAGGTGAAAGAGGCGTTCTTCAGCTTCGACTGGGACGGTTCGGACCTGCTGAAGGAATTCGGAACTTCGCAGCCGCCGCAGCAGAAATTCCTGCCGATCACCTACAAGGAACACTGGCAGGTGGTGCGCGACATCGATGGTGCGATGGGCGTCAAATACGATTGCAAGGGCTGACAGAGACGACGCGGCTGACACGGACGGGTGTGCGGTTCAAGCCGGTTCGAGGCCCTTGCGGCGGGTCGTAAATCTGTAATGATTGGTTCCAGCCTGAGCACGTTCATCATGGCCGGCGAGGATCGCTTTTCGCGCAACCTCGGTTCCGCCGAGCGGCTCGGCGATGGGAGGTCACACATGCGTTTCCGTCTTCTGCGCGGCATCCTCGCCGCCTTGATGCTGGCGGCGATGCCGGCATCGGTTTCCGCACTGGACCAGCGCTTCACCGACGCCGACGGCGACATGGTCGCCGATGCGCCGAAGGACCCGAAGCTTTTCGTCGATCCGCCCGTGCTGATCTTCTCCTATACCCCGGTTGAAGACCCGGCGGTCTATGCCAAGGTCTGGGACGGCTTCATCAGGCATATGGAGAAGGTCACCGGAAAGCGGGTGCAGTTCTTCCCGGTGCAATCGAATGCCGCGCAGCTTGAGGCGATGCGCGCCGGACGCCTGCATGTCGCCGGCTTCAATACCGGCTCGAATCCCCTGGCCGTGAATTGCGCCGGTTTCGTGCCGTTCGCGCTGATGTCGTCGAAGGACGGGCAGTTCGGCTACGAGATGGAGATCATCACCTATCCGGGCAGCGGCGTCAGCAAGATCGAGGACATCAAGGGCAAGAAGATGGCCTTCACCTCGCAAACGTCGAATTCCGGATTCCGGGCGCCATCGGCACTGCTGAAGCAGAATTACGGGCTTGAGGCCGGCAAGAATTTCGAGCCGGTGTTTTCCGGCAAGCATGACAATTCGGTGCTGGGCGTCGCCAACAAGGACTATCCGGCCGCGGCGATCGCCAACGAAGTGATGCATCGCATGTTCGAGCGCGGCGTGGTGAAGAAGGATCAGATCGTCACGATCTTCAAGTCCAAGACCTTCCCGACCACCGGCTACGGCTATGTCTACAACCTGAAGCCGGAACTCGCCGCCAAGGTGAAGGAAGCCTTCTTCACCTTCCCCTGGGAGGGTTCCGAACTGGCGAAGGAGTTCGGCAAGACCACGCCGCCGATGCAGAAATTCCTGCCGATCAATTACAAGGATCACTGGCAGGCGGTGCGCGAAATCGATCAGGCCATGGGCGTGAAATACGACTGCAAGGGCTGACTTCACGCATGCTTCGCATCGAGGGGCTGGTCAAGCGCTACAAGACCGGCGACATGGCGCTGAAGGGCGTCGATCTGGTCGTGCCGGCCGGTCAGGTGATCGGCCTGATCGGTCCGTCCGGCGCCGGCAAGTCGACGCTCATTCGCTGCATCAACCGGCTGGTCGAACCGACGGCGGGCCGGATCTTTCTCGGCGAACGGCAGATCACCGGTCTGGGCCGTGCCGAACTGCGCAGAATGCGCCGGCGCATGGGCATGATCTTCCAGGAATTCGCGCTGGTTGAACGCCTCACCGTGATGGAAAACGTCCTCTCCGGCCGGCTCGGCTATGTGCCGTTCTGGCGGAGCTTCCTGCGCCGCTATCCGCCGCAGGATGTGCGCAACGCGTTTGCGACGCTGGATCGCGTCGGTCTGCTCGACCATGTCGACAAGCGTGCGGACGCGCTGTCCGGGGGCCAGCGCCAGCGCGTCGGGATCGCGCGCGCGCTCCAGCAGGAACCGGAGCTGCTGCTGATCGACGAGCCGACCGCGAGTCTCGATCCGAAGACCTCGCGCCAGATCATGCGGCTGATCGGCGAAATCTGCGCCGAGCGCAATCTCGCCGCGGTGGTGAACATCCATGACGTGGCGCTGGCGCAGATGTTCCTGCCCCGGATCGTCGGTCTTCGCGCCGGTTCGATCGTCTATGATGGACCCGCTGACGGACTCACGCCGGAAGTTCTCACCACGATTTACGGCGAAGAGGACTGGACCGCGGCTGCGGCGCAAGATGACGAAGACGCCGCGGATGCGACCATCGTCAAGCTGCCGGTTGCGGTCTGACATCCGATGACGGACGCCGCAAGCCCGACGCCCTATCCATCGGTCTGGCGCAAGCCGCCTTTCATCAGGAGTGGCGCGCTGCGCCTTGCCATCTATGGCGGCGCAATCCTGTACGTGATCGTCGCCGTCGGCGCCATCGACGTGAACTGGGCCCGCCTCTCCGAGGGCATCGCCCGCGGCGCCCGCCTGCTCGGTGGCTTCCTGCAGCCGAATTTCGTGAGCCGCTGGGGCGATATCGCGCAGGGCATGCAGGAAAGCCTGACCATGACGGTGACTTCCACCGTGGTCGGCATCCTGATTTCGATTCCGATCGGGATCGGCGCCGCGCGCAACCTGTCGCCATTGCCGGTCTATCTGTTTTGCCGCGCCATCATCGCGGTCTCGCGCACCTTCCAGGAAGTGATCATCGCGATCCTGTTCGTTGCGATGGTGGGATTCGGCCCGTTCGCCGGATTTCTGACGCTGTCGTTTGCGACCGTCGGCTTTCTGGCGAAGCTTCTCGCCGAGGACATCGAGGATATCGATCCCTCCCAGGCTGAAGCCGTTCGCGCTACCGGCGCGTCCTGGGCGCAACTGGTCAATTATGCGGTGCAGCCGCAAGTCATGCCGCGGCTGATCGGACTGTCGCTGTACCGCATCGACATCAATTTTCGCGAATCCGCCGTGGTCGGCATCGTCGGTGCCGGTGGTATCGGCGCGACGCTCGAGACCTCGCTCAGCCGCTACGAATACGACACCGCCGCCGCCATCCTGATCATCATCATCGCGATCGTGATGGTATGCGAATATTCCTCCGGCTTCATCCGGAAGTGGATTCAGTGATGCCGGTCACCCGCGACAGCGCAGGCCTTCCCGAATGGCGACGGACCACGCCGCGGCAGGACATCGTGCGCTGGTTTCTCTGGCTGCTGCTCGTGGCGTTGTTCGTGTTCTGCTGGCAGGTCATGACCAGGGATACGATCTGGGCCTTCGTCTGGGACGCACCGAAGCAGGCAGCCGATATCGGTTCGCGCATGGTGCCGCCGCGCTGGTCCTACATGAACGAACTGTGGCGTCCGCTCTGGGATACGCTCGCGATCGCGACCCTCGGCACGCTGCTGGCGATCATTCTCGCGATTCCCGTTGCGTTTCTCGCCGCGCGCAACACCACGCCGAGCGTGCTGCTGGTGCGGCCGGTCGCGCTCTTGATCATCGTGTCGTCGCGGTCGATCAATTCGCTGATCTGGGCGCTGCTTCTCGTCACCATCCTCGGCCCCGGGGTGCTGGCCGGGATCGTCGCGATCGGGCTGCGCTCGATCGGCTTCATCGGCAAGCTGCTGTACGAGGCGATCGAGGAGATCGACGTGACGCAGGTCGAGGCGATCGAGGCGACCGGCGCCTCGCCCGCGCAGGTGATGGATTACGGCATCGTGCCGCAGATCATGCCGGCCTTCGCCGGGATCAGCGTGTTTCGCTGGGACATCAACATCCGCGAGTCGTCGGTGGTCGGTCTGGTCGGGGCCGGCGGCATCGGGCTCAACCTCGAGGCGTCACTGTCGACGCTGGCCTGGACGCAGGTCAGCCTGCTACTGCTGGTGATCCTTGCCACCGTACTGGTCAGCGAATGGGTGTCGGCGAAGGTCCGGCACGCGATCATTTGATTTTCACCGCCTGGTCAGGAAATCACGCGTCAATGTAACGTCTGCCTGCGACAGGCCATGACCTGCGGGCAAGGTCCGGTGCTGCACGTCGGCTCCCGCATTGTGCAATTGAGCGGCGAGCCGCGCCGCATTGTCCGCGGACACCATCGGATCCATCGCGCCCGACAGGATCAGCACCGGCTTGCCGGCGAGATCGGCCGCAGGCGGTTGTGACAGCGGCACCATGGCGCGGATCAGCACGGCGCCGGCGAGCGCTTCCGGATGCAGCAGCAACGTCGCGGCCGCGATGTTGGCGCCGTTGGAAAAGCCAAGTGCAATCGGTGCGGGAAGACCATAGGCGTCGCGCGCTTCCGCGACGAAGTCGGCAAGCTCGCTGGCGCGCCTGCGCACATCCTCCTCGTCGAACAAGCCCTCGGCGAGCCTGCGGAAGAAGCGCGGCATGCCGCCCTCCAGCACCTTGCCACGAGGCGAAAGCAGCGCGGCGTCCGGTGCAACCATCCGGCCGAGATCGATCAGGTCGTTCTCGTCGCCGCCGGTGCCGTGCAGCAGCAGAAGCGGCGGCTTGTCGCGATCCGCGCCGGGTTCGAAGCGGTGGATGAAGGAAAGCCTGGTGGTGGTGGTCATCGCAGACCTCATACATTGCGGGTTCTCCTCCCGCCCGAGCGGCGGGAGGAGCAACGCGTTGGTCAGACCAGTTCGGGCAGCACCTGCTCGATCTCGCTTCGCCTCTTCTCGTAGACGCCCGGCAGTTTCAACGCCTGCCCGAGCGCTGCGACCGGCTCGTCGATCGCAAAGCCCGGCACGTCGGTCGCGATTTCGAACAGCACGTGCCCGGGTTCGCGGAAATAGACAGACCGGAAATAGTTGCGGTCCTTCTGCTCCGTCGTCTGGATGCCGTGGTTCTCGGCGAGCTTCTTCGCCATCGCGAGTTCTTCGGTGTCGTCGGCGGCGCGGAACGCGATGTGATGCACCGAACCACCGCCCATGCGGCCCGGCAGGAACGCGCCGGCCTCATGGATGTCGACGATGCCGCCGATCGCAGTGTCGCTGGCCTTGTAGCGCACGAGCTGGCCTTCGCGTCCGATTTCGCTGAAGCCGAGCACGTCGGTCAGGATTGCGCCCGTCGGCGCCGCTTCCTTGAGCAGCAGGTTGACGCTGTGGAAGCCGCGGATCGCGACCTCCGCCGGAACGTCGCTGCCGGACCAGGCCGGCTCGTTCTCGATGCCCGGCACCCCGATCAGAGCCAGCCGCATGCCGTCCGGGTCGCGGAACGACAGAACGGTCTCGCCGAAGCGGCGCACGATGGCGTCATGCGGAACGCCCTTCTCCACGAAGCGGTGCGTCCAGTAGCCGATCGCACCCTCCGGTACCCGGAACACCGTCTCCTGCGTCTCGCCGACACCCAGCCGGCCGGATGCCGCATGCTCCCACGGGAAGAACGTGAGGATGGTGCCGGGCGATCCGGTCTCGTCCCCGAAATAGAAGTGATAGGTGCCGGGGTCGTCGAAATTGACGGTCTTCTTCACGAAGCGAAGGCCGAGCGTGCGCGTATAGAAGTCGTGATTGCGCTGCGCAGGTCCGGCGATTGCGGTGACGTGATGGATTCCGTGTGCGCTGGTGGCGGTCATGGCCAGCCCTCCTGGTACTGGAAGCGCCGGGATGGCGCGTTATCCACGCCTCAAGATATTGGAGAGCTTGGGGAAACAAACAGATGATCTGGAAACGGATTGTTTCCAATACAGAGCAATCAAAAGCAGCATCCTGAAAGTCTTATACCAATGATTGTAGTTAACCGCTTTCTAAAGGTTTTGATGCATTTTCCACATCGAAATCAGCGGTTTTCGTCCTTCTGAGCCTGTTCGGTTGTTCCGTCTCTCCCTCGTCTTCCCGTCGGACGTCGTCGATTTGGCCTCAGAACGAGGACCATGAGCAGCGGAATTCGTGCGATGACTCCGAGTGCGACCCGGCCGGAAACCGTGACCGAGGCTCCGAATATTCCCGTCTGGCAGGATCCGGCAGCCATGCGCGCCGGGCCGGCGCCCAGCCAGATCATCAGCTTCGCGATCGACGACGACCAGTACGGCGTCGACATCATGGCGGTGCGCGAAATCAAGGGATGGTCCGAGATCACCCACCTTCCGCGCCAGCCCCGATCGGTGCGCGGCGTTCTCAACCTGCGCGGCGCCATCGTGCCGATCATCGATCTGCGCTGCCGGTTCGGTCAGGGCCTCACCGAGGCCACGCCACTTCACGTCGTCATCATCGTGCAGGTCGGTAGCCGACAGGTCGGGCTTCTTGCCGATCGTGTGCTCGATATCGTGTCCTTCGAGGCCGCCGAGATCCAGCCGGTGCCGCGCATCGCGCAGGCCTCCCGGATCGACTTTCTGTCGGGACTGGTCACGGTCGAAGACGCAATGATCGCGCTCATCGATCTCCGCAATCTCCTGACGATGCCGGTCGGCGACGCCGAGTTGGTATCGGCCAACTAGGCTGTGCCGTCCATGATCAAGCCGCCGGGACTATCGACCGAGGCTGTACGGCGCGTGTGCAGCATCGGGCCCGGTCGCCACGGCGATGCCGCGCTGGCGCAGAACGCCGGAAACAATCGGGAAGAATTCTAGAGTGTCAATGACCCGACATGCCCAGCGCGCGGCCGCGGTCGCAACCGCAGTTCCGGCGGTTTCCGACGTGCCGCGGGAATTCGCATTCTCGGACGCGGATTTTCGCAGTCTGGTGCATCTCGCGCGCGAACATGCGGGCATCGCGCTGTCCGACAGCAAGCGCAACCTCGTCTATACGCGGGTGGCGCGCCGGCTGCGGGCGCTCGGCTTTACCAGCTTCAAGCAATACCGCAGCTATCTCGCGGAGAATTCGGACGAACTCGAAAGCTTCATCAACGCGATCTCCACCAACCTCACCAAGTTTTTCCGCGAGGCGCATCATTTCGAACACTTTCGCAGTCACGTGGTCGCGCCGGTTCTGCACGCGATACCGCGCGGCGGCGGACGTTTCCGGGTCTGGTCCGCAGGCTGTTCCACCGGTGAGGAGCCGTACACCATCGCCGCGGTTCTGAGACGGGAAATCCCGGGCGGATGCCGTCATGATATCCGTATCCTCGCGACCGACATCGATACTGACGTGCTCGGCAAGGCGGCGCGCGGCATTTATCCGGCCAGCGCCTTCGACTCGGTCCCGACAATCTACCGGGAATATTTCACGCCGGCCGGAGACGGACTCAACGACAGCAATCTGATGGCGGACGAAAGGCTCCGCTCGCTGATCGCGTTCCGGCGTCTCAACCTGATCGAGCCCTGGCCCTTTCGTGGAAAGTTTGACGCGATCTTTTGCCGGAACGTGATGATCTATTTCGACAATGCCACAAAGGCCGAGCTGATCGAGCGTTTCATCCAGAGCATCAAGCCGGGCGGGGTTCTCTATATCGGGCATTCCGAATCGTTTCATGGCTCGCATCCCGGACTGAAGCTGGTTGGCCGCACGACCTACCGGAGAGGCGCATGAGCGCCGCTGCGGTTCGAGCGATCGAGGCGGTCAGGTCAGACTCCGGCGCGGGGAACCGCCGGTTCTACGATACGTTGGCTGGAACCTGGATGGTGAAGGTCTTCCCGGGCGAGTTCTACGTCACCGACAAGGCGGACGAGACGCTGGTCACCGTGCTCGGCTCCTGCGTCGCCGCCTGCATCCGCGATCCCCGGCTCGGGATCGGCGGGATGAATCATTTCATGCTGCCGCAGGGCCGGTCCGGCGGGTGGGGACGGGATACGGAATCGACGCGCTTCGGAAATTTCGCGATGGAGAAGCTCATCAACGAATTGATGAAGATGGGCTGCGCGCGCGACGCGCTTGAAGTCAAGGTGTTCGGCGGCGGCAATGTCACCGAGAGCAATATCGCGGTCGGGACCGACAACGCGCGTTTCGCACTTCGCTATCTGGAAGCCGAAAGACTGCGCTGCGTCGCGCAGGATCTCGGCGGGCGCTTTCCCCGCCGCATTCAATATTCGCCCGCGACCGGGCGGGTCGTGCGCCGCCTTCTCGGGCGCGATGCATCGGGTGCGGTGGCGCGCGATGAGAACGAGCACGCCACACGCATGTCGACACGCTCGACCGCCGGCGAAATCGAGTTGTTTGACAACAGGGGTTGATCATGGGGAAACCGGTACGGGTTTTGATCGTCGACGACTCGGCGCTGATCCGTCAGCTGCTGACGATGCTGCTTTCAGCCGACCCCGAGATCGAGGTCGTCGGAACCGCCGGCGATCCGTATGCCGCGCGCGACCGCATCAAGGCGCTCAATCCGGATGTCGTCACGCTCGATGTCGAGATGCCGCATATGGACGGCATCACCTTTCTTCGCAAGATCATGACGCTGCGGCCGATGCCGGTGATCATGGTCTCCACGCTGACGCAGGCCGGCACGGATACCACGCTTGAAGCACTGGAGGTCGGCGCCGTCGACTTCATCGCCAAGCCCTCGAAGGATGTGGCCCATGGCCTGCCGGCGCTCGCGAGCGAGCTGCAGGCGAAGGTCAAGGCCGCAGCCCGGAGCCGCATCGCCACGCGCGCCGCCATGGCGCCCGCCGTCAGGAAGATCGCGCGGTCGGTCCGTGCGGACGGCAAGGTCGTGGCGATCGGCGCTTCCACGGGCGGGGTCGAGGCCCTGAAGACCGTACTAATGAATCTGCCGGCGGATTGTCCGCCGATTGTCATCACCCAGCACATGCCGCCGCGATTCACCGCGGCTTTCGCACAGCGGCTGAACCGCGAATGCCCGATGGCCGTGTCGGAGGCCGTGGACGGTGAACCGGTGGAACAGGGTCATGTCTATATCGCGCCGGGTTCGCATCACTTGCAACTCGCGAAGCACGGCGCGGGATATCGCTGCACGCTCGATGACGGTCCGGCCGTTACCGGCCACCGGCCTTCGGTCGACGTGCTGTTCCGGTCGGTTGCGCGTACCGCCGGCAAGTCGGCGATCGGCGTCATCCTGACCGGCATGGGCAAGGATGGAGCGGACGGCCTGCTCGAACTGCGCAAGGCAGGCGGGCAGACCATCGGTCAGGACGAGGCGTCATCGCTGATCTACGGCATGCCGCATGTCGCGTTCGATCGCGGTGCGGTGATGCGCCAGTGCTCGCTGAACCAGGTGGCCGACGCGATTCTGGACGCATGTGAAGGCAAGACGGCGATCCAGCAGATGCACCGCCTGGCGCAGGCGGTGTGAGGCCGAAGGCGGGGAGATTTCCGATGAATCATTTCAGAATGCAATTGCGAGGCCGATCATGAAACTGCCCCGGGTTCTCGATCTTGCCGCCGCGGTCAACCTGCACGAAGCGGTGTTGCGGGAGGTGCAGGCGGCGGGCGGCGTGCGGATGAACGCCTCCGAGGTCGAGGTGCTGACGCTTCCGTGTCTTCAGATTCTGCTTGCTGCGAAGCGTGATGCCCAAATCTGGATCGACCAGCCTTCGGACGCCCTGATCGGAGCCTTCGCGGATATCGGCCTCGACTGGGCCGAAGGGATGAGCGAGCCGAACGAGGTC
Organism: Pseudorhodoplanes sp.; assembly: GCF_050250235.1. Lineage (GTDB taxonomy): Bacteria > Pseudomonadota > Alphaproteobacteria > Rhizobiales > Xanthobacteraceae > Pseudorhodoplanes. Next base: position 90,737 of record NZ_JBFWPA010000002.1, read on the forward strand.
GGCGCCGCAGCCAGCGTTCCGTCCGGGCCGGAACCTGCAATTCCGCACCTCATCGGGCAATCCGCGCCGGCAACGGCGAATCTTCGCATTCTCACCATCGACGATTCCAAGACCATGCGCGACATGCTGATGCTCACGCTCGCGGATGCGGGCTTCGACGTGATCCAGGCGGCCGACGGCAAGGAGGGCGTCGATCTGCTTGAGCGCGAAAATGTCGACGTCGTGATCACCGACATCAACATGCCGCGCATGGATGGCTACGAGGTGGTGCGTCAACTCCGCGCCCGCCCCGAACACAGGACGACGCCGATCCTCGTCCTCACCACGGAAAGCGAAGCCGCCAAGAAGAATATCGCACGCGAGGCCGGCGCCACCGGATGGCTGGTAAAGCCGTTCGATCCGGAACGTCTCGTGGAGACCGTCCGCAAGGTGGTCTGCTAGGAAAAAGGACGATGTCGATGGCGAGCCTGGAGCAACTCAAGCAAACCTTCTTCGATGAATGCGCCGAGGGCCTGCAGCAGATCGAGCAGGGCCTCGGCGAAATGCGCGAAGGCCTCGGATCCGACGATATCATCAACGCGGTGTTCCGCGCGGTGCATTCGGTCAAGGGCGGGGCCGGCATTTTCGGCTTCGAGGCGCTGGTCGGTTTCGCGCATGTATTCGAGACCACGCTGGATGCGATGCGGCGCGGCGCTCTCGCGGCGACGACCGACGTGATCGACGTGCTGCTCGCGTCGAGCGACGTATTGTCCGATCTCGTGCAGATTTCACGGGCGGGCGAGCCGATTCCCGGCGGCTTCGGCGACGATTGCCGCAACGCGCTCGAGCGCCTGCTGGGCACGGAACCTGCGGACGAAGAAGCGGCTCCGGCCGATTTCGAGGGTCTGGACTTCGTTCCGGTTCGGGCGGACACAGCCGAACCGGATGAGATGACGGATTTCGAGGGTATCGATTTCACGCCAGTGAAGGCGGACGCCTATACCGACGGCGCCGGACCCCGCTGGTTCGAGATTGCGTTCCGGCCCACCGCCGACATGCTTCGCAACGGCAGCGATCCCCTGCTGCTGCTGCGGCAGTTGCGGCAGCTGGGCACGCTCGAACTCACCGTGGCCTCGGATCGGCTCCCCGATCTCACGACGATGCGGCCGGAAATCCCGTATCTGAGCTGGGCCGCGACCTTGCGCACCGAGGCAACGCGCGAGCAGCTTCAGGACCTGTTCGATTTCGTCGGCGATTGCGAAATCACGATCACCGAGCGCGGCGCCGATGCCATCGCATCGGCGCCCTGCGAGAGCGTCACCGTCCCGCTCCCGACTGCCGAGGCACCGCCGATCGCGCCGGCCGGCGCTGTCGCCGCGACCCCCCGCCCTGGCGAGAGCACGGCGCCGCCGGCCAGAGCGGTGCCGGCGCAGCGCGACGGGACTTCGCCAGAAGGGCCGGGCGAAAAGCCTGCCGTTTCCCGGCCGGGCAAGCCGGCCGCCACCACCACGCGCATCGAACTCGAAAAGATCGACCGTGTGGTCAACATGGTCGGAGAACTGGTCATCGCCCAGGCGATGCTTGGCCAGATCGTCCACGAACTGCCGGAAGGCGTCAGCGACCGGCTTTCGCAAATTCTCGACGAAGTGGTTCATCACACCCGCGAGCTGAAGGACGGGCTGATGTCCATGCGCGCGCAGGCGGTAGGCACCGTGTTCCAGCGCATGCCGCGGCTGGTGCGCGAAACCGCCACGAAGGTCGGCAAGAAGATACGGCTTGAACTGTCGGGCGAGACCACCGAGGTCGACCGTTCGATCATCGAGCGGCTGACCGATCCGCTGACCCACATCATCCGCAACTCCATCGATCATGGCATCGAGCCGCCGGCCGCGCGGCTTGCGGCCGGCAAGAACGAGGAGGGGGTCATCCGCCTGTCCTCCGAGCATCGCGGCGGCCGCATCATGATCGAGGTGAGCGACGACGGCGGCGGCGTCAACACCGAGAAGGTGCTGCACAAGGCGCGCGAGAAGGGCCTCGTCGGTGCGGACGCCGTTCTCACCGAGGACGAGATCAACAACCTGATCATGCTGCCCGGCTTCTCGACCGCCGACGTCATCTCCGACATTTCCGGCCGCGGCGTCGGCATGGATGTGGTGAAGACCAACATCCAGGAAATCGGCGGACGGCTGTCGCTGCATTCGGTGCGCGGCCGCGGGACCACGATCCAGTTCTCGCTGCCGCTTACGCTTGCGGTGATGGATGGCATGGTCATCAGGGTCGGCCGCGAGACCTATGTGATGCCGATGTCCATGATCGTGGAATGCCTGCGGCCGCCACCCTCCAGCATCAACAATCTCGTCGGCACGCGGGGGGTCATGCAGCTGCGGGGCGACCTCGTGCCGCTGGTCTATCTCGGCGATCTTCTGGATGTCGGCTCGTCGGCCGATCTGTCGGGCGAGTGCGTTGTGATCATCACCGATGCAGGCGACGGAACGCGGCTGGGGCTGGTCGCCGACGAATTGTGCGGACACCAGCAGGTGGTGGTGAAGAGCATCGAGGAGAGCTACGGCCCGGTGCCGGGGGTCGCGGCCGCGACCATTCTCGGCAATGGAAGTGTCGCGCTGATCCTTGACGTGGAGAAGCTGTCCGATCTTGCGGGCGAATCTCCCGCGCCGGTGACGGTGCGCAAGGCGGATGCGATGGCGAAGGTGGCCTGACTCAAGGCCTTCGGACGGGCCGACCCTCGTGTCGTCCGGTGATGAGGAGAAACGACAATGCCGAATGCGGTGGCGCTCAAGGTCCTGGTGGTCGACGACCAGGAAAGCGTACGGAAAATGACGGCGATGACGCTGGAGCAGATGGGCATCCGTCACATTCATGAGGCGGAGAACGGCGTAAGGGCGATGGAGATCGCGTCATTGCAGCCGATCGACCTGATCATTTCCGACTATTACATGGATCAGATGGACGGTCTCGATCTGCTGCGCGCGGTGCGTGGGCATCCGGTGGTGCGGCGGGTACCGTTCATTCTGCTGACCGGCCGCGGCGATCGCGAACTCGTGGTGAAGGCGGCCCAGGCCGGCGTCAACAACTACCTGATCAAGCCATTCACGGTTCAGGTGTTGCGCCAGAAGATCGAGCAGGTGATGGGAAAGCTGTCGTAGATGCGCCCCGTCGCCGCAAACAGTGCCGAACCGGAATCCGTGGCGGCGCTTCCCGCGCCGGATGGCGCGGTGTCGGAAGTCGCAGCGCTGCTCGGCGTGCTGGCGACGCTGTTTCTCGACAATGTCCGCCATCTGGAAAGCACCGTCGCGCGCGTGACCGATCTCGTGACGCGGGACGGCCGGCCGGACCGCGAACTGATCATGACCTTGCAGAGTTTCGACCGGCTCAAGCAGGAATTCGAAGCCCTGAGCGGCGCGCTGGCGCGCTACGCCGATTCAACCAATATCCCGCTGCCGGCGGGTGCAGGACCGGGGCGGCCATTCGGTCGTGACGTGATCGACGACATCGCGATTGCCGACCTGAAGGAGCGGTTTCTCGGCCGGCTGGAAAACGGACTCGGCACGGTGTTTCAGCCCGCGCCGGAGCCGTCGGAAGACGAACTGGACGTGGACGTGGTGTTCTGAGGGGCGCGACCCCGGTCGTCGCTATCGGTAGCCCGGATGAGCGAAGCGCAATCCGGGCTGATCCCGCAGGCCGCCGCGCTCATGCGAGCAGCGCGTTTCCTCGAAGCGTTGAGTGCGCGAAACGCTTCGCTCGTCCCCGCGAAGGCGGGGACCCAGCGCCGGTGCGGCCAGGATATTCGCCTTTGCGTGAGGCCACGACTGCACGGCCCTCAAAGCGCCGTGTCTCGAAGGCGCGCTTTTCCATAACAACCGCGATCGTCCGCGGCGACAGCGTTGCTGGGTCCCCGCCTTCGCGGGGACGAGCGGAGCGGGTGAGATTCGGGCGCAAAACCGGCTCTTGACATTTCTCGCAATATAGGAATATAGTCATTCCATCCCGTCCCGTCCAAGGGACGTTTCATGAGCGTCGTGAGACGCGGGGCGGGATGCGGTGGCCGTTGTCGTGCTTGAGACGCAAGCGCGGCAGCGGAGGCCCAAGCTGCGATGATCCGGCTCACCGGCCGTGGGTCACCAGCGGAGGATAGCAAGACGAGCCGCCCGGCGATGCCGGTCAACGGTGTATGTCCTCCGGGGTTGTCGCAGAGCAAGCCTCACACACCGCGCGCGGAACGCCGACGTTTTCGGCGGTCCGTGGTGACTGCTATCTCATGCGCTTCTCACACACAGCGCATGGGGCCATGGGCTTGGCTGAAAGCCCGGCGTTCCGCGCGCCCTTGGGATTTTCCCGGGCTGGAATGCGAGATGGAATACGGGCGCGCCCGCGCCGGCTAAAAAATCAGGGACGGCGGAGCCTTGCCGTTTCGCCGTCGCGCAGCGACCGCTCAGCCCGCGCTGCCGGCCGGCAGGCTGCGGTTCACACGCTCCAGCATGCGGTGAAGTCCGCTGGTCATCTCCGGCACCTGCTCGGGCCGGATGTTGCGGTAGGCGTCCTGCCTGGCAAGCAGCAGCGCGTCGATGTGGCAGTTGATCACTTCCGCATCGTAGGGCGCGCCGCTCCTGACGGCTTCGAGCACCTTGCAGAGGTTTTCCGAGATGAAGGTGATCAGGAAAAGGCCCATCGTGGTCCCGGTGTCGCGCAACTGGCAGCAACGCCGCTCGATCCCGGCCATCTGCGATTCGCCGGCCCGATCGCCCTGAATGCGGCGGAAAGCCTGCACCAGTTCCTGCAATTCGCGATCGACCCAGTCCACGAACTCGGCCCGAAATCCGTCGATCTGGGTTTCGGCTTGCCGGATCGCGACGTCCCGCGGCACGCCGCCCGGGCGCTGCGCCAGTTCCTGGAATCGGGTCCTGACGGAGAAGATGCGCACATTCGGCGGGGTCTTGTCGGTCATTCGCTTTGCCCCGCGCGCGCCGCCTGGAACAGGCTGTCGATGTCGTCCTGCTCGAGATTGGGTTCGATCGCGTCCGAAATCTGGATCACCTTGTCGCTGGCCCGCCGACCAACGCCGGTCGGATAACCTTCGATCTTGAACCGGCGGTCGGGCCCGAAATAGGTCGGGCAGTCGATGAATTGCCGGCGGTCGAACGCGATCCAGGCCAGGCGGTCATACAGCGTCGTCGGCGACATCGGCTTTGCCACCACCATGCTCGCGCCGGCGTCGCGGGCCTCCCTGACCGTCGATTGCTGCGCGTCGCTCGTCATGATCAGGATCGGGAGCGTGCGGTTTTCGTTGTCGGGATTGCGGCGGATCGCCTGCGTGACCGCGAGTCCGTCCTGCGGCGGCAGCCTGGCATCGAGAATCAGGATATCGACCTTCTGTTGCATCAGGGCAGACAGGATGCCTCCGGCATCGGCCGCCTCGACAATGCGGTTGGCGCCAAAGCCGCGCAGGATTCCGTAGACCACCCGGCGCATATAGGTCCCGGGATCGGCGATCAGGATTGTCAGGTCGCGCAGATTGACGGTGGCGGATTTGAGCGATCGCGATTTCTGTTCGGCAGCTTGCACGAGTATCACCCGAGGCGGCCGGCGCGACGCACTCTGATCGGCGCCGGGACGCGACATCCGCGATGGTCCAGACATCTTCATGACTGATTGAGGATAATGCCCGGTTAACGGCGTGGTGAGGGCGCCTAAAGTCCCGATTTTGCGATGTTTTTCCGGTCCGGCCCGGTATCGTCCTGCGATGGGCCGAAGGGCTCAGTTTTTTCGCCGGCACAGTTTGAGGGCGGCGGTGGTGAACTGCTAAGAAGTCATGGGCTCGGCTTCATGAATCGTGAAATAATCGGCTCCAGGACAATGAAAGCCTGAAACCTGCCGGCTTGATGCGTCATTTGCCGGGTCCTTGAGGTGCCCGCGCGCGGGCCAACCCGGAAGCGAGAATCGGTCCGAATGGTCGCAATCTATCGCCCGAACGATCCGCTGCTCAGCAGCCAATGGCATCTCGCCATGATCGGGCGGCCTGGCTTCGGTTCGACGAACAGCACCGCAGGCCTCGAACGGGTCTGGGCGCAATATTCCGGCGATGGTGTGCATGTCGGCATCTGGGACGACGGCGTCCAGTCGACACATTGGGACCTCGCCGGCAATTACGATTCCAGCCGCCATGTCACGGTCGGTGGATCCCTGAACAACGGCCAGCCGCTGAGCAATGACGACGGGCACGGAACCGCGGTTGCGGGTCTGATCGCCGCGCAGAATAACGGACAGGGTGGAACAGGCGTCGCGTTCGACACGAGCATCACAGCCATCCGGATTTTCGGCGGCGCGGACGACATCAACAACGCATGGTCGCGCTACCTGACCACGCTCGACAGCCTGCGCAATTTCGACGTCACCAACCACAGCTATGGCGGAACGCCCGACTTCCAGGTTTACGGCGACGTAGCGAAGTTCCAGGCGGCCTCGGCACTGGGCCGCGGCGGGCTCGGCACCGTCAACGTGAAATCGGCGGGCAATTCCAACATCGACGGCAATGGAGAATCGACCGACGGTTCGCGCTTCACCGTCACGGTGGCGGCGCTCGGCAGCAATGGAAACGTCGCGTCCTATTCCACCTATGGATCGCACGTGCTGGTGTCGGCCCCCGCCGGCTCCGTAACCTCGGACCGGCTGGGTCTTTCCGCGGGCTATAACGGGCTCCTCAACGGCGACTATACCAACGTGTTTGGTGGAACATCGGCGGCAGGGCCGATCACAGCGGGCGTCATAGCGCTGATGATCGATGCCAATCCGGAACTCGGGTGGCGCGATGTGCAGAATATCCTCGCCTATTCCGCGATCGGCGTCGGCAGTCTGTATGGCGGGTTGACGTTGAATGAGGACTTCGCGTGGAAGTGGAACGGCGCCGGCAACTGGAACGGTGGCGGGCTGCATTACAGCGAGGACTACGGTTATGGCATGGTCAATGCCTTCAATGCGGTGCGGATGGCCGAAGTGTGGAGCGTCCTGCATCCGGTGGCTGCGACCTCGGCGAATGAGATGTCGGTCACAAGCGGTGTGCTTGCCGTCAACCGGTCGATCGCCGATCTGACGACGCTGAGCTACACGTTCAACATCGACCAGCTGATCAGTCTGGAACATGTTTCAATGACGGTGACGCTGTCGCACAGCTATTTCACCGATTTGCGCATTCGTCTGATCTCGCCGGATCAGACCGTGATGTCGCTCTACAATGGTTCGAGCGGCACCGGTTCCACCTCGGACAACGGCTTCAGCTATTCCTTCGGTGTGGACGGGCTGCGGGGTGAGCTGAGCGCGGGCAACTGGACCCTGCAGGTTCAGGATGCCGCGCAGGCTGACACCGGAATTCTCCAGTCCCTGCGCTTCACCGGCTATGGTTCGGCACCCACCGGCGATGATGTCTATCATTACACCGAAGAGGTGCTGACCGTCCTGTCGCAGAGCGGCCAGTCCGCCCGTGCCACGATCGCGGATGCCGACGGCGGTTTCGACTGGATCGATGCGGCGTCGATGGTGCGCGATCTCGTGCTCGATCTTGGCGAAGGGATGAGCTCGACGCTCGCCGGTCTGAGCTTTCTGACGATCGCGGCCGGTTCGCTGATCGAGAATGCGATCGCGGGCGATGGCAACGATCAGATCTACGGGAATGCGCTCGACAATGTCCTCTATGGCATGCGCGGCAACGACATCCTGGATGGCGGAGGCGGCATCGATACGGCGGCTTTCTTCGGCCTCTACACCGACTACACCGTGACCAGCACCGGCGGCGTAACGACCGTGGCAAGCGCCATCTACGGTACCGACACGCTGACCAACTTCGAGTATCTGCAATTTTCCGATCGGAGGCTCGAATTGTCATCCGGAGACGGCAGCCTGGCCGATACGGCTGCGCCGTCGCTGCTGATGCTGTCACCCGCCGACAACAGAGCGGATGTCGCGGTCGATGCCAATATCGTGCTGACCTTCAATGAAGTCGTCCGGGCCGGGTCTGGAAATATTGCCGTCTACAACGAGAATGGCAGTCTGTGGGGCGCCTTCAGCATCACCGGTCCTCGGGTCACGTTTGCCGGTACGTCGGTCACACTCGATCCGGTGGCGGCCCTTGTTGCCGGCGGCAGCTATTATGTGACGGTCGCTGCCGGCGCGATTGTCGATCTGGTCGGAAATGCATTTGCTGGAATCTCGGGGAATTCGGCGTTCAATTTTTCGACCGAGCTCGATGTCAACGGAATCACGGGTACGGCCGGAAATGACAAGCTGGCGGGAACCGACGGTGCCGATCGCATTTTCGGAATGGCGGGAAAGGACAAGCTGGCCGGCGGCGGCGACGACGACTGGATCGACGGCGGTGCAGGCGTGGACTCGATGCAGGGCGGCCTCGGCGACGACACCTATGTCGTGGACAACAAGAGCGACAAGGTTACCGAGAAATCCGGTGCGGGGATCGACACCGTGATCACGTCGCTTGCATCCTATTCGCTGCGCGGCGCCGTGGAGAACCTGACTTTCCAGGGAAGTTCCGCGTTTACCGGCGTTGGCAACGCACTGAACAATGCCATCTCGGGCGGTGACGGGAACGACATCCTGAATGGCGGAGCAGGCAGCGATATTCTCGCCGGCGGTGCAGGTGCCGACCGGTTTGTCTTCGCGTCCGCCGCGGAGACAGGCCTGGGGGCGATGCGCGACGTGATCGTGGATTTCGTTTCGGGCATCGACACGATCGACCTCGCTGCCATCGACGCCAACACGACGATGAAGGGCAATCAGGCCTTCAGCAGCATTCTCGTCGACAACTTCAGCGGCGCCGCCGGACAATTGCGGCTCGCGGATTCCGGCAGCGATATCGTGGTTTCCGGCGACATCAACGGTGACGCGATCGCAGACTTCGACATTCTGCTGAAAGACATTGCAAGTGTGACGCACAACGATTTCGTGTTGTGACAGCCCGCGTCGTTCTGAAGTAAGGCGCGGTTCTGGAGCATCCAATGGCCAACCGCGACTTCTCCCCTGCAACCCGTGTCGTGCGCCGTGGTGCCGCAAGCGGCCGGCAAGCCGTCTCGGCTGACATCTGCGTTCTTGGCGCCGGGATTGCGGGGGTGTCGGCGGCGCTGGAAGCCGCTCAGCTCGGCCACAGAGTGGTGCTGGCCGACAGCCTCCCGGCGCTCGGCGGGCAGGCCGTCAACTCCATCATCGGTACGTTCTGCGGTCTGTTCGCCAACGGCTACGACGGCAGGCAGATCACTCATGGCATTGCCGACGGCATTCTGCGCGACCTCGGCGCGCAGGGCGCGCTCCACATGCTGCGCGGCGGTCCCTCGAACACCAAGGTGGTGATGTATGACGAGATCGCTCTCTCGCGCTGGATTGAGGAGGCGGTCCGCACGGCGAATGTTACGGTTCTGCTCGGTGCGGTGATGCGTGGCGTCACGCGCGATGGGGGTCGTGTCCGTGCGATCGAGTTCGCGACGCGCTATGGCGACGTATCGGTATCGGCGGCGGGATTCGTCGATGCGAGCGGGGATGCGGCGCTCACATGGGAGGCGGGATTCGAGTGCCGCGAGAATGCCGAAGGCCCGCTTTTCGGGACACAGATGGTGGTTCTGGAAGGCGTCGACGAGGCCAGCCACCCGGCTCGTCCGGAAATGCTTGCGCGGCTCAAGGTGAAGGGCGGCGATTACGGCTTGGTCCGGCGCGACGGGTTCTCGTTCGTGTTTCCCGGGCGCGGCATTTCGCTGATCAACATGACGCATGTCGAGACGCCGCTGGAGCCGATTGCAGCCTCGCGTCATGCGCTCATCGGCAAGGCGATGGCGGACGACGTGATCCGTTTTCTCAAGGCCGAGTATCCCCATGCCTTCGCGAATGCCAGGGTCCGCGCCTACGGCTTTCCGGGGATCCGGCAGACCCGCTGGATCAAGGGCCGTCAACAGCTCACCGTTGAAGACGTGCGGGCCGGCACCAGATTTCCGGACGCGATCGCGCGCACCGGCTGGCCGATCGAGCTGCATGATCGCCCCGACGGCACGGTCTGGGAGCCGTTCGACGACAATCACCTCCATTATGTGCCGTTCGGATCGCTGGTGCCGGACGAAGCCGATAATGTGATCGCTGTTGGCCGCTGCATCGACGGTGATAGTGCGGCGCTGTCGAGCGTGCGGGTCATGGGCCCCTGCATCGCGATGGGCGCCGCCGCCGCGCATGCGCTCGATCTGGCCGGCAGCGGCAGCGTGCGGCAGATAGATGTAACCGCTCTGCGGTTGCGTCTCTACGATAATGTCGATCGGGTAGACTGAACCAGACGCGCCAAGGCGTCCCGGGATGGCCGGGACACCTCGCGTGCAACAATCCGAACGGGCCGCTTTATGCCGCAATTTGATTCAGCGAGCTCTCCGCGAGCCGGGTGAGGGCTGCGTCGGTCTTCTTCTCCTCATCAAGGTTTTGCTTGAGGAGCTTCGCCGCGTCGGTCATGCCGAGTTGTTCTGCCCAGGCGATCAGCGTGCCATAGCGCGAAATCTCGTAATGCTCGACCGCCTGAGCGCCGGAGAGCAGACCGGCATCGTGCGCATCCGAAGCCTTGAAGTCCTTCATCACTTCCTGGCCTTCTTCGACCAGACCGAGAATCGCCGGACAGGTCTTGCCGCGCGCAGGCTTGTCGATCAGCTCGAATACCTGTTCGAGCCGTTCGACCTGGCCTTCGGTCTCGGCATGATGCTTTTCGAACGCCGCCTTCAGCTGGTCCGAGTGCGCCGCTTTTGCCATTTTCGGCAACGCCGTGAGGATCTTCTTCTCGGCGAAATAAATATCCTTCAGGGTATCATGGAAGAGGTCTTCCAGCGTCTTTTCCTTTGCAGCCATGCGCGCCTCCAGGGGAACGGGAACGCCGCCCCAACTTGGCGCACCCCGCAAAGGTTCCAGCTCTCCAGGCCAAATGAAGAAGTCGGCGCCCCCAGCGACAGCGTGTGGAGTCGCTCTGCCCGCGGCTTGAACCCACGGCCCCAATTGCTCGACCAATGCAGAACGGGAACCGCAACGCAAATTCCGGGTTGAAGGGCTATGTCAAACATCATCTCCCTCGCAGAAAAGCGGGCCGACCGGCTGAAGCGGGCGCTTTGCGTCCATGCCCGCAACGGCGAGCCGGCGCTCATCGAAACCCGGACGGGAGTGATTGCGGCCCGCAGGATCGTGTGCCGCGAGAGTTTCGCGGAAGTTCTTGACAGCGCAGGTGACTATTTCATCCTGGACTATGCCGACATCCGTGCGCTGCGGTGCGCGACCGTCACACAGACCAGCTTCGTGAATGCCAGCGGTGATTTTCCGGCAGTTCAGTGCGTACCGTCTGCGCCGCCGTCGGTTGCGATCCTCCCCTTCGCGCGGATCGCCCGCCGGCGATAGTCCGGACCGGCAGCGATCATGGGTGCCGAAACAGCGGCTGTCCAACCCGGATGGTCGTGCCCTCGCGAATGCCATGCTGAAGTTCAAAACAGCCTGGTGCGAAGACGATGATGGTGGAGCCATGCTCGAACCATCCCATTTCCTGACCCTTGTCTAGCCGTACGGCGCAGGGCATCGTTCGCGCTCCGCGATAATGCATGCCCAGCGTCAGATCGAGGAAATGCAACCGGATGCTGGCGACCAGAATCGCGGCAACCGGCACCAGCGTAATGAGATCGCCGGATGGAAGTCGGGTGCGAATCACTGCGCGCTCATTCCGGCAGAACAGCCGCTCGACCCGCTTCAGCGCGATCGGATTGACATTCCAGGTGTCGCCGGAAATCGCGGTCACCTGCTCGACCGTGCAGTCATAGGGCGCATGAAACCGGTGATACATGCTGGCGGTAAGCCGCAGCGTGACATAGCGGCCGTTGCGATAGGTTCGTTCGAACTGCGGATCGGAGACAAGGTCTGCCAGCCGGTATGGCAAACCCTTGACCTGCAAGACCTGGTCGCCGTCGACTCGCCCGCAGGCTCCGACAATGGCGTCGCAGGGGCTGACCAGGATGGAGGGATCGCGATCGATCGGACGCGCGCCCTCTTTCAACTCGCGCGTGAAACAATCGTGCATGCTGCTGAATCTGGCTTTCTTCGCTTCGCCAAGGTTCAGATCGGAAAACAACCGCCAGATCCCGATCGACATGTCGCGCACGATCGGCTGTTCGACCTTGCTCAGCCAGCCGATGAACTGCGTCGCCCACCTCCGGGGAATCCGGTTGGTCAGGAGAAAATTGATATCCTCTCCGATCGGATCGAGCAGCCTGCGCAGTGTCATCATCCTGTATTCTTCCTTCCTTAACCGATGCGGTCATGGATTCGTCACACGCCGCCATCGCCCTGTACGCCGCCGGTGCGACGGCGCTGGTCGCATTGCTTCCAAGAGTCAGGGCGCGCCTCAACCTGTCCCGTGCCAAGCACAGGTCGCTCGAGGGTCATGCCCGCATCTCGCGCCGGCTGGCCTCGTTCATTCCCTTCTATGAATACAACGAGCGGGACTTCTTTCAGGCCGACGAGGCGCCGGAAGACGTGGTGACGCGCCGCCGCGCGGGGTTCGGCCGGCTGGCGGATTATTATCGCTCGCATTTCGGCAAGACCGCGCAGTTGACCGCGGAAGCCTCGGCGGGGCTTTCCGATCTGCAATTCACGGCGCGTTATCGGGTGCCGTTCCAGTTCAGCCGGATCGTGCGCGACAATCTGAAGGCAGGTTCGTTCCTGCAGTCTTCGAACGGGGTGACGGTGACCGACCTCGACGGCAACGTTTTCTACGACCTCACCGGATCGTACGGCGTCAATGTCTTCGGATATGATTTCTATAAGGACTGTATCGACAGGGGCGCCGACAGGGTGCGCGATCTCGGGCCTGTGCTCGGCGGATACCATCCCGTCGTCGTCGACAATGTGAGACGCCTGAAGGAGATTTCCGGTCTCGACGAAATATCGTTCCACATGTCCGGTACCGAGGCGGTCATGCAGGCGGTGCGGCTTGCACGTTATCACACCAGACGCAGCCATCTTGTTCGCCTGTGCGGCGCCTATCACGGATGGTGGGGCGACGTGCAGCCGGGAATCGGCAATCCGGTCCCCGCCGAAACCACCTATACGCTGAGCGACATGTCCGAGAAGACGCTGCAGGTGCTGCGTTCGCGAAAAAACATCGCCTGCGTGCTCGTCAATCCGGTCCAGTCGCTGCATCCGAACGCGAATGCCCCGGGGGACTCTTCCCTGATCGACGGATCGCGGCGCTCGCATTTCGATCGCGCTGCATATGGGGAGTGGCTGAAGGAGCTTCGCAAAGTTTGCAGCGAGCGCGGTATCGTGTTGATTTTCGACGAGGTATTTGTCGGCTTTCGGATCGCCCGCGGCGGCGCGCAGGAATATTTCGGCGTGAAGGCGGATATGGTCACCTATGGCAAGACGCTGGGGGGCGGGCTCCCGGTCGGAGTCGTGTGCGGGCGCGCCGAATTGATGAAGCGGTTCCGTGAGGAGCGCCCGGCCGATATCTGCTTTGCGCGCGGCACATTCAACTCGCATCCCTATGTGATGGCCGCGATGAACGAGTTCCTGACGCGTCTCGACGGAGCGGACCTGAGGGCACTCTATGACGGACTCGACGATACCTGGAACCGGCGCGCCGAAGCGCTGAACGCAAGGCTCATCGAAGCGCATCTGCCGGTGCGTGCCGCAAATCTGTCGTCGATCTGGACGGTGCTGTATACGCACCCGTCGCGCTACAACTGGATGCTGCAATTCTATCTGCGTAGGCACGGACTGGCGCTGAGCTGGATCGGAAGCGGCCGGCTGATCTTCAGCCTGAACTATTCCGAAGCCGATTTCGTCGCGGTGGCCGACCGTTTCGTCGCGGCTGCCACCGAGATGGAGAGGGATGGATGGTGGTGGACGCCGCCGGCCGCCACCAACAAGTCGGTCAAGCGGGCGCTGCTGAGGGAAATGATTGCGCACCGGTTCGGCGGGCATTAGCCGGGCGCATCCAGCCAAGGAAAGCGTCATGCCCGCGCTGGTCGCGGGCACCCACGTCCTCATGATCCATGCAGACGCAAAGCGTGGATGGCCGGGACAAGCCCGGCCATGACCGCAAGCAATCACAGCGGCCGCAAAGCGACTTCTTCCTCGTCCCCTTCGTCGCCCTCATCCGGCCGATGCTTGCCGTGATTCGGATCGATCAGTTCGCCGCGCAGAAGATAGAGCGGCGCCTTGTAATACAATTTGATGTCGTGGAACGGGTCGGTCAGGATCTTGGTCGCCCATACCAGGCCGGTCTGCACGTCGCGAATGAAGAAGAGCTGGATAGTGCGGGCGAGCAGGCCGCCGAGACCAAGTGCGAGCCAGATTTTCGCAGTCTGGCGGATGAAGTCGGCTACGCCGTGAGCCGGCTCGAACAGGCCGAACAGGGTCGGATCGAGCAGCAGGACCAGCGGCGACAGCGCCCAGATCGTCAGCAGCACCACCTTGCGCTGCAGGTTGTATCCGACCTTGATGTCTTCCTTGTGCTCATGGGTGGCCTGATTGATGTGGTCATATCCCTTCGGTTCGAAAAAGAAGTGCCCGGCCTGCCGGGATGTCATCGCTACCAGCCAGCCGATCAGCGCTGCCATGGCCGGGTCGAAGAACACCAGTACATAGGCGGTCAGGAAGCTCAGCGCGCTGACAAGATGCAGCGACTGATTGATGCGGCTGTGATGGTAGTAACGATGATCGTCCCAGCGCTGTTCGCGCAGCGCCTCGATGAATCCCATGACAATCCCCTGTGTGACACGTTCGGTTGAGATTTCGGCCGGGCAGGCTGTGGCCGTTTCAGCTACACGACTTGGGCTGCTGCGATCAGGCTTGAGCGGCGTTGTGGATGCGTTGGCCGTCCATTGCGATCTCCGCGGCGAGCGGCAATGCCCGCTTGCGAAAGCGGATCAGCGCGAAATGGCCGAGCGGCGGCATCTTGCGGCGCTCCACCAGTTCGATGCTGGGAGTCCGCGCCTCCCATGCGAGATATCGGTCCCAGCCGAATTCGGTGCGCCATCCGAGCTTGCGCGCGGCGGGCGCAACGAAGTGCTCGATCGAACGTCGGAGCCCGGTTTCCTCACTGAGCCGGCTCGCCAGAATGACCTCACCGCCGGGCTTCAGCACGCGCGCGAATTCGTCGAGCGTGGCCTCCGGGCGCGGCACCGTGGAGACCACGTATTGTGCCATCACCACGTCGAACGAATTGTCCGGAAAGTCGAGATTGCTCGCGTCCATAACGGAGAGTTGCTCGACATGGGTCAGGCCCATTTCGCTGACGCGCATGCGCGCCCTTTCCAGCATCTGTGCGGAGATGTCGATGCCGACGATCTTGTTTCTTGGCGAATAGTCGCGCAGCGCGATACCGGTGCCGATCCCGACTTCGAGAATGCGGCCGCCGATCCGCTCAGCGGCTTCGATTGCGGCCTGGCGGCCGCGCTGGAAGATGGGGCCGAACACGATATCATACACGGGCGCCCATCGGTCGTAAGCGCCGATTATCGCCTCGTTGTTGGCTTTGTGGACTTTCTGTTGAGCATTCATGTGTCGCGCCAATCGAAAAACCTGGTTGGGAGTTAAGGAGGATTACGCCTTTCGCACAGAAGTTCGCGTCCTGGGATTGTCGCGTGGCTTTCGTTGAGCGGCGCAAGAGCCCATGCAGTCGGCAAGCGCACGCCGCCGTCCGGACACCGGCTCTCGGGTTGTTCGTAGAATCAATCCTGTGAAACTATTGCGAAATCAGATGTCAGCAATATTACAGCGCGCCGGTGTGACTGGGCGTCATCGCACGGCCGTTTGGCTGCGTCGCGATGCCGAGATGACGGTCCGAGCCGGCCTCCTGCGCATTGCAATCGGTCGTTGCGATGACAGCCTTTGGTCCGAATGGAGGGAGCGAGGGCTTGGGGCCGGGAATTCCGCTTATCGGGACACCGGGTGCAACAGGAGCGTGCCCGTCACAGGGAAGGTTCATTGCCGCGAGGGTATGCCGCCACTTGCGATGATTTGGAAAGCGGAAAGGCATCGGGCGACTTCGCAGCCTTCGCGATCGAAATCGGGAGCCCGGCGACCGATTTATCCGGCCACGCGACCGGAACCATTCGCGAAGCCGGGGTGGCGGCTCAATCCTTCATTGTCGCAGGTGAGGGGCCGGAGCGATCAAAAACCCATCAAAAGTATGCTATCGGCCCTCAGGGTCTCCTTATTTTCCCCGCCTTCAGGTAGAATCATGCATGCACGAAGCCGGGGCGGCATTCGGGTACGCGGCGATAGATGAACATCATACTCGTCAAGGTTCTGGCTACGGCGCTCGCTTTCAGCCAGGCCACGACCCGGCCGGACGCCATCAAGGCTGAATTCGATCCCGGCAAGGACACCGCCGAGGTGGAGCAACTGCTGCGTGCGGGCTGTCTGCACATGCGGAAGTCCTTCGACATCGAGCAGATCAACCTCGACGATCTGATCGCGACTGCGATGGACGACAAGGACGCGCTCGGCGACGAGATCAAGGCTCTCAAGGGGCTTTCGTTTTCCGATCTTCACATGGTCTATCGGCAATTCTGCAAGGGCGAAGCGGTTGAAGGCTCACCCGTCGACTTGTCGCAGGTCATCGCTTTCTACAACGACGCGCTCAGGGACCTGCCCGATGTCGGACGCCTGAAGGGCATGCAACTGCCCGGCATGAGCCTTATTCTCGATGGCAAGGGCGAGCGCTTTGCTGAAGTCTTCACGGCGGAAAACCGCCGGGTCTGGGTATCGTTTTCCGAGATTCCCGAAACGGTCCGCAATGCCTTCATTGCCGCAGAGGACAAGCGGTTCATGCAGCATCAGGGCGTCGACGAGCGTGGTCTGGTCCGTGCGTTTGTCGGCAATCTCGCGCAACCCGGCCGGCCGCAGGGCGGCTCGACCATCACCCAGCAACTGGCCAAGACGGTGCTGGTCGGCAATGACGTCACCTATGAGCGAAAGCTGCGCGAGATCATCGTCGCTTCGCAGATCGAACGCACGCTCAGCAAGACGGAGATTCTAGAACTCTATCTGAATTCGATCTATCTCGGCCGCGGTGCCTGGGGCGTGGAGATGGCGGCGCGCGGCTATTTCGATAAATCGGTCGGCGCGCTGACGCCTGTTGAGGCCGCGTTCATTGCCGGACTAGCCAAGGGGCCGAGCTATTTCAGCCCCGACCGCAATGCCGGTCGCGCACGCGACCGTCTCGCTTATGTGCTCGGGAGGATGCAGGACGACGGGATGATCAATGCGTCCGAAGCGAAGGCTCAATTGCCGCATATCGTGCCCTATCAACGACTGCGGCCGGACACCGGGTACCACTTCATCGATCACGTTGCGCGAGAGGCGCGATCCATTCCGGGCGTTGGCGCGCTCAACACGTCATCCTATGTGGTGCGTTCTACGATCAACCCGGAGCTCCAGCGGGCGACCGAGGCGGTCTTGCAGGAGGGGCTGGCGCGCTACGAGCTCAATACCGGCCGCTACAAGTTCCAGGGCGCCGAGGCGAATATTTCCGATGCGCTCAAGACCATGACTGACGAGCGCAGGGGTGACGCGCCAGCCTGGCTCGCGGCGCTCAAGGCGGTCCGCCTGCCTCTGTACGACGTGCATTGGGAGGCCGCGGTCGTTCTGGAGAACGGACGCGGAAAGCGTGGTGACGTCCTGAATGTCGGCCTCTCCGACGGCCGGATCGTGCCGCTCAACCCATGGAATGCGTCGATCCGCAGAAGCCTGCAGGTCAATGATGTGGTCCATGTCCACGTCCGCGAAGCCGCGGGCAAGCGTGCCGCGCGCGCGGAGTTGCGCATACGCCCGTCCGTACAGGGGGCTGCGCTGGTGCTCGAAAACAGGACGGGCCGCATTTTGGCGATGACCGGCGGCTTTTCCTATCCGGAAAGCCAGCTCAATCGTGCCGTCCAGAGTGTGCGCCAGCCCGGTTCGACCCTCAAGCCCGTGACTTACCTCGCGGCGCTCCGCAACGGCCTGCAGCCCAACACCCTCGTCATGGATTCGCCGATTGTGCTCCCGCCGATCGGACAGACGGGCCGAGCCCGCGCCAAGGATTATTGGGCGCCCAGGAATGCCGGTGGCGGCTCCGGCGGCGCGGTTACACTGCGCCGCGCGCTCGAAGACTCCCGCAATCTGGCGACCGCCCAGTTGATGGCGAACGGCATTGAGAACACCGCCGAGCAGGGACTCGATCGAGTCTGCGAACTTGCGGTCGAGGCGCAGCTCTACAAGGAATGCAACCGCTTCTACCCGTTCATACTCGGCGCGCAGCCGTTGCGGCTGATCGATCTCGCCGCCTTCTACGCGGCGATCGCGAACGAGGGTGCGCGACCGGTTCCCCATGTCATCGATACGATCGAACAGGGCGGACGTCAGATATTCAAGGCCGACAATAATGCGGCGAACTGGATCGGCTCGGTCGACCGCGCCGCCTTTTTCCAGCTCAAATCGATCCTTCAGGGCGTGCTGGCGCGCGGCACGGCGCGTTCGGCGAAACACCTTGCAACCTATGCCGCGGGCAAGACCGGCACGACCGACAACGAGCTCGATGCATGGTTTGTCGGCTTCACCAACGATGTCACGGTCGCCATATGGGTCGGCTACGACAATGCGGAAGGGCGTCGCACGCTTGGCCGCGGCCAGACCGGCGGGCGGGTTGCGCTGCCGATGTTCGAACCCATTCTGCAAGCCGCATGGCGTGTTCATGCGCCGAAGGTCGCGCTGAGCGGTCCGTCTCAGGATGCGCTGCGCCAGCTCGTGGCCGTGCAGATCGATCCCTATACGGGTGGAATGGATCAGTATTCGGGCCAGAGGAGCGGCGGCAGCGTCGAGTATTTGCGGCGTGACCCGGTTGGCGGAATCACCGATACGCGATACCGGATCGTCTCGCGCGACGGTGGCTACCAGTATGATCGCGGCGATGGCTACAATGAGGATGGGAGGCGCGTGCAGTCCTGGCCCTATGACAGCCGCTACGGGATGCGTGATTACTATCCGCCTCAATCGGGTTATTCCGGTTATTACTACAATCCGCGCGTCTATCCGCGGTCGCCCGAATTCCCCGACGAAGACAGCTATTACCGGCGCGCACCGCGCCGCATCGATCCGGACTATTTCTTTGGGCGCAGACCATTCTGAGCGGCATTTCATGAGAATCCCGATTGCCGTCCTGCTGGCGGCGTTCGCTCTCGGAACGGGCTCGGCGTTCGCCGCCGATGAGTTCAAGCTCGAACCGGTGACTTCGCTCGCCACCGTTCCGGTCGACAAGCTGAAGCCGCGAATCATCGTCTTCGCTGAGCAGCGATCGGACAATCCGACAGATGCGGCGAACGAACTGATCGCGTTCGACGACTGGGCAAGCAAGCAGCCGCTGCAGAAGCGATTTCTGTCGCTGTCTCCGGAATTCAAGGAACCTGCCGGCGTCAAGCTGTCCATGTATGTGGCGGAAGCACGGTTCGTCATGTCGAAGCCGGCGCAGGCCATCGATCTGTCCCGCTACGCGAGCATCGGGTTTCTCGAAAAGCTCGATCCGGCGATCAAGCACCAGGCGCTCGCCGGAGCCGACGCGGTTCCGAACAAGCAGTCGTCGCTTGCCCATCGCAAGCCGCCGGGGCGCGACTGGTGCGAGGATGCGGCCGGCTGCTTCCAGTCCCGCTACAAGTTCGAAGGGAGAATCCCGGCCGGCATTCTCCTGGTCAACAAGCTGCGCGACGAAGCCAAAAGGCCGATTCCCGACTTCATCGAGTTCCAGAGCGAGGTCCGGTTGCGTTCGCGGGACGACCCGCAATTCTCAGACGTCACGACCCTGACCGGGATCGACACGCCGGTCGCCGGTGCGTTCGAGCAGAGCATTTTCTGGGTCAATCAGGTGATCCATTCCGGCAAGATACTGGCAGTGATCCAGCCCCATCCCGCGGACCCGAATGCATCGGTGGCGACCCTCTATCTCGCGCTCGCGATCCGCAGCGATATTCTGACCAAGCAGCGCGATTTTCTTAAGGCGCCGATCCTGCGCAACCTCGTGCCGTCGCAGCTCCTGATGGGGCGAAGCTCCTTCAACAACGGCCAGTCCATCAGCGCCGGGCTGCCGCAATTCGCTCGCGGCCGCATCAAGGCGATTGCTGCCATCATCGAGCAGGAAAAATGAGCTGCGCCAGCGCCGTCACGGCATTCGCAATCCATTTCCGGATGTGCTGGGAGGCTTGATATCGCCTCGCTGGTTCAAGGCTGCGGAAAAATCCGCGCCTCGACGGGACTCCGTCAGGGCACCTGATCCTCCGCTCCGAGACCTTTGAGGGCCGCGCGGGCGACCTCGACATCCTGCGCGCCAGTGCCGGATCCGACCCCGACCGCGCCGATGCAGACGCCGTCAATAACGATCGGCAAGCCGCCTTCGAGATTGGTCAGCCGCCCGCCCGCCGCGACGGCCAGTTTCACCTCCAGCGCAGGATCGAGCCGCGAAGTCGGCTGCCGGTGCGAGGCCGCCGTGATCGCCTTGCTCTTGGAGGTCTCGGCCGAAAGCAGCTTGGCGCCGTCCATGCGGATATACGCGAGCATGTTGCCGCCGTCGTCCACGATCGTGATGTTCTGCGGCACGCCCAGCTCCTCGGCCTTCGCAACGGCCGCCTGCAGCGCGATCATCGCGCCGTGGTGGGTGAGCTTGAGGAAAGGTCGCGTTGTATTCTTTTCTTGTTGTGTCATCTGATCCATTCCTCCGCTGGCCGGCCGAGCTGGGCCGCCAGCCGCTGCATCATCCGGTCGGTTCTGGCGAGTTCGTCGATGCCGATCCATTCGTCGGCCTTGTGCGCGCGGACGATATCGCCGGGCCCGCAGACCACGGTCGGGATCCCGGCCGCTGAATAGATGCCCGCCTCGGTGCCGAAGCTGACGGTCCTTGCCGGCTCTGTGCCGCCGGCGAGGCGTTGCGCAGTGGCAATTGCGGGATCGGTCGATGCCGTCACCAACGCGGGGTAGGACGCCAGATCCTCGACCAAGATGCCGGCTTCCGGGGCCTGTGCCTTCAGCCGCTCGCGCGCACCGGCGATGCAGGCGCCGATCTCGCCGAGGAGCGCTTCGACATCCGTGCCCGGTGTATGGCGAATCTCGAATTCCAGCGTGGCGCGATCCGGCACGAAATTGAGCGCAGTTCCGCCATGCAGGGAGCCGACATGGATCGTGGTGTAGGGTGGGTCGAACGCCGCATCGCGCGCGCTGTCACGCGCCATGCGCTGCGCAAGATCTTCCAGTCCCGCGGCGATCCGCGCCGCCGCAAGCACCGCGTTGGCGGCCCGATGCGGCAATGCCGAATGGCCGCCGCGGCCGGTGACGATCACCCTGCGCGCGACCTTGCCTTTGTGTGCGTAGCCGACCGCATGTCCGGTCGGCTCGCCGACAATGCAGAGCGCCGGCTTGACGTCTGCCTTCGCAACTTCCGCCACCAGATCAGGCGCGCCGAGACAACCCACCTCCTCGTCATAGGACAGTGCGATATGGATCGGCGCCGCAGCGGCGGAGGCCACGAAAAGCGGGACATGCGCCAGCACCGAGGCGATGAATCCCTTCATGTCGGTGGTGCCGCGCCCGATAACGCGGTCGCCGTTCTGGGTGGCGGTGAATGGCGGACTCGACCAGTCCTGACCTGCCACCGGCACCACATCGGTATGTGCGGACAGCACCACGCCCGCGCGGCCGGCGGGTCCGATGGTCGCGAGGATCGAAGCCTTGCGCCCGGTCCGGTCTGGGATGCGGCGCGAGGTCACGCCATGCTGCGACAGATAGTCCTCGATCCACTGTACGATATCGAGATTGGATTCGCTGCTCACGCTCGCAAAGCCGATCAGCGAGTGCAGAATCGACAGCGTGGTTTGAGGCGTGGTCATCGCGTGCTATCACTGACCCTGTTGGGAAGGTGACACATCATGACCTATTCGATCGCGGCTCGCTGCGACAGGACCGGAGCCTTCGGCATAGCCATCACCTCCTCTTCGATCTGCGTCGCAAGCCGCTGCGCCTGGGTGGGGCCGCTCGGCTGCGTGTCGACGCAGAACATCACCGATCCGGCGCTCGGTCCGGCCGGCCTGAATCTCCTGCGGCAGGGTCTCGGCGCGGGAGCCATCATGCGTCTTCTGCTTGAGGGGACGCCACAGGCAGAATACCGGCAAGTCGGCGTCATCGATCGTTACGGACAGATCGCGATCCATTCGGGCTCTGGCGCGCTGCCGATTGCCGCGGTCGCGGAAGGACCATCCTGCATTGCGCTCGGCAATCTGCTGGCGTCGCCCGCCGTCCCTGCTCGCATGGTCGCCGGCTATGCCGCCGCTGCGGGCGAACCACTGGCCGAACGCCTGATGCGCGCGCTGGAAGCCGGCCTCGACGCCGGCGGCGAGACCGGGGACGAGCGCGCCGCCGGACTCCACGTTGCCGATACCCATGACTGGCCGGTGGTCGATCTGCGGGTCGATTGGCACGATGACCCAATAGGTGAATTGCGCAATATCTGGGATATCTATTCGCCGCAGCGCGCGGCCTATGAATCGCGGGCACGGGCGCCCGGCACCGCGCCGGGTTTCTAGCGCGACCATCCTACGCCTCAGCCGGAAATGCGACCGCATCGTCGCTGCTGATCCCAATTGCGACCGCCAATCCGACGTCCGGAATGCGGCTCGCATCGCGTGCTGCAAGCCGCATCATCAGGCGCCCGCTGGCGGCGTCCGGAGCATCGACATAAAGATCGACATGGTCGCCCTGATAGATGGTCGCAGCGACCTTGCCCACGAAAGCCGTATCCGCTCCAGCCGCGAGGTGTAGATGCTGCGGCCTTACGAACAGGTCAACCGACGATCCGGCTGCCGTACCCGCCAGTGGCCCGGCCGGCACGCCGATTTTCGTGGGTCCGATGGAGACGATGGCACCATCTGCGTGCGTCTGGTCGAGCGTGGCGCGCAACAGCGATCCGTCACCGATGAACGAAGCCACGAAGCGATCGGCCGGACGGCGGTAGAGCGCCTCCGGCGTGTCGATCTGGCAGATCCGACCGGACGACATCACCGCGATGCGGTCTGACAGCGACAGCGCCTCGCTCTGGTCGTGGGTGACGAAAATCGTGGTTACGCCGAGCCGGCGCTGAATTTCCTTCACCTCGACCTGCATGGACCCACGCAGATTCTTGTCCAGCGCGGAGAACGGCTCGTCGAGCAGCAGCACCTTGGGCTCGATCACAAGCGCACGCGCCAACGCGACGCGCTGCTGCTGTCCGCCGGACAATTGCCGGGGCTTCCGATCCTCGAATCCGGTCAGCTTCATCATCGCCAGGATTTCGGCGACGCGCCTCCTGATCTCATCCTTGCCAACCCCGCGCGCCTTCAGGCCATAGGCCACATTATTGGTGACCGACATGTGCGGGAACAGCGCGTAATTCTGGAACACGATGCCGGTCTGCCGCGCGAAGGCGGGAACGTCAGTTACCACCGCGCCGTCGATGAAAATCTCGCCTTCGTCCGGCGCAAGAAATCCGGCCACGAGATTGAGCAGCGTGGTCTTGCCGCAGCCCGAGGGGCCGAGCAATGTCATGAATTCGCCGCGCGCGATTTTCAGCCAGGCGCGGTCGAGCGCAATGGCCGGACCGAAACGCTTGGTCACGCCGTCGAGGCGGACCGCGATCTCCGCCCCTGGCGCTGCAGCCGGTGTCCCCTGCGTATCACCGGGCCTGCTCGACATTCAGCACCTTTCCGAGACCGAGAAACGCATTGGCGAGAGCGAGCAGTGTCGCCGTCACAACGATGAAAATGACCGACAGCGCCGCCATGGTGGGATCGGCATATTCGCGGACGTAGTTATACATCGCCACCGGCAGGGTTTGCGTGCGCTGCGCCGTCACGAACAGCGCGGCGGTGAATTCGTTGAAGGACAGGATCGCCGCAAACAGCCAGCCGCTGACCAGGCCCGGCGTCAGCAGCGGCAGCGTCACCGTCAGCAGCACGCGCCATGGCTTCGCGCCGAGGCTCGCCGCGGCGAGTTCAAGCCGCGGATCGAGATTGCGCAGCGAGATATACACGCTGCGAAGCACGAACGGCAGGACCAGAATCACTTGGCAGACAATGACCACGGTGAACGTACGCGTCATGCCGATCTGGGCGGCAAATATCAGCATTCCGAGTCCAACCGTGAAATGCGGCACGACCAGCGGTGCCAGCAGCAGTCCCTCGATCACGCCCCTGCCACGAAACCGGTAGCGGTCGATAACGAACGCGAATGCGGAACCGACCACAAGGGCAATGACCGATGTGGCGAGCATCACGATCATGCCGTTCTCGAATCCCAGCCGAAAGTCGCGATAGCTGATCGCGTTGTGAAACCAGCGCAGCGAGAGTTCCTGCGGCGGAAACGACAGAATCGCCTTTTCGTTGAACGACGCGACCGTGACCACGAAGGCCGGCAGGATGATGAAGCCCAGGACCGCCACTACAAGCACCTTGCCGGCAAAGCCGAGCATGCGGTGTGACACCGGCCGCGCCATCAATGGACCCCCACTTTCTCGAGCGGGCGCAAGGTGAGGCGCATCACGGCGATCGCGACATAGGTGAGCGCGAGCCCCGCAACGCAGAGGGCCGCCGCAAACGGGAAATTGAAATTGGCGAAACCGAGCGTATAGACGAGGTTCGACACCATGTTCACCTTGCCGCCGCCAACCAGTTGCGGTGTGGCGAAGGCGCTGAAGGTCCAGGCGAAGGCGGTGGTCAGACCGGCGACGATTCCGGGACCGGAAAGCGGCAGCGTCACGGTCAGAAACACCCGCACCGGACCGGCGCCGAGGCTTTCCGCCGCCTTCTCGTAATCGGGATCGATATGCGCGATGGCCGCCGCGAGCATCACCACCACGACCGGCAGCGAGACATGGACAAGCGCGATGGTCACGCCTGTAACCGTGAAAAGGAGCTGGATCGGCTGTTCGATGATGCCGGTCTGCCGCAGCACCGAGTTGATGAACCCGTTATTGCCGAGCACCACGATCCAGGAATAGGTGCGCACCACCTCGCCGAGGAACAGCGGAGTGACGGTGACGATCAGGATGAAGGATTTGACGAACAGGCTCTTCGAGCGGACCAGCGCATAGGCGAGCGGATAGCCGAAAATCAGGCTCAGGACCGCAGTGAGCAGGCATAGCCACACCGTGTCGATGAACACCCACGCATACAGGGGGCGCAGCATCCCGGCGAAATTCGCAAGGGTCAAACCGCCGACATCGAGCGAGCCCGGAATATGCGCGCGGACGCTGTATTGCAGGATAGCGAACATCGACACGGCGAAGATCGCCGCCGTGATCACGGCCGGAGCCGTGAACAGCTTCAGAAAGGGCCGGGGCTGAGCCGCCCCTGCCGCTGGTCCTGTCTGATTCAAGGGAGTTCGCCCGGCCCCGCACCAGAGCCGGGCCCGCCGTGTCAGCGAGCCCGGCTGCTGCCATCAATTGATGACGTTCTCGGTGAACCACTTGCGCCATTCGCCGGTCTTCTCGGCGCGGAGCTTGTGGTCGATGATGAGCGCTTCCTTGTTCCACTGTTCCGGTGTCGTGAATACACCGGGCAGCTTCGCGACGTCGTCGGCAAGCTTTGCGTTGGTGACGACGGGGCTACCCTTTTTCAGGGTCGCGACTTCGGTCTGAACGGCCGGGTCCAGCATGATGTTCACGAACTTGTAGGCTAGGTCCGCGTTTTTCGTGCCCTTCATGATGCCGATGGTATCGATGCCGAGAACGGCGCCTTCCTTCGGCATCGCCACCTTCACCGGCACCCCCTGACTCGCGATGTGATAGGCGTTCATCGACAGCATGACCTGGACCGGCGCTTCGCCGTTCTGCAGGAGTTGCTGCGAGGCCGCGTCGTTGGCGTAATAGGCCTTGAAGTTCGGCTTCAGCGCCTTCAGCTTGTCGCTGCCCTTTTCCCAGCTTGCGGCGTCGCCGCCCATGAGCTTCGCCGACACGACGACGAGGTGGCTCGCGTCGAAGTCAGGCGCCGAAATCTTGCCTTTCAGCGCCGGATTCCAGAGATCGTTCCAGGATGTGAACGTCATGCCGGCCGGCACCATGTCGGGGCGATAGCCGATGGTGTAGACATACGCCCATGAGCCGATGTGGTAGGGGCTGATCTTGGCCTGATCGACCAGAGATTTTGCGTTCGGAATTTTGCTCATGTCGAGCTGTTCGTACAGCCCGTCATTGGCATAAAGCCAGCCGACATGCGACGTTGTGAAGGTGATGTCGCTCTCGGGGTTGCCCTTGGCGAGCTTCGCCTTGTTCAGCCGGTCGATGGTGCCGCCCGTGATGAACTCGACATCAGCGCCGGTCTGCTCCTTGAATTTCTTGGCGACCGTCTTTTCCAGCAGATCCTTCCAGCTTCCGCCCCACGTCGAGACGACAAGCTTTTCGGCGGCATGGACCGGCAGCGCCCAGAGCGCGACCGCGATTGCGGCAGATGCGAAAAATATTCGTTTCATGCTCATACTCCCTCTGTTGATCGACCCGAGAGCAAGCAAGTTGCGCGCCATCGGGAGACGCAAGTCGAGGACGGCAGTCACCTGCCATCCCTTGCCCGTCCAAGTTTCCTCACCCGTGTCGCCCTGATCTCAATCATAGGGCACGGACGTTGTCGTTTCGAGTTCCGCCGTCGACGCGCCCGACACGCGCGCGGCGGTTTGATAGACCTCAGACCTAAGCAGGTTCCGCAGGAATTTCAGCGATAACGTCGATCTCCATCAGATATTCGGGTTTGGCGAGGCCTTCGACGATGAGTCCGGTCGAGACCGGGTAGACACCCTTCAGCCATTTTCCGATCACCTGATAGACCGGCTCCCTGTAAGCGCGGTCGGTAATGTAGATCGTGACCTTGACGATGTCTTCGAGCTTCGCACCCGCTTCTTCGAGCAGGATCTTCACGCATTTCATGGCGTTCTCGGTCTGCGCGGCAGCATCGCCGATGCCGACGACCTGGCCTTCCAGGCTCATCGCGGTCTGGCCGCGAAGATAGACCGTATTGCCGGCGCGCACTGCCATGCACAGGTCATTGTCGAGCTTTTGTTCGGGATAGGCGTCGCGGGTGTTGAACTTGCGGACACGGGTATGGGACGTCATTTCGTCATTTCTTTCCATCGACGCGATCGGAGAGGTCGGCAGCGCGCTTCACGAAGTCGAGCGGGCCGTCAAAGTCGAACGAGTTGTACACCGCCGCGAGATGATTGAAGTGCGGCGCCTGCGCGAACTGGATGAAAGTGAGCCGGTGGCCGGCATAGTCCGAGTTCAGCAGGTCCCGGGCGAAGGCCAAGAGCTTGCGGCGATCCTCGGCCTGCCAGTTGTCGTTCAGCGAGTAGAATTTTTCCAGCCAGCTTCCGGAGCCCTGCGCCCTGAAAGCAGCCTCGTTGGGCGTGACGCAGATCTGTCCGCCGCACAATTCGCGCGCGATATGCATCATCTGCGGCAGGTTTGAGCACGCAAAAACCCGGCCAGCATAGAGCATAGGCTGGTTCGGCATCAGGAGGTCGCCCGGGCTTGTCTGCGCCGCCGCGATCGAAGCGGTGAGATGCGCGTTGATGCCCTCGCGATAGCAGACGAGGTCGGCCAGCTTCTCGCGCACCGCCTGCATCTTGTCGAGACCGGTCTGCCTCGCGTTCCACATCGCGGCCCCGATCATCATGTCGGCGAAATAGAGAACGCGCAGGGTGTAGGGGAAGGCGGAATATCGGTGCAGCGTTCCGCGGATATATTGCGCCGCCTTGGTGTGTCGATAGAAGAACACGTCCTCCCAGGGAATCAGGACATCGTCCAGAACCATCAGAAAGTCGACCTCGTCGAACTTGTTGGCGAGCGGATAATCCGCGGCGCTGGCGCGCCCGGCAAAACCCGAACGCGCGATGTGCTTCACACCCTTCGCGCCCATCCGCACGATGCCGCCGACCGCGTAGTCGGAGAGCTGCTCGTTGGTCCAGGCGCCCACCGTCGGCTTCAGAAAGGCCTGGTCGGCATACCCCGACGCGGTTTCGTATTTTGCGCCGCGGACAACGATGCCGGCGTCAGTCTCTTTCACGACATGCACCATCATGTCGGGATCCTGCTCCTGCGGGGGCTTGGATCGGTCGCCCTTGGGATCGGTGTTGGCGGAGACATGGAACGGGTCGTTCTCGATCACCGCCTGGATGTGATTGGCGATGTTGTCGCCGAAGCGGGGGTCGATCTCGTTGAGCACGTCGCGTCCGTCATAGAGCGACCACATCTCGCCGACAGTTTCGTCGCCGACCCGGGTAACCACGCCCTTGATGTCGTTCATCACCGTGTCGCAGGCGGCCCACTTGTCGTGCCAGTCCTTCTGCTCGCGCGGAAGCCGGTTGAAGACCGAATGGCGGTTGTTGTCTTCGACATAGGTCAGCGCCCCGGCATGTTCGTCCTCATGCTGCATGTCGTACATGCGGGCGCGGATATCGATGATCGGCATCAACGCGGCGTGCTTGGTCGGGTCCTTGACCCGTTCGCCGTCGATCCAGATTTCACGGCCGTCCCGAAGGCCTTCCCGGTATTGCTCGCCTGTCCGGATCATTGCTTCGTCTCCGCGCCTTGATCTGAAGCAAAGATTGCGCGTTGCAGCTAAATCGGTAAAATACTTTATTCTAACGATCTTGATCGGATTTTCGGATGCAGGCAATAGTCTATTGAAACTGTCCCTGCGCCAGTTGCGTTATGTGGTGGCTGCCGCCGATACCGGCCATGTCACGCTTGCGGCGAAGCGCCTCAATGTGTCGCAGCCCTCGATTTCCAGCGCGATTGCCGAATTGGAGGCGGAAATTGGGGTGCCGCTGTTCATCCGGCTTCATGCCCGCGGGGTGACGCTGACCCCGGTCGGCGAGCGGGTGGTCAATGAGGCGCGCCTTCTCCTGAAGCACGCGCAGGATTTTGCGCAGAACGCGGTCGAACTGGGTGATGCCCTGAAAGGCGAAATTACGGTCGGCTGCTTCCTCACGCTGGCGATCCGGTTCATGCCGGGCCTGCTGGCTGGCTTCACGCAGAAGTTTCCCGGTATCACCGTCGCGCTGCGCGAAGGCGATCAGGAGGAGATGATTTCGGCAATGCTGGCCGGGCGGACCGAGCTAGCGCTTGCCTACAGCCTCGCTGTGCCGGACGAGATCGAGGCCGAGCCGCTGATCGACCTGCCGCCCTACGCAATCGTTGCCGCCAACCATCCGCTCGCGAGCCGCAAGGCGGTGAGCCTGCACGCCCTTGCCGACGAGCCCTTCATCCTGCTCGACCTGCCGCATTCACGCGACTATTTCTTCGGACTCTTCCGGTCCGCCGGTATCGAGCCACGCATCGTATTCAAGTCGCGCTCGCAAGAACTGATCCGCGGGCTCGTCGCGCATGGGCACGGCTTCGCGATCCAGAATGCCATTCCCGCGACGACCATCGCCTATGACGGCAACAGTATCGCAGTGCTCGCATTGGATGAGACGCTGCTGCCGACCCGGATTATGACGCTGCGGCTGAAGCATTACCCGCCGCGCCCGGCGGTGCAGGCGTTCCAGACCTATATGCGCGAGGCCTTTTCGCCGCGCGGGATCTTTGCGCCGGGGTCAATAACCCCGCCGGGGGTCGATTCCGTGAAGCGGCGGAAGGCCTGACCGCACACGCCGGATGCTTTCGGCGACCTCCCGTGCAGCCGCTTCCGGCACGGTTATGCTGGCAAGGTGCGGCGTGATCAGCACGTTCTTCATGCTCCAAAAAGCGTGATTCCTCGGCAGCGGCTCGACCGTGAACACGTCGAGCGTTGCTTCCTCGATGGTTCCGGATTGCAGTGCATCAATCAGGGCCGGCTCGTCGACGACGGCGCCGCGCGAGGCGTTGATGAGCTTGGCGCCGGCCGGCAGCAGCGCCAGGCGCCGCGCGTCCAGCAGGCCGCGGGTCTCCGGCGTCAGAGGCAGAAGGATCACAAGGATTTCGATGTCGCGCAGGAAGTCGTCGAGCGTGTCGCTTCCAGCCGAGCAGCGAACGCCCGGGATGTCCTTCAGGCTGCGACTCCAGCCGCGAACGTCGAAACCCGTTCGCACCAGCGCCTGCGCTGCAGGTCCTCCGAGTTCGCCAAGTCCCAGCACGCCGACGCGGATGTCGGACAGTGCGCGCGGATGAATATATTTCCACTCGCCGCGACGCTGGGCGCGCTCGAAGATGTGGATGTCGCGCGCGTATCGGATGACCGAGAACAGGACGTAGGAGGACATCAGCGACACCATCCCGGTGTCGGACAGCCGCGAGATCGGAACGTCCGGCAAATCGTCGCGGCCGACCAGCGAGTCGACTCCGGCGCCAAGATTGGTGACCAGCTTCAGATTGGGAAAGCGCCCAAAGAAGCCGGCAGGCGGCTTCCAGGTCAAAGCGTAATGCACAATCGCAGGGTCGACGGCGTCAGGATCGGTGTGGAAGTCGATATCCGGAAGTTCGGCGGTCAGCGTCTTCTTCCAGGCCTCCGGATCATCGAATTCACTATAGAAGATCAGCGCATCGCGGCTCATGCTTTCGCCGCCTTTTCGATCAGCTTCACCATTGCGCTGATCGCCATCTCGTAGCCGAGCGGCCCGAGCCCGGCGACAATGCCGGTCGCCGCTTTCGAGATGAAGGAATGGTGCCGGAACGGCTCGCGTTTGTAGATATTGCTCATATGCACCTCGATGATCGGCTTCTCATAGGCCAGCAGCGCGTCGAGGATGGCGATTGAGGTGTAGGTCAATCCGGCACCGTTGATGATCAGCCCGTCGGTCTCCTGCCGCGCGGCCTGAATCCAGTCGATCAGTTCTCCCTCATGGTTGGACTGGCGGAAATCGAGCGAGGCGCCGAGGTTGTTCGCATGCATGCGGCAGCGCGCCTCGATCTGCGGAAAGCTTTCAGTGCCGTAGGTGCCTTTGGCATCCAGCCCGTAAAGGTTGGCATTGGGGCCGTTGAGAAAGAGAATGCGTGGCTGTGTCACACCATGGGCTCTGCTGCGATCGCGGGGAGAACGGCGATCACGATACTCAGACCAGGGGCCGCGTCAAAGCTCAAAATCAATACTGTCCTTTCGGTTCGAGGCCGAATACGTGCTGACCATACATGGCACCCACCGCATCCCAGTTCAGGCTGATATGCGAACTCGCGGCGTGGATGTCGCGCCAGAACCGCTGCACCGGATGCTGCATGCCGAGCGCGGACCCGCCCATTGCTACGAACACCGCGTCCACAGCCTGCACGCAGAGCCTGGTCGCGAAGGTGTGGGTCAGCCGGTTGCGCAGGCGCATGTCGAGGTCCACGGCCCTACCGGCATGGACCGCATCGCTGGTTTCTCGCAGATCGCGGTGGATCATCAGTTGAGCGGCATCGATGGAAGCGGTCGCCTCAGCGACGCGAAGCTGCACCGTGGCGAATTCGGACATGCGATTGTTGCCGCCGGCGACCGCGCCGCGCGTGGTGCGGTTGCCAACCTGCTCGATGAAGGCTTTCAGCGCCCCGCGCGCCATGCCGAGTGCGGGCGATACCAGGCAATGCGGCACGACGGCGAGCATCGGCTGTCGATAGATCGGGTTCAGATTAACCGCGATGCCGGGCCCCTGGCCGGTCAGCATTTCCGCGAAGGTGACCAGCCGATGTGCCGGAACGAATGCGTTGTCGACCACGATGGTCTTGCTGCCGGTGGCGGCGAGACCCATCGTGTTCCAGTCGTCGTGGATGGTGTAGTCCGACTTCGGAACCAGGAAAAAGCCCGGCTTCGGTCCGTCCGCCAGCGGTATAATTCCGCCGACGATCCCCCAAGTCGCGTTGTCGACTCCGCTCGCGAAGCTCCAGCGCCCGCTGAGCCTGTATCCGCCGCGCTCGGCCGTCGCCTTGCCGGCGGGCGCATAGGAGACGGCCGCGACCGCATCGAGACTGTCGCGCCAGAAATCGTGCTGCGCCTCGTCGGGATAGCAGCCGATCATCCAGGGGTGCACGGCGCCGAGGCTGTAGACCCAGCCGGTCGATCCATCGCCGCTCGCCACCGCGCAGACCGCTTCCACGAAGACGTCGTAGCCGAGTTCAAAGCCACCGAACCGCTTCGGCTGCATGATGCGGAAAAGCTGCTGCTCGCGCATCTGCTCCACGAGATCGGCCGAAACTTGTCGTGCCTTCTCGAACTCGGTCGCGCGCTCGCGCGCGATTGCGCCGATCCGGCCCGCGCGCGCGAGCAGATCGGGAACGTCCGGGGTGGTCTCAGTCGGGGCCGTTGCTGCAGCGAGCGCCACGTCTACCTCCCATTGCACATTGCTTTTTTTGGATATTACGCCCGACATGTGCCAACGGCAAGCCGAAACTTGCATTTGCAAGTATTGTATTGCGGGGGGTGGGGCGTATGTCGCGTAAAAAACCTTGAATACGCGGACTTTCGCGCCTATCGAGGGTACAAATCGCCGCAGCCGTTCCGGAAGAAATGCCACGAAAGCTGATCCTGCAGGAGTTCCTGCCCTATCTCCTGAACCGCGCCGGTTTGCGCGTCGGATTGATGTTCTCGCGCGATATCGAGCCGTTCGACGTCACGCTGCCGATGTGGCGCGTCCTGGTTGAGCTCTGGCACAACGGCGAACACCGACTGGGTGAGTTGTCGGAGCGGACCTCCATCGACATGTCCACGCTGTCGCGGCTGGTCGTTACGATGCAGCGCAGGAACCTGGTCATGCGCCAGCGGTCCGGACTCGACGGCCGCGCTCTCAGCCTGACACTGACCGCGCGCGGTGTCGCCCTGACCGAGAAGATCGTCCCGCACGCGCTGCATTACGAGGACGTCGCGATGGAGGGCATGAGCGCGCGCCAGGTCGCGATGCTCAAGGATCTGCTGAAGCGCGTCTACAGCAATCTCGAAACCATCGACAATGCGGCTGCGCGGCGGCCGGCCGCGAAAACGCGGCCGGCAAAGGCAGCAAGAACGGCCCGCAGGACGCGGGCCAAGCGCCGGGTCAGATCTTCAGTTTGAAAAGGTCGACGCAGTTGGTCCGACCGATTTTGATCCGGTCGTTCTCGCTGATCGATGCCGCGTCGAACCAGATCGCGGCGTGATCGATATTCTCGAACGGCCAGTCGGTCGAGAAGAGAATGTGGTCCGCGCCGATCTCAAGGATCGCGTCGATCAGCGTCTGGGTGCGGAAGTTGCCGGAGGTGGTCAGCCAGAAATTGGTACGGAAATAGTCTCCGAGCTTTTTCTTGGCCGGATATTTGTGCGGCAAATGCAGAGTCCAGCCGTTGCGGTTGTCGACGCGCCACATCGAATAGGGCAGTCCCTCGCCCATATGGCCGAGCACGATCTTCAGGTTCGGATGGGTGTCGAACAGGCCGGACGCCATCAGCCGCAGCGCATGCACCGCGGTCTCCTGACCGAACGCCCAGGTCGGGCCGAGCAGCCACGGGTGGCCGTCATAAATGCGCGAATCCTGCGGCAGCGGGTTGCGCGGATGCAGGTAGAACGGCACGCCGAGCTTCTCGTTCTCCGCCCAGAACGGCCAGTATTGCTTGAGGTCGTAATAGATCGGCACGGTCGGGTCGCCGGCCTGCGAGAAGCCGTTCACCAAAGAGCCGACGAAGCCCAGTTCCTTCACGCAGCGCTGCAATTCGCGCGCGGCCAGATCCGGGTCCTGCATCGGGAGCGCGGCGAGGCCCTGGAATCGGTCGGGGCGCTTGGCAACCTGTTCGGCGAGGAAGTCGTTCGCCTTTTTCGCGAGTTCGTTGGCTTTCTTGACATCCGGGATCGCCTGGATCGCCGGCGCGTTGAGCGACAGCAGCATCATCTCGATGCCAAACTCGTCCATCTGCTGCAGCCGCTTGCCGTGGATGTCGAGCAGGCGCGCACTCAACTCCGTCCATATCGCGTCCGGCAGGAAGCCGTTCGAGTCCTGCAGCGTGTCGTCTATTGCAAAATGCTCTTCGAGCGCGATCTTGCCCTTCATCCCGTCCTCCCGGCCGTTCGGTTTCAATGCTTGAAGGATGTCCTATGGCAATTTATTTTCAGGTGCAAATAATTTGTCCGGCTGCGCTTCAGTACTGCACCACCGGCAGGAGGATATGCGAGGGATGCTCGGCGCTGTGATGAATGGTGTCGCGGCCGACCTTGTCGGGCGTATAGTCGTGCTGGAACACGAATTCGGTGAGCTGTGAATCGCCGTTCGCTATTTCGAGCCGGATCCGGCTGCCTTTCTTGAAGCGGTACGCGGTCGGCATGACCGCAATTTCAAAGACATAGACCTTGCCCGGCTCGATCGGCTCGGGCGCGACATGGTGGTACCACGGCGCGCAGGGCAGCGATTTGTCCGTGTCTATCGCCCGGTGAGAAGCCCGCAGCCAGCCCTTGGTCACCACACGCGATCGCGGCTGGGCGCCATCCGACGCGGCGCCGTCCGGCGGAAATTGCTCGGACAGCTTGACGATGAAATCGGTATCGCGATTGCTCGACGACGCATGGAGATTGAGCTGGATCGGACCGGCGATCTCGACATCTTTCTCGATTGGTGCGGAGGTGAAAGTCAGTACGTTGCGCACCGGATCCGGACGTCCGTTCTTGTCGAACCCGACCACGCCGGCGCGCCATTGCGGGTTGGGATAGTCGTAGCCCGTTGACCCATCGGTCTCGTCCGCGCCGAGACTGCCGTCGTTCAGCGACAGCACCGAACCGGTCGGGCCCGCGCCGAGATAATAGGTGCGATACGAAATGTTCTGCGGCGGCCATGTTTGCGCCGAGCGGAACTCTTCGGCGCCCGGCACGAAATAGCGGACATCCGGCTCGTCCGGATAGGACGTCTTCTCGCCCTTGAGATAGCAATCGTAAAACGGACGCAGATAGGTCTCGTGAAAGGCGATGCTCGAAAAGTCGGCGACCGCAGCGAACAGCGAAGACGAACCGAAGACCAGCAGCTTTTTCGGCGATTGCGTCCGCTGGAAACCAACGATGTTGCCGTTGAGATGCAGGTCGACTTTGGTCCAGACTCCGATCGAGAACACCGGCACCTTGATCTTGTCGATTTTTTCCGCTGCGGCGCGCTGCTTCCAGAACTCATCATAGGTGTTGTGGCGCTTGACCGCGCCGACATAGTCCCACTCGATGAACCGCGAAGGGCCGCTGGCCGGATACTGATTCACGTTCCGTGTCGTCGAATTGTACCAGATCGACGGAAACGCACCCGGTATGCCGCCGGTATAGGCCGAGGAGCGATAGGTATCGATATTGCCGTCATAGGGCGCGATGCAGGCGAGACCGGGCGGGTTCTGGATGCCCATGAACCACTGCATGCGGGCGTAGTAGGACTGACCGATGCCGCCGACCTTGCCGTTCGACCAGCTCTGTTGCGTGATCCAGACGATGACATCATGAAGATCGCGCTGCTCGGCCTCGCACATGTAGCGGTATTCTCCGCCGGAGCGGCCGGTGCCGCGCACGTCCAGATGGACGAAGGCGTAACCATGCTTCAGGTAATAGTCGATCGGCCCGGTCTCCCGCCACAGGAAGATCGGGGTCGCAGGTGCGATGTTGTTGTCGAACCTGTATGGCGAGGCTGCAAACAGTGTCGGAAATTGCCCGGTGCCTTCCGGCAGATACACCGCAGCGGCGAGCGCAACGCCGTCATTGGCACGAATTGTGGCGACAAAGCTCGGCTGCAGGGATTCCATAAGAGCTGCACTTGGCGATCTGGGCGACCTGTTGCAGGCGGCGTGCATGATCTCACGCCGCCTGCCCTGTCGATCGGCTGGTAAAGGATGCGGTTAGTCCTTGGCGTAGGGATAGATCATCTTTCCGTTCTTGTACTTGTCCGGCCAGAGAACCGGCTGCTTCGATCCATCACGGAATTGTGCGACGTCATTGGGCTGCACATCCTGAAACTGCGAAAACACGGTCCGCGGCTCCGCCCATTCGCCGTCCTTTCCGAATTTCAGCTGGCCTGCGACGGTGTCGAAGGTGTTGGCGTGGATGTATTTCGCAATCTTGTCGTGGTCGAGGCTTTTGGTTTCCGTCACGGCCTTCGCCAGAATCTGGCCGGCCGCATATCCGAACGGAACGAAGCCGTATCCGAACGGATCAATCTTCTGGCCTTTTGCCTTCTCGCGGTATTTCGCCAGCACGTCCTGCAGCCCTGGAAACTTGAAGATCGGAGTGAAACTTTCCATGATCACCAGGTTGTTGGTGAGCGGTCCGAGCTGAACTTTCAGCGGCGTCGCCAGCAGGCCGATCATGGTGCCGCCGAACATCTTGGGCTTCAGGCCGATTTCATGGGCGGACCGGATGATACCGACCGTATCGGGGGGATAGGCGGCAACGAACACGATGTCGGGATTGGCGGCCTGGACTGCGCGCATGATCGGCGCGAAATCCGTGTTGCCGGGCGGATAGCTACGGTCATACACAATCTTGAATCCGAGCTTCTTGGCGTTTTCCTTCGCGCCGTCAGCGGCGGTGCGGGCGAATTCAGCATCGGCGGCGACCATGGCAACAGTGACGGGCTTCGGATTTTGCTCCGACGCCAGTTCGAAGAATCCCTTCGAGAAGGCGGCGACACCCTCGCTTGAAACCGGGACCATCGAAAAGTAGCGATCGTAGTTGAAATGCCGGTTCACGCCGATCGCCAGCATCGTGATGGTTGTCTTGCCAGCCTGCATGATGACAGGAATGGCGGGCGCTGCCATGTTGGTGCTGTAGGGTCCGAGAAGCAGGTCGACCTTGTCCACCGAGAGGAGCTTCTGGTAGATGCCCGGCACATTTGCCGGGCTGCTCTGGTCGTCGTAATGCACGAGTTCGACGGGGCGACCGAGCAGACCGCCGGCAGTGTTCACGTCATCGCGCCAGATTTCCAGCGCCCGCAGCAATTGCTGACCGTTCGGCGCCACTGCGCCGGTCAGCGACATGCTGAATCCGACCTTGATCGGGTCGCCCTTCGGCGCCTGTGCTGAAGCGCCGGAGACGGAAAGGACGACAATCGCCAGTAACGCGGTGACACGCCCCCATAGCGTCCGCAATGTCACGCTCATAAAAACCTCCCTGTTTGCGTATCGATGAGTTCAGCCCGGCTTCTGCGTCCGGTTCGTTTGAAGTGTGGTTATTCCATCATCTCGTCGGGCGGCATCGGTCCCCAAAGGTTGGCCGCCTCCGGAGTCTTCGGCCAGGTCTTCGGACGCTGCGGATTGTCCCGGTGCCATGGGCGCGGCTCGAAATAGCCGAGCGCCTCGTCCTTCATCAGATCGAGTTCGGCGAACAATTCGGTGATCAGACCGTTCGGGCTCCGGTGATAGGAAAACAGGTTGTGACCGATGCCGTGACGGCCCGGGCCCCACAGCGTCTTGTATCCATGCCGGCTGATGTAATCGAGCGCGGTCTGCATGTGCGCCCAGTCGCGCAGCTCGAACGCGGTGTGGAAGTGCTTGTTCTTCCCGGTCTCCACCAGATTGATGGTGTGGTGGTCGGGACCGCAGCGCAGGAACGAGAAGAAGTCGCCCATCCAGTCCGAAACGCGAAAACCCAGCACGTCGCAATAGAAGCGCGTCGCTCGTTGTGCGTCAGTGACGTGGAAGGCGATGTGACCAAGCTTGTGCGGGACCACGCCGCCCTTGCTCGTGAAAGGCTGCTTCTGCAACTCCGGCTGCCTGAAGACCTCCATCACCGTGCCCTTGATGTCTTCGAACGACACCATGTCGGAGATCGTGGGCTCGGAATCCTTCTTGCGCTCGGTACGGATGCCGTGCGCTGCGGTCTGCTTTTCGAAGGCGTCGAGATCGTCATCCGGTCCGATCTGGAAACCGATGCGGGTGCAGCGCGGATGCGATCCGCTGCGCAGGATGACAGAGTGATGCTCGTTCGTGCTGGCCAGATAGGCGGCGTCCCGCTCCCGCCCGATCAGGGTGAGGCCGAGAATGTCGGTGTAGTATTCAAGCTGGTGCTCAAGATCGGGAGTTTCGTAGCACGCATGAGAGATTTTCCGCACGCCGATCATGGAGATCGCTCCTTCAGTTTTGTCGGGTTGTTGTTTCGAAATGTTCGAGAATCGCGGCCACGTCGCGGTCGCCAATCTTCGGGACGGCGCGCGCGTAGATGTCGATCAGGCTGTCGAGCAGTTCGGTTTCAAGTCCTGCTTCAACGGCCATTTCCTTCGCGTTGTCGAGATAGCGCGCGAGACCGGCGGCCGAGCCATGGGGCGGCATGAACCGTCGCTCCGCCATCCACGGCGCGCGGATCGCGAATGCGGACGAGCCGCCGCTGCCGGACGCGACCGCCTTGATCAGCAGGTCGATGTCGACGCCGGTCCTCATGGCGAGCGCCATCGCCTGCGCGGTGCCGGCGATATGCAGCGCGACCAGGAAATTGCTGACCAGCTTGACCTTGGTGGCGGCGCCGAAATCGCCGAGATGGACGCAAAGGTCGGCGAAGTCCGCGATAATCGGTTCGATTCCTTTTACTGCATCAGCAGGCCCGCCGAGATAGATCACGCCCTTGCGGGCCGCGATCATGCCCGGCGTGCCCGCGACCTCGCCGTCGAGGAACACTGCGCCCTTGTCGGCGAGCGGCTTTACATACTGCTCCTTGAACCGGACCGGATGTGAGCCGAACTCCACGATGATCTGGCCCGGACGCGCGGATTTCATCAACCCGTCGACGCCGTTGATCACCTCCTCCAGCGCTGCGTCGGTCGGCAGGCAGGTGAACACGATATCGCTCTGTGCGCCGACATCGGCGGGCGATTTGGCCCTGATGCCGCCGAGCTTCTCGAACTCGGCGAGCGACGAGCGCCGGTAGCCGATGACGGTGTGGCCCTTCTTGAGAAGGTGCTCGCAAATCGGCAGGCCGATCAATCCAACCCCGACGAACCCGATCGTCTGCATGCGCGCACTTCCCATTCAGGCGCTCTTCCGTGTCTGTGCGGTATTACGAAATCTTGGTGGTCTGGTCGGAGAAGTTGACCGTGACGCTGAGCGAACCTTCCATCACGGTCCAGGGCAAGATCTTGAATGTGCGGATACCGTGAATGACAAACGGATCCTTCAACGCGATCCGGCGCGCCTCTTCTTCATCTGCGGCCCGCACGATCGTCATGCCATCGGCCTTGGATGGATCGCCGAGGGGGCCCGACGCGAACAGCTTTCCCTCACGTTCAAGCTCGATCATGTATTGCAGGTGATCGGCGAGATAGGGCGTCACATCCAGACCCTTGCCCTGCGAGAAGATGACGAACAGTTTGAGCCGCAGCATCCCCTTGAGGAGTTCTGCGATTTTCAGTTGGACGGCGGACGGCATCACGCACTCCTACAAACGCACGAGACTTCTGAACGCTCGGCTTACGCGGTATCGGCGACCATCCGGTTGGTCAGGGTGCCGAGTTCGGCGATCTCGATCTTCACCTCGTCGCCGGCCTTCAGGAACTCGCCTTTCGGAAGACCGACGCCGGCCGGCGTTCCGGTCGCAATGACATCGCCCGGCTGCAGTGTGATGTGACGGCTGAGATAGGCGATCTGCTCGGCGGTGTTGTGCACCATCTTGGATGTGTTGGAATCCTGCTTGAGGACGCCGTTGACCCAGAGCTTGATGGAGAGATTGTTCGGGTCGGACACATAGGCCGCAGGGGTCAGCCATGGTCCCATGGGGGCTGCGTCCTCGAAGCACTTCTGTCCGATCCAGTCATAGACGAAGATCGAACCTTCGCGCTTCATCAGATCGCGGGCGGAAAGGTCGTTGACAATGGTGTAGCCCGCGACCGCGCTGAGCGCGTCGTCCTCGGAGATGTTGCGGGTTGGCTTCCCGATCACCGCTGCGATCTCGGCCTCCCAGTCGACCTGTTTGGAGAAGCCCGGCAGCCGTGCCGGCGCGCCGTCCCCGATGATCGAGCCTGCTGCGGTCTTCAGGAAGAACCAGGGCTCCGCCGGCTTGGCAAGGTGCACGTCGCGCCCGGTGGTCTTCTTCGCGATCGCAGCCATCTCATTGAGATGGTCCCAGTAATTCGCGCCTGCGCAGTACAGAGCGCCCGGATAGAGCACCGGTGCAAGCAGTTTGACCGAGGCGAGCTTTGTGCCGCTCTCGGCCAGCGGCTTGTCGTCCGCAGCCTTGGCGAGGCGCGGATGGGTCTCGTCCCATGCGCGAAGGATATCGAGCACGGTTGCGAACCTGTCGCCGAGAATGCGTGTCGCCGGCACCACGCGGTCCGCGATCAGCACGCCCGCAACCGGCGCTCCGCCATCCCCGACATAGCTGATCAGCCGATATCCGGCTTGCATGCACGTCCTCCCGCAGCGAATTTTTCTTGCTTCTTGCCTAGTACTGTACCGTACGTTACAGTCAAGTGCACTGGACGTGCAACAGAAAACTTCTTGCGTTGGATGACTGAAGCTCCATTGTTGGTAAACCGCATGTCAGTTCAGGATGCCAAGGTGCCCGGCCCGAAACAGCACGCGGGCCGGAAAGCGGTGCGGCCGCAATCGTCCGATGCGGGTGCCAGTGCTTCCGACGCGCGCCGCGACCGCATCGCGCATCTTGCCGCGCCGCTTTTTCTAAAAAAGGGTTACGACAACGTCTCCATTGACGATGTAATAGCGGTTGCCGGCGGCTCGAAGGCCACGATCTATGTATGGTTCGGCGGCAAGCAGGGTCTGTTCGAAGCGGTGGTCCGTCAGAAATGCGACGACGTGACGCTCGCCATCGACATCGACGCGGGCGGCACGCTCGAAGAGCAACTGACCAAGATCGGACATTCCTTCGTTGCAATGGTGCTGACGCCTCCGATCCTGGAATTCCATCGCCTGATGGTGTCGATCGGACGCACCTTTCCGGAAGCTGGGCGCCTGTTTTTCCGGAGCGGTCCGGTTTCCGCCTATGCGATCGTTGCGCAATGGATCGAGCGGCATCAGAAGGACGGACGCCTGATCGAAGAGGATCCGTATCGCCTCGCGGTACTGTTTCTCGACATGCTGATCGGCGAGCATCAGCTCGGCTGGCTGACCAGCATGCCGCGTGCCGCGCAGCGGGCAAAGGTCGACGAGACCGTGCGCGTCGCGGTTCGCGTTTTTCTCGGTGGCTGCGTGAAGCCTTGAGATACCGCAGGTGACGCAAGCCTCGCTTGCAGTTTTCTGCTGGCATCAATGGCCATTCATGTCATAGCTTGGAGCATGGACTCGCTCCGAAAATCTGCGGCGCAGGCAGCCACGGAGAGCAATGGCCCCGCCTCCGGTATCCGCAAGAGTACCGCAAAGAAGCGCGAGGCGATCGTGCGTTCGGCCGCGAAGCTGTTCCTGGAGCGCGGCTACGATTCGGTGTCGATCAACGAAATCATCGCGGTCGTGGGCGGCTCGAAGGAGACGATCTATTCCAATTTCGGAAGCAAGGCGAAGCTGTTCGAGGCGGTGGTCCAGCAATTATGCTCGGACGTGACGATCCGCATTGACACCCGGCCGGTCGGCACCCTGGAGGAACAGGCCACGCGCATGGCGCGTTCCTTCGTTTCGATGGTGCTGTCGCCGCAGATCATGTCCTTCCATCGTCTGGTAACGTCGATCGGCCGCGAATTTCCGGAGGCCGGACGTCTGTTCTACCGGACCGGCCCGGAGACGGTGTACCGGATTTTCTCGGAATGGATCGCGCTGCAGCAGAAGAATGGCCATGTCCGGGCGGACAAGGACCCGCGCCAGCTCGGCATATTGCTGCACGATATGCTGATCGGCGAGCAGATCCTGAGCTGGCTGACGTCGGCGGCGGGTGAGAAGGATCGGGCGCGGCGCATCAATCAGACGGTTGAACTCGCCGTCTCGGTGTTCCTGAACGGCTGTGCGGTCAATGCAGATTCGATGCGCGCGGCGAGCAGTATCACGCATGCCCGGCCGCCGCGCCGGGTCAGATCGCGCCGTCCGAAGACGTCGAAAAAATAAAAATTTCGCTGCGACGTTGTGTCGAGCCTTCCGCCGACGCGCGCGCTTTCCCTTTGAAATACATCGCTCGATGCCGATCCGTTGCGTCTGCAACGAATGAACGCGCGCGCTCTTCGCAATGCAGCGAGTGAATTGTCATTGCCAAAGATCAAAAGCTGTGCAGTATTCCGTACCGTAACGAACGTTACGCTTTCAGGGAGGAAGCGGATATGCAGCAGGAAGCGAAACGCTCCGCCGCGGTTCACACGCTGGCAGCGCGGCCCGAATTCAACGACATCATTACGAGAATCCGCAAACTGGCGCCGGACATCAGCGCGCGGGCGCTCAGCGCGGAAAAGGCCAAGCGCGTGCCGCAGGAGACCATGGATGCGCTGCGCGATGCGAACGTCTTTCGCATGATGCAGCCGAAGCGATTTGGCGGCTATGAATACGGCCCGGCGGAGCTAGCGCAGGTCGGATTCGAGCTTGGCCGGGCCTGCGGCTCGACCGGCTGGTGCGGGACGCTCGCTGTCTGCTTCGGCTGGATGACCACGTTCTTTCCACTCGAGGCGCAGCAGGAGGTGTGGGACGACACCGACAATCTGCTTGCCGTTTCCTATATCCCGACACCGAAGGTCGAAGTCGTCGACGGCGGAAGCCGGATCACCGGAAGCTGGCCCTGGGCCAGCGGCGTCGACAGCGCCACCTGGCTCATCCTGTCGGCCGCGATCCCGAACAAGGAAGGTCCGCCCACGGTGGCGTGGTGCCTGGTCCCGGTGAAGGATGTCGTGGTCGATCACAACAGCTGGAACGTCGCCGGATTGCAGGGAACCGGCTCGAAGACCGTTCACATCACCGAGCCGGTTTTCGTTCCCAAGCATCGCATTCTGCCGCTCGGCGCCATTTTCACCGGCAAGATGCCCGGACTGGATGTGCCCGATAACGGTCAGGCGCGCTTCGGATATCCGACCTTCGGTCCGACCGCACTGGTCGCGCCAATCGTCGGCATGGCGCAGGGCGCACTCGATGCCTTCACCGAGACCGCGCGCGACGCCAAGCGCATGGCGCGTCCGGGGGTGTTCGAGAAGGTGGCCGAGCAGCCGCTGATCCAGAGCCTGATCGGTCGCTCGGCCGCGCATATCGATGCGGCCCGCACGCTGATGGTGACCAGCCTGCGCGAGGGGCAGGACATCGTGCTCGCCGGCGGAACGCCCGACATCGAGTTGCGGGTGCGCATCCGGCGCAACCATGGCTTTGCCGGACGGACCTCGGCCGACGTGGTGAACGAGATTTTCAACAAGTCCGGCGCCGCGGCGGCCGACGAGAAGAACAGAGTTCAGCGGTTCTGGCGCGATGCCAACACCGCCGCCACGCATGCCAGCATCGATTGGGACACGCTGTCGGCGCTGTACGGAACGCAGCAACTCGGCTTGCAGCCCCAGGGCATTTTCTAGCCGCTGACCGGACTGCGGACTTTTCGGTCGCACTGCCACGGCGGTGCGACAACGCGAGGTCGCAACCGCATCACCTGATGGGAGGAGAAAACGAAGATGTTCACCAAACACCCGTTTGATCTCGGAAAAAATCTTGTGAGAAGCGCGGCTTTAGGCGCCGCTATGATGTCGGGCGGGTGGCTGTTGTCTGCCACCGCCGCCGCCGAAGAGCTTTCAGTCGCCAGCTTTCTCCCACCGCAACATCACACCAATGCCGTCGTGTTCAAGTGGTTCGGCGAAGAACTGGCAAAGCGCTCCAACGGAACGCTCACCCTGAAACTGTATCCCGGCGGGCAGCTCGGCGCCGGTCCCGTCCAGCAATACAAGCGCGCGGTCGAGGGCGTGGCCGACATTGTCATCGGTGTCGCCAGCTACACGCCGGAGCTCTTCCCCAACACCATGCTCACCATTCCGCCCGGGAAGGCGGCCAATTCCAAAGAACTGGCGCAACGCTTTCTCGCGAATTACGACAAGTATTTCGCGTCCGAGTTCGCCAAGGTGAAATTCCTCGGCATCGGCTTTCCCGCCGGCACGAGCATCTCGGCGACGAAGGATCTGTCGACACTCGCAAGCCTGAAGGGCGCGAAGCTCGTGCCTTATGCCACCACCATGGCGCCGCTGCTCGAAACCATGGGCGCGGTCCCCGTGCAGATGCCGGTGACCGATGTCTATACCGGGCTTTCAACCGGCACGATCGACGGAGCCATTGCGGCCCACAACAACATGCTCGCGCCCTGGAACTGGAAGGACGTCACCAAATACTACATCGATAACTTCCCGCCGCAGTTCCAGACCGTCTATTTCATCATGAACCGCGACCGGTATCGCTCGCTGAAGCCTGAGCACCGGGCGATCATCGACGCGCTCGCGGGGGCGGAATTCACCAAGGTCGCTTCTGCCAGCTTCCACGAAGCCGACGCCAAGGCGCTTGCCGAAATGAAAAAGGCGGCCAGCTCCTCCTACCGGCTGGTGGTCGTCTCCGACGAGGAGCGCGCCAAGATGGACGCCGCAATCGCGCAGGGCATGAAGACGATCTTCGCCGGCTATGCGGCGCGCGGACGGACCAATGCCCAGGAGGTCTACGAAGCGATCAACAAGTAGGCGGGGAGCGCGGCCGAGGCATTCCCTCTGCCGCGCCATTCGCGTTCTTGAGCCGGTCATACAAATGCAC
Source organism: Pseudorhodoplanes sp. (assembly GCF_050250235.1). Lineage (GTDB taxonomy): Bacteria > Pseudomonadota > Alphaproteobacteria > Rhizobiales > Xanthobacteraceae > Pseudorhodoplanes. Next base: position 135,324 of record NZ_JBFWPA010000002.1, read on the forward strand.
CCGACACCGAACACATCCAACCACGAGGGCGCGCGCACTCCGGCGCCCTCCCGGCTTCTCGATCGTGTGGACCGGGTGCTCACGCTGGTCGCGTTATATGGCGGCGGTCTCACACTGATTTGTCTCACGCTTCTCAGCGTCTTCAACGTGCTGATCATGCGCAAGGCGCTGAACGCGCCGATCAAGGGCGCCGAAGACATTCTGGTGCTGGCGCTGGTGGTACTGGTCGCTCTTGCGATTCCGTTCGGAGCCCGGACCGGCGCTCATATCGAAATCGAGGTGCTGCAATCGGCGATGTCGAAGGGATTTGCGCGCATATCGCTGATGGCGATGAAGGCGCTCGGCATTGTGATTCTCGCCATCATGAGCTGGCGACTGATGGATGCCGGCGCCAATGCCGCTCAATTCGGCGAGTCGTCCCAGACATTGCTGATCTCGTTTGCTCCGTTCTACTACGTGCTGTCGGTGGCGACCGGAATTTACTGCCTCGTCCTGATGCTGGAAATCTGGCAGATCGCCCGCACCGGCGCGGTCCAAAGCCTGAGCATTCCGGGAGACGTGGAGTGATGCCGGGCCTCACATTCATCGGGGTCGCCGGCCTCGTTCTCATGCTCCTGCTGATGATGCTGCGCTTGCCGGTTGCGCTTGCCATGCTGCTGATCGGATTCTTCGGCACGGCGATGGCCAATGCCAGCAAGTTCCTGCATCTCGGCATGGCGTCCGACCAGGCATGGAGCAAGGCCTGGACGATTGCGTTCTCGAATATCTCGGGCGAGGCGTTCGAGGCCGCCTCGAACTACAATCTCCTCGTCATTCCGATGTTCGTGCTGATGGGCAGCATCGCCGGCGTGTCGGGCATGTCGAACGATCTGTTCAAGGCCGCCTATCGGTGGATGGGACATTTCAGGGGCGGACTGGCTTCGGCAACCATCGCGGCCTGCGCCGGATTTGCAGCGCTATCCGGCTCCTCGCTTGCGTCCGCCGTCACGATGGGGCGGGTCGCGCTGCCGGCGATGAAGACCTACAAATACGACGACGCGCTCGCGACCGGCACGGTTGCAGCGGGAGGAACGCTCGGATTTCTGATCCCGCCGTCCGGCGGCATGATCATCTACGCGATCCTGACCGATCAGAGCATCGGCAGGCTGTTCATGGCCGGGATCATCCCGGGCATCATGCTGACCTTGCTGTTCATCGCGACCATCGCGATCGTGGTTGTCAGAAACCCCGTCGCCGGACCGCGTGGCGAGCGCTCGTCCACCCGCGCAAAATTCGAATCGCTGGTTGATGCGCTTCCCATCCTGACGGTCATCGCGATCACGATCGGCGGGATGTATACGGGCTATTTCACGCCGGTCGAAGCCTCGTCCGCAGGCGCCTTCTTCACCTTCGTGGTCGCCGCGCTGAAACGCAAGCTTACGCTGGAAAAGCTGAGGATCGTCGTCCTCCAGTCGATGAGCGCGACCGCTACAATCTTCATGATCCTGATCGGCGCGTTCGTTTTTATCCCCTTCATGTCGCTCACCGAATTGCCGACACGGCTGATCACCCTGCTCACCAGCCTGCCAATTGGCGAACTCGGCGTCCTTGCCGCAATCGTCGCCGCCTATCTGGTGCTCGGGATGTTTCTCGAAAGCATGGCGATGCTGGTGCTGACGCTTCCGGTCGTGATTCCGATCGCGATTGCGCTCAACTGGGATCTGGTCTGGTTCGGCATCATCGTGGTGATCCTGCTGGAGATGGGCATGATATCGCCGCCGGTAGGGATCAACGTCTTCGTCGTGAAGTCGATCGTGCCGGATGTGCCGATGCGCCGGATTTTCAGCGGCATCTGGCCGTTCTGGTTCGCCATGCTTGCAATGGTCTGTCTCCTCGTCCTGTTTCCGCAAATCGCGCTCTATTTGCCACGAACGCTCGTCGGGATCTGAGCCTTGAGCATGAACGAGATACGAGTCGACATCTATTCTCCGGCGCCGGTCACGACGCCGCTGCACCGCGCCAATGCGCAAATGGCGGATGCTCTCTGCGCGAATGGCAGTCCGCTCCGCGCCGGGATCGTCGCGATGCCTCTCCCGGACTCGATCAATGCAATCAATGCACTCGCCCCGGAGGCAAAGCCGCTTCATCTGCCGATCGTGACCACCGTGGATTTCCTGCCCGCGATCCACCAGAGCGGACCCGACTGGCATGCTTACGATCGCGCCAATGCCGACCTGAAAATGGCGGCCGCACTCTACGATGTCGCTTTCGGCGTGCTCGTGATTTCCGGACAGATACGGTCTCCGGAACACCTGCGCGGCAAGCGAATTGGTGTGCCCGCGCGTCCGAGTTCGGTTCGCCTGCTGACTGAAGCGCTGCTGCGCGACGGCTGGGGCATCCTCGACGCGGTGGAATTGGTCGACATCGCGCCGCCGGCCGTTGCGGACGCCCTGGCTTCCGGCCGGATCGATGCGACCACCTGGAATCTTCTGACCTTCGGTCCCGGCACGATCGCTCCCGCGGTCCCGGGACTGCTCGAGATGGCAGGCGCACACTGGATCGAGATCGGCGATCAGACCATTGCCCGGATCAATGCAGCGAACCCTTTCAGGGTATCCGCTTCGCGCGTTCAGGCCAGCCGGGTCGCGGAACCGGGATCGAAGCGTGCGCCGGACGTGACCTTGCTGTCATTCAAGCAGGGACTGGCAGTGTGGAGCGCTACTCCGCATGAGGTCGTAACCAAAATCCTCGAACGCCTCTCCATGCGAGGCATCCGATACCCCTCGCTCGGCGACATGGCTGACTGGCCGTCCGCCACGGCGGAGCTTTTTCATCCCGCCGCATGCGCATTCTTTCGCCGCAACGGAATCGCGATCGACCCGGAGATATCGAATTCGGCGTGAAGAAAAGCGCACAGACGCGAACACGCCGGCCTGAAAGTGGCCGTGACCCGCTTTCCCAACTGGAGCAACCGACAGGAGTCAACATGATCTATGTTTCGAAAGAGGTGGCCGCGAACGATGTTGCCGGGCAGCCAAAGTTGAGCCGGAGCGAAATCTGGCGCGGTCTGGTGATGAAGGCCGAGAACGCGCTCCCATTCGTCCCCGGCATGGCGAAATGCGATGTGGTCTCGCGCTCGGAGAACGGACTGGTGCGCGACATCGTGTTCCGGGGCGAGGATGCGCGCGAGCGCATCACGCTCTATCCCGAGGACAAGGTCGTCTTCGTGCGCGAATCCGGCAATGTCGACGGTTTCATCGTCAACGAGATCCTCGGCGACGACAGCGACTTGCGTTTGCGCTTTTCTTTCGCGCTGCAGCTTGTCGATGCGCCGTCCGACAGCGCGGAAGAGCGCGAGTTCCGCGCCATCATGGAGCGCGATTACGTCAAGGCCGTCGACGCCACCCTCGGCGCCATCCGGAAAATGGTGGCCGACCCGGCCTATGCAGCCTGAGGAGGGGCGAATGCAGCAGCACTGGTTCTCCAATCTCTACACGCATATCGACGCAATGCGTCTGGACGACTTCGTGGCGGGCCTGACGCCGGATGTCGAGGTCGTCGTCGGCAACAACCCGGCGATGAAGGGCCGCGAGCAGGTGAAGCAGGGCATTGGCCAGCTTTTCTCCGCGATCGACGGCATCAAGCACAACGTCATCAACGTCGCCGACACGGCGGATCGCACCTTCCTGGAGACCAATGTCGACTATCTTCGCAAGGATGGCCGGCAGGTGACGATCCCCGTCGTCACCGTGCTTGAGCGAAATGGCGATCTCGTGAAGTCGCTGCGCATCTATTTCGATATCGCGCCGGTGTTCGCATGATCCAGGCATGCAGAATCGCCACCATCGTCACGATCGCGTGGATGGCGATTCCTCTCCCGGCGGCGCAGGCTCAGAGCGACGCCGCCCCAGACATCACCGTCACCTTGCTCGGCACCGGCTCGCCCATCGTTGAGCCGGGGAGTTTCGGCGGGAAAATGCCTCAAGGCCGCGCCGGCGCGATGACGCTGGTGCGCGCCGGGGAGGAAACGCTGCTGTTCGACGCCGGACGTGGCGTAGTCGAGCGGCTCTACCAGGCCAACACCAAGGCGAGCGATCTCACCGCGGTTTTCCTCACCCATTTTCACTCCGATCACATCGTAGGCCTGCCCGATCTCTGGCTGACCGGCCGGCTTCGCCTCGCCTGGGGGAGCCGCACCAAGGTGCTGGACGTCTACGGCCCCGCCGGCAACGCGCAGTTCATTTTCGAACTGGCGAAGGCCTATGACGCCGACGTGAAGGCGCGTTCCACCGAGCCGCACGCCGGAATTGCAGGACATGAGTTCAAACAGGACGGCGTTGTATATGATCGCAACGGTGTCAGGGTGACCGCCTTCACCGTCGATCACGGGCCGACCAAGCCCTCGGTGGGATATCGCGTCGACTACAACGGGCGGTCGGTCCTGATCTCGGGCGATACCCGCTATGACGAAAACGTCATCAAGCACGGCACGGGTGTCGATCTGCTGCTGCACGAGGTTCTGGTGGCAAGCCCGAAGCTTCTGCAGGCACGACCGGCGCTTAAATCGATCTTCGACCTGCATACCTCACCAGAGCAATGCGGCGAGGTCTTCGCCAGGACCAGGCCAAAGCTCGCGGCCTACACGCATCTGGTGTTCTTCGGCGGCCCTGCCTTCGGCGCGCCGGTGCCTGCGCCCACGGTCGACGACATGATGGCCGAGACGAGGAAGACCTATCAGGGTCCACTTGTTTCCGGGGAGGATCTGATGGTCTTCGAGATCGGTGACACCGTCAAAGTCATCCCGCCGAAGCACGCGTCGAACTGAGTGTGGCACTGATGATCCATACCCGCATCTCGAATTTCGTCGATGGCGCGTATCTCCCGGGCGGCGCCCGTCAAATCATGGACGACGTGAACCCTGCGACCGGCGCGGTGCATGCGCTGGTCGAGGAGGCGACCCCGGCCGATGTCGACCACGCGGTGGCGGCGGCGCGGCGCGCGCTGAAGGGACCATGGGGCAAGCTCTCGCCTGCCGAACGTGCGGCCGCGCTGCATCGCATCGCCGATGGCATCGAGGCGCGTTTTGCAGATTTCCTTGCTGCCGAGATCGCCGATACCGGTAAGCCCGTGACGATGGCAAGCCATCTCGACATCCCGCGCGGCGCGGCGAATTTCCGCGCCTTCGCCAATGTGATGCAAAGCCACGGTACCGAGTTCTTCACGATGAAGACGCCGGATGGCGGCGACGCGATCAACTACACCCTGCGCGAGCCGAAGGGCGTCATCGCGGTGGTCTGTCCGTGGAATCTTCCACTGCTGCTGATGACCTGGAAGGTCGCGCCGGCGCTCGCCTGCGGCAACACCGTGGTGGTGAAGCCCTCGGAGGAGACGCCCGCAACCGCGGCGCTGCTCGGCGAGGTCATGGCCAAAGCGGGCATTCCGGACGGCGTCTATAACGTCGTGCATGGCCGCGGACCGGGATCGGCCGGCGAAGCGCTGACGCGCCATCCCGGCGTTGACGCCATCACGTTCACCGGCGAGACCCGCACGGGTGCTGCGATCATGAAGGCGGCGGCCGACGGCGTCCGACCGGTATCGTTCGAGCTTGGCGGCAAGAATGCCGGCATCGTTTTCGCCGACAGCAATCTCGATGTCGCCGCCGAACAGACCGCGCGGGCAGTGTTCCTGAACGCGGGACAAATCTGCCTCCAGACCGAGCGGCTCTATGTCGAGCGGCCGGTGTTCGAGCGTTTCGTCGCCGCACTGAAGGCGAAGGCCGAGGCGCTCCGCCCCGGCGATCCGAACGACAAGACGACGAGTTTCGGTCCGCTCATCAGTCTGGAGCACCGCCAGAAGGTCGCGGGCTATTACGAGGCCGCCAGGCGTGCCGGCGCGCAGGTGCAGACAGGTGGCGGTGTTCTGGAGATGCCGACAGCATTCTCCGGCGGCGCATGGATCGAGCCCACGATCTGGACCGGCTTGCCGGAAGACTCAAGCGTGGTCCGCGAGGAGATTTTTGGGCCCTGCGTCCATATCCGTCCATTCGACAGTGAGGACGAGGCTCTCGCATTTGCGAACGATACCGCCTATGGGCTGTGCGCGATGGTGTGGACCACGAATCTCGCTCGTGCCCACCGCGTTTCGCGGCTGCTGGAAGCCGGCACCGTGTGGGTGAATAGCTGGTTCCTGCGCGACCTCCGGGTGGCTTTCGGCGGCTCCAAGCAGTCCGGCATCGGGCGGGAAGGAGGGCTGCACAGCCTTGAATTCTACACCGAGTTGAAGAATGTATGCGTCCGCGTGGATTGAGGGCGTCCGATGCTTGAGCAATTGCGCTATGTGAGGCTACCGGTGGACGACCTGGCTGTCGCGGCGCGTTATGCGATGGACGTGCTCGGCCTCGAACCGATCGACCGAACCGAAACGATCGCAACCTTCCGCTCGGACTTCCGAGACCACACTCTGGTCCTTGTCAAGGAGGCCCGGGCCGAGCAGGCGATCGGTCTTGAAGTGCGCTACCCGACCGATCTCGACGCCGCGCGCTTCAGCCTGCGCAAACTCGGCGTGGTTGCAGAGAGCGGAACGCCGGAGGAATGCGCGCAGCGCAAATGCCGCACCATGCTGTGGTTCCGCGATTTCAGCGGCAACCGGATCGAGCTGGTGGTGCGTCCGCTGAATTCCGGCTGGCGCTATTTCCCGAGCCGCGACGCGGGCGTGACCGGACTACAGGATGTGATGCTCCGCTCGACCGACGTGGAGCGCGACCTGTCGATCTGGCGCGGCGCGCTGGGAACGACCGTCACGGATTATGCCGGCGACGCCGCGTATCTCGCTTTCGATGGCGCGCATCATCGCGTGGCGTTGTTTCCGGCGACGCGCGCAGGCATACTCGCGGTCGAATACGGCGTCGAGAATGTGAACCTTCTGATGCGCAATCACTATGTCGCGCAAAATCTTCAGATCGGAATTCTGCATGGTCCCGGACGCCGTCCCGCATCCGACCAGCTTTTCCTGACGCTCGCCGGCCCGACCGACGTGATGTTCGGATTCGTCGCCGAGGGTGCGTCCCGCGATCCCGAGCGCAGGCCGCGGCAATATCCGGCCGGAGCCGAGGGCCTGTGTTCCTGGGGCAGCGAATGCCGTATCCCTGAATTCGGCGGGTCCGCGGACGGCCGCGATGCGCGCCGCGCTGCATCCGCCTGAGGAGACTGCGATGATCAATCTGCAGGACATTTCCTACGTGCGTCTTGGCACCGCCGATCTCGACGGAGCCACGACATTTGCCCGCGACATTCTCGGTCTGGAAATCACCTATCAGTCGAAGGACAGTGTCTATCTCAAATCCGACCAGCGTGAGCACACCCTGTGCTATGTTGCGGGCTCACCGGCCGATCAGACGGTCGCGTTCGAGGTGGCGGAAAGTGCGGATCTGGAACTGGCAGCCGCCGAACTCGACAAGCTCGGTCACCCGGTTCATGTCGGCACGGACAAGGAAGCGGACCTGCGGCGAGTGCGGCGCTTCATTGCCTTCAACGATCCGACCGGCAACCGGATCGAGCTGGTCTGGCGCCCGGCCTTCAGCAACCGCCGCTATCACGGCGAGCGCGACGCCGGCATCACCGGCTTCAGCCATGTCGGGCTGTGCACCACCGACGCGGCGCGCGACGAAGCGTTCTGGACCAGCGTCTGCAACGCCCGCGTCTCCGACCGGATCGGTGACGCCGCGCTGCTGCGCATCGACGAAATCCACCACACCATCGCGCTGTTTCCGACCAACCGCGCCGGCATCCAGCATATCAACCATCAGGTCGAAAGCGGCGACGACGTGATGCGCTCGTACAACTTCCTGTCTGATCGTCAGGTCCCGATGGTGTTCGGTCCCGGACGGCATCCGACCTCCTCGGCGCGCTTCCTGTATTTCGAAGGCCCGGATGGCATGGTGTTCGAATATTCGTCCGGCGTGCGCGAGATCGCCGACGAATTGCTGTATCGCGAGCGCCAGTTCCCGTTCGATCCGAAAGGGTTTTGCGAATGGGGCGCGAAGCCGCAGATCAAAGAGTTTCGCAACTGAGCCCCGCCGGCCCCGACCTCGTCCGGCTGGTACGTGTCGCCGCCCGTGCGGTGGCGCGCGGCGGCCTTGCGCATGCCTATGGCCATTGCAGCGCGCGCATCGATGCCGAGCGTTTCCTCGTCTGTCCGCCTGTCCCGATGGGGCTGGTGAAGCCGGGCGATGCCTGTGCCGTCGTGCCGCTCGACGGGGCTCTGCCGGATGGCGTGCTCGGCGAGGTCCGTATCCACCGTGAGATTTACCGGCGGCGTCCCGATGTCGGTGGCATCGTCCGCTCGATGCCGCCGAAGGCGATGAGCCTTGCGGCGATGGGCCGCGTGCCGCAGCCGCGTCACGGCTTCGGCAGCTATTTCCATCCCGCGCCCGCGCTCTGGAACGATCCGCAGCTGCTGCGCACCGACCAGCAGGCGGAAGCGCTCGCCGCGATGCTCGGAGAGGGGCGAGGCATCCTGATGCGCGGCAACGGCGTGGTGACCGCCGGCTCTTCCCTCGAAGAAGCGGTGGTGCTGACCTGGTATCTGGAAGACGCGGCCCGTATCGAACTTGACGCGCTCGCATCCGGATGCGCAGAGTCCGCCCCCGTTTTCACGGAAGCCGAGGCGAGAGCCCGCGCGACCTGGGACGGCCGCATCCGCGAGCGGATGTGGGACTATCTGACGGCCGGCGACATCGAACTGCAGCCCGCGCCATAACCGCAATCCGAATCTCCGCAATCCAGCGTACGGACTTCAATCATGCTTTCAGATCAGGACCGCGCCAAGGCGGTCGACATCCTGCTCGCCGCCGAGGCGACCAAGAAACAGGCAACGCAGCTCTCGGTCACCTGGCCAAATATCACCATCGAGGATGCCTACGCGATTTCCAGCGGCGTCACCCAGCGAAAGATCGAGAAGGGCGCCAAGCTGATCGGCCACAAGATCGGCCTGACCTCCAAGGCGATGCAGCAATCCTCGCAGATCGATGAGCCGGATTACGGTCATCTGCTGGATTCCATGCTGGTCGCCGACGGTGCCAAGGTGAAGCATTCAGACTATTGCGTGCCGCGCGTCGAGCCGGAGTTGACCTTCATTCTGAAGGAGCCGCTGAAGGGCCCCGGTGTCGGGCTTGTCGACGTGCTTCGTGCGACCGAATATGTCGTTCCCTCGATCGAGATCATCGACGCACGGGTGCAGAATCCGCGCAAGATTTTCGACACCGTGTCCGACAACGGCGCCGCCGCCGGCATTGTGCTTGGCGGCCGTCCGGTACGTCCGAATGACGTCGACCTGCGCTGGGTCGGCGCTGTGTTCTATCGCAACTCGGAGATCGAAGAGACCGGCATTGCCGCAGGCGTGCTCGGCCACCCGGCAATGGCGATCGCCTGGCTTGCCAACAAGGTCGGCGTTTTCGGTACCGTGCTGGAACCCGGTCACCTGATGCTGTCCGGCTCGTTCACGCGACCGGTCTGGGCCAATCCCGGCGACACGCTGCATGCCGATTTCGGCCCGCTCGGCAGCGTGGCCGTGCAGTTCGTCTGACCCCCCGATGGATTTTCCGGTCAACCGTTTCAAGCAGGGTCTTCTGCGTCGTGATGTGCAGATCGGCCTGTGGTGCACGTTGGCGAACCACGTCGCCGCCGAGATCGTGTCGGACAGCGGCTTCGACTGGCTGCTGCTCGACACCGAGCATTCGCCGAACGAGGTGCCTGATATCCTGCGGCACCTTCAGGCCGTCCAGGGCGGTTCGGCGTCGCCGGTCGTGCGCGTCGCCTGGAACGATTCGGTGCTGATCAAGCGCGTGCTCGATGTCGGCGCGCAGACGATTCTCGTGCCCTATGTGCAGAATGCCGAGGAAGCCAGGAAGGCGGTCGCTGCCGCGCGCTATGCGCCCGCTGGTATCCGCGGCGTCACCGGATCGGGGCGCGCAAGCCGCTACGGCCGGGTGAAGGATTACCTGAAGAAGGCCGATGCCGAGGTCGCGGTGCTGGTGCAGGTCGAGACCCGCGAGGCGCTGGCGGAGATCGATGCAATCGCGGCGGTGGACGGCGTGGATGGCGTATTCATCGGTCCCTCCGACCTGTCTGCCTCGTTCGGCCTGATTGGCCAGCCGCTGTCGCCGGTGATCCAGGCCGAAATCGAGAAGGCCGGCAACAAGCTGCGCAAGGCCGGCAAGGCCGCCGGAATTCTTGCCGGCAGCGTCGAGGACTCGAAGCGCTATATCGACTGGGGCTACACCTTCGTCGCAGCCGGAGTCGATACCGTACTGCTGGCCCGCGCCGCGGATGAACTTGCGGCACGGATGAAGCAGAAGGGCTGATTTAGGCCCCGCCAAGCTTCGTTAATCCACGCAGTGGAGATCCAGTGCTTGGCTCAGGAATCCGCTTTTCGCGGTGCGAGCGAATGTTGAAACGCCTTCAAGGCGGTTGCACCCAGCGCTATTTCCGTTGAAATCGACGCATGGAGCTTCCGTCTTTTTGTGCAGCGATCGTCGATGCTCACGACGACATATCGCTTGAGTTACAGGCCGCGTCCGAAATGCCCGATTCAAACGATACCGGGAATGTATACTCGCTTCATCGGAAGCAATGATTGATAGCGGGGATCGAAATTCTCGTAGTGATTAAATATCAGTTCGACGAGTTCTTCCCCTGTAACGAGCCTTAGATTGTGTTTGCTCCGCTCAAATTGGCGCGCCTGAGGCGTATAGCCCCCCAGACTAACGAATAATCCATGTTCGCGACTTTCAACATGGCCGTAGAGTTGCGCTACTTCGGGCTGACCAATATTGCTGAGAACTTGCTTGCACTGAACTTTGATGATGGGCGGCTCAAATCCAAGTTCGTCCTTGTGAGCGATGATGTCGACTCCGCCATCTCCCGACGCAGGAGTGACGCGAGCATGATATCCCATACATTCAATCAAATGGGCAACGAATTGCTCAAATTGATAGCTGTTAATCTTCGTCTTTAGTTGCTTGAGAACAAAATCGACAGTTGAGTCTTCAATATTCTCAGAGGCAGAAGTTTTCTGCTCCTCGTCAACATCAGCCGCGGCGATAGGTGTTCCTTCCAATGCAGCTGTGAATTCCTCAGGGTGGTTTTTGATCTGAAAAAGGGTGACTGCCGATCCGATCTCGTGTAACGCGTCTTGAGAAAATGTGGTTCTTGGCATACTTTTTAGCCAAGTTACGCGACGCTGATTTGGCCCACCGCCACCGTCGTCATTATAGAAGTAATCACTTTCAATTCGCCCTATGTTGACCATCCGATCCGGCTTGGATGGATAGACAACCAGGTCGCCCACCTTCATCTCGACGGCAAATTTAAATAGCATTCCCGCATTCACTGGGACTGCGCCAGCTTTGGTGTCAGGATAAGCAGAAACGAGGGCCGTTTTGAACGCATCTCTCGTTTTCGGAAGCCGAGCCAGGTCGCCAACAGCTTTCCATCCGATAGCTATATAGCCCTCCTTTATAGGACGGTCTTCATGTAGGAGACCCATGTGAATGCCCCAAATGGATCGATCGTCGGCCATTAAGTATCTCCCGGTCGAGCAGCGCGCGATCCATGCGAGTTAGAAAATGCGGCTTTAGCCGCAATGTTGAGGACTGGATTGTTCCAAGAATGCAACTGCCAGCCGCATTGCACAAGGCCGTGGACGATGCCGTCGACGGCATCCCGCTTGCCGATCTGCAGGCCGCTTCCGAGCGCCTCTCCCGGCGCTATCGCAGCGAAACCCGCGACGGCCGCGCGCATTTGTCCGACGACCTGTCCGCGCGCGCCTATCTCGCCGTGCGCATGCCGGCGACCTATGCGGCGATCCACGCCAGTCTGGACGCGGTCGCGCAATTGCGGCCGGATTTCTCACCAACGAGCGTGCTGGATGTCGGCGCCGGCCCGGGCACGGCGACATTCGCCGCCTGCGATCTCTGGCCGGATCTGTCGAGCGCGACGCTGATCGAACAAAGTCCCGCAATCCGGCGATGGGGTGAGACGTTGCTGCCGCGCCTCGCTCTCGAACGCACGGACTGGCTGGCGCAGGACATTGCGACCGCAGCATTGCCGCAGGCTCGCCACGATCTCGTCATTCTGGCCTATGTGCTGGATGAATTGGCGCCGCTGGTGCAGGCGGCGCTGGTGGACCGGCTGTGGGCCGGCACGGGCGACATGCTGGTGGTGGTCGAACCCGGCACGCCGGCGGGATGGACACGCATCCTGTCGGTCCGTGACCGGCTGATCGCGAGCGGCGCGCATCTCGTGGCGCCCTGTCCGCATGCCTTTGCCTGCCCGCTTGGCGCGCCCGACTGGTGCCACTTCTCACGCCGGGTGGCGCGCTCGCGGATGCACCGGCGGATCAAGGCCGCCGATGTGCCCTGGGAGGACGAAAAGTTTATCTATCTGGCGGCCTCGCGCCGCGAACCGCTTCCGGTCGCAGCGCGGGTGATCGCGCCCGTGCAGGTCCGGGGCGGCACGGTAGCCCTCACATTGTGCGAGCAATCCGGGACGGCGCGCCAGCATCTGCTGTCGAAACGCGACGGCGACCGCTTCCGGCAGGCCCGGCGGCTTGCATGGGGGGATTGCGTGGGCGAGCATGCCACAATGCCCTCCGATTCCGCTGTTTGAACCTGTCCCCATGCCTATTCGCTGTCTGACGCGCGGCTTTTTCGCTGCATCGCTCATCCTTGCCGTGGCGGCGGGCGTCCCGTCTCCGGCTGGTGCGCAAGGTCCCGAGCCCAAAGCCGAGCCGTCGAAGGATGCCGCGCCGGCAGCAAAGTCCGCCGCTCCCGCCAAACCGACTGCTCCCGCATCGACACAAGAAACTCCGTCCGCTCCGTCCGCAACCCCGGCGGCGCAGCCGGCCGCATCGGCCGATGCACCGAAGCGGCCGAGGCTCGCCCGCACCATGGCTGCGATCGAGCCGCTGCGGGAGGCAATCGAGCAGATCGAGACATCGCTGCGCAGCCCCGACATCGGCGACTCGACGCTGGTTCAGCACCGTGGCCGGCTGGAGCCGCTGCGCGATGAATTGCGCGAGATCGTGACGTCGCTGGAAAGCCGAATCGCCGATGTCGAAACCCGGCTGAAGCAGCTCGGCGAAGCTCCGGACGATGGCGAGCCGCAAGAAGATCCAAAGCTTGCGGCGGAGCGCACGCGGCTCGAGGAGCGACGCGCGGCGCTCGATGGTGCGCTCAAGCAGGCGCGTCTGCTGGCATTGCGGGCTGACAATCTGTCGGCGCGGATCACGGATCGGCGCCGGGCATTGTTCACGCAGCAATTGCTCGGCCGGTCTTCGAGTGCGCTCGACCCCGCCCTCTGGGCGCGGGCGGCGAAGGCTGCTCCCGACGCCTGGCACGGCGTCGTATTGGTGGCACAGGGCTGGATGGATCATCTGCGCGCCACCGCGACCGGCTGGAAGATCGCGGCGGCGGGTGCTGCCCTGCTGGTATTCTTCGCCTGCGCGGCTGTTTTCCTGCGCTGGTTCGTGCGCCGCGATTTCCGCCCCAAAGAGCTCGGCACGCGGTTCGCGAAGTCCTTCTTTGCGCTGCTGTCGCTGCTCCGCGTCACCATCACGGCGCCCGCTGTCGTGCTGGGCGCCCTTTTGATCCTGAGCGCGTTCGACCTCCTGACCGAGCGGGTCGGCAATATCGGCCTGTCACTTGCAATCGCGGTCACGATTGCGGCGTTTGGCCGTGGCGTTGCCGTGGGCCTGTTCGCACCCGGCGATCCGGATCGCCGGCTGCTCTCCGTGCAGGAAGAGACATCACGTCTGATCTCGTCGAAGCTGGTCTGGGGCGCGCGCATTCTCGCCGCCGTGCTTCTGATCAACGCGGTGCTGCAAACCATCGTCGCGCCTCTCGCGCTCACGATTGCGGCCAATGCGATCTTCGCAACGTCCATCGTCACGCTTCTTGGGCGCTTCCTGTTCCTGATGGGCCACCGCGCATCGCTCGAGGATGACGTTGCCGGCGCCGGCTGGCTGCGCAGTGCCGGCTGGCTGCTTGCGATCGGCATCGTCGCCGCGCTGGTGACCGGCTATATCGGGCTCGCTGCCTTCCTCGCCGGGCGCTTTCTGTCCGCACTCGGGCTGATCGGCGCGCTCTACATCCTGTTGACGTTTATCGACGCGCTTTTCACCGAAGTGCTGGCGGCTTCCTCGCCGCGCGGTCGCTCGGTCGCTCATTTCTTCGGGATGAAGCCCCGATCGATCGAGCTTCTCGGCACGCTCTTGTCTGCGGTCATCCGCGTGCTGCTGGTGCTGGTCGTGCTGATGCCACTGCTTGGTCCCTGGGGCATCTTCGCCGCCGATTTCGTCGGTGTGGTGAAGGACGCGACCTTCGGTTTCCGTATCGGCGAGATATCGATCTCGCTCACCACGATCCTGATCGCTTTCGCGATCCTATCGATCGGCGTTCTCGCGACCCGCGCAGTTCAGTCCTGGCTCAATACCCGCTTCCTGCCGCGCACCACGCTCGACCCCAGCCTGCAGAATTCCGTCTCCACGATCTTCGGCTATCTCGGGGTGATCGTCGCCGTCGCGTTTGCGCTTGCGCAGCTCGGCGTCGATTTTCAGAGGATCACGCTGGTCGCCGGCGCGCTTTCCATCGGCATCGGTTTCGGCCTGCAATCGGTGGTGTCGAACTTTGTCTCCGGACTGATCCTGCTCGCCGAGCGGCCGATCCGGGTCGGCGACATCATCAATGTGAAGGGTGAGGAGGGCAAGGTGCGCCGCATTCATGTGCGCGCGACCGAGATCGAGACCGGCGACCGCGCCAGCGTGATCATCCCGAATTCCGAGCTGATTACCCAGGTGGTGAAGAACCGCACCCATTCCGACACCTTCGCACGAGTCGCGGTGACGCTTGGCGTCGGCTATGACAGCGATGTCGGCAAGGTAAGAGACATCCTGCTTGAGATCGCGAAAGCGCATCCGCATGTCATGGACCATCCGCCGCCCACCGTGTTCCTGACCGGATTCGGCGACAGCGCGATTAATTTCGAGCTTGGCTGGGTGGTCCGCAACCTGGTGGACGGGGCCGGAATCAAGAGCGATATCTGCTTCTCGATCCTGGAACGGTTCCGGGCCGAAGGCATCGTGATGCCCTATCCGCACCGGTATATTCAGATCGAGGGCATGGCCGATGCCGTTGCGGAGCCGGAATCCGAGGCTCCGAAGCCGCCGGCCCCAAAAAAGCCGAAAGCCCGGTGATTTTGGGATCTCCGGCCGATATTTACGGTCCGGTTACCATTTTGCGGCCAAGTCGGTGGATCGGGGAATTTCAGAGACATGGCGGGCGGCTGGCCGATGAGTATTGCATTTCTCTGCGCGCTCGGGCTCGCATTGAGCGGCTGCGCGACCGAGCCCTTGCCGTCGCAGCCCACCTTCTACCAGAGCATGGCCCGGGACGGCGCCAGGCTCGATCCGCAGGCGGCGGCGTCGATGATCTCCGGCTACCGGCGCAACAACATGCTGGGTGAGGTCACGCTCGATCCGCAGCTGATGCGGATGGCCGAAGAGCAGGCCCGCGCGATGGCGACCAAGGACAAGCTCGACCATAACGTCGCCGGCAATTTCCAGCAGCGCCTGCGCAAATCCGGCTATCGCGCGCAGACCGGCGCGGAGAATATCGGCGCCGGCTATCACACGCTGGCCGAGGCTTTCTCGGGCTGGCGCGACTCGCCGTCACATAAGGCGAATATGCTGCTGAAGGGCGCGACCCAGATGGGCATCGCTGCGGTGTATGTGCCGAATACGAAATACAAGGTATTCTGGGCGCTGGTATTGGCGGCGCCCGATCAGCGCGTTTCTCAACTGGCGCAATAGTCTTTCTGGGGCCATTCGCGGCGCCTTTCGGCGGGTTCCGACTGGCAGTGACGTCACCAGACCTCACGATCCATCTGCACCGCGTGCCTGCCATATTTTTCGCGGGCCGCAGCCTGCAGCATCTGGTCCGCCGTTCTGCGAAATCCCATTCGTGTCCAGAATGGCTCACTGCCGCTCACTGCGACCAGCATCATCCGGTCGACCGGAATGCTGCGCGCAATTTCGATCAGCCGCGTAACCAGAAGCGAGGCGAGGTTCCTGCGGCGCAGCGAGGCTTCGATCGTCAGGTCGTGAATGAAATATGCGCTTGGTTGCTGCGGAAGCGCCCCGAGCCGGGTGTCGAGGGCGGGTGGCGGACCGAAGGTCCAGCAATGCGAGAAGCAATAGCCCTGAATCCGCGCCTCTGCTTCGCCGATCACGAAACAGCCGCCCGGAAACAGGCTGAATTTTTCTGCCAGAATCTCGGGCCGTTCCGGAAAATCAGGGTGGATGCGCGCCGACAAATCGTCGATTTCGGGCAGATCGGCCATCATCATCGGGCGCCATTGCAGAGTCGCGGGGCTGCTTTCGCTCATTGCATGCACCAATCGCTGGACGCGGCAGCCTTGCCCGACTAGCTTCCTGCCCGCAAGGCCGCCGGGATGCTTCCTCCGATCCACGACTACGACAGGCTCTACCGCGAATTCCGCTGGACGATTCCTGATCGATACAATATCGGCGTCGATGTCTGCGATCGCTGGGCGATGCGCGAGCCCGATCGTGCTGCCGTCATCCATGTGTACGACGATGGCCGCACTGAGACCGTGACTTTCGGCGCGCTGATGCAGATGTCGAACCGGCTTGCCAACGCGCTGCGCGCTCACGGGATCGACCGTGGCGACCGGGTGGCGATCCTGTTGCCGCAAGGGCCGGAGGCCGTGATCGCTCATGTCGCGATCTACAAGCTCGCCGCGGTGGCGCTGCCGCTGGCACTCCTCTTTGGTACCGAGGCGTTAAGCTACCGGTTGCGGAATTCCGGCGCGAAGGCGCTGATTACCAACGGCTTCGGCGTGCTCAAGGTCAAGACGCTGCCCGAGGCGCTGCCCGATTTGGCGCTCGTCGTATCGACCGAAGGCGAGGCTGATGGCGCATACGGTTTCGGTTCTCTGATCGAGGCGGCATCGGACGCATTCGCGCCGGTGGACACCTCCGCCGACGATCCGGCGATGATGATCTATACGTCCGGCACCACCGGCCCTCCGAAGGGTGCGCTGCACGCCCATCGCGTGCTGCCGGGACACATGCCGGGCATCGAGTTGCCGCACGATTTCTTCCCCCAGCCGGGTGACCGGTTCTGGACGCCCGCCGACTGGGCCTGGGCGGGCGGGCTGCTCGATGCGCTGTTGCCTTCCCTGCATCATGGGGTTGCAGTGGTGGCGCATCGCTTCGACAAGTTCGATCCGGAAGAGGCCTATGCGCTGATGGTGCGTACCGGCGTTCGCAACGCGTTCATTCCGCCGACGGCGCTGCGCATGCTGCGTGCCGCGCCGAATCCGCGGGGCCGATACGACCTGCGTCTGCGCACCATCGGTTCCGGCGGCGAGGCGCTTGGATCGGAAACACTCGCATGGGGCCGCGAAGCATTCGGTCTGACCATCAACGAATTCTACGGTCAGACCGAATGCAATCTGGTTCTGTCGTCCTGTGCCATGCTCGGCGTGTCGCGGCCGGGTGCGATCGGCAAGCCGGTGCCGGGGCATGAGGTGGCGGTCGTCGATATCGAAGGCATCCCCGTCAGACATGGTGAGATTGGGCAGATTGCCGTGCGCCGGCCGGACCCGGTGATGTTTCTCGAATATTGGGGCCGGGCCGACGCGACGCGCGACAAATTCATCGGTGACTGGATGACCACGGGCGATCAGGGGGTTGTGGACGACGATGGATATTTTCATTTCGTCGGCCGCGACGATGATGTCATCACGTCGTCCGGCTATCGCATTGGACCGGGCGAGATCGAGGATTGCCTGATCCGGCATCCGGCGGTGGCGCTCGCGGCCGCCATCGGCAAGCCCGATCCGCTGCGTACCGAGATCGTCAAGGCTTTCGTGGTGTTGAAGGCGGGCGTGAATACGCCGCACGAGACGCTGGTCTCCGAACTCCAGGATTTTGTGCGCACGCGGCTGTCGGCGCACGAATATCCCCGCGAGATCGATTTCATCGAAGACATGCCGATGACCACGACCGGCAAGATCATCCGCCGTCTGCTGCGTGAGCGGCGATGAATGCGAAGCAGACCCTGGGCGCGCGGCGCAGTGTGCAACGGCGCGCCGCAAAACCGGGACCCGTGTGACGCGAACACGAGAGGATTTGCTCTGGACTATCCGGCGAATCCGCCGCTTTCGAGAAACGCCTGTTCCTCCGGCGTGGTGTCGCGGTTCAGCACCGGATTGCGATGCGGGAAGCGACCGAAGCGCCGGATGATGTCGGCATGCAGTTCGGCATATTTCAGATTGTTCTCGTCGCCGAGCGCCCGGCACAGTTCGACGCACCGCTCCTGATCCTCGATGTCTTCCGAATGCATCAGCGGGAGATAGAAGAATGCCCGCAGCTCCTTGCCGACGGACTCGTCGAAACCTTGCGAGATCGCGGCGCCGGCAACGTTTCTAGCGCGCTCATCGGCCGCGAAGGCGCGTGGGCTGCCACGGAACATGTTGCGCGGAAACTGGTCGAGCACGATGACAAGGGCGAGTGCGCTGTCGGGGGCGCTTTCCCACGAGCTCAGGCGGCCCGCGGCGGCCGCTTCATAGGTTGCGAGAAAATCGTCGCGGATCGCGCGGTCGAAGGTTTCATCCTTCTTGTACCATTTGTCCGGTCCGGCATCTTTCCAGAACGCGAGCACGTCGCTTGCGGATTTGATTTCGGTCATGGGTTTCCGATTTCGATGGGTAGCTGTCGGACCAGTCTATACGCGCGTCTGGCCGGACTGGATGCTCGCATGCAGTGCAGGGTCCAGCGGCACAAAAGCCCGGATCGACGCATCGTTGAAATAGATCGGGTCGGCGATCGCGTGAGGGTCGAAGCCCTGCTTCACCAGATCGATCTTCTTCTGCTTGAAGGTGGCGGTCACGTCGATGTCCCTGCGGATGCGCAGGAAGACCGGGCGGGCATAGTCGGGCAGCGATTTTTCAAGATGCTGGTAGAACGCGGCGAGGTCGCAGTCGTCGCACACGACCGCGGCCATGCCGGCGCGGCCCTCGCGTCCCGGAATGCCGACGCCATAGACATTGGTGTCCCTGATGCCGGGAAACCGGTTGATCGCCTCGGCGACCTCGGAGGTCGAGACATTCTCGCCCTTCCAGCGGAAGGTGTCACCGATGCGGTCGACGAAATAGAAATATCCGTTCTCGTCCTTGCGCATCAGATCGCCGGTGCGGAACCAGATGTCGTTCGGTATGAACACATGCCGCAGGATTTTCTTTTCGGTCTCTTCCCGCCGCGCATATCCCTCGAACCGGTTTCCGGGCTTGTTGGCGTCATTCACGATCTTGCCGATCGCTTCGCCGACCTCGTTTGCGCGGCAGGGCACGCAGAAGCCCAGCGCGTTGCGCACCGGCTGTTCGGTTTCGACATCGAATTTGACCAGCGCGGTCGGGAATCGATGTTCGAGAAACCAGGGCAGGCGGCCGACCGCGCCGGTCTTGCCCTCGAAATTGAACATCATCACATTGCCTTCGGTCGCGGCATAGAACTCGAGGATCAGCGGAATACGGAACCGTGTCTTGAATTCCTCCCAGATATCCGGACGCAGGCCGTTGCCGCAGGCGAGTCTGAGCCTGTGCTTCGTCTCGTTCGGATTTGGCGGAGCGTTCACGAGATAGCGGCAGAGTTCGCCAATATACTGCATCATGGTGCAGTCATGCTTGACGATGTCGTCCCAGAACTCGCGCACCGAGAAGCGCTCGCGGATATAGACCGAGCCGCCGTTCACCAGCAGCGAGCCGATGGCACAGAGCCCGCCCGCGGTGTGATACATCGGCAGGCACACATAGTTGCGGTCGGACTTTTTGGTCCCCATCACTCCGGCAAAGCCGAAGCAGGCGAGCATCACCCGGTAATGATTGATGTTGGCCGCCTTGGGCATGCCGGTCGTGCCGGATGTGTAGATGTAGAGCGCGGGATCCTCGATGGTGAGTGCCGGCCGCTCGGATGCTTCGAGCGGCTCGCCGGACAGGCCGTCGGCGGCGCTGTCGATGCGGTTCTTGCCGGCCGTGCCATGCACCCAGACCGTCGGGGCGGTTTTCAGCTGCGTCCGGATTTCATCGAATTGAGCAGCCAGTTCGGCCGCAACGATCACATGCTTCGGCGAGACGATGTCGATGCAATGTGCCAGTGACTGCCCGATCAGGTTGGTGTTGACCAGCGCGGTGACGCCGCCGATGCGGGTGATTCCGAGCCAGATCGCCATGAATTCCGGCCGGTTTGGCATCAGCAGGCAGACGGTGTCACCCTTTTCGATGTTCTCGCCCAGCGCCCAACGCGAATAGCGGTTGGAGCGCTCGAACAGCTGCCGGAAACTGAAGGTCTCGCGCGCCGACAACAGTGCCGGTGCGTCGGCGTGCCGCGCGGCGAGTTCCTCGATCACATTGGGGAAAATGCGCGCCGGGTTCTTTGCAATATGGGTGGTCATGCGCAGCGCGCGCAGCACGCCCCGCAGAAAGACCATATCGCCCATTAGCTGGCTGAAGAACCCCATTCCCGGCTCCGAAGGGCGATGACCCTACCATCGAAGAGTCGCCAGCCGGTTTCAAGAGGTGGTTAACGATTGCGCCGGCAAGGGCGATGGGCCGGCCCTCTGATCTAGCGGTCGAGGCCCCCGAACGGGACCAGCGGATTGTCGACCAGGGCCGTCGCGTCCGGCCTGTCCGGCGTGGTGTAGCCGAGGAAGGCATCGAACAATTCGCGGATAACCCGCGGCTCAATATCGCGGACGATGAACACCATGCGGGTTCGCCGGTCGGCGTCCGGCCAGGCATCGAGTTGCGATGTGGGATGGAGGACGTGCTGGACGGCGTGCAGCACCATCGGCCGGTCCGGTGTTTCCTCGATTTTCACGATGGCTTTCATGCGCAGAAGGTTTGGCCCATGCTGGGAGCGCAGCAGTTCCAGGAACAGGTCGAGCATCGCCGCGGGGATCGCGCGCTCAGTCGACAGCGTGAAGGCCTGAACCCGCTCGTCATGCCGGTTCACGTCGTGGTGATGGTGATCGTGTGTGTGCGCTGCGGCAATTGCTTCGTCGGCAAGCCAGCGCGACACATCCGGAATCTTGCGAGCCGGATCGTAGAGCCCGCAACCGGTGAGAGCGGCAGCGGTCGCTTCGCCAGCGGCCGCGTCGAGGATCGGAGCCGCGGGGTTGAGCCTGCGCAGCCGGGCGAGCAATGCGTCGCGTTTCGCGGTGCCGTCCGACGAATCCAGCAGGTCGGCCTTGGTGAGCACGATTCGGTCCGCCACTGCAGCCTGTTTCACGGCTTCCGGATGATGGTCGAGGGTATCGGAACCGCTGACGGCGTCGACCAGCGTCACAACGCCGTCGAGCCGGAAGCGCATTACCAGATAGGGGTGCTGCATCAGCGTCTGCAGCAATGGCGCAGGATCGGCGAGCCCGGTGGTCTCCACGATCACCCGCGCAAAGGAAGCCCGGCCGTTATCGAGATTGCGCAGCAGCTTTTCCAGCGCGGTGATGAGGTCGCCGCGCAGATTGCAGCACAGACAGCCGCTCGACAGCACCATCATGTCGCCGTCGATCTTCTCGACCAGCAGGTGGTCGAGCGCGATCTCGCCGAATTCGTTGATGAGGACGGCGGTGTCCCGCAGATCGGGATCCCGCAAGAGCCGGTTCAGCAGCGTCGTCTTGCCGGCACCGAGAAAGCCGGTGAGCAGCGTCAGCGGGATCGGCGGCGGCGGGCGACGGGACTGGTCGGACGCGGTCACCGGGTGGCGGGCTGAGCCGGTCTTCGCGCCCTCGGCTGCGCGGTCGCCTCTGCCGTCGGATCGGGCCTCTTCCGCGTTGTCTTCTTCGCCGGCTGCTTGGGCGCGATTGGCGTCGGGAAGGCATGGGGCGCAGGCGCGGCGGTCCTTTGGGCGGGTCTCACCGCCGGCGCGGAAGCAGCCGGCGCTGCGGACCGTTGCACAGGCTGCGCCGGCGTCCCGCCGACAGCCGGCGCGGGTGTTGCCGCGACGGACTTCTTCTTCGACTTTCTGGTGGCGATTGCCGGCTCCGGTACCGAGCCCTTGCTGGCTCCCAGGAAAACTTCGACCGTCGGCCCCGGGGGCGTGTAGTCGCCGAGCAGCGCCGACGGCTTGTTGTTGGCGGTGCGCAGGCTCGACAGCATGATCGCCTGCGGCGAATTCGGATCCATACCCGGCGGCAACGAAGCCTCCGCCTCGTCCTCCAGGTCTTCCGATTCCCGCGCTGGCCGCTTGCGCTTCTTGCCGCAGATTTCGTCGCGCAGATTCGGCGGAGCGGCGTCGACCGGCCTCATATTCTCGACCGTACCCATCGACGGAGTGAGCCAGGTAAAGCCCCCGGTCGAAAAGCCGCGCTCCAGCATCTGCGCCACCTTGACAGCGCGAACGCCGCCCGACGGAGCGCCCAGCATCACCGCGATCAGACGTCGCCCGTTGCGTTTTGCCGATACCACGACGTTGAAGCCGGAGGCGCAGATAAAGCCGGTCTTCAGCCCATCGGTGCCGGGATAGCGGCCGAGCAGCGAATTGTAGTTACGCATGATGCGCTTGCCAAACTTGATCGCCGGAATGCGCCAGTACATCTCGTATTCAGGCAATTCGTTGTAGACCGCGCGCGCGAGAATGGCCTGATCCCGAGCGGACGTGATCTGCGCGTCCGCTGGCAGTCCGTTCGGATTGACATAGGTCGTCTGGGTCATGCCCAGTCGCGCAGCGGCCTGGTTCATTTCCTCCGCGAATGCGGCAATCGACCCGGCGACACCTTCGGCCAGAGTGACCGACATGTCGTTTGCCGACTTCACCATGATCGTCTTCAGCGCGTTGTCGACGGTGATCTTCGAACCGCTTCGGAAACCCATCTTGGTTGGAGCCTGTGCCGCCGCGTTTGGCGAGACCGTCAGCAGCGTATCGAGGGACAGTCGACCAGACTTCACAGCCTTTAGCGTCACGTAAGCCGTCATCACCTTCGTTACCGAGGCCGGGTACCAGGGGTGAGTGGCATTTTCTGCATGCAGCACGCGTCCGGTATCGGCCTCGATCAGCAGCATGGCCTGGGCGGCCGCGCGGTCGGGTGCGACCGCGGCGAGAGTGCCAAACGTGAAGGCCAGAGCGAGCGAAGCGGCGCGAAATGCGGCCGAATTTCCAAAATTCACGAGCTACGGTCCGGTTGCTGGTATCGGCCCGTCGTAACGAACCAGTTTCGGTGATTGGCTGCGCAACTTATCCCGAACGCACCCCGGAACGCAAAACGGAACACCCGGAACAGCTCGGTTTTTTTGTTACCGTCCCCTTGCTAATCCGACAAGAAAGCGACCAAAGTTCGACCGATCCACGCAGAGGCCGGATATGACCGCCTGTATCGTAGGTTTCGCTCACAGCCCGTTCGGAAAGCTCGACGCGGAGACGGTCGAAAGCCTGATCGTGCGCGTTGCGGCCGGCGCGCTGGTCGATGCCGGAGTCGAGCCGAAAGAGGTCGACGAGATCGTGCTCGGGCACTTCAATGCGGGATTTTCGGCGCAGGATTTTACCGCTTCGCTTGTCCTGCAGGCCTCTCCAGACCTCCGCTTCAAGCGCGCCACGCGCGTGGAAAATGCCTGCGCGACGGGCTCGGCGGCCGTGCATCAGGGGTTGAAAAGCATCGCAGCGCGCTCGGCCCGGATCGTGCTGGTGGTCGGCGTCGAGCAGATGACGAAAACGCCCGGACCCGAGATTGGGAAAAATCTCCTAAAGGCGTCCTATGTGCGCGACGAAGCCGATATCGAGGGCGGCTTTGCCGGCATTTTCGGCAAGATCGCGGGACTCTATTTCCAGAAATATGGCGATCAGTCCGACGCGCTTGCGATGATCGCGGCCAAGAATCACAAGAACGGCGTCGGCAACCGCTACGCGCAATTGCGCAAGGATCTCGGCTTCGAATTCTGCCGGACGGAGAGCGAGAAAAATCCGTTTGTCGCAGGTCCGCTCAAACGCACCGATTGCTCGCTCGTCTCCGACGGCGCGGCAGCGCTCGTGCTGGCGGATGTCGAGACCGCGCTGCGTCTCGACAAGGCGATCGCATTTCGCGCCGCCCAGCATGTGCAGGATTTCCTGCCGATGGCGAAGCGTGACATCCTGAGGTTCGAGGGCTGTTCGCTCGCCTGGAAGCGGGCGCTGGCGCAGGCCGGCATCGCGCTCACCGACCTTTCGTTCGTCGAGACGCATGACTGCTTCACCATCGCGGAGCTGATCGAATACGAGGCAATGGGCCTGGTGCCGGAGGGGCAGGGCGCACGTGCGATCGCGGAAGGGATGACGCAGAAGGATGGCAAGCTGCCGGTTAATCCATCGGGCGGGCTGAAGGCAAAGGGCCATCCGATCGGCGCCACCGGCGTGTCGATGCATGCTCTCACCGCGATGCAACTGATGGGCAGTGCAGGCGATATTCAGGTGAAAGATGCCGAGATCGGCGGCATCTTCAACATGGGCGGCGCCGCGGTCGCGAATTACGTGAGCATTCTGGAGCGGATCAGGTAGCGGGTCGGCCAGCGTATTTGCCTGGGTCACTCCGCGGCGTCTTCAGCAGCCTTCTCTTTGATCTCTGCGATGAGGAATTGCGAGCGCGCCAGTTCTGCAAACGCACCGTCCTGCGTGACCAGCTGACCGAAGCTGCCGGACTCGATCACGCGGCCGTCACGGAAGACCAGGATCCGCGTGGCATTGCGGATGGTGGCCAGACGATGCGCGATGACGAAGGTGGTGCGGTCCTTCATCACCTCGTCGAGTGCAGCCTGCACCTTGAGTTCGGTAGTGGCATCGAGCGCCGAGGTGGCTTCGTCGAGGATCAGGATCGGCGGATTCTTCAGAAGCGCCCGCGCGATCGACAGCCGCTGGCGTTCGCCGCCCGAGAGGAAGCGGCCGCGCTCGCCGACGACCGCGTTCAGCCCGTCGGGGTTGCGTTCGACAAAGTCGAACGCCTGTGCGCGCTTCAGTGCATCGATCATCTCGTCGTCGGTGGCGTCCGGCTTGCCCGCGGTGAGATTCTCGCGGATCGAGCGGTTGAACAGCAGCACTTCCTGGAACACAACTCCGATATTGCGGCGGAGAGCGGAGAGCTTCATCTCGCGCAGATCGACTCCATCGATGGTGATACGGCCCGACTGCGGATCGAAAACGCGGTGCAGCAGCGCAAGCGCAGTCGTCTTGCCCGCGCCGGTCGGACCGACGAGTGCGATCACCTCGCCGGGCTCCGCCGCAAAGGTGAGATCGGCGATGGCGGCGCGCTTGCCGTCATACGAAAACGATACGTCCTCGAACGTGACCCGTCCCGTCAGACGACCGGGATCGATCGCATGCGGAGCGTCGTGCACCGCGGGCACGGTGTCGAGCACGTCGAAGAATTCCTGCAGCCGCGGCGCTACCATGAACACGCTGTTGATGAATCCGGCGACCTGCTCGAGCCGGCCGACAAGCATGGTCGCGAAGCTCATGAACATCACGATCTCGCCGATCGTGCTGAGCCCCTGAAAGAACAGCCATGTTCCGACCAGGAAGATTGCAAGCAGCGTGATCGTGGTCGCTGCGCGCGTCAGCACTGTCATCACCGCCCACCAGGAGAGGACGGGCATCTGTGCTCGCAACAGTCGCTCGACCACCATGCGAAGGCCCATGACCTCGGCCTCGACCCGCGCAAAGCTCTGCACCAGTGCGACATTGCCGAGCGCATCGGATGCCCGCTCGGCCAGGTCGGAGTAATACCGCTCCACCGACGTTTGCATCTCGCCGGTCTTGCGCAACACATACGTGGTCAGCAGCGCGAACAGACCGCACAGCACGATCAGCAGGATCGCGAGCCGCCAGTTGAGATACAGCGACAACGGCACGAGTATGATCAACGAAGCGATGGCGGCGAAGTTTTCGCGAAAGAACGAGAGCCACAAGCCCCAGAGCGCATCGGTGCCGGTGAGCATGACTTTCATCAGTCGGCCCGAGTGTGCGCCGCCATGATAGGCGAGTGGCAATTGCAGGACATGTTCGAAATATTCCGCGAGCACCGCCTGGCGGCGCCGGTGCGACAGTCGGTCGGCATGCAATGCGATGAACACGCCGCAGACGATCGTGAACAGTCCAAAGCCAGCCCATGCAGCGAGCAGCGGCAGCAGCGTGCCAAAGGTGAGCGTTCCTGCGTCGGGTTTCTGCGAGCCGACCAGCGTGTCAATGATCCGGCCGAACAGCACAGGCTCGGCGAACATCGCAGCCGACAGTGCGATGTTGGAAAAGGCCAGGAGCCAGCCGAGTTTTGCCTCCGGTCCGAGCAAGCCGAGGACACGGCCATAAAGATGCAGCAGGTTCATCTTGCGTCGCGTTTAGCTGAAGCGGGATTCGATAACGCGACCGTGTGTGGGCTCGTCATTACCGACATACCTTTTCGTCCAGCAAGCTCCCCGTTCGCCCATTGCGGGACAAGTTTAGACAGGCAATAAACTACAAATGATGTCGGTACTACCGGGGCGCAGGCACACAAAAATAGCGCCTGAGACCTCACTCTTACAAGACGATCAACAATAACAATCTCACGACTGGACGAATGATCAATATCCCGACTGAATTGCTGCGAACGCTGGTCGCAGTGGTGGACCTGCGTTCATTTACAAAGGCGGCCCACTCGCTCGGCGTGACGCAGCCTGCCGTCAGCGCCCAGATCAAGCGGCTGCAAGCGCTGCTCGACTGCGAGCTGTTCGACAAGAGCGCTCCGGGCGTCAGCCTCACCACCTCCGGCGATCTCGTCGTCAATTACGCGCGGCGCATGCTCAGCATCAACGATCAGATCGTCGATTTGTCGGTGCCGCGGCTCGGCCCTCAATCATTGCGGCTCGGTTTGCCGGGCGATTATGCGACCCCGCACCTGCCAAGGATATTCACCGAATTGCGGACCCACTATCCTGACCTCCGGCTGTCGATGCGCATGGATCATTTCGACACCCTGGCGCGCGATCTGCGGCAGGGCGACCTCAACCTGATGGTGGGCCTGTCCGAAAGCGGCATCACCCTTGACGCGCGGCATCAGTGGCTGGAGCCTACGGTCTGGGTACGAAGCCCTAACTTCAACCTCGACCCTGACGCGCCTGTGCCACTGGTCACGCTGGGCGAGGGCTGGGCGATCCATCGGGCCGCGGTCTCCGCGCTGAACCGGGCGCAGCGCAGCTTCGAGGTGGTCTTCATCGGCCTCAGCAAGACCAGCGTTGTCGAAGCCGTCCGGCATGGCCTCGGCGTCTTTGCGGTCGCGCGCCGCCGATCGGATATCGCCGGAATTGCGGTATGGGAAGATGCCCCCCTGCCGCCTGTGGCGCCGATCCATTGCGGCATCTTTCTCGGAGAGAGTGGTCCGCGCCCTCAGCTCGAGAGACTCGCGGATACGCTTTTTGACATTCTCGGACCCGAACGGGATTGCCCGGAAAGTATCCCGCTCGGACCGGAGGTCGTGGTCGGCCAGGATTAGGCGATCTCAGTTCTGCGCGAAGCCCGAGCGCTGCGCCCAGCCGGTCATGCGCTGCTCCAGCACCGCCATCACCCAGTACATCACGATGCCCAGCACCGCGAGCGCGAGCAGCCCGGCGAAGATCAGCGGCACGTTGAACTGCGCCTGCGCCTGCAGCATCAGGTTGCCGATGCCGTTATTCGACGCGACGCTTTCCGACACTACAGTGCCGACAAAGGCGAGCGTGATCGCGACTTTCAGCGAGCCGAAGAAATAGGGCAGCGAGCGCGGAATGCCGACCTTGCGCATGATGTCAAGCTTGGAGGCGCCGAGCGCTTTGAGCACGTCTTCAAGTTCCGGCTCGATGGTGGCAAGGCCGGTCGCGACATTGACTACAATCGGGAAGAACGAGATCAGGAAGGCGGTCAGAACGGCGGGGATGAAGCCGATGCCGAACCACAGAACGAGGATCGGTACCACCGCGACTTTCGGAATCGCGTTGAAGCCGATCATGAGCGGATAGATGCCGGCATAAATGGTGCGCGACCAGCCGATCACCAGCCCAAGCAACAGGCCGAATCCGACCGCCATCAGGAAGCCGACCATGGTGGCCTCCAGCGTGATCCACGAATTGCGCAGGATCGCCGGCCAGTAATCGTAGGTGGCCTTGAAGACCGCGGTCGGGGGCGGCAGGAAGAATTCCGGAATCTGGAATGCGAGGCATATGACTTCCCAGAACACGAACAGCCCGATGGTGAAAACCCAGGGCGCCAGCCGGACAAAGGTCTTGGAGCTGTTCATTGGCGCGCCTGATGGATGTGACCGCGCAAGTCGTGCACGATGTCGGCGAATTCCTTGGTATAGGTGATGTCCAGATCGCGGGGGCGCGGGAACTCGACCTTGCGCTCGACCAGGATGCGGCCCGGCCGTTGCGACATCACGAAGATACGGTCGGCGAGGAACACCGCCTCCCGCAGGTCGTGGGTGACCAGCACCACGGTGATCCCGCGCGCCGCATGCAGGTCGCGGATCACGCACCAGAGCTCCTCGCGGGTGAAGGCGTCGAGCGCGCCGAACGGCTCGTCCAGCATCAGCAGGTCCGGCTCGTGAATGAGTGCGCGGCAGAGCGAGGTGCGCTGCTGCATGCCGCCTGACAATTGCCAGGGAAACTTGCTGCCGAAGCCGCCGAGGCCGACCGAGGCCAGGAGCTTCTCGGCGCGTTCGACATATTGCGCCTTGTTGCGGCGGATTTCGCGGCGATGCGGCTGCACGATTTCCAGCGGCAGCAGCAGGTTGTCGAGCGTTGTGCGCCAGGGCAGCAGCGTCGGCGCCTGAAATGCCATTCCGGCGATCTTGAGCGGCTTGGTGACCTGTTCGCCGGCGACCCGCACATGGCCCGCGAAAGGGAATTGCAGCCCGGTCGCAAGCTTCATCAGGGTGGATTTGCCGCAACCGGACGGACCGACGACCGCGGCGAATTCGCCGCGGTTGATGTTGATGGTGAGATCCTGGACCGCGAGAACGCCTTCAGGCCCGGCCTGAATCCCGCCATAGCGGTGACTCACGCCATCGAGAGATACAAAGCCGGGCTCCATTCGCTCTCCTCTGGGCTCCCCCAAGCCGAAAGGGAAGCTTTACAGCTTGCGGTCCGCCGCCGGCGGCAGGAAGGACGGATCGAAGATCGCGTCGCCCTTCGGCTTCGGATTCTTGAAGTCGTAGGTGATCGCGATCTGGTCGATCGACTTGTCGAGACGGCCCATATCGACGCCACCGACACCATTCGCCTTCACTTCCGGGGTCACGATATTGTCCTTCAGCGCCATCTGAAGACGCTCGAGCTCGACCGGCTTCTTGGCCACGTCATTGCGTTTGATGACGGAATCGACCGCCGTTTCCGGCGACTTCACCGTGTCCTTCAGACCCTTCAGGAACGCGTTCAGGAATTTCTTGACGACCTCCGGCTTCTCGGCGGCGAATTTCGGATTCACGATGATCGCGTTGCCGTAGAGGTTGACGCCATGGTCGGCCATTAGGATGACGGAAATATCGTCGGCCGGAACGCCGCGGTCCTTCAGGTTGATGTAGGACGAGAACGAGAAGCCGGTAATGGCATCGACCTGTCCGGCTGCCAGCATCGGCTCGCGAACCGGAAAGCCGACATTCTCGATCGTCACCTTTTTCGGATCGATGTCATTGGCCTGGGTGAATATCTTCCACTGCGCATAGGCTCCGTCCGGAGCCGGTGCGCCGAGCTTCTTGCCCTCGAGATCCTTCGGCTTCACGACGCCGCGGCTCTTGCGCCCGACGATCGAGAAGGGCGGCTTGTTGTAGACCATGAAGATGGCCTTGATCGGCACGTTCGGATTGGCGTCGCGGAACTTGATCAGCGAGTTGATGTCGCCAAAGCCGATATCGTAGGTGCCCGAGGCGATACGATTCAGCGGTTCGAGCGATCCGCCGGCGGTGTCGATGGTCACGTCGAGGCCTTCGGCCTTGTAATAACCCTTGTCGGCAGCGACCAGGAATGGCGCTGCGGGGCCCTCGAATTTCCAGTCCAGCGTAAATTTCACTGGCGTTTGGGCGGACGCCGAACCGCAGGCCAACATTGTCGCGACCGCCGCGGCCATGCCGCACGCCCGGATCTTGAACTCAACCTTACTCATCTCTTTGTTCCTTTCCCGTCTTCGCCCTGCCCGGCTTTCCGCTGGGCGGACGTTGTCTCACCTCTGGGGGACGCCCTCGGCCCTATCCACAGCAAAGAATATGCCGCCGGAAAGAGCAAGGTAGGAAGGTGCGGCACACTCTCCCTGCACAGGGGTTCTGCACATCGTGCCGAATTGGCAGGCAGCTCGCAAATGCTGATGCTGTTGAATGCTTAAATCTCCTACATGAAGGCTGGCAGAGGACCAAGACGATGGCGGGCCTTGACGATAACGCGGCACCCGTGACGCCAGCGCTGCCCGCCTTCCGGGCGCCCTATGCGCCCCCGGACGAGGATTTCGCGCGCCGTTTCCTGTCGCACCAGGCCTCGCCCGAGGCCGAGCGCCGTATCGACGCGCTGGCGACCCGGCTGATCGAGGCGATCCGGTCGCATGACGGCGGGCTCGGCGGGATCGAGGACTTTCTGCATGCTTATTCATTGTCGACCCAGGAGGGGCTCGCACTGATGGTGCTGGCCGAGGCGCTGTTGCGGGTGCCGGATGCCGAGACCACCGACCAACTGATCGAGGACAAGCTCGCCGGCCGCGACTGGTCGCATCCGGACCAGAAGGGCGACACCCTGCTGGTGGCGGCCTCGGCCTGGACCCTCGGCATTTCCGCCCGGCTGATCACCCCCGGCCAGACCCCCGAAAACATCATCGAAAGCCTCACCCGCCGCCTCGGCCTGCCGGCGCTGCGGCTCGCGACCCGGCAGGCGATGCGGCTCCTGGGCTCGCATTTCGTGCATGGCCAAACCATCGGGGAGGCGCTGCATCGCGCCGTCTCCGAGCCGGAGCACCGCTATTCCTTCGACATGCTGGGCGAGGGCGCGCGTTCCGCCAAGGATGCCGAGCGCTATTTCCAGTCCTACGCCCATGCGATCGAAGCCATCGGCAAATCCTCAAACGCGACAAGCCTTTACGAGCGGCCCGGAATTTCGGTGAAGCTGTCGGCGCTGCATCCGCGCTACGAGGCGGTGTCGCAGGCTCGCGTGATCCGCGAGCTTGGACCGCGGCTGCTGCAGCTGGCGCGCAAGGCGAAGCACTACGATCTGCCGTTCACCGTGGACGCAGAAGAGGCGGATCGTCTGGAATTGTCGCTGCAGATGATCGGCGAGGTTCTGCGATCTTCCGACCTGAAGGGCTGGGACGGTTTCGGCCTCGCGGTGCAGGCCTATCAGAAGCGGGCGCCGGCGGTGATCACCTGGCTGAGCGACACCGCCGAAGCGCTATCGCGCCGGCTGATGGTGCGGCTGGTCAAGGGCGCCTATTGGGACACCGAGGTCAAGCGCGCGCAGGAGCGCGGCCTTGCCGACTACCCAGTCTTCACCCGCAAGGCGATGACCGACCTCTGCTACATGGATTGCGTGTCGCTGCTCCTGCAGGCGCGGCCACGGCTCTATCCGCAATTCGCCACCCATAACGCGCTGACGGTCGCCAGCGTGATCGAGATGGCCGGCGGCGTTGCGGACTACGAATTCCAGCGCCTGCACGGCATGGGGGTCGAACTCTACGACGCGCTGCGCGCCGATTACCCGGATGTCGAATGCCGGGTCTATGCACCGGTCGGCGGCCATCGCGATCTGCTCGCCTATCTGGTGCGGCGGCTGCTGGAGAACGGCGCCAACACCTCGTTCGTGTCAGTCTCGGCCGATCCCGATATCCCGATCGAAACCATCCTGATGCGGCCGCGGCAATGGATCGCATCCGTTGCGCATGCGCGGCATCCGAAAATCCCGCTGCCGCGCGATCTCTACGCACCAGAGCGGAAGAATTCACCGGGGGTGGAATTCGGCGACAGCGCGGCGGTGCGCGACCTGCTTGCCGGGATCGCGGACGCGAAGCCGGTCCGCGTCGCACGGTCGATCGTCGGCGGCAGGGAGCAGGACGGTGCAAAGCGTCCCGTGCTCTCGCCTGCGACCGGGGAGCTTGTCGGCGAGGTGTCGGAGGCGGACGATACCATTGCGCGCGCAGCGATGGCGGCGGCGCAGCAGGGGTTCGCGCATTGGTCCGCAAAAGCCGTCGAAGAACGCGCCCGCATTCTCGACCATGCCGGCGATCTGCTCGAACAGCGCCGTGGGCAATTCATCGCGCTGCTGCAGGCCGAGGGCGGCAAGACGCTGGACGATTGCGTCGCCGAATGGCGCGAAGCCATCGACTATTGCCGCTATTACGCCGCGCAGGCACGCCAGACGCTGATGCCGCAGATGATGCCGGGTCCGACCGGCGAAACCAACGAGTTGCGCTATCGCGGCCGCGGGGTGTTCGTGTGCATTGCCCCGTGGAATTTTCCGCTCGCGATCTTTCTCGGACAGGTGTCGGCGGCGCTCGCCGCCGGCAACGCGGTGGTGGCGAAACCTGCCGAGCAGACGCCGCTGGTCGCATACCAGGCGGTGCGGCTGCTCCATGAGGCCGGCATTCCGCAGGCGGCGCTGCAACTCGTGATGGGCGACGGGAAAGTCGGTGCGGCGCTGGTGGGTGATGAACGGGTCGCGGGCGTTGCCTTCACCGGCAGCACGGAGGTTGGCCGCATCATCAACCGCGCGCTGGCGGCGAAGGATGGTCCGATCGTGCCGTTCATCGCCGAGACCGGCGGCATCAATGCGATGATCGTGGATGCAACGGCGCTGCCGGAACAGGTCACCGACGATGTGGTGGCGTCGGTCTTCCGCTCGGCGGGACAGCGCTGCTCGGCGCTGCGTCTGCTCTGCGTGCAGGAGCATGTCGCCGACCACGTCTTCGACATGGTCGCGGGTGCGGCGGCGACGCTGACACTCGGTGACCCCTGCGATCCCGCAACCCATGTCGGCCCGGTGATCGATGCCGAATCGAAAGAGCGGCTGGACGGCTGGATCGCAAACCATGAGACCCGCATCCGCTATCGATGGGACAGCGATCATGCGCTGCCGGTGCGCGGCCTGTTCGTGCCGCCAGCCATCATCGAACTCCCGCGTGCTTCTGATCTGCGGGAGGAGGTGTTCGGCCCGATTCTGCATGTCGTGCGTTTCCGCGCGCACGAACTGCACAAGCTGCTGGACGAGATCGAGAGCAACGGCACCGGCCTGACGCTCGGCATTCATTCGCGGATCGACGCGCGGGTGAGCGAGATCGCGAACCGGCTCGCCAACGGCAATGTCTATGTGAACCGCAACATTATCGGCGCGGTGGTCGGCACCCAGCCGTTCGGCGGGACGCGGCTCTCCGGTACGGGACCGAAAGCGGGCGGGCCGAACTACCTGCTGCGGTTCGCGACCGAGCAGGTGATCGCGATCAACACCGCTGCGTCGGGCGGCAATGCGAGCCTGCTGGCCGTGGAAGAATGAAGTCGATACCCCTGTAGCTGATCCTGCTGTCCGCATGAGCGCAGCAACATGCGGTCAGACCGCAAGCGCCCATGCGGCGCTGTTTTTCGAGGTTGCGCGACGATTTGGTGAAAATATGTTTCTGCGGAATGCGTGCGCGCTTCTCCTCAGAACCAAGGGTACGTCGTCCGGCGCATCTCGCATTTTTCTCCGGATGCGGCGCGAGCAGACATTACGGAAGCATGACGGCTCCGTTACGAAAACATAATCCGCCGTTCCCTCCCATCGCCGCATCGCCAGTGCCAGATCTCGTTTCGACATCGTTTGGATGATCGCGTTCAGGCGAAGAGGCCATATCGGAAAGCAGGCGCGCGCAACCCGCGCCGCCGCCGGGACGCCAACCGCATCATCCCCGAAACATCGCTGCATGGTCCGGTTTCGGCCGGCCGCGGTGCGACTGGTAAACCGGCGGGACAAAGCCGGAGGTCTGGACTGCACGGCCCGGTGGGTAACGCTACCGGGCCTTTTTTTGCTTTCCGCCCAAATCGTTAACGATTATTGAATGCGATTGAAGGTATTGTTGCGTCATGAGTGATTCGATCGAGCGGCTTCACAAATCGGTGGTTGCCTTGCAAAAGGGCGACCCGCAGGTGTCGCGCACCGCGCGACTGATCCGCTCGGGCCGTGCCAAGATCGCCAAGAAGATGGCCGAAGAGGCGGTCGAGGTGGTGGTCGATGTGATGCGCGGCAACCGGGAAGCCGCCGTGCGCGAGAGTGCAGACCTTCTCTATCACCTCGTGGTGCTCTGGGCCGAAGCCGGCATTCGTCCGCAGGACGTCTGGGCTGAAATGGACCGGCGCGAACGGCTGCTTGGGCTTGCCGAGAAGCCGCCGAAGGACCTGCCGCTGGAGCCTGTCCCCACGGCCGTACCGGTGCGGCGAAAAGTCGTGGCGCTGGAAGCCCGCCGCATTCCCAAGCGGCGCCGTTCCGGCTATTGATCCGGCCCGTTTGCCCCGCCCAACCCGGGTCCTTCCCGCGTTGCGTCGCGATGATGGCCGAGACCGGAAACATCCGGCTTCGGCGGCCGTTTCACCGACAGGACGCGCATGCTCCGCCGGATGTATGATTGGTGCGTCGCGGCGGCCTACCGCCCGGCTGCGAAATGGATCCTCGGAACGGTTTCGTTCGCCGAGAGCTCGTTTTTCCCGATCCCTCCCGACGCCATGCTGATTCCGATGTCGCTGGCGCGACCGGATCGGGCCTATTCGTATGCATTCCTGTGCACCTGGACGTCGGTCGCCGGCGGCGTACTGGGCTACGCCATCGGCGCGCTGCTGTACGATTCGGTCGGGCAATGGCTGATCTCGGCCTATGGCCTTGGCGCCGAGGCCGATGCCTTCAAGGAATATTACGCGAAATGGGGCGCGCTGATTATCTTGCTGAAGGGCCTGACCCCGATCCCCTACAAGCTCGTGACGATCACATCGGGCTTCGCCGGATATAATCTGCTGCTTTTCGTCCTGTTCTCCGTGATCACGCGCGGGGCGCGCTTCTACGTCCTGGCGTTCCTGCTGCACCGCTACGGCGACCGCGCCCGGTCGATCATTGAAGAGCGGCTCGGCATGTGGGCCACAATTGCGGCGGTGCTGCTCGTGGTCGGCATCGTCGGTGCATTGTACCTGCTCTGATCGTCATGATCGGAATTCGGTGGTCTGCAAGAACCTCAATTCCGCCATTCCGGACGCGCAAGAGACGATACGGCGGCGGTGCGGTGTGGTAGAATTTTTCAGATTACCGGGATCGCGCGATGGCCAGACCGGCAGCCAGGGACTTGCGTATTTCCGCATCGCGGTGGGCGGCAATCTGCGCGGCAGGTTGGCTGGCTGCCGATGCGGCGCTGGCGCAGTCCCCGCAGCCGCAACCCGCGCCCGCCCCGTTTGCAAAGCCACAAGAGCCACCTCAAGGTCCGCCTTTTGCGGTGCCTCCGGGCCAGCCTCAGATGCAGCCGCCGCCTCAGATGCAGCCGCCTCAGGCCGAAGCGCCGCGCAAGCGGGAAGGCGTGCTGGAAGCGCTCGGGCGCTGGTGGGAGGAGTCGACCCGCGACTTCAAGGCGAGCATCGAGCAGAGCAACGCGAAGTGGCGGCGGAGCGTCGAGGATACCAACGCGAAGCTGAAGGCCGGCATCGATGAGTCGAATGCCAAATGGCGAGAGCTCGGCCGCAAGACCGAACAGGCGGCGCGGGATGCCGCCGCCGCCCGGAAAGAGGCCGCCGACGACTTCCAGAAGGCACAGAAGGACGCTGCAGACGCGTTCAAGAATTTGGCCAACACGCGAATGGTCGAGGGCCGTCAGGTCTGCGAGCCTGCTCCCAACGGCTCACCGGATTGCCAGGCGGCGGCCGAGATCATCTGCAAGGCCAAAGGTTTCGAGATCGGCAAGAGTGCCGACATCACGACAACGCAAAAGTGCTCGGCCCGCGCCCTGCTGAGGCGCGACGAGAGCGAGTGCCGGACCGAAACGGTGGTGATCAAGGCGGCGTGCCAGTAAGGTTCTGCCGCGTTGCCCGGGTGTTGCATCCGGGCTTGTCCGGACAGCCACGTCTTGCATCGCAACGGAAACGACGTAGTTGCCGCGGCTGCGCAGGCATGACAATGGGCGCGTGCATGACAAAAGAGGCAACGCCGTGAATCTGTTCGCCAGGCTTACCGAACGTGAGAGCGCCGGACGCCCGATCCGCATCGGCCTGATCGGAGCCGGCAAGTTCGGCACCATGTTTCTCACCCAGGTGCGGCGCACCACCGGGATGCAACTGGTTGGGCTCGCGGATCTCGATGTCGCGCGCGCAAGGAGCAAGCTCATGTCCGCGGGCTGGGATGCGGCGCAATTTTCTGCCGGATCGCTCGGCGATGCCCTGAAAGCGCGCACGACCTTTGTCACCGACGATGCGGACGCACTGGTTGGGTGTCCGGATATCGACGTGATCGTGGAGGCGACCGGCGATCCGAAGACTGGCATCCACTTCGCACTCAAGGCCATCGAGTGCGGCAAGCATATCGTCATGGTCAATGTCGAGGCCGACGCGCTGGCGGGGCCGCTGCTGGCGCGCAAGGCGCGCGCGGCCGGCGTCATCTACAGTCTGGCGTGGGGCGATCAGCCGGCACTGATCTGCGAGCAGGTGGACTGGGCACGGGCCTGCGGCTTCAAGGTGATTTCGGCCGGCAAGGGCACGCGCTATCACCCGACCTATCACCGCTCCAATCCGGATACGGTCTGGGACATTCTCGACAAATATCTCAAGATCGACGACCGCCAGTCGATCAATCCGAAAATGTTCAATTCCTTCATCGACGGCACCAAATCCGGCATCGAGATGACGGCGGTGTGCAACGCCACCGGCCTTGTGCCGCAGACGAATGGCCTGGGCTTCCCGCCGGCAAGCCGGTTCGAGCTTGCCGATGTGTGCAAGCCTGCGGCGGAGGGTGGCGCGCTGGAAATGGCGGGCGTCACCGAAGTCGTATCCTCGGTCGACCGCGAAGAGCGCGACGTTGCGCATCATCTGGCGATGGGCACTTTCGTCGTGTTCGAGGGCGAGAGTGACTATGCGCGGCGATGCTTCCGGGAATATCAC
Source organism: Pseudorhodoplanes sp. (assembly GCF_050250235.1). Classification (GTDB taxonomy): domain Bacteria; phylum Pseudomonadota; class Alphaproteobacteria; order Rhizobiales; family Xanthobacteraceae; genus Pseudorhodoplanes. The sequence goes on from NZ_JBFWPA010000002.1 coordinate 172,474, forward strand.
CTGATGCCGGACCGCAGCGGGCGCTACGCGGCGCTATACCGGCCAACCCACATGATCGGGCTCGAGCTTGGCATTTCGGTGGCCTCGGTGGCGCTGCGCGGCGAGCCGACCGGAGCGCCGACGGGATTTCATTCCGACGTGGTGGCGACCGCCAAGCGCGATCTGAAAGCCGGCGAAATGCTGGACGGAGAGGGCGGATTCTGCGTGTGGGGCAAGCAGGCTCCGGCGCAATCGTCGCTGGATGCGGGCCATTTGCCGCTGGGTCTCGCCCATCAGGTGCGCCTCAGGTCCGACGTCGCGGAAGGCGCGATGCTGCGATGGAGCGATGTCGATTATGATCCCAACGACCTTGCAGTGAGAGTGCGGCGCGAGATGGAGGCCGCGTTCGGCCGCCGCAATGCGGCGGCCGAAGCGTCATGATAGGAGAGGGCTAGGCGCAGCGCCGCACGGTCCGCACCACCACGCGACCGTTGGGGCGGACGATGCGCTGCTTGAACATGCGGCAGCGCGGTCCGATCGACGGGCGGCAGACGCGACGGGTGCGGAACACGACCCGGCCACCCGGCCGAACCACTCTGGTGCGCACCACGCGGCAGGCCACGGCCTCGACCTGGTTCGGTACGGCTATGGTCTTGTCGAAGCGCGCATGCGCCGGTGGCGTCGCAACGGCTGCAGCCGCGATTGCGGCGGCAGCGCCAAGGGCGGCCAGAAAGAGTCGCATTCCGGAATTCTCCATTTCACATTTGTCCGCCCGACAATGCCGGGACACGACAAACCGTTCCTGTGGAACCCGATTTGCGGCTACTCGATCTTGAGCGCGCCATCGATCTCGTGCGTCAGGCCGAGCGGCTCGACGGTAAGGACCATGCGTGCGGCGAGCGGCGTGTTGCCCTTGAGCTTTCCGCTGGCTACCGCGTCCCGCACCGCCTTCTCGATCTCGCGCTGGGACGTCACGCCGACTTCCTTGAGGAATTTGCGAATCGAGGTATTGAGGACATCTTCGTCCATGGCGTGCTCCATCTGTGATTTTCGGCAAGCTTAGACTTGCGCGGTGCAATCCGCTATGGAGCGATGCGCCGCGCCGGCTGGAAGGGCGAGTTTCCGCATGACGACCGTAGACGAGGCAACGATCACCGGCGCAAGGCGTTCCTGGCGGCGGACCATTGCCGCCAAGCTTCTGGTGGCCTTCATCGTGATCGCGGCGCTCACGGCGATCGCAGCGCTCGTCGCGGTGCTGCAATTCGGCCGCATCGAAGCCGCGATGGGACGGCTCACGGAAGAAAGCCTGCCGGAGGTCAAGTTCGCGCTGGCGGTGGAAACCAATTCGCGGGCCATCGCGGCGGACGGCGCGCGGCTCGCGGGCGCGACCTCGGAGGAGCAGCGCTTCTCGCGCATGAACGATGCGACGGAGCGGATCGGTCAGCTCTGGTCGGCATTGTCGCGCCTGCGCGACGCAACGAACGATACCGCCGCGATCGAGAAGCTGCAGTCGCTGATCGCGCAGATCGACGGTCAGATCGGCCAGCTCGAGCGCAATGTGCGGGAGCGGATTTCCGTCGCCTCCGCGCTCGACAACGCCATCGAGCGGCTGTCCCGGGACAGCGCCGAACTTGCCGAACGCCTGTTGCTGCTGACGCGGCAGCCCGACAATATGCAACTGGTGATCAACGGGCTGCGGGGCGACACATACCGGTCGGTCGGCGTTCTGTATCGGGCGGCGACCGCCAGCAATGCCAATGCGGTGGCAACGGGCCAGAAGCAGTTCGACGAGATCGCCGAACGCTTCGACGGCGGCCTCAACTACATGATGGACGAAAAGTCCTTCGACCGGACCGAAGCCGAAGCGATCAACAAGGTCGCACGCTCGGTGCTGGCGCTGGGGTCTGGCGCCGGCGGCGTTTTTGCGCTGCGAAAATCGGATCTCGAAGAGCAGGCCGCTGCCGAAACCTTGCAGGCAGGTCTGGAAAAATCGGCGGCGGACATGCAGTCCCAGGTCTCGGCCTTGGTGTCGCATGTCGAAGCCGTGGCCGCGGAAACCACCGCGGCCACCAAGCGCGCGCTCGACAATACCCGGTTCTGGCTGATCGGAATTTCGCTGCTGAGTCTCGTGGTCGCAGTATTCGTGGCATGGCTGTTCGTGCAACGTTACGTGGTCGCGCGGCTGCGGCAGGTCACAAACGCCATGCTCGCGGTGGCGAGCGGACGGCTCGATGCCCCGCTGCCGCCAACCGGCAAGGATGAACTCGGCGACATGAGCCGCGCGCTGATCGTGTTCCGGGACAATGCACGCGAAATCCGCGATGCGCGCGAGGAGGCCGAAACCGCGCGCCATCAGGCGGAGGCCGCGTCGCGCACCAAGTCGGCTTTTCTCGCGAACATGAGCCACGAGCTGCGTACGCCGCTCAACGCCATCATCGGCTACAGCGAGATCCTGCGGGAGGATGCGCAGGATCGCGGCGACAGTTCGAGCGAGGGCGATCTGATCAAGATCGAGACGGCCGGAAAGCACCTGCTCGGCCTCATCAACGACATCCTCGATCTGTCGAAGATCGAAGCCGGACGCATGGACCTTCATCTGGAAGACGTGGATATCAGCCGGTTGCTGGCGGAAGTGCGGGTGCTGGTGACGCCGGCCATCGACAAGAACGGCAATCGTCTTGAAATCGACGCACCGTCCGATATCGGCGTCATGCATGTCGACCTGGTGAAGCTGAAGCAGAGCCTGATCAATCTTCTCAGTAATGCCGCGAAATTCACCAAGGGCGGGCTGGTCAAGCTGACGGTGAAAAAGCAGGTGCCGGACCGCGGGCGCCCGGTCTTCACTTTCGCGGTCTCCGATTCCGGCATCGGCATGAATGATGAGCAGGTCGGCCGCCTGTTCCAGGCCTTCACCCAGGCCGACGCCTCCACCACCCGCAATTATGGCGGCACCGGGCTCGGGCTCACCATCACCAAGCATTTCTGCACCATGCTGGGCGGAGACATCGCCGTTACCAGCACCCCCGGCCAGGGTTCGACCTTCACCATCACGCTGCCCGACGGTGGCATGGAAGCGGCGAAGCCGCGGGCCGAGGCTCGCGCCGCGATGCCGGGCGATCTGACCGGCAAGAGCGTGCTGGTCGTTGACGACGATCCGACCGTGCACGATGTGCTGCGGGCAACCATCGCAAAGGAGGGCTACCGTCTGCTGCATGCCTATGACGGTGCGCAGGCGCTCGAACTCGCACACAGCGAGCGGCCCGACGTGATCACCCTCGACGTGATGATGCCGAAGCTCGACGGCTGGAGCGTGCTCGGAAAGCTGAAATCGGACCCGGCGCTGGCGCAGATACCGGTGATCATGCTGACCATCGTCGACGAGCGGACCATGGGCTATTCGCTTGGTGCCGCCGAATACATGACGAAGCCTGTGGACCGCAACCGGCTCATCGAGCTGTTGCGGCGCTTTGCGGCGACCTCGCAGGAGGCGGTAGTGCTCGTAGTGGACGATTCCGAAGACGTGCGCGCGGTGGTCCGCGCGACGGTCGAAAAAGCGGGGCTCAAAACCGTGGAAGCGGAAAACGGCAGGGCGGCGCTCGACTGGCTCGCGACAAATCCGGCGCCGGCCCTGGTTCTGCTCGATCTGATGATGCCGGTGATGGACGGGTTTACGTTTCTGGAGGAGGTCAAGCGGGTGCCGGCGCTTTCGCGCGTGCCGATCGTGGTTCTGACCGCCAAGGACCTGACCGAGGCCGAGCGCCGCATGGTCAACGAGCGTACCCTGCTGGTACTCACCAAGGGTGCCCAGCCGCTATCCTCGCTCGGTTCGGCGCTGGCCGCAATCGCGCGGCAACCGGCGGAAAAGGTGGCGGGATGACCGGCGCGATATCTTGCGACGGGACATCTTTTCTTCCCCTCCCCGTGAAAAGGGGAGGGTGCCTGCCAATGCGCAACCAGGACACGCGGGGTGGAGGTCATCGCACCGACACTCCGATTTGACCCTCCCAAATCCTCCCTTTGGGGGGCAGACCGACCACCGCCCACGCGGCTGATGACCGAAGAGCGCCAGAAATGCCCAAAATCCTGCTTGTCGAAGACAATGAAATGAACCGGGACATGCTGTCACGGCGGTTGCTGCGCAACAATTTCGAGGTGGTGATGGCCGTGAATGGGCAGGAAGGGGTGGACCTGGCCAGGAGCGAACGGCCCGACATCATCCTCATGGACATGAGTCTGCCGGTGATGGATGGCTGGGAGGCGACGCGCACGATCAAGTCCGATGACGCGACAAAGTCAATTCCGGTGATCGCACTCACCGCACATGCGATGGAATCCGACCGAGAGCAGGCATTGCAGGCGGGATGCGACGATTTCGACACCAAGCCGATCGAATTGCCGCGACTGCTCGGAAAGATCAACGCACTCCTTCCCAAATGAGCGAGCGCAGCGACAGCGAGACCGCCCGCCTGCATCACGCGCTGCGCGCGCATCTTCGTCAGGAATTCGTCGCGCCGGCGGCGGCGATCGTCGGCTTCGCCGACATCGTGATCGAGGATGCCGAGCAGGCCGGACTGACCGATTATCGCGCCGATCTCGACCGCATCCGGAGCGCCGGGCTGAGCCTGCAGGCGCTGCTCGACGAGGTGCTGAAGCAGAACGGCGAGGTCGAGGATATCCACGTCTATCGAACCAAGTTGCGTCACGATCTGCGAACGCCAATCAACGCCGTCAAGGGCTATGGCGAGATGATGGTGGAGGATGCGCGCGACGGCGGTCACGATTCGCTGCTCCCCGACCTCGAGAAGCTGCTGGCCGCGGCCGACGGCATGCTGGAGCGCATCGACGCGCTGGTGGCGTTCTCGGGCGACGCCTCGCTCGATCGCGCCCAGCCGTCTTTCGCCGATGCTTCCCGCGTACTCGACGCGCTGCGCCTCTCGCAGCCTGCCGCCTCTCATCAGTCCATCGCCGGCCAGATTCTCGTGATCGACGATAACGACTCGAATCGAGACCTGCTGGCACGGCAGCTTGCCCGCGACGGGCATGCGGTGGAAACGGTTGCTTCCGGCAAGGAAGGGCTCGCGCTTGTCGGCGAACGTGCCTTTGATCTGATCCTGCTCGACGTCATGATGCCGGAGATGAGCGGCTACGAGGTCCTGAGCAAGCTGAAGCACGATCAGCACACCGCCGAAATCCCGGTGATCATGATCTCGGCGCTGGACGAGATCGATTCCATCGTGCGCTGCATCGAGGCAGGTGCGGTCGATTATCTTCCCAAGCCGTTCGCGCCCGCGCTGCTGCGCGCGCGCATCCGCGCATCGCTCGAAAACAAGCTGCTGCGCGACCGCGAGCGCACGATGATGCAGGAGATCCGGCTTGCCAAGGAGCGCAACGAAGCACTGCTGCTGTCGATTCTGCCGCGTGCGGTGGTCGAACGCATCAATGACGGCGCCGGCATGGTGGCGGACCACATCCCGGAGGCGACCATCGTGTTCGCGGATATCGTGAACTTTACGCCGTTTTCCGGGACGCTATCGCCATCCGACGTGGTCGGCGTGCTGAACCGCATTTTTTCCACGTTCGATCGTCTGGTGGATCAGTATGGCGCGGAGAAGATCAAGACCATCGGCGACGGCTACATGGTGGCGGTGGGCATTCCCGAGCCGCGCGACGACCATGCCGAGGTCGCTGCCCGCCTGTCGCTGGCCATGCTCGACGCGTTCCGCGGCATTCGCAGCGAGATGGATGCGCCGATCCAGCTTCGCGTCGGGATGCATACCGGGCCCGCGGTTGCGGGCGTCATCGGCGAACGCAAGTTCGCCTATGACATCTGGGGCACGACGGTGAATATCGCGAGCCGCATGGAGTCGCACGGGCAGCCGGATCGCGTGCATGTATCGAAGACCGTGGCGGACCGCCTGATCGGCCAGTTTACTTTTACCCCGCGCGGTGCGGTCGATGTGAAGGGCGCGGGTCTTATGGAAACATTCTGGCTGGAGACGTAGCGGCAATCCGAAAGACCACGTGCGGCGTCGCTATTTTTTCTGCCGCATCAGCCGCGCGCAGGTTGTCCGCGCCGACCTGCCGGCTTCCGAATAACAATAGTCGAGCGTGTCGGTGTTCACGAGCGTGAACCAGTAGAAGCCCTCCTCGTCCGAGCCGACCATCAGATGACCGTTCGGCGTGAAGGCGCCCCACAGGTCTTCCCTGACGTCGCCATCCTTGTTGGATCGGCTCAGATAGCCCTTGAACGCGCGACCGGTCTGTTCGGTGATGACCATGGTCGCGGGACCGTCACGGTAGCCCTCGACCTTGGCCATTCGTTCGCGCTGCCCGGTCCAGGTGCCGACCAGCGACAGTTGCTGAGCGAGGGCGGGTGTCGTCAGCACGATGAGAAGGGCGGCAGCACAGATGCGCATGGTCATGCCGGTTTCCTGCGTTCGGGGCAGCAACGGACCAGGCGCAGTCGAACGCAGTGGCGCGCGTCTGTCCAGCAGCTTCGCGCGCCACGGTATAGAAAGCGTCAAACCGACGGTGGAGAACTTTTCGCTCCGTGCTTCAGAACATCCCGTTCTTGTTCATTGCCTTTTCCGGGTCCGGAATGGGCTGCACCGCATCCCAGTGCTCGACCACCTTGCCGTTATCGTCGAGCCGGAACAGATCGAAGATCGCGTTGCCGCGCTGGCCGGGTTCGCGCACCGCATGGACATGCACGATCACGTAATTTCCGTCGGCGAACACCCGCTTGATCTCGCTCTTGTTGTTCGGGAATTTGCCTTTCAGGAAATTGATGAAGCCCTTGATGCCTTCCAGACCGTCGGCGCCGATCGGGTTGTGCTGGATGTAGGTTGCGCCGACATAGGTTGCGGCCTTGTCGAAATTCTTCTCGTTCAGCACGGCGTTGTAGAATTCGACCACGTTCTTCTTGTTGCGCTCCATCTTCTGGGCGTCGGTCATCTGCGCCTGCGCCGGCACCGCAAGACTTGCGAAGGCTGCAAAGAGCGCGAATGCAATAATCCTCATGAACATGTTTTCCTCCCCTTGCAGGCGCGTTGCTGCGCCAATCGTTGTGGGGCAAAGGCTAGCGTTGCGCAATTGACGCGTCAATTTGCGGTCGCTGTGCGACCCGCTTGTTGCGGCATCAGGCGCGGCCCGGATGGGCCAGGACCCACCGCGATGCAAGCATCGCACTGATGGCCGCGGCCATCACGATCGAGGCCGGGACTTGCGCGCCGTCAGGGCTGGATGGTCCCGCGCGCCCACGACTCCGCCAGCGCGGCCTTCTCGCGGTCGTCGAGGCCGCGCTGCTGCAGGTCATGCCAGGTCGGAAAAATGATCGCATGACCGATTGTCGTCTCCAGCCGGCGGCGTGCCGGCCTGTCGCTCGACTTGAACGCGCCGGCCAGGTCCGCTGCCGCCATGCCGACGAAGCGCTGGAATTCGGACATCGGACCTTGCAGGGCCGGAACGTCGGCGACGTCCCGGAATGAGGCGACCCACATGCGCTGCGTTGAAGAATAGTAACGGTAGAAGGCGGGCAGAGCGGTCCGCAGTCGCTCCCACGGCTCGCCGACCGATTGCCACAATGCGGGATCCGGCGGCGGATTGCGGCTCAGCCAGTGCGAAGTGCACGCCTGGAAGACGGCGGTTTCGTCGGGAAAATGCCGGTACACGGTCAGCCGTTGCACGCCGGCCCGTTCTGCAATGGCGCTGATCGTGGTGGCCCGGGGCCCGATCTCCTCGTGCAGGTGCATGGTCGCCTCGACGATCCGCTGCCGCGTCTCGTCCTGAGACTTTGCACGCTCCGACATCCGGTACGGGCGCTTCTTTTTCATTCGCAATACATAGATGTTCACTGAAGTCTTGACAAGCCGGGACCGGGCGCGAGCCCGTGCGCGCGCTGCTCAGCGACCTCGTCTCAGAAAATGCGCTGCCGGCTGCGGGACAAAAAGAAGCCGCGGCCCGCGCGGTTGCTGCATTCCAGCCCCTGTTCCGACGACGTGCAGTTCATCGAACCGATCTGCAGCGAAGAGCCGTAACGCAGGACGGGGCTCGAATCGCTTCCCACCCAGTCGGAATAGCAGCCCATGTCGGCGCCGCCCCGCGCGTCCAGCACGAAACGCTGTCCCCAGTCGAACTCGCAATCGGCCGGTTTCGGCCGGAGCGGCCGCGACGCGATCTTGCTGATGTCGCAGACCAGGTCGTCGGGCTGCGTCTTGCCCTGATCGATGATCGCCATGCAGTGGATATTGTTCGATGGCGTGCGGAAGGTCACCGTCTGCTGCGCATGCGCCGGCGTGAAAGCGGCAATCACGGTTGCGAGCGAGACGAGGGCCAAGACTTGTCGTGTCATGGAGCGTTGAGGCTCTTGTCCGGAGAAGAGCAAACACAACATCGCGAAACGCAAAGGTCAAGCATCCTGTCGGGGCCGCGGTCGCAATCCCGTCGCAGAAGAGAGAGCGGCACGGAACAGCGCGATATTCAGAAAGCCGGCTCCGCGGAAGCGGGCGGCGGCATGCGAACCCGGTCTTGCCGTTTCACAGGTAGATGGCATAGACCTCGCCGATGCGGGATGTCTCTTACATGTGCAACGCACTGATCGAGGGCCGCGGTGGTCCCCGCGCGCTGCGCCCCGTGACCAATCTGGTTGGAAACTGGATTCGCGGGACCGTCGCTCTCCGCAGCGATCACGTTCACTTCTCCACGAACCGGCTGAACGCGATCCTGCAGGACGGTACACCCTTGGTGCTCCCCTACAGCGATATCACCTCGTGCAAACTCGGCCGTCTCGCGGTCTTTCTGAAAACAGTCGATATCGGAACATCCCGCTTCGGCATGGTCCGCTTTCGCTGCCTCATCGCGTGGAATGAAACGCTGCTCCGCGAATTGCAGAAGCGCGTGCCGAGCGCCGTTTGATCGGGGCAACACCGCAACCGAACGCATCGGCGGTGGTCTGCCGTTCCGCATTAGCCTGCGGGTTCCGGGTGCCGGTCAGGCATGGACCATGGCGGCCGGAAAAGGGGGCTCAACGGCGGAAGTCGAGAAACCCCTGATTTTATTGGTGCCCCTGGCCGGAATCGAACCAGCACGACCTTGCGGCCACCTGATTTTGAGGAAGATCAAGGCCCGAATATTAACGTGCAACGCCGTGCATCTCGGGAACGTTAACCATGCAATATCAACACGTTAAGGGGGTTTGCATTACCTTGCCCCGATTTGCATAATACCGGCCCTCACATTGCAGACAGCATTGCAGACGGAAAGAGGGCATGGCGAGGGTACAGAAGCGCGAACGCGACCCGACATTCGAGAAGAACGGGAGCAAGTTCACCGACCCTTGGGTCAAGGCGACGAAGCCGTATGAGAAGGAGGTCCAGTACCTAGAGCGGCTTGAACATGAACAAGCTCGCTCACTGATCCTGTACGTCAGCCCGGCCCCATTTGGCACCAAGACGTGGAGGGCTCTGTTCTATGACCCCGTCACGAAGCGTCCCAAGACGCAGAAGCTCGGTCGCTACCCCAAGATGGGTGTCAAGGAGGCGAGGAACAAAGCGAAGGCGATCGATCCTCGGCGGGCGATTGCGGCGGATAAGGCGGGCACGTTTGCCGCGGTTGCAGAGAAATGGTTCAAGCAGCGCGTCGTCGCTCGGCAGTTGACCTCGTTCAAGGAGATCCAGCGTCACCTCGACTCTTACATCCTCCCGGCGCTGGGAGCCAAGAAGCTCTTCGAGATCACGCCATCCGATATCATCGATCTGCGTGACGATATCAAAGAGCGGAAGGGCACGCGCAAGCGCGCCGTGAAGAAGCCGCGAAAGACGAAGGTCGCCAAGGCTGCGCCAGATGTCGAGCGCAAACCGTGGGATGGCGCGCCTCAGGCTGACGCCGTCCTCGCGACGCTGCGCTCGATCTTCAAATGGGCTGCGGTGCCCTACGGTTTTCCGTCGCCGATGGCAGGCGGCGACTTCCGGCTCGATACGAGGGAGGGCGACGAGAAGGCGCGATCCCGGTGGCTGAAGCCGCACGAAGTGCGGGCGCTGTGGCAGGCGTCCGATGACTTCGGCGTGTTCGGTGACATGGTGAAAGTGCTCTTGCTGACGGGTCAGCGGCTTCGTGCCGTCACGACGATGCGCCGCGACGCGATTATTGAGCGTCTCGAATACGAACAGCGGCGGGACGGCAAGTCCGTCCAGTTCGCATTCAACAACGTCTGGGTGTTGCCCGAGAAGAAGCGCAAGGCCGACAAGGGCACGATAGGTGCGGTCGCGCTTCCAGACATGGTCGTTGAGATTATCAATCGGCAGCCTGTGATCGAGGACAATCCCTACGTCTTCCCCGCGATGCGTGGTACCGGCCCCATCGGCTCGTTCTCGAAAAGCAAACGCGACCTTGAAGCGCGAGTGAAAGAGCTTCTGCCGGATATCGAGCCGTGGGTATTGCACGACTTGCGCCGGACGGCGCGGACGATCCTCGCTGAAGAGGGCGTCGCCGATCACATTGCCGAACGCACGCTCGGTCACAAGATCAAGGGCGTTGAAGGCGTCTACAACCGGTACCCCTATCTGCCGGAAAAGAGCGAGGCCTTGCGCATCCTTGCTGGCGCGGTAGCTGCGACCCTGTCACCTGCGAACGTCGCCAACCTCGCCGATCATGCGAAGAAGCGGGCGCGCTGATCACCCGATTGATCGCCTCCTGCGCCCGCCCGTATGCGCGGAGACTCGCTGAACGGCGACGACGGCCCCGAATGATCGGCGCGTGACGTGCCACCCTGTACGGCGTCGAGGGAGCTCCTGAGGCCGTTACCCCTAAATATGTGACATTTTTGCAACATACTCCCAGTGCATCTGCGCCGCGGGTACCCGAGTTTCGGGCCGTTTCGGCGTCAATGACACGCCGCGACGCCGTTTAAGTGGCCACCGACCGGGTCAGAGGCGAACTCGACATGCCGTTTCGCCGTCGCCACCCCTGATCCGACGCCGCACGTCGCCGACCCCTCGTATCGGCGTCGTCAGAACCTGCAGGAATTAACACCCTGCATACGGTCGGGCCGTTCGCTACACGGCACCCGTCGAGGTGCCCTTTACTTTTTGATCTCGCTCATGATGCATGCGACTTTCTTCACCGCCTTCGTGTCGTCGTGATCCGGGCAGCTTCTCTGTGGTCTGCGGCCCCTCTGTGGGAGGACACCTAGTCCCTGAAGTTGACACTCTTGTAAAGAGTACCCCATTCGAGTTCACGCGGATCGGCAACCGTCTCCGTGAGTTCAGGCACCGCCCAACAATTACCGAACCCTTCGGTCGGCTTGATTATCTTGTCATCTGAATAAGAGTGATAGCGAACAAGGTTCGAACTACGGTCGGGTCGATTTGCCTTGAGAGTGAACGATACGCTTTCAATCGTTCGGCCGGAATTGTTCACGATCCCGACAAAGATCGGATGCTTGTCGTCTTTGCAGATCGACGACTTACTCGCAAATATCGAAAATGCGACCTTAGCTTCGTGTCGGTCGTGACTGTACCACTGGTAGCAGTAGGTCAGCCCGATGATGGCGAAGAAGATCGCAACAATTGCTGCTACGACGTAAAATAGCCACTTTGAGATCAGCCAAGCGATGCGGCGGAACGTGTCAACGGCGTCTACCATCCTTCCCCTCGCTGCAAAGCCCAAGGAAGACTATCGCCCGACAGCGCGTGCGGCCTGATCGATCCAACTTCCAAGGTCATTCTTGGGATCGTAATAATACTCCACTGTCCCCTGCGAGAGCGGGACGACCTCGTTCGTTGCCATTTCCGGAAGATAGCGGGGGCGAGTAATCGGCGCCGTGTACTCACCGTACTGCTGCCACTGCCACTCCGCTTGGCCTGTCAGGTAATTGACGACGACGTTTCGCTTCTCGGCGATATAGTGTGAGCCGTTCGGAGCCTTGTAAACGCCCATCAGATGCAACGGATTAAAGCCGAACGGGTCGGGAGCTTTACGGTGATGATGGTTCAGGCCGTTAATATGCACAGCGAACAGCCCCTTACTCTCAACGAGTGAGCGAGCAATCTCGTATTTGACAAACGGCCGATCCCACGTCTCCGAACCGATCAAGACGCATACCGTGGACGAGCCCTTCATTCCGTTCCGGATAAGCGACTTCAACGCTTCGCGTCCCTTCGTCTCCGCACTTTCCCAGAGGCTCTTGTCATAAAAGTTGCGTTTAATGTCGCGATCTGGGTGATCGATATTCCAGGCCATCCTAATATTGTTGACTCTAATGATATCTTTGTAATGGAAGCTGAAAAATACCTTGCGCTTGACCGGCACGACGGGTAGCGCCGGCTTCGGCGTTGTGGGCACAAGGTTCGTCAATCCGAACAGACCCTGCGGCTTCGGCTGCGGGTCGAGAAGGCTAGCCAGCGTGCTTCGCGGCTTCGGCAGTTCGGCCTGCGACCCAAAAATGGATCCGAGCCCCGTTGTGGGAAGTGCGGGTGGCGGCGTAAAGTCGAGTGCTCCACCGATTATCGTGTTCTTCGCCTGAGGTATCGTGGTCGCCTTCTGCAATGCGCGAACGGCCATCGCACGTTTAAATGCGTCGTCGTCGAAAATGCCTGCCATCAAAGTTTCCCCGCAATGTAAACCACGGCGCATGCAATGAGCGCGAGTGGCACGTAAAACAAAACAATCGACCAGTTGGTCAACGCGCAAAGGTAGGGCTTCCAAAACGGACCCTTCCCATTGATCGCGAAGTCCGGCCTGGTCCCCCAGTCCTGCTTCCGCACGGTATCGAACTCTTCTCGGAAGCGACGTTCGAGACGCAAATATTGCGCGTCGAGCAACCCAAAGATGGTGACGGCGAAAAGCGCAATCAAGGCCGCCTTCGGTTGCTTCCATGTCACGGCAATACCGCAGACCGCCGTTGTCAGGGTGATGCAGTAGTTCTTCAGCGTTGCACTGTGGTTCGACATCCTGCCGATGACGGTCTGCAGCATGTCGAGGTGCTTGACCCTGAGGTCAGCAAATTTTGTCGACTCTTCCATAGTTCCAATGTAGAACAAATCGCGAACTCGGGCAACCCTGCCACTCCCGGTTATCCCCGCAATGCGCAAGTCTATGCGCGCCCGCGACCCGGCGAGTAATGGGGCGAGGGCAGCGCGTCGCCGTCGAGATGGTCGGTCAGCCTCTCGACGGACAGGACGGTCATGCGGGTCATCAGTTGCGACACCTGCATGATCTGGGCTTCCTTGAACTGCACGACGATGCTCTTGGTCTGACCCGGGTCGAACGAGATGAAGTGCTTCCGCCGAACATGGTAGACGGCGCGCGGGACGTTGCCGTCGTTGCGGACCTCTACTCGCGCATGTGGTACGTCGTCTGCGGTCTTCGGCTTCAACCGCGCCATCGCGTCGTCATAACCGCGGCTCATTACCGCCTCCCGTCCCCTTCCCTCAGTTTGTCGTGAGCGATCTCGTAGTCTAGGTATGCGAGCAGCACGCGCTTCTCTTCCCTTGAAAGGCTATGGCAGTCGCGCTTCAGCTCCGCCAGCAACTCCGGGTCATTGACCTTGTCGCGATATCGGTACCGATCTCTGGTCATTGCACCACATCAAAGTAGAATGCTGCCGCGAACGCCGTACCGATGATGATTGCGAGCAGCAGTGTTCAGTGTTTCAGTCATGCGCGTTCACCGATAAAAATGACCGGCGAGAGCATGCGCTACCCTCGCCGGTCGTTCGTCGCCGGTGACAACCCGGCTCCATCTCGTCGCGAGGCGGAAGCACCCCCACGAGCATTCCGGGTTGTTTCATGTGCACCGACACTCCGGACTTGTCGGCGCCCAATGGCAGGTGTTGACCATCGGGGACGCCCCCGGCCCGCGGATCGCGAAATACGCACGGCCGGAGATCGCTGAATGAGGTGATCGGCGGAGGGCATGTCACCATCCGCGTGGGGCGACGCGCGCCTCCGCCGACCTTCTTCCTGACGCACGCGGAAGATCGTCACGCCGCTGCCCTCATCTTCCGCCCGATATCCAAGCCGAGCACGGCCTCGGGCGATGCATCGGGGCGGCGTAGGATGTGGATGCCGTCTTCGGCGTAGCGACTGATGGCCGCTTCCTCGTCCCGTTCGAGTTGCAAGATGCGGGCACGGCTTTCGACGATCTGCGCTTCGCGCTCGTCACGCGAGAGCGTGTCGCCCTTCGGCTCGGGCAGCATGTCGGTCAACCGCTGCACCAGTTCATCGCGATCAACGCCCGCCATCCACATGCCGATGGCAATCAGCCTGACATGGGACATCTGATCGAGGTTGACCGTGCCGTCATAGGTCAACCTGGCTTCGCCGTTTGTGACGGCGACGCGCGGCTGCCCCTTCGTAAGCATCTGATCGACCCACGCGGCAATGATCGCTTCCTGCTCGTCACGCGGCGACGCGGCCCGCTCGATTGCGAACAGTTGAGTTCGCGTGTTGATGATATCGAGCCGGATGGCTTCAACCGCAGCCTGCGGTGGTTTCGCGTCGTCCGTCAGCCGAACGCGGGACGATCTCACATACGCCGCGATCTCCGTGTTGTATGGCAGCTTGCCGATGAAGGAGCGCAGGTTGTGGAGCAACTGCGTCGTTGCTTCATACCGTTCGCGGTGACGCGCCTGCGCCCCTTCGAGTTCGGCGAGTTCGTCACGGTCGATCTTGTGCCCCTGTGCCATCTGCCCATGAACCTTCGCCAACCGATCTTTCGTCGAGTTGGCGAGGGTCCGCGAGTCCTCGGCGATGATCTCAAGCGCCCGGAGCTTCTTGCCGACATGGTCGGGCAGCTTCGCGGGTTTCGGCGCGCCGACGGGCCGCATGGTTTCGATTGAGGTTGTACTGACCTGCTGGTTCATTAGTTGCCCTCCTGCCATGCGGTTTCGAGACGCTGGTGGTAACGCTGCCGTGCCTGATCGAGCGTCGGCGGATCGCCGGCTGCGGTCGCGGCCTTAAATGCGCTTTCGGTTGTCATCGCGCCGAGTACGTTCATGGTCGCCGTCAGCTTCGATGCATCGGCGACGACGGCGGGCGGCTCCTGCTTCCATGCATCGGACAGACGCTTGTCATACGCGGCCTGCCGTTCTGCGGCAGCCTGCTTCTGCGCGTCCGTGAGGACGGCGGAGCGAGGACACTGGAACGCCGCATCGATCACAGGTGTGCCGTCGCGAACGGCCTTGGCCGCGGCGATGACTTCGGCGTCGGTCGGCTTCGGCTTACTGTCCATCATCATCATGGGCACGCGGATGGTGGCGCCGTCAGGAATGACATTGCCGTGCTCGTCCTTCCATCTGCGGCGGCGGATGACGTTGCCGTGCGGGTCGATTGTGACGGCTTCGCCGTCGTTTAAGTGAAGAGACATGGTTTCAACCTCCTAGGGGGGTAAGACGGGATCGACTGAATTGCTGGAGCGCCCGCCATTCCGACATGATCGCGTCGGCGCGTGCGGGTTCGAGAGCGGGGTCGGACAGATAACCGTTGTTGCGCGGCCCACCGAGGCAGGCGACGGCGACTCCCGCGCATGCGTTGGCCAAGTCATCGTGGCCTCCGGGTGCATGGTCGATCGAGTCGCGGCCACCCCGTGCCGTGCGGCGTTCAAGACCGACCAGCTGGTTCAGCAGACGGTCGTTGTCGATCAGATCGAGAAGCTTCGAATTGATGGCGGGCAGCAGATCGCGGTACAGATCGGACTTCGGTTTGGCTGACGGTTCGTAGATAATCCCGAACTTGCGGAACGGCTCGCGCGCCCATTCCCCCGCATATCGGTCGCCAATGATGCGGTTGACGCCATAACTCTTGAGCAGGGTCGCGAATTCCTCAACCACCGCCTCGGGACTGAACGGCGGCTTCCGTTCGCGGAGCGCGTCGATAATCACGCCTTCGCCCTCGCGGTGGCCGATTGCGAGGGTCATCGAGTCGGCTGAGCCACCCGAGGGATCGACGAAAGCGTGGTAGCGTTGACCGGCGACACGCGGTCGCTCCCGCACACCGTGCGCAATGCAGGCTTCGACCGCTTCCCGCGTCAGAAGCTGCTCAACGTCGGTTCTGAACTGTGCGCCGTATTCGGCGGCAGCGGAGGCGGGGTCGCGTTCGGTGGCTTCCTCAATGACACGGCGAGGAACGGTCGGGTTCATCGTCAGCGTGGGAGCCTGCCAGACGAGGATCGGACCGGGCTTACTGTAGTAGCGCCGGTGCGCGTCCCACAATGCACCGCGGCGTGCATATGGAGACGAGGCGCACAGGAGCATGGCGTTCGGGATGGTCGCCATGCCCGGTCGCAACGCGGCGATGATCTCACGGTCGGGGTCGGCCGCATCGTCATCAACCGACCAAAACGCGATCTCGTCGCACAATGCGGCGACGAGCGTATAACCGCGGGTGCTCCTGAATGACGCCGTACCAACTTCGATTGAAATTCGATTCTTAAGGTCGAAGGCATCTGCCGTTTCGCGTTCAACCATGCGAGACAGCAACGGCACTTCGGTCAACAGCGCGCGCAAATACCGAAATATCGTCCTGGCCTGCTTACGGTCGGCAGCGAGGATCAGGATCGTGCCGCGTTCACCCGGTGCAAGGAAGCGGCGATAGTCAAAGAAGCATGCGAGGTAAATGGCGATCAGTGCAAGAATGAAGCTCTTGCCACCACGGCGACCGATAACCAACCAAACCTCGGCGGCAACCGATTGCGGGGGTTCATCACGTCCCGTGCATTGCCGGTACAACTTCAACTGTTGCGGCGTCATGGGCAGCGTAAACAGTGCAGCGAGGAAGGCCAGCCATGCGTCCCAACTATCGCTGCGATTGAACCAACGCGCGAACAGGGCATGGTCGGCAATGGCGTCTAGGATTGAGATCGCTGGCCTGACTGACTTGTCGATCAACCTGACGCGCTTCATTCCGCAGCCTCCATGTCGAGGATGCGGACTCTGCCATTGCGTTTTGACCGCAGGTATTCGTTCAGGTCGGTCGCCTCGTTGACCAACTTGGCCTTGCGGCCCTTCGTCGTACCAAGCGTCTCAAGGAGCCTGCGCAGCGTATTGCTGCCGCGTTGGTACAGTTCGAAGTCGCGATCCTTCACGCCATCCTCAATCGCGAACTCGCTGTCCATCTGTTCGAGGACAACGGTCAGGGTGGCGACGCGGCGGATGAGTGTGAGCTGAGCCTCTGACAGATGATCGGCGCCACCCAGGTCGCTGACATGCGCGGCGATGATGTCTTTGTACCGTCGCGCAATCGCTGACCGACCGTCGATATCCATCAGCACGGATCGACCGTTGGTCAATGCTGACCGTAGTTTCGACCGTTCGACCCTGACCCTTGGCTGACTGCGCATGTATCGCAACCCACGAAACAACCTCTAGTTGTTGTCATAGGAATGCAGACAGGAATGCAGATGGCCAGCGATTTCAGCTATGTACGAGTATTTTTGTCTTTCGACATCTGATATTTTGTTAGATGCGTCGTTATTTCCGAAGGTTCTGCAACTATTTAGTGTGAATGTGACGTGTTTGTGGTAGCGCCCCTATCGGGGGTATTTCGGGCCTGTCAGACCACCCCTTGCGTGTTGTCGAGGGGTTCGATCCCGCTCCTTTTGTTCGTTTCGATGTCCCGGTGATTTGTACTTATTGCCGATCTCGTACCCCCTGTTCCGACACCCAATGATCGCGCGAGGTGATCGCGAACGCATGACGTGTCACCTTGCCTATCCCGTGTCCCTGCACCCCTTGTTCTAGCTTCTCTATGTTCGGGTTCGCGTATCGATGCGACGGCATCTTGGTGTCCCGGGCTCTTGTCTTACTCCGGCTCGCGCTCCGAACGGTTATGCCTCTTGCTGGGCTTTAACCGCACGCGCGGGGTCTTGTTCAGCCTGACGCGCGGCACTTTCGGTTCGGTATTGTCGACCACGACTTTCAGGTGGCGGCCCGGAGCCTGTTTTGACTTTAGCCCGCCATGCGCATCCAGCCATGCGGCGAACTCAGCGCCTGTGCGACCCGCCTTCGCACCGATGAAAGCGCGGTAGGCTGCGTACAGCGTCGGATAATGGTTCAGGTGCGAGAGCATACCGCGCCGTTCGTCTTCGACCGTGGCGTTGATCTCGGCGATCATGGCGCTGGCTTCGTCGATCCTGTCCAGGTATTCGCAGACCTTGCGCGCGGCATAGCTCCATCGCTCATCCCGATCCGGGATCGGCGGCAGCATATCGGCCGAGGGCTTCTTTGTCTGATAGACGAGGATATCGTCGTCGGTCAGGTTGCTAGGCCGCATATCATCCTTTCTCATAACTCAGCCTCCAATCACCTCGTTACCAACAGCGAAGCGAAATCTCGCGGCAGCGATATTCTTCATATCTTCTGTTTGGTAAGAGATATCTGTAGTAACTATTGTAATAGGGGATGCAGAAACGCCGATGAAATCGGCACAACCGCCGCTTTTTCTTGACACCTGCGCGCATATTGCTTGACACCTGCGCGCATTCTTTCGCCGGATCTTGACACCTGCGCGCACGGTTATCGTCATTTCTTGACACCTGCGCGCATTTTCAGTTGAAGCGATTGCGTGCATTTGCCTGATCCTGCTGCCTTTCCTCGCGTTCACGGCGAGCGTTGCCTTTCATCATGTAAACAAGCCGCTTGATAGCCTCATCCGGCGCGTTCATGAGCAACGAAACTTTCGCCGGGTCCGCGTCGAGCAGTTTCTCGAACAATTTGATCTGCTTCCGCGATAGTCCGGCCTTACTAAGTGCCGTCAGCCGGTCGGCGGTGGCATAGTCGCCGTCGTGTTCGGCGACAGTGACGCGGTGTTCAACCGGGTCTTCCTTTTCCTTTGATACGAACCGGACCATTCGGTCGCGCACTCCGACCGTCATGTCATATCGCTCGGCCGCGTCGATTTTGCGGTGCCAGAGCGCGCCGGTATCGATCTTGTCGAGCGCAGCGTTGACCGCGTCGAGCGCACGAATGACGGCCCGGTACTTGACCGAATAGGACTGGCGCGGGTCAACACCGACGCGCTCGCATAACTTGTCGAAAGGCATGGCCTTGCGGTTGCGCTCTTTCGTATCGATGCAACGCAAGAGCATCCACAGCCTGACCGCGGCAATAGAGCGAATAGGAAGGGGAAGCAGGATCGGCACGAACGGCGGTTCCAGCCATGCGCCGGAAACAGCGACCTCGAAATTCTTACGATCTAGCTGACGGACATGCAGGATGCAGGGAGGCAGGCCGAGCCCAGCGGGCTCCTGCTGCAAGCGATCGAGAATCGATTTGACCGCGCGCCTGTTCTTGTCGCATCGCGACAGCCCGGCAAGTTCAAGCACCTTATTGGTGGTCAGAACAAGCCGGATGGATTCTGGCGGAGGCTCTTTGCGCAGCCGCTTCTTCGCCTGGCTGTATCCGTGCGCACCGGCCTTCTTAAGTCTGGTTCGCGTCGTCAGGGTATCGGAGTGCCCGACCTTCGTGTCGTAGACGTGATATCGCTCCGGTGGCTCAAGGTGCTCACCCCTTCGCCGCGCCTTTTTGACTTCGGTCCATTGATCGCGAAAGAGCCTGTCCTCGCCTCTCTGCGAGTCGATAGAGTTGGCGCCGGCGGCCAGAGCCCTTTCGTGGATGTCGTCACCGTGACGCCTCCGCGCCTCCGCGAGAAGGCCGAGGGCGACGGCGAAGTCCATCGCTTGCCAACCGAGTGTCGCGCAATTTGCCGCTACCGTCTGCGGCAGAAATGCAAAGGGTGTCTCGACAACTACCGGGGCAGGCCGGTTCAGCCGAACGCGCTCCATCTTATCGGCCTCCCGCGACTCGCCGGAGAGGGTTGTATGTGACCACGATATCGCGTCCGACAAACCCCCAGTGCAGCTCGAATCCACGCTGCACAAAATGCTGCTTAGCCTTGTCGAGGCATCCGCAGAGCGTTGCCGAATGCCGCGCGTCACGGACGAGACCAATACGGCGCTCCAATTCGGCTGTTCCGATCAGCAGTTCGCCGCGCGCAAGCACGATCTCTCCGCAGAGCCTTCGCACGATTAGGTCGGAGCGCGGCATCATCGGCCCCCTTTCTTTGCGGGGCGACGACGTTCGACCTTTGCTTCGCGTTCGGCTTTGGCCGCAGCGAACAACTTTGCCTTGAGCGCCGTGACTTCCTCGGCGTCGTGGTAGACGTCTGCCTTCGGGCTCTTGAAGAGCCGAATAGGGGTCAGGAGGCCTTCGCGTTCGAGCCGCTTGATCGAGTCCACACTGGTGTCGAACTCGTGCGCCGTCGTCTGACGCTTCTGAAGCAGTCTGCGCTTTTTGGGATCAGTTTCGGCGATTGCTGCCTGTGGCATCCAACGCACTCCAGTCAGGGGAGCGGGGCTCCCGGTGACTGGCGTTGGCTATCCGTGATCGAGGACAACCCCGTATTGGCGACACAGCGGTAGGCCAGTGTTGAAACATCTGTGCGGCACGTCGGGACAGCGGCATGTCAGAGCGCCGCGTCGAAACGCATGACCCGTTTCGATGATTTGAGAACGCCCGTCAATCCCCTGCATTGCGTGGCGTCGCATCGTAACCCTGTGGGGAAGCGCACCCCACGGTATGACAATGCAGAAACAATGCAGACGGAGAATGGCACCTCGACGGAGAATGTCAAGAAGTGCCTGATTTTATTGGTGCCCCTGGCCGGAATCGAACCAGCACGACCTTGCGGCCACCTGATTTTGAGTCAGGCGCGTCTACCAGTTCCGCCACAGGGGCTACGCCGCGACAAGACGCTTTCGGGCGCGGGGAGGGCAAGAGCCCGCCCGGCGGCAGACATAAGGGGATCGATCCGGCCGATCAAGCGGATTTGCGGCCGGGTCCGGCGCAGCGTCTGAGTCTGCGCGACTTGATCGCGGCCCTGTGTCTTGACGGACGGACCGCTTTCCCGTGAATGCGGGACCGATCCGAGGTGTCGCCGGGACCCTTCATGAACGACATTGCCGCTACCTTCGACCACATGAAGCGCAACGAGCCGGTCCAGCTCGCCGCGGGCGCGGTGGCGATCCTGGGCCTGGCCACCATTCTCGGTGCCTGGTTCTTCCAGGTGGTGATCGGCCTGCCGCCCTGCCCGCTCTGCCTCGAACAGCGCTACGCCTATTATTTCGCGATCCCGCTTGCGGTGATGGTGCTGCTCGGCGTGTCGGTCGGCGCCTCGCGCAAGGTTCTGTTCGCGGCGCTCGCGGTGATCGCGCTCGGCATGCTGTGGAATGCCGGGCTCGGCGCCTATCACGCCGGCGTGGAATGGAAATTCTGGGAAGGACCGAAGGACTGCTCGGGTACGCTGTCCGATCTCGGCACCGCCGGCGGCCTGCTGGACAAGCTCAAGGACATCCGCGTGGTGCGCTGCGACGAAATCCCATGGAGCTTCCTCGGCATCTCGCTTGCGGGTTACAACGCCGTGATCTCGCTGGTGCTGGCGCTGATCGCGGGCTGGGGCGCATGGCGTGCGTGGCTGACGCTGCCGCCGCGCGAGAAGCTGAGCTGACGTACACGAGCCTCACGGTTCCAGTTCGGTGTCCCAGTAAAGATAGTCCATCCAGCTGTCGTGCAGATAGTTCGGCGGAAACATCCGCCCGTTGCGGTGCAGGTGCTGCACGCTCGGCTGGAACGGCATCTGCGACGGAAACATGTGCGCTTCGGCCATCGTCAGGCTGCCCTTGCGCAGATTGCAGGGCGAGCAGGCGGCGACCACGTTGTTCCAGGTGGTCATGCCGCCGCGCGAACGCGGCACCAGATGGTCGAAGGTCAGGTCGTCGGCGGCGCCGCAATACTGGCAGACGAAGCGGTCGCGAAGGAATACGTTGAAGCGCGTGAAGGCCGGATGGGTCGAGGGTCTGACGAAGGTCTTGAGCGAGACCACGCTGGGGAGCTTCATCTCGAAGCTCGGCGACCGCACCGCGCGGTCGTAATTGGCGACGATGTTCACACGCTCCAGAAACACCGCCTTGATCGCGTCCTGCCAGGACCACAGCGACAGCGGATAATAGCTCAACGGTCGGAAATCGGCGTTCAGGACCAGAGCCGGAAAACCAGCGGGCGAGACGTGGACGTTCAAGCGATGGCGCTCCTTTCAAGCACCGCGACCAGTCCCTTATGTATAGGGGAGCGTGACGGGAATGTGAAGGCGCCACCAAGGGCTTACCGCGAGTGCGTTATGGCTTCTCCCGCGCGCGGCACTTTCCCCCTAAAGGCCGAATCGGCGCGCCAGGAACTCGCCGCCGTGTCGCAGCCCCTCCTGGTCGATGCCGTGGCCGATCCCGTGCGAAATGTGCCACTCCACCGGCACATCCAGCTCGGACAGCGACGAGGACGCGTGGAACAGCGCCTGGACCGGGATCAGTTCGTCGCGATCTCCGTGGACCAGCAGGATCGGCGGGCGCGACACGATCTCGCCCGCAACCGCCTCGGGTGGCCCGTCATTGGGCATGACGAACATGCCGGAATAGCCGACGATGGCAGCCGGCGCGACCGGCCGGCGCAGCCCGGCATGCAGTGACATCATGGTGCCCTGGCTGAAGCCCACCAGCGCCAGTGCCGACGGCGGCAATTGCCGGCGCCGCAATTCCTGATCGAGAAACGCCTGCAAAGCCGGGGCCGCCTGATTTACCCCGACCCAGCGCTCGTTTGGATCGCGGAAGGTCAGGCCGAACCATTGCCGGCCGACCGGTGCCTGACCACACGGCTCGGGCGCATGCGGGGATACGAAGGCCGTGTCCGGCAGGATCGGTTGCCAGGCGCGCCCGATATCGATCAGATCGTTGCCGTCGGCGCCGTAGCCATGCAGGAACACGACGAGACGTTTGGCTGCGCCGGATTTCGGCTCAAGGCTTGGTCCGGACAGCACCGGGACGTTGGGTCCGGCCATTGCGTTTTGCTTTCTCGGTTGCTTTTCGTGCGGCCGATTGCGCGGTCGCGGATTTCGGTCTGGCTTCGACGGCGATACCTTCGCGTCGTTTGATCACATGATAATAGCCCCAGAGCAGATGCGCCGCCACGCCGCGCCAGGGCCGCCATGCGTCGCCGATGGCGGCCAGCTCCTTGGTCGTGGGACGCGCTTTCAGACCGAGCGCGATGCGTGCCGATTCCTGCAAGGCGAGGTCGCCGGCCGGCCAGGCATCGGCGTGGCCGAGACAGAACAGGAGATAGATGTCGGCGGTCCATGGGCCGATGCCGTGCATTTCAATCAGGGCGGCATGCGCGGCATCAGCGTCACTTTGTCCAATGTGGTCGAGGTCCAGTTCGTCCCTGGCGATCGCGGCCGCGATCGCCTTGATCGATTTGATCTTGGCGGCGGACAGGCCGAGCCGCCCGAGCCGGTCGGCGCGGGCACGACGCAGTGTGTCGGGATGGAACGGGTCGAAGGCCGCCTGCAGCCGGCCCCAGATGGCGCTGGCGCTTGCGGTCGAGAGCTGCTGTCCGCAGATGATGCGCGCGAGGCCGGGAAATCCGGGTTCGCCGCGGCGAAGCGCGGGTTCCCCCGCTTTCTCCAGAACCGGGATGAGACGCGAATCAGCCTGCACCAGTTGCGCGAGAGCCGCGGCGAGGTCGGACTGGGTGTGGAGGAATTGGGTCATGACGTTGCGGCATACTCTGTTTCCCGCTCCCCTTGCGGGAGAGGGTGGTTCCGAGCAGAGCGAGGAACCGGGTGAGGGGTTCTGAGCCCGTGTTTGTCGAACGATACCCCTCACCCGGCTCGCATCTTCGATGCTCGCCATCCTCTCCCGCAAGGGGAGAGGGTAGACCGAATTCGCCGCTAGGCCTTACCGATAGATGACGCCACCCGTTTTCCGCTTTGCGCCGTCGCCCAACGGCTATCTGCATCTCGGCCACGCGCTGTCGGCGCTTTTCAACGCCGATCTCGCGGCCGAGGCGGGCGGACGTCTGCTGCTGCGGATCGAGGATATCGACCGCACGCGCTGCAGGCCGGAATACGAGCAAGGGATCACCGACGACCTCGCCTGGCTGGGGATCGGGTGGGAACAGCCGGTGCGGCGGCAGTCGGAGCATTTCGACGCCTATCGCGATGCGCTGGCGCAGTTGCAGGCGCAGGGCCTCGTCTATGCGAGTTTCGAAAGCCGGGGCGACATCGCGGCCCTGGTCACGGCGCGCGGTGACGGATGGCCTCGGGATCCGGACGGCGCGCCGCTTTATCCCGGCAGCCGCGACGCCATGAGCGAGGCGGAACGGACGGCGCGGATGCGGTCCGGCGAACCCCATGCGTTGCGGCTCGATATGACAGCGGCGCTCGCGCGTGCCGGTCCCCTGCGATGGCGCGAGCAGGGAACCGGCCCGGGCGGTGAGAGCGGGATCGTCGATTCACGGCCGCATGTTTGGGGCGACGTGATTCTCGCGCGCAAGGAGATGCCGACCAGCTATCACCTGTCGGTGGTGGTCGACGACGCGCTGCAGGGCGTGACGCATGTCGTGCGCGGACAGGATCTGTTCTGGTCGACCAGCGTGCACCGTTTGCTGCAAAACCTGCTGGGTCTCCCGCAGCCGGTTTACCGGCACCATCGGCTGATCCGCGATTCTGCCGGCCGCAAGCTTTCGAAATCGACGCAGGCGACCGCGCTTCGTTCCTTGCGGGCGGGCGGTGCGACGCCGGCGGATATCCGGCGCATCGTGGACGTGCCAGAACCGTGAGTGGATGGCCCCAGGCGGCCATGCCATGCTTTTTTTCGGCCGAATCATGGGGCGGGGCACACCAAAACACAAAGCCACGACGCAGGCGCGCAAAGCCGCGCGCAAGCGCAAACCTGCCTCGCCGTCACACCGCCGGGCTGTGGAAACTGCGCTCGCATCTCTTGCGCACGATATCCGCACGCCGCTGACGGGCATCCTCGCGCTCTCGGAACTGCTCGCCACCTCCGACCTGTCGGAGCGCGAACGTGGCTGGGCGCAGGCGATTCACGATGCCGCAGATCATCTTGCCCAGCAGACTTCGATTGTACTCGATGCGGTGAAGGCCGGTCGCGCGGGGCTGATCGTCCGCAAGGATGTGTTCGCGCCGCGCAAACTCGCCGAGGCGATTGCAGCCTCGCTCTCGGCGCGTGCCGGCACGAACGGCCTGGCGGCGGAGGTTGCCATTGCCGCCGATTTTCCCGCGCAAGCGGTCGGCGATCCGGTGCGGTTGCGCGCGGCACTGGAAAATCTGATCGACAATGCGGTGAAGTTTACCGCACGCGGCCGCGTCGGCTTCACGGTCGGGGCGGAGACCCGTGCCCGCGGCCGCACCATGCTCCGATTTTCCGTCAGCGACAGCGGCATCGGTCTGACGAAAGCGGAAATCGCAAGACTGTTTCGTCCGTTTGCGCAGGCAAGCAGAGATGTGTCTTTGCATTTTGGAGGCACCGGCCTCGGGCTTGTCCTGGTCAAGCGGCTGGCACAGGCGATGGGCGGCGATCTCACGGTTGCAAGCAGGAAAGGCGAGGGCTCGACCTTTACGCTGACGGTGATGGTGCATGCCGCACCCGGCCCGCGAAGCCCGACGTCGGCGGACGAAGCCGCGGCCGCACATCCCGCGCGGTCGCTTCGCATCCTCTGCGCCGAGGACAATCCGTATGGCCGTGCGGTCCTGAATGCGATTCTGACCAGGCTTGGGCATTCCGTGGATTATGCAGGCACCGGTGAGGCGGCCGTGAGTGCAATCGCACGGGGTGGCTACGATCTCGTCCTGATGGATGTGACGCTGCCCGGCGTGGACGGGCTGGAGGCCACGCGTCGGATTCGCGCGCTTCCGGGACGCGCGGCGCAGGTCCCGATCATCGGCTTGTCCGGCCGAACCTCGGACGATGATGCAAGCAATGCCCGCGTGGCCGGGATGACGGATTATCTGCCGAAGCCGGTGAGTCCGGCGGCGTTGGTCGAGGCGCTGGGGCGCGTAGCCACCCAGCAGCAAGAAACGGCCGCGTGAGGGCGCGCAGGTTGCGCTTCAGACGGTGGCCTTCGCGCTCGCCTGTTCCACGATCCGCACTACATCGGACATGATCTGGTTGATCTGGAAATTCTTCGGCGTATAGACCGCCGCGATCCCGGACTTTTTCAGCGTCACCTCGTCCTCCGGCGGTACGATGCCGCCGACCACGACCGGGACATGATTCAGTCCTTCGGCGCGCATGCGCTCGACGACGTCGCGCACCAGCGGCACGTGGCTGCCCGACAGGATCGACAGCCCGATCACATCGACGCCTTCGTCCTTCGCGGTCTTGACCAGTTCCGCCGGTGTGAAGCGGATGCCGCCATAGATCACATCCATGCCCACATCGCGCGCGCGCACCGCAATCTGCTCGGCGCCGTTGGAATGGCCGTCGAGGCCCGGCTTGCCGACCAGGAATTTCATCCGACGCCCGATCTTCTGCGACACTCGCTCGACTTCGGCGCGCACCGGCTCGAGCTCCTCGCCGCCGACCTGACGCGCGGCCTTCGGCACGCCGGTCGGTGCGCGATATTCGCCGAACACCTCGCGGAACACCGCGCCCCATTCGCCGGTGGTGACACCCGCTTTGGCGCAGGCGATCGAGGCCGGCATGACGTTGACGCCGTCTTTCGCCGCGCGGCGCAGTTCAGTCAGCGCCGTGTCGACCGCCTTCGCGTCGCGCGAACTGCGCCATGCATTGAGCCGCGCGATCTGCTCGGCCTCCACCTCGTGCGAGACCGTCATGATGGCGTCGATGCCGCCGGTCAGCGGCGAAGGCTCGCTTTCGGTGAACTTGTTCACCCCGACCACGACAGAGTTGCCGCTCTCGATCGACTCCAGCCGCTTCGTATTGCTCTCGACCAGCTGCTGCTTCATGTAGCCCATCTCGACTGCGGCGACCGCGCCGCCGAGCCGCTCGATGGTGGCGAGTTCTTCCTTCGCCGCGCGGATCAGCGCATCGACCTTGTTCTGGATCTCGGTCGAGCCGTCAAAAATGTCGCCGTATTCGAGCAGGTCCGATTCGTAGGCGAGAATCTGCTGCGCGCGCAGCGACCATTGCTGGTCGAACGGCCGCGGCAGGCCGAGCGCCTCGTTCCAGGCGGGAAGCTGCACCGCGCGGGCCCGCGCCTTCTTCGACAGCGTGACCGCCAGCATCTCAAGGAAGATGCGGTAGACGTTGTTTTCCGGCTGCGGTTCGGTCAGCCCGAGCGAATTGACCTGCACGCCATAGCGGAACAGCCGCTGTTTCGGATCGGTGACGCCGTAGCGCTGAGCGGTGATCTCGTCCCACATCTCGACGAAGGCGCGCATCTTGCAGATTTCGGTGATGAAGCGCATGCCGGCATTGACGAAGAACGAGATGCGGCCGACCACCTCGCCCATCTGTCCGTCGGCGACTTCGCCGGACGCCTTCACCATGTCGAGCACCGAGATCGCGGTGGCGAGCGCATAAGCCAGTTCCTGAACGGGCGTCGCGCC
This sequence comes from Pseudorhodoplanes sp., assembly GCF_050250235.1. Classification (GTDB taxonomy): domain Bacteria; phylum Pseudomonadota; class Alphaproteobacteria; order Rhizobiales; family Xanthobacteraceae; genus Pseudorhodoplanes. Next base: position 199,860 of record NZ_JBFWPA010000002.1, read on the forward strand.
TGCTTCCTGCAGATGATACGAGCAGACATTCATCGGATTCCATTTCGGCATTTCCTTCGTCGTGAACAGGATCGTGTCCTTGATCAGACGCATGGAGGGGCCGGGCGGAAACACATAGGTGCCGCGCGACAGATATTCCTTGATGATGTCGTTCTGGGTCGTGCCGGTGAGCTTGTCTCGCGGTGCGCCGGTCTCGTCGGCGACGGCGACATAGAGCGACAGCAGCCACGCCGCCGGCGCGTTGATCGTCATCGAGGTATTCATCTCGGCGAGCGGAATGCCGTTCAGCAGCGTCCGCATGTCGCCGAGATGGGAAACCGGCACGCCGACCTTGCCGACCTCACCTGCGGCGAGGACGTGATCGGAATCGTATCCGGTCTGGGTCGGGAGATCGAAGGCGATGGACAGACCCGTCTGGCCCTTGCCGAGATTCTGCCGGTAGAGCGTATTCGACTTTTCGGCGGTCGAATGCCCGGCATAGGTCCGGAAAATCCAGGGTCTGTCCCGTTTCGGTTTGTCGTCCGCGCTTTCGCCCATTCAATCTCCGCGCCGCATTGCTCCTAGCGTCTGAAGAAGCCGATGATCACGAGCAGGATCACCGCGCCGATCATCGCGTTGATAATGGCCGCGATGATGCCGCCGCCGATCACAATGCCGAGCCGCGGAAGCAGCCAGCCGGCGATGAAGGCGCCGACGATGCCGACAACGATGTTGCCGATCAGTCCGAATCCGTAGCCCTTCACGATCAGACCGGCGAGCCAGCCTGCGACGCCACCGACGATCAGCCAAACGATAAGGCTTTCGATACCCATATCTGTCTCCCCGACATGCGCAGGGACCGCTGCTCAGCCTCGCCCCCGCGGCTTCGAATTGCAGCGGGAACATCGTAGTCCGGCCGTACCGCCAAGTCAGCGGGTATGGCCGAGTAATCCCGGGCTATCAGGCGTTGACGCGCGCCTGTTGCATCGCAGCATATCCGGTTGTGCGATGCGCGCAACCGTCCATTTGGACCGGGGTAGCGATCAACCGATGGACGCGACGCGGCCGTCGTCGATCAGTACCTCGACCGGTCGCGGATGGCTGAGAAATCCGGCCGGACTGGCCGACAATCCATAGGCGCCGGATTGCATCACGGCAATCAGGTCGCCGGCCTGAAGCGGCGGCAGTTCCGCGGCGCGTGCCAGCGTGTCCAGCGGCGTGCAAAGTGGCCCGGTCACGGTGCAGCGTTGCAACCGTGCTTCATCCATGCGTGCCGGCGCGAGCACCGGATAATCGCGCTTGATGACCTGACCGAGATTTCCGGATGCAGCGAGATGATGATGCATGCCGCCATCGGTCACGATGAACCGGGTCCCGCGCGAGACCTTGTTCGCAACCACGCGCGCAACATACAGCCCACCCGGGCCGGCAAGATAGCGGCCGGGCTCGACGATGACGCGCGCGCCGCGAAGCAGCGGCTCGGCATCCTTCGCCGCGGCCAGCGAATCGATGCCGCGCCGCACGGCGGCGAGATCGAGAGAACCGTCTCCGGAATAGTAGGGGATTCCGAGGCCTCCGCCGAGATCGATGCTGCGCAAGGGCGCACCAACGGCACGCGCGACGCGGGCGGCAACATCGAGCCCGTGCCGCCATTGCGCCAGGAGCACGCCGGCGTCCAGAATCTGCGTGCCGGCGAACAGATGCACACCGCACAGGTCGAGTTGCCCGGCTTCGGCGATTGCGTCCAGCGCATCGCCGATCTGCTCCTCGTCGAAGCCGAATGGAGACGCCTTGCCGCCCATCCGCATTGCGCCGCCCTGCGCCTGGGCAACCGGATTGATGCGCACCGACACAGCGACCCGTTTGCCGGCACGTGCAGCGATGCGGTTGGCGCGGGCGATTTCCTCGAAGCATTCGACATGCAGTTCGCCGATGCCGTCGCGGATGACCCGGTCGAGTTCGTCGTCCCGCTTTGCCGGACCTGCAAACAGGATGTCCCTCGCAGGGGCGCCCGCCTCCCGTGCGCGCTCATATTCCCCGCCGGAGGCGATTTCGATTCCGGCGCCGAGCGCCACGAAGATGTTGGCGATGGCCGGGTTGGGATTGGCCTTGATCGAGAAAAAGATATCGGCAAAGCCGCCCAGTGCTTCCTTCAGCCCGGCAAAGCAATGCCGAAACACCGCGGCATCGTAGACATAAAGCGGAGTGCCGAACCGCTCGGCGAGCGACTCGACGGAAATGCCGCCGGCCAGCAGATCGTGACCGCGAACCGTGTAATGCCGACCGACCAGCAGGTCCGCGAGCGTCCCGGCGCTCTCAGTGGCCAGCATGACCGGACCGCTGCGCCACCAGCGCCTTGTAGTCGACCTTTCCGTTGGGTGTCGTCGGCAATTCGGGAACCAGTTCGATGTCGCGCGGCAGCATGAATGATGCGAGCTTCTCCGACGCCGCCGTCAGCGCAGCACCCACGTCGATCGCGTTGCCGCGCCCGATCGCGACCGCATGCACGCGTTCCCCGATCAGCGCGTCCGGAATTCCGATCACGGCGATCTGCCGGAACTGCCCGGTCGCCATCAGCACTTCCTCGACCTCGGTCGGGCTGATGCGATAGCCGGACGACTTGATCATGGCGTCGTCGCGGCCCACGAAAAAGAAGTACCCTTCCTCGTCCTGAACGACGAGATCGCCGGAATAGCAGACGATATCGGCGCCGCAGGACGCGTCGACCAAAGGGTTCGTTCGCAGCACGCGCGCGGTTTCGTCCGGACGTTTCCAGTAGCCCTGCGACACGGTCGGGCCGCGATGCACCAGAATGCCGGGCTCGCCGGGCTGCGCCCGGCGGCCGTCCGCGGTCACGGCAAACACCTCGCATTCGGGAATCGCCCGGCCGATCGACGTGGGGCGGCGGTCGACCTCGTCGGGTGGCAGAAAGGTGGAACGAAAGGCCTCGGTCAGCCCGTACATGAGGTAGATGCTGGTGTTGGGCAGGAGTTCGCGCAGACGCGCGGTCGTCGCCGAAGGCACCGCGCCGCCGGAATTGGTGATGTAGCGGAGCCGGGGCAGCGGCGTCTTCGGCAGCAGCGGCGCGGCACGCGTCAGGATCGACCATACCGTCGGCACGCCGGCCAGACCGGTGCAATCGTGGTCGCGCAATGCGCGCACCACCTCGTCACCGAAGCGGAATGTCAGCAGGACCATGGAAGCGCGCTGCTCGACCGCGGTCAGAAGCTGATTCAGGCCGTAATCGAAACTGAGCGGCAGGATCGACAGAATGCGATCGTTCGCATCAATGCCGAGATAGCTGCGCACGATACGGGTGCCGGCAATCAGGTTGCGGTGACTGAGCATCACGCCCTTCGGCCGGCCGGTCGATCCCGAGGTGTAGAGAATTGCGGCAAGGTCCTCCCCGATCGCAGCCGACGGCGGCAGGTCGTGTGCGGCCGTGGGCGACATCGCCCCGATATCGAGGACGGTCAGCCCGTTCAGCCCCGCCATGGCTTCGCCATGCGTCTTGCGGTGGCCGGCATCGGTGATCAGGATGCGGGCTTCGCAATCCTCGACGATGTGGCGTGCCTGTGCCGGCCGCAACAGCGGGTTGACCGGAACGCAGACGCCTCCGGCGCGGCTTACCGCGAAGATTGCGGCGCATTCCTCGACCGTTTTCGGCAGCAGGATCGCAACCCGGTCGCCACGCCGCAGTCCGGCCGCCTGCAAGGCGCAGGCATAGCGGCGTGCCATGGCGCGCAACGCGGCATAGGTCAGGCTTTGGCGGCCATGGATGAGGGCGACACGGTCGCCGCTGCCGCGGTCGTCTTCGCCGAGCAGATCATGGACCAGGAGCGGCGTGCGCATCACGATCGCTTGCGCTCCACAAAGGCGACCAGGTTGCCGAATGTCTCGAAGTTGCCTGGCTCAAAATCCGAATCCGATATTTCCAGTCCCAGCCGCTCGCCCAGAAACGTCGCGAGATCGAGTATCCCGAGCGAGTCAATGATGCCGCCGGCAAGCAGCGGGGTCGCATCCTCCAGCGGCCGTCCAGCCAAAGCCGGAAAGCGCTGGCAAAGATAATCGGCAACCACGGTCCGGTTGTGGATCTTTTCCGGTGACAGCACGTTCGCTCCCATCTTTGCCTGGTCAAACCTGAAGAAAGACAAATTCCGAATAGGTGAAGTCGCAGGGCGCCGGCGGCGTCGGGCCCTTGTAGAAGGTCGGTGCGGCGCGTTTCGTGAAGATGCTTCCGGCGATCCGCTCGCGGCGATTGCCGTTGATGGCAAGCAGCGCAAACCTCTCGCGCAATAGGAAACGTGAGATCGCCGGAATATGCGCGAACACGGCGGCGCGGTCGTCGGCAAAGATCAGGCGCGCAACCGGAACGCCGCGGTGGACCTTGCGCGAGAAGATCAGGGGGCGCAGAGCCGCGCCGTCCCACAGGCCTCCGACGACGCAGTCCAGCGCGGCGTGGTCGTCCATGATCCGGCGGACCGGATCTGCAAACGCATCCGGAGACAGCGCATGAAGCGGTACCACGCGCGACGCCCCGGCGGTCCGGATCGCGAATGCAGGAAGCGGGAAGATCAACGTCCCTTCGGTCCAGTTCTGAAAGCCGAGGCGGCTGATCATGGTGCGGACCGACGGGCTCGGGGTCAAATCGGTGTAGAGTGTTGCCGCGCAGGCGGCGATCGATTGCAGCATGCGCGGGGCGCGCCATCGCTGCTCGGGGTCGACGTACCAGCTCGACAGGTTCACGATCCGCGGCGCGGCGTCGCCGTCGGATCGCGGGCTTGGAATGGCCAGCATGACGCCAACATGCCGGCCTTTCTCCTCGAGCAGATAGGCGGCGCAGGCAGCGGTGCTGCTCGCCGCGGACCGGCGCAACCGGGCAAGCGCCGCGGTCCACTGCGCCGCGCGCATGGCGGGAAACCCGCGCGAGAGGATCGGCAGGGTCTCGTCGAGGCCTTCGAAACTGATCGGACGCAACATGCTCCTCGCCCCGGGAAAACCGGACAGAGCCGCGTTTTTCGCCCGTAAAAATTGAGAAACCGCCTATGACGGCGGGTGCGCGACAGTCTGCCGCAACACTGATGGCCGTGGTTCAGGCAGTACCGTAGTTTTGCGGATGCAACTTTTTGGTGTTTCGAACTCTGTTGCGGCGCAATATGGACTGCGTCACAATTCGCTAAGCATAGAGCCGGAGCCCCATCGCCATGACAGCCGCGCCGAAGCTTCAGATGGTCAAGGATTTGTATGCGGTCGGAGAAATCCCTCCGCTGGGCCAGGTCCCCGAGAAGATGAATGCCTGGGCCATCCGGCAGGAGCGGCATGGCCCGCCCGAACAGTCGATGCAGATCGAAGTGGTGCCGACCTGGCCGATCGGCGAGAACGACGTGCTGGTGCTCGTGATGGCGGCAGGCGTCAATTACAACGGCATCTGGGCCGGCCTCGGTCAGCCGATCTCGCCCTTCAACGTCCACAAGCATCCCTATCATATCGCAGGTTCGGATGCGTCCGGGGTGATCTGGGCGGTCGGCTCCAAGGTGAAGCGCTGGAAGGTGGGCGACGAAGTCATCGTCCACTGCAATCAGGACGATGGCGACGACGAGGAATGCAACGGCGGCGACCCGATGTTCTCGACCTCGCAGCGGATCTGGGGTTACGAGACGCCCGACGGTTCGTTCGCGCAGTTCTGCCGGGTGCAGTCGCGCCAGTTGATGGCGAAGCCCTCGCATCTCACCTGGGAAGAGGCGGCCTGCTACACGCTCACGCTTGCGACCGCCTATCGCATGCTGTTCGGTCATCCGCCGCATACGCTGAAGCCGGGCGACAACGTCCTGGTCTGGGGGGGCTCCGGCGGTCTCGGCGTGTTCGGCGTGCAGCTTTGCGCGGCGTCGGGCGCCAACGCAATCGGCGTGATTTCCGACGAGACCAAACGCGATTATGTACTGGGCCTCGGCGCCAAGGGCGTGATCAACCGCAAGGATTTCAATTGCTGGGGGCAGATGCCGACCGTCAACACGCCCGAATACAACGAGTGGGTGAAGGAGGCGCGCAAGTTCGGCAAGGCGATCTGGGACATCACCGGAAAGCGCGACGTCGACATCGTGTTCGAGCATCCCGGCGAGGCGACCTTCCCGGTATCCTGCCTCGTCGTGAAGCGCGGCGGCATGGTGGTGTTCTGCGCCGGCACTTCGGGGTTCAACATCACCTTCGACGCGCGTTACGTGTGGATGCGGCAGAAGCGCATTCAGGGCTCTCACTTCGCTCATTTGAAGCAGGCCAGTTCGGCCAACCAATTCGTGATCGACCGCCGGATCGATCCCTGCATGGGCGAAGTGTTTCCCTGGGACAAGATCCCGGCCGCGCACCAGCTCATGTGGAAGAACCAGCACAAGCCCGGCAACATGGCGGTGCTGGTCTCGGCGCCGCGCACCGGCTTGCGCAATCTCGAGGATACGATCGAGGCCGTGGGGGCGTAGACGCGCTACGCCGCCGCGCTGGCTGACAGGTCTCCTTCGGCTCGCATTTTCGAAATCATCGCGTTCAGTTCGCCGCCATAGATGAAGATCGAGGCGGTGAAATAGAGAAACACCAGCGCGATCATCGGCGAGGCGAGGCCGGCATAATAGACCGAATAGGTGAATGCAAAATCCGCGAGATAGCGGCCGAAGACGACCCCGGTGATCAGCCAGAGAAGCAGCGTTGCGACGATTCCGGGCATGATCTCGCGCCAGCGCCGCTGGCCCGCCGGCAGCCATTTGTGGACCACGAATAGCGGGACGATCAGAAGCACCGTCGCGGTAGCCAGCCGCACAAAGGTCACCATGTCGGCGAACGGTTCGAGCGGCGGGAAACGCCGGATCAGCGCGGTCCAGATCAGCGGCGCCAGCAGCACGAGGAAAGACAGCGCAAGCAGTCCGATCGCAGCCAGGATGACGTATCCGATCGATTCCAGCCGCAGCAGCCACACCGAGCGGGTCTCCACCACCGTGTAGGCGCGGTTCAGCCCGATCCGCAGGCTCTCGATCCCGCTCGACGCGAAATAGAGCGCGAGCACGGCACCCACCGTCAGCACCTGCCCGTGCGCGCCGACCAGCACATTGTGGATTTCGCGCGAGATCGGACCGGCCACTTCCTCGGGCCAGGCTTCGAGGACGAGACTGGCCGCCTCGTCCGCGAGATATTGCGATCCGAACACGCCGGCAAGCGCGGTCAGCACGAGAAAGAACGGGAACATCGCCATCAGGGTCGACAGTGCAATATGGCTGGCGATCGCCCAGCCATCGTCGGCATTGAACTGCCAGAAGGCATCCATGGTGACGCGGTATGATCGCTTCAGGAAGATCAACGGTGACCCCGGTGCAGTCGCTCCCTGCGACATAGGCAAAGGTTGCGGCCGGCTCAAGGGCGGCGCGCTCAGGCGGCCTGAACCGTGATCAGGAATTGCCGAACCTGCGAATCGAGCCCTTCCGCCTCGAGCGCCAGCGTATCTGCGAGCGCCTTGACGTCGGCCGCGGTCGCGCGCGCCGCGATGGTGGCGGTGGAAACGCGGCTCATTGCGGCGGCGCCGTTCCGCGCCTCGCCGGAGGCGTTGCTCACCCCCTCGGCGATGATCGCGACCGCGGAATTCTGCTGCTCCACCGTGGCCGCGACATTGGCCGCGATCGCCGACATGTCCTCGATGATGCGATTGACCTGGGTGATCGCCTGTGCCGCATCGGCCGCCGCCGACTGAATGGAACCGATCTGACCTGCGATTTCCTCGGTCGCGCGCGCCGTCTGACCGGCGAGCGATTTCACTTCGGATGCCACCACCGCGAAGCCGCGGCCGGCCTCGCCCGCGCGCGCCGCCTCGATGGTGGCGTTCAGAGCGAGCAGGTTGGTCTGCGCGGCGATCGACGAAATCACGCTGATCACCTCGCCGATGCGCGTGGCCGCGCTGGCAAGCTCCGTCATGGTTGCGCTGGTACGTCTTGCTTCCGAAACCGCGCGCCCGGCAACCTGGGTGGATTGTTGCGCCTGTCCCGCGATCGCGCCGATCGAGGCGGCGAGTTCCTCGATCGAGCCGGCGGCCGCAGTCACGTTTCCGGATGCGGCCAGGACACGCTCTTCCGCCGTGCCCGCTTCAGCGGACATGTCGTCGGCCGACGCGTTCAGCCGGCTTGACGCCGATTCGAGCCGATGCGCGGCACCGCGAACGCGGCCAAGAGCGTCGTCCACCGAACGCTCAAAGCCTGCGATCGTTGCCGCGATGGTCTGGCCGCGTATCTCGCGCGTCTTGGCGGTCTCGCTTTGGGCCGCCGCCAGGCGTTCGCGTTCCAGCGTGGTGTCGCGAAATACGATCACGGTCCGCGCCATGTTGCCGATCTCATCGCGTGCGCCGGTACCGGGAATGACGGCCGCGGTGTCTCCGTTGGCCAGTCTGGCCATCGCATCGCGGAGGCCCTGCAGGGGCCGCGTGATGCTCCAGCCGATCAGCAGGCTGAGCGCAAGGCCAAGCCCGACGGCCGCGCATCCGACCGACAGGATGATCGTCCAGGTACGACTCTGCGAGGCAGCGAGTTGCTCCGCCGCGCGGGCCGCACCCTCGCTGGCAGCCGCTATGATTTCGTCCGCCGCCGGGGCCAGCTGCTGGGTATCCAGGTCGATCACCTTCAGATTGGGCCGCACCTTGTCGGCAGTCGCCGACCAGGCCGAGAAGGTATCGGCGAAGGCCTTGACGCGGCTCTCGATATCGGCGCGCTGCTCGGCGGTTGCCTGCACGCTTTCCATCGTCTTCTTGAAATGCTCGTACTCGAAAAAGAACAGGGAATGCGACATGCTGTTCGACTGCAGCCGCTGTTCGGCCTCGAATCGCCGCATCAGGAGCAGCGAAACCAGAAGCTTCTTGGCATCCGCGTCACCCAGCCAGTCAATTCCCTGATTGATGACGCGCTCGACTGACGTTCCGGTATCATGAAGTTGCCGCCGCAGGCCGTCGGCTTCCGAAAATCCGAGCTGCCGCTGGTCCCTGACGACGTCGGCGAAACGAGAGGCGGTTTCCTTCAGGCGATCGGCGATCGGCGCGATTCTGGCGCGCTGGCTTTTGTCGATCTCGCGCTCGATGGAGGCAAATTTTTCAAGGGCGACGGCATTCGCGCTTTCGAAGGCGGCGATCAATTCGTCGTTCGGGCCGACGGCAAAATCGCGCGCCGCGATCCGCATCTGCCCGATCGCTTCCTTGAGCCGGTGACTGGCGTCGGCCATGGCATCAGCGTGCCGGTAGCGGTCGAAGGCATCGGCGACCTGACGTTCGCCCGACATGAAAGCGATGCCGTTGGCCAAGAATCCCAGAACGGGGATCAGCGCAATCAGCAGGATCCGGGTGCGCACCGACATGCGACGGATCAACCGCGAGGGGGCAACGCTCGGCAGAGCGCTCCGTCGGGGGGAACTTGGATTCGGCGCGGCCTGAATCATCGCTTGCCTGCGAATTGGGCAAACGCAAGGAAAGCCGTAAATGGTTAATTATCCAGTAACCAAATCCGGTGCAGGGCACGGTTGCTTTTGTGCGCTGCACCATTACTCTGGCGTGAACGTCAATCCCTAACAGGGGCTTACCGATGGTAGCCGCGCCGCAACGGTCCGAAACGTCCGACCCTTTCATCCCGCGGGCACAGGAAGCGGTCGGGGTTGCCGAAGCGCTGCTGCAGGATGCGCAGATTGCGGTGCGCAAGCGGGTGGCGATCGAGGGCGGCGACACCATGGGCCGGGTGTTCGACCGCGAGCAGCGCGCAACCCATGGACTGGCCTGGCTTGCAACCTATGTCGAGGCGTTGCGCCAGCTCGTGGCCTATGCCGAACGCATGCGGGCCGAAGGCAAGTATGGCGAGATCGAGGACCTGCAGGTCCGGATCGGAGTCGGTGAATATCTGGCGCAGATCCTGGGCGGCATCCCGATGAGCCAGGGCGAGATGGTGCGGCTGTCCGATCTTGGGCTGGCGCATGCCGATGTCGCAGCGCGCCTGACGCCGGCGATCCAGCACCTGATCGAAACCGGCAATACCGCGGCAAGACGGGCGCGTCTGGTGGAGATCATCAACCATCACACCGAGCCCACCTATGGCAATGCCGGTCTGGACGAAACGCTGGAAGCGATCCGCGAGGAGATGCGCAAGTTCTCGACCAGCGAGGTCGTTCCCTACGCGCAGTCATGGCATCTCAAGAACGAATATATCCCGCTCGATGTGATCGGGCAGATGTCGGAACTCGGGGTATTCGGACTGACCCTGCCCGAGGATTATGGTGGAATGGGTCTCGGCAAGGAATCCATGTGCGTCGTGTCCGAGGAATTGTCGCGCGGCTATATCGGCGTCGGCTCGCTCGGCACGCGTTCGGAAATCGCCGCCGAACTCATACTTGGCAGCGGCACCGAGGAGCAGAAGCGCAAATGGCTGCCGCTCATCGCGTCCGGCGAGATCCTTCCCACTGCGGTTTTTACCGAGCCCAATACCGGCTCCGACCTTGCCTCGCTGAAGACGCGCGCGGTTCGCGAGGGCAACGTCTACAAGGTCTACGGCAACAAGACCTGGATCACGCATCCGGTTCGCGCCGACCTGATGACGCTGCTGGTCCGGACCGATCCGAAGCAGAGCGGCTATCGCGGCCTGTCCATGCTGCTTGCGGAAAAGCCGCGCGGCGACGACGGCAACCCGTTTCCCGCGCCCGGCATGTCAGGCACCGAGATCGAGGTGCTCGGCTATCGCGGCATGAAGGAATACGAGATCGCGTTTGACGGGTTCGAGGTGAAGACGGAAAATCTGCTGGGCGGGATCGAGGGCGCGGGCTTCAAGCAGTTGATGCAGACCTTCGAGGCCGCGCGCATCCAGACTGCGGCGCGCGCCATCGGGGTCGCGCAGGCGGCGATGGATCAGGGGCTGGTCTATGCCCAGCAGCGCACCCAGTTCGCGCGGCCGATCATCGAGTTTCCCCGGGTTGCCGACAAGCTTGCGATGATGGCGGTGGAAATCCTGATCGCGCGCCAGCTTACCTATTTTGCCGCGCGGCAGAAGGATTCCGGACGCCGCTGCGACCTCGAGGCCGGCATGGCCAAGCTGCTCGCCGCCCGCGTCGCCTGGGCCGCCGCCGACAATGCCGTGCAGATCCACGGCGGAAACGGATTCGCGCTGGAATTCCCGGCCTCGCGCATTCTGTGCGATGCCCGCATTCTCAATATTTTCGAGGGCGCGGCCGAAATCCAGGCGCAGGTGATCGCCAAGCGGCTGCTGGACGGGAGCAACTAAGTCGCTTGTTGCCGCGCAAGTCCGTCGCGGCAACCGAAAACGTCCTCCGGCGTTGATCCGCCGCAAGGCGGGGCCATATCTCATGTACCATGGTGGTGGCCCACAAGGAGGACGTTGATGTCAGCGAAGCCAGTCAAGATCGAGCAAGATGAATGGGTCATCGTCTGCGACGGCGCCAAGGCGCTGTTTCTTCAGAATGCGGGCGACTCGAAATTTCCGAACCTGCAAACCCGCGAAGTGATGGAGCAGGAGGTGCCGCCGACCAGCGAACTTGGCACCGACAAGCCCGGCCGCTCGCACTCGTCGGTGGGGCCTGGCCGGTCTTCCGTGCAGCAGACCGATTTCCATACCCAGCAGGAAGAAGAATTCCTGCGCTCGATCATGGCGAAGCTCGATGCCGCCGCGCAGGCTGGACAGATGAAGGCGATCATTCTGGTGGCGCCGCCCCGCGCCCTCGGGGTGCTGCGCCAGCATTACACGCATGCGCTCAAGCAGGCGATTCGCGAGGAAATCCAGAAGGACTACGTGAAGATGCCGGTCTATGAGATCGAGAAGCATCTCGCGGCATAGGCCGCGGGCGATGAGCCGGCCGGTGGTTTTGCCGGCGGGCCGGTGGTAGAAGCGGAAGATGTCCAATCCGTTCTACAGTCTCGTTCCATTTGCCATTGGCGCGGTCGCCATCGTTCTCGTGCTCGGTCTCGTCAACATGCTGCGCGGCGGCTCGCCGCATGTCTCGCAGAAGCTGATGCGGCTGCGCGTGCTGTTGCAGGCGATCGCGCTGGTGATCATCATGCTGGCCATATGGATGATGGGGCGCTGACAACATGGTCGTGCTCAACCGCATCTATACCCGCACCGGCGACGACGGAACGACCTCGCTCGGCTCCGGCGAGCGGCGCAAGAAATACGACCTGCGCGTCGACGCCTATGGCACGCTGGACGAGGTCAATGCCGTGGTCGGAATCGTGCGACTGCATACCAAGGAAGACGCGCAGCTCGATGGCATGCTCGCGCGAATCCAGAACGACATCTTCGATGTCGAAGCAGACCTGTGCATCCTGGACGGCAGCAAGGGCAAGGGACCGGGCGGCGCCAAGCTCAATGTGACGGGCAAGCAGGTCCAGTGGATCGAGCGGCAGATCGACATCCTGAACGATGACCTGCCGCCGCTGCGGTCCTTCATCCTGCCGGGCGGGACGCCTGCCGCCGCCTATCTGCACCTCGCCCGCACCATGTGCCGCCGCGCCGAACGGCTCATGGTCGAATTGCGCGACCAGCCGGGCGAAGAGGTGACGCCGGAGGCCATTCAGTACGTGAACCGGCTCTCGGATTTCCTGTTCGTCGCCGGCCGGCACGCCAATGATCGTGGTGAAAAGGACGTGCTGTGGCAGCCAGGACAGCACCGCTGAGCGGATTTCTCATGCATTCACTTGGTTTTGTCGTCGGTTGCCGTGCCTGCCCCGGGATTGCCGATGGCGGTGAATCCGGCCTGCCATCCATGCCGTTGACACCCGCGCCCTACCACTCTTAGTTAGCCGCTCGATTTCGCATCTGCGAAGGCTTTACGTCATGAAAATTCTCGTGCCCGTCAAACGGGTTATCGACTACAACGTGAAAGTGCGGGTCAAGTCGGACGGTTCCGGCGTCGAACTTGCCAATGTCAAAATGTCGATGAACCCGTTCGACGAGATCGCGGTGGAAGAGGCGATCCGCCTGAAGGAAGCCGGCAAGGCGACCGAGATTGTCGCGGTTTCGATCGGTCCGGCGCAGGCTTCGGAAACCATCCGTACCGCTCTCGCGATGGGCGCCGACCGCGGTATTCTGGTGAAGGTGGACGCGATGCCTGAGCCGCTCGCGATCGCCAAAATCCTCAAGGGCATCGTGGAAGCCGAGCAGCCGGGTCTGGTGATCATGGGCAAGCAGGCGATCGACGACGATTCAAACCAGACCGGCCAGATGCTTGCAGCGCTGCTCGGCTGGCCGCAGGGCACTTTCGCCTCCAAGGTGGTGATTGATGGCGACGGTGCGTCGGTCACGCGCGAAGTGGATGGCGGGCTGCAGACGGTGAAATTGAAGGGCCCTGCGATCGTGACCACCGACCTGCGGCTGAATGAGCCGCGCTATGCGAGCCTGCCCAACATCATGAAGGCCAAGAAGAAGCCGATCGACGAGAAGTCGCCGGCCGATTACAGCGTCGATGTGAAGCCGCGGCTCGAAGTGTTGAAGACGGTTGAGCCTGGTGGCCGCAAGTCCGGTGTAAAGGTGGGTTCGGTGGCCGAACTGGTTGAGAAGCTCAAGAACGAAGCGGGCGTGCTCGGATGACGACACTTCTCATTGCGGAGCACGACAACGCGCATCTGAAGGATGCCACCGCCAAGGCGATGACGGCTGCCAGGGCGATCGGCGGCGACGTTCATGTTCTGGTGGCCGGCAAGGGTGCGAAGGCTGCGGCGGATGCCGCCGCAAAGCTCGACGGCGCGAAGAAGGTGCTGCTTGCGGACGGCGATGCCTATGAGCATCAGCTTGCCGAGCCTCTGGCTGCGCTGGTCGTTTCGCTCGCCGGGGACTACGACGCCATCGTCGCGCCGGCGACCACCACCGGCAAGAATTTCATGCCGCGGGTCGCGGCACTGCTCGACGTGATGCAGATTTCCGACATCGTGAAGGTGGAATCGCCCGACACATTCGTGCGGCCGATCTATGCCGGCAACGCCATGCAGACGGTGAAGTCGACCGATCCGAAGAAGGTCATCACGGTGCGGACCTCGACCTTCCCGGCCACCGGCGAGGGCGGCGCGGCGCCGGTCGAGACCGTGGCGGCCGTGGCCGACCCGGGCGTATCGAGCTTCGTGGGCGAGGAACTCTCGAAATCCGACCGGCCCGAACTGACCTCCGCCAAGATCATCATCTCGGGCGGGCGGGCGATGCAGAACCGCGAGAACTTTGCCAAATATATCGAGCCGGTCGCCGACAAGCTCGGCGCCGCGATGGGCGCCTCGCGCGCCGCGGTCGATGCCGGCTACGCGCCGAATGACTGGCAGGTCGGACAGACCGGCAAGGTGGTGGCGCCGGAGCTTTATATCGCGGTCGGAATTTCGGGAGCGATCCAGCATCTCGCCGGGATGAAGGATTCCAAGGTGATCGTCGCGATCAACAAGGACGAAGAGGCTCCGATCTTCCAGGTCGCCGATTATGGACTCGTGGCCGATCTCTATCAGGCGCTGCCGGAACTCGACGCAGAACTGGACAAGATCAAGCGCTGACAACAGCTCCCCTGCCGGGGAGGAGTGAAGGACAAAATGGCGCAGGACATTCGCAAGGTCGGCGTGATCGGTGCAGGACAGATGGGCTCGGGCATAGCCCATGTCTGCGCGCTCGCGGGCTTCGACGTGAAGCTGCACGACATCTCTGCCGATCGCATCAAGCAGGCGCTCGCCACCATCAATGGCAACATGGCGCGTCAGGTGGCCAAGAAGATCATCACCGAAGACCAGCGGCAGACAGCGATCACGAAAATCGAATCCGCACCGTCAATGGACGATTTCGCCGATTCCGACCTTGTGATCGAATCGGCAGTCGAGCAGGAGGACATCAAGAAGAAAATCTATGGCGCACTGTGCCCATCACTGAAGCCGGAAGCGATTCTGGCCACCAACACCTCTTCGCTGTCGATCACGCGCCTCGCATCGGCAACCGACCGCCCGGAGAAATTCATCGGCATCCATTTCATGAATCCGGTGCCGTTGATGGAACTCGTGGAGATCATCCGCGGGATTGCGACCGGCGACCAGACCTTCGAGGCTTCGAAGGAATTCGTCACCAGGTTGCACAAGACCATCGCGGTGGCGGAGGATTTCCCGGCCTTCATCGTCAATCGTATCCTGCTGCCGATGATCAACGAGGCGATCTACACGCTCTATGAAGGCGTCGGCACGGTGGATGCGATCGACACCGCGATGAAGCTCGGCGCGCATCATCCGATGGGGCCGCTTGAACTTGCCGATTTTATCGGGCTCGATACCTGCCTCTCGGTGATGCAGGTGCTGCATGACGGGCTTGCGGATACAAAATACCGGCCGTGCCCGCTGCTGGTGAAATATGTCGAGGCTGGATGGCTTGGCCGCAAGACCAAGCGCGGCTTCTATGATTATCGCGGCGAGAAGCCGGTCCCGACGCGGTAGCCGCTGTCTCACGCGGTTGGCCGGTGCGATCTGCGAGCCCGCGGTCAAGTCCTGTTGATCGAGACCCCGCCGTCGCTCAGCATCGCGCTGCCGGTCACGAAGCTCGCGGCGTCGGATGCCAGGAACAACGCGGCGCGCGCCTGTTCTTCCGGCATCGAAATGCGTTTGAGCGCATGCATGCCACGCACGAACGCCCTCATGTCTTCCGTCTTTGTCATCTCGTCGGCCATCTGCGTCTGGGTGCCGCCGGGCAGGAGCGCGTTGACGCGGATGCCGAGCGGGCCGTACTCGACCGCGAGCGATTTCATCAGGCCAATCACGCCCGCTTTGCCGGCGGAATAGGCCGCGACGCCCGGCATCGCGGCGGTATAGCCGACGAAGGAACTCACGAAGATCATCGAGCCTGCGCCGCGATCGAGCATCGCCGGTATCTGATATTTCGCGGCGAAGAAGGCGCCGGTCAGATTGACTGCCAGCGTCGCGGCCCAGTCAGCAGACGCTATCTCGTGCGTCGCGCCCACCGGCCCGAGCGTGCCCGCATTGTTGACGGCGATATCGAGGCTGCCGAATTGCAGGCGCGCGGTTTCGACCAGTTGCCGGGCGTGACGCTCGTCGGAGATGTCACCGGCCACGGCGAAAGCGCTGCCGCCACCTCGAGCGATATCGTTGACCAGGACGTCCAGCAGATCGCGACGTCGCGCGCCGACAACGACACACGCCCCGTTTGCCGCAAACAGCGACGCGATTGCCCGCCCGATACCGGAACTCGCGCCCGTGACAATGGCGACCTTGCCGCTGAGGGCGGTTTGCGCGACGTCCATTCCAATCCTCCATCTTGTAACGACGAGATGCGAGAATTGGCGGGCGGCGGCCACCCGAAAGCTGACAGCGGTCCGAGACTAAGCCGCGTCATCCTTCGGAAACATGTCGAGATACGGCTTCGCCTCTTTCAGCACGCGCAGGAAAGACGCGCGCCGCATCAGACGCCCCAGATAGGCGGCGACATGCGGGTGGCCGTCGTTGAGCGGCATGACCTTGTCCGCGTAGAACAGCGCCGGCGCGGCGGCGCAGTCCGCCATGGTGAAATTCTCGCCCATGATCCAGGCCACCGAAGGCCGGCCGGCAATGTCGCGTTCGATCATGTCGAGCGTTGTGCGAAGATGAGCCTTCGCGTGCTCCACGCCGTAGGGATCGCGCTTGTCCGCCGGCCGCCGGCGATCGAACACCACGCGCTGCATGTTCTGGTTCACGTAATTGTCGAACACGCGATCGTAGACATGCATCTGCGAGGCGATGTCGGCATCGTCCGGGACAAGCCGCGTGCGTCCGGGATAATGCCGGTCGAGATGAACGATGATCACGCTGGTTTCCGGGATGATCCGGTCCCGCGCGGCGTCGCGAAGGACCGGAAATTTCCCGACCGGCCAGATGGCTTTGAATTCGTCGCCCTGCGCTTCGTCGAACAGGTCGACGATCTGCGGCGTGAACGGCGTGTCGTTCTCGTAAAGCGCTGTCAGCACCTTCATGCAGAACGACGACAGCGGATGGAAATAGAGCGTGAGCGACATGCAGAACTCTCCGGCTGTTTGCGCGGGCGGCTAATCTAGCATTTCGACAACACCACGTGCATGGCGTTCGGTATCGTGGCGTACTCGCTGCGCTTGTAGCCGAGCTTCAGCAGGTCGATCCCGGCGAGAAGAGGCTCGCCGGATCCAAGCAGGACCGGCGAGACGACAAGATGCATCTCGTCGACGAGTCCTTCCTGCAGATATTGCCGGATCGTGGCGGCGCCGCCGCCGACGCGGATATCCTTGCCGCTCGCGGCTTCGACTGCGCGTTCCAGCGCCGCGTGAATGCCGTCGGTTACGAAGTGGAACGTTGTGCCGCCGTCCATGGTGATGGAAGCGCGCGGGTGGTGCGTGAGCACGAAGACCGGGCAATGGTACGGGGGATTTTCACCCCACCATCCTTTCCAGCCATCGTCCGGCCAGTCTCCGCGAGATGGCGCGAACATGTTGCGGCCCATGATCCAGGCTCCGATATTCTCAAAGCCGCGCCCGGCAAATTTGTCATCGACGCCCGTCGAGCCGCCCTCCTGCCCGAACATCGCCCGGAAGGTGCGAGTGGCCAAGACCCATTCGTGCAGTCCCATCCCGCCAATGCCGAGGGGGTTTTCCAGGCTCTGATCAGGACCGGCGCCATAGCCGTCGAGGGAAATGGCAAAGCCGTGCACCCGCAGCTTCGACATTCCACGACTCCTTACTGATATCATTATACAACCAGTTGCAGAATAAGATTACAGTGACAGAATGCAAGCGGCTTTTTGAGGGGCCTGAATGGACGACCTCCACCGGTCCGGCTGTCCGATCAATCTCACGCTGGAGGTGGTGGGCGACAAATGGAGCCTGCTGATCATCCGCGACATCATCTTCGGCAACCGGCGGCATTTCCGCGAGCTGCTGACGCAGTCGGAGGAAGGCATCTCGTCGAACATTCTCGCAGATCGCCTCAAGACGCTGGTCGGGCAGGGCATCCTGACGCGCAGCGATGACCCGACCCACAAGCAGAAAGGCATCTACAGCCTGACCGAGATGGGCATCGCGCTTTTGCCTGTGCTCGGGCAGATGGCCGTTTTCGGACGCAACTATCTGCCGGTGACGCCGGAGCTGTCGATCCGCGCGCAAATACTGGAGGAGGGTGGCCCGAAATTGTGGGCCGACTTCGCGCAGGAACTGCGCGAGATGCATCTCGGCGTGCCGGCAGCAAAGCGCAGGCCGGGCGAGTCAGTACGCGAGCGGCTGCAGCGGGCCTACGAAGAGGTTGTTGCGCGCAACCGATGATGATGCGCTAGGCTGCCGTCGTGCACGGAGAAACAGGCATGGCGGCGGAGAATGCAAAGGTTGTCCTGGTGACGGGTGCCGCGCGCGGCATCGGACTTGCGACCGCGCAGAAGTTTCTGGCCGAGGGCTGGAACGTCGCGCTGCTCGACATCGACGACGAGAATCTGCATCGCACAATGGTCGCGCTGGCTCTGCCGGAGCGGACGCTTGCGCTGAGCTGCGACGTCGCCGAGGCGGACGGCGTCAGCCAGGCGGTGACGCGATCAGCCGCGCATTTCGGCCGGCTGGATGCGCTGGTCAACAATGCCGGCATTGCGATCTTCAAACCGCTGCTCGAAACCACGCCGGAAGACTGGGCGCGGACGCTCGCGGTCAATCTGACCGGTCCGTTTCTCTGCACGCAGGCCGCGGCACCGCTGATCCGCGACAGCGGCGGCGGCTCTATCGTCAACATCACCTCGATCTCGTCACTGCGCGCCTCCACCCTGCGGGTCGCCTACGGCACCAGCAAGGCCGGTCTTGCGCATCTGACCAGGCAGCAGGCGGTCGAACTCGCCGCGCTCGGCATCCGGGTCAATGCGGTTGCCCCGGGCCCGGTCGAGACGGCGATGGCGAAAGCGGTGCATACGCCGGAAATTCGGGCCGATTATCACGACACCATCCCGCTCAACCGCTACGGGCTCGAGGAGGAACTGGCGGAGACGATCTTCTTTCTGTGCAGCGACCGCGCCAGCTACATCACCGGCCAGATGATCTCGGTCGACGGCGGTTTCGAAGCCACCGGCATCGGCCTGCCGACGATGCGCGGTGCGCGCAGGAACGGTTAAGGTTCTTGGTGTTGAACGGATGTCATCCGGCCAGTCTCATTCTGGATATCCGGCATTCTTCATCAGACCGCTGACCAAGGATCGGTCGACACCATGACATCGCCATCACATCCGCGGCTCTGCGAATTGCAGTTGATGCTTGACCCCGGGCGCAGCGAACTGGTGCGCGCTTTTGTGCGCGAGGCGGCGCTCTCGGAAGGCGTGCCGACAGCCTGTGTGAGCCGGATCGCGGATGACAGCGCCGCGGCCTGGCTGGCACTTGCCACCGCAACGCCCGGGGATGAACGCGTCCATGTCGCGGTGTCGGTCTCTCGCGGCGAGGTCATGGCGAAGATTCTGCTGCCCGGTCACTCACGCTTTGCAAACGCGGTGGCGTCGCTCGGCGGCCGCTTGCGGCCAGACGCCGGCATCTCCTGCCGCGAATGCGGAATTGACAGCTGGGAGGTGAGCCTTCACCGCAGCTTGACCGACCTCACGGAGGCGCACCACGCGCTTTCCGAGCCCCCTGCCGAACCGGCCGCGCCGCCGATCACCGGCGACATTCGTATCGACCTGCCCGAGAAAGGCGACGCGCCGGCAATCGCCCGATGCTTCCTCGCGGTCTACGGCCACCACTATGTCCATGCGGAGGTTTTTGCGCCCCACCGGTACTGGGCACGCGTTGAGAATGGTGAATTGATCCCGGTAGTGGCGCGCGGCGGCAACGGCGAAGTCATCGGCCATCTCGCGCTGGAACGAGAATCCGGCGCGGTGGTCGCCGAACGGGGCGAGGCCGTGGTCCTGCCGGCGTACCGGGGCCAGCACTTGCTGGAGCGCATGACAGAGCGCCTCTCTGCGGAAGCGCCGAAGCGAGGCCTTCAGGGCATTTATGCCGAGCCGCTGACGATCCACACCTTCTCGCAACGCAACGACGAGCGTGCCGGCATGCCGGTCTGTGCGGTCTTGCTCGGCGCGAATCCGGAGGACTTCCGCCCCAAGGATATCGCCTGCCCCACCGCCGGACAGCGCCAAAGCTATCTTCGGACTTTTCGGTTCGTGCAGCCGCCGGCGGCGCGCGCCATTCAGGCCCCTGCGCCCTACCGGGAGATGCTGCTCAAGATCTACGAAAGCCTCGGTGTGACCGTGACGGTTGCCGCAGCATCAGGGGCGGCTGTCCCGGAATCGCGCACCGGGATTAGGGTCAATGATCGCGGCTATGGCGTCATTCAATTCGAGCGGATCGGTCCGAATGCCGCCATCGAGCTCGACCAGGCGTTGCGCGACGTGTGCGCGCTGCGGGCTCAGTCGGTACAGCTTTCGGCCCCGATCGCCGATCCGGGTCTCGTGGCCCTGACGGAGGCGGCCCGCGGCCTCGGCTTCTTCTTTTGCGGCGTCGGGCCCGCATTCGCGGACGGCGCGGACCTGTTCCTGCTCCAGCGGCTCAGCGAGCCGCTGGACACCGGCAAGCTTCAGCTCTTCACCGAAAAGACGAAGGAACTGGTTGCCTTTATCGATCGCGATCGAAGCGCATCGATGCAGGCCTCGAATTCGCGTTCGGGCGCAGCGTCATAGTCGCATCCGATCGCGCCGTGATCGAGGAAAGGTCGGCTCACTTCAAGATCGGCACAGGCGCCGGCCTCGGGCCGGCGCCGGATGGCTCCGTCACTTGCGCCGGTAATGAGCGGTCATGAATTTCATCCAATGGCCGTCCGGTCCCTGCATCTGCGACGACAGGATCCAGTGGTCGTCGTTCTCGACCGTAACGATGTCCTGATATTTTGACATCGTTCCGTCGCCCGCCATGCTCGGCCCTTCGGCGTCGAGCGTCAGCACCTTGCCCGATGCATCGAGCGTGCCCTCGTAGAGCCACAGATGCGTCATCATCGACGCGATGAAGGTGCCGACGAACTTGCGCTTGGCCGGGTCGTAGCCGAGCGTGATGATGCTTTTCATCTCGCCGCCGCCGGGCATCTCGCCCGAGCCCTCATTGAGAAGCCACAGCCCGCCAAGCGAACGGATGGCGCTTTGCCCTCCCGATTTCATCGGCGGCTGGTCCGGCCCCATCATGCATTCGCCCTCGAAGCTCCATTCGCCTACGAGCCGCGTCAGCCAGCGATGCTCCCTGGTCGGCTCCGCCATCATTGCGCAGTCCTGCGTGGCGGTTTCGGTCTTCTCTGCGACGGACATTCTGTCTCCTCCTTCTCTCTGGCTTGAACGAGCAGTCGTCAGCGCTCGGCGAGCGCCTTCAAATCCTTGAGGCCACGCTCCATGTCGCCGCCGACCATCTTGTCGAGGCTCATAAATGTGCACATGACTTTCGACATGATGTTCATCGGCCCGTGCAGCGCCCAGGTCATATCGGTGGCGTTACCTTTCGGCGCGAGCGTATATTCGACGACGTTGCTCGCCGTCATCGGGCGGGTCATGTCGAGCTTGAGCGTGACCTTGGATGGCGTGACATCGGCGACCGTGAGAGCGCCGGCGCCGACATCGCCGTTGCCGTCCCATTCAAGTTTCGCCCCAGGGCCGGTCGCGGGACCGCTGAAAGTCTTCTTCATGGCGGGATCCTTCTTCTCGTAGGGCGACCATTCGGCGCCGCGGCGCAGGTCGGAAAGAATTCCGACCAGCTTCTCGGGCGGGGCCTCGATCGTCATCGCCCGCTGCACGCGGAAGGTGTCGGGCTGGGTCACGGCGGCATAGGCAACAAGTCCGGCAACGCCCACGGCAAGCACCGCCACGATGATGAGGATCGTCTTCAGCATGGAAATCTCCGTTATCGGCAAAGCAGCGCGTCGAGCTTGTCGAAAATGCTGGTGAAGCTGACGTGTATCGAATCGAACATGCCGACGAACGCACTGATCTCGGCAGGCGAGGCGTTGATCGGCGTTGATCGGGCGGTCACGATGGTTGTGCCATCCTTCTCCGCAAAGGTCACCACGTTGTGGAATTCGAGCGGAAAGGAATCGCGCAATTGCGGGAACGGTGCGCGGGTGAGGCCACCATTTTCGTCGGAAAATGCGTTGACATATTCCAGCCGCTCCGGCGCACGGATCAAACCATACACAAAGCGGCCATAGATCGGGTGGCCGGGCTGGAACTCCATCGCGTAGTGGAACATGCCGCCGGGCCGGAAATCGAGTGATAGCACGCGGATAGCCGCGCCCTTCGGTCCCCACCATCGGGTGAGCTGGTCTGCTTCGCTGTAGGCGCGCCAGACGCGCGCACGGGGCGCCTGAACGATGCGGCTGATGACGAAATCCCGCTCGATATCGGTCATCGTCATGCGAGCGATCCTTTGCGGGAGTTGGAGCCTCAGTTCTTCTTGAGCGGATGCGCGAAGCTCCAGGCGTGGCCATATGGGTCCAGCACCTGGCCATAGCGATCGCCCCAGAAGGCGTCCCACGGCTCCATCATCACCGTGCAGCCGGCGTCGGTTGCGCGTTTCACCGCCGCGTCGCAATCGGGCACGAAGAGATGCAGCACGAAGGTGGTCGCGCCGTTTGTCTTCGGGCCCAGCAGCTTGTTGCCGCCGTGCTGCTCGCGAAACTCGGGAAAATCATCCATCAGATATATATGACAGCCATTGACGATCATCGCGGCATGCATCAGGCGTTTGCCGTCCTCGGCCGGCATGCGCATCAGTTCGGTCGCGCCGAACGCGGTCTTGTAGAAATCCAGCGCATCGGCGGCGCCTTCGACGACGAGATGCGGGACGACGCCTTGCGGTTGTTGGTCCATGTTCGATTTCCTTGATGTCATTTGTGGACGAGTCGGCTCATCCGGCCGCAATGGCCGTGTGAATGTTCGGCCCCACCGTGCCCGTCAGAGATCGACGAAGCTCTTGAAGCCGCCCCAGAACATGCGCTTGGTGTCGAACGGCATTTTTTTCGGGTCGCTCATCATCTCGGCAAGCCGCTTGTCCTTCATGACTTTCTTCATGATGGAGTCGCGCTGCTTGCGCGATTTGTAGGTGATCCAGGAGAACACAACGACCTCGCCCTTCTTGAGCTTCACGGCTTGCGGAAATGACGTCCACTTGCCGGGCTTCACATCATCGGCCACGCATTCGTGGTAATCGATTGCGCCGTATTCCTTCCAGACCTTGCCGGCAAGGGTCGCAAGACGCGCATAGTCCTTCAGTTTCCTCCTCGGCACCGGCAAGATGAATCCGTCGACGTAAGCCATCTCAATCTCCTCGAAACCTTGGCTGTTATCTTTTCGCTCAGTTTGAGCGGCAGCAATCGGCACCTTGGGCAGCAACCCATCGTCCGGTTGCGGCCACGTGGCCGTCACTGCCGTAGCGGTCGCGGTGACGCACCCAGTCGGTCAGGTTGAAATGCGGGCCGTTCTCGTTGCGTCCCTTCGGGGTGAGGTCGAGCAGCATGTAGGAACCCAGCACCTCTTCGGCGCCACGGCCGAAGGTAGAATAGGTGTGGAAAATCTCGCCGTCATCGTTCTTGTAAAAGACGCTGAATCCCGAAAGGTCCTCCAGCGGAACCCCGGTCTCCTGATAATTGTAACAGGCTTTGCCTTCCTTCACTTGCTCGGGCGTGAAGGAGACATTGAAGTCGTAATTGAAGTCCGATCCGAACGACGAGACC
>NZ_JBFWPA010000003.1:0-210059 GCF_050250235.1 Pseudorhodoplanes sp.
GCCAGATGAGTTGCATCGCGCACACCAAGTCACGCGATCACCCAGTCGCACTCACAAAATTGACAAGCGATCCGAATAACCGAAAAGCGCAGCTCGACAAGAGGCGCACAACAGCAGCGCCCACCAAGAAATCGAGGAGGAGAGGCCCATGACAGCGACGACAAGCATGCATCTTTCCATTGCCGGCTCCTTGCCCTGTGCGCAATGCGGGACCGCGCTCAAGCGTCCGGTCTGGTCGGAGCCTGTCGATGCGCGCCAGGTTCGGCACCTCTGGAATTGCAGCGACTGCGGATATGTGTTCGAGACGCTGGTGTTCTTCTGCACCGGAGAAGGCCCGGAGATGGCGCCGCCGCTCGCCGCCTGACATTGTCTGACGAGCCGGGGCGGCGCCCACGCGCGCGTCCCGGCCTTGATCGCTCACATCGCACGCGAGCAAGCGCCGTGGGCGTTTGCCCAAGGCAAACGCGGTTGCATTCGTTTTCGTCTTGGACCATTGAAGTCCCGGAAAATTAGACAGCGGCGTCAAACGCCGGCTCTGGGAGAGATCGATGGCCGCCAAGACTCTGGAAGACGTGCTGAACAGCGTGAAAAATCCGGTCGACCTGCTGCGCAATCAGCAGACCGGCCCGAACGTCTATCCGGGCGTGCCGGCCGAATACACCAACTGGCGCGACGAGCAGCAGGCCTGGCAGAACACCTGCGTATTGTTCAACCAGTCCTATCACATGGCCGATCTCGCGGTCGAAGGACCGGATGCGCTGAAGCTGCTCTCGTATCTGTCGATGAACAGCTACAAGGGCTTCGAACCCAACAAGGCGAAGCAGTTCGTGCCGGTCACGCCCGAAGGGTACGTCATCGGCGACGTCATCCTGTTCTATCTCGCCCCGAACACATTCAATCTGGTCGGCCGCGCGCCGGCGCTGAACTGGGTCATGTTCCACGCCGCGACCGGCAAATACGACGTCAAGGTCGAACTCGACCAGCGCTCGGCGCTCCGCACCGACGGCAAGCGCAAGTCCTATCGCTTCCAGGTCCAGGGCCCGAACGCCATGAAGGTGATCGAGAAGGCGATCGGCAAGGCGCCCGGCGAACTGAAATTCTTCAACATGACCGAACTGACCATCGGCGGAAAGAAGGTCCGCGCGCTGCGTCACGGCATGGCCGGCCAGCCGGGCTGGGAATTGTTCGGTCCCTGGGAAGAGGGCGAGGACGTGCGGCAGGCCCTGATCAAGGCGGGCGAAGATTACGGCATGCGCCTGGTCGGCGGCCGCGCCTATTCATCCAACGCGCTGGAGTCCGGGTGGATTCCCTCGCCTTTGCCGGCGATCTATACCGGCGAGGGCACCAGGGCCTATCGCCAGTGGCTGCCGGCCACCGGCTATGAAGCCGGCGCCTCGATCGGCGGCAGCTTCGACTCGAACAACATCGAAGACTATTACTTCACGCCCTGGGACATGGCCTATGGCGGCTTCATGAAGTTCGACCACGACTTCATCGGCCGCGAGGCGCTGGAGAAGAAGGCGAAGGGCCCGCACCGCAAGAAGGTGACGCTCGCGCTTGAGAACGAAGATGTCACGCGCGTGCTCGGCACCCAGTTCCAGAAGCACAATCGCGCCAAGTTCATGGACTGGCCGTCGGCGGTCTATTGCATGCATCCGTTCGACCGCGTGATGGTCGACGGCAAGACCGTCGGTATCTCCACCTGGATCGGCTATTCCTCGAACGAGGGCAAGATGCTGACGCTCGCGGTGATGGATGAGGAATTCGCCGAGCCGGG
Organism: Pseudorhodoplanes sp.; assembly: GCF_050250235.1. GTDB lineage: Bacteria > Pseudomonadota > Alphaproteobacteria > Rhizobiales > Xanthobacteraceae > Pseudorhodoplanes. The sequence continues at coordinate 1,778 of NZ_JBFWPA010000003.1, forward strand.
GACCGAGGTCATGTATTTCTGGGGCGAGCCGAATGGCGGCTCGCGGAAACCCACGGTCGAGCGCCACATGCAGACCCAGATGCGCGCGGTGGTCAGCCCGTCGCCCTATGTCGAAGTGGTGCGCAAGGCTTACGCCCCCGGCGGCTGGCGCAAGACCGCGGAGGGGTAAGCCAGCCGGGCCCCGTCATCGCGCGGCGCTCAAGCACGTCGACCGCGCGGCAATCCGAACCGGCATTCGTCTGCCGCTCCGTGGCTGCGGCGCTGGCTATTCGATCACTTCGTCGGCGCGCGCGAGCAGCGTGGGCGGGATCGGGAGGCTCAGCGTCTTGGCGGTTTTCAGATTGATGATCAGTTCGAATTTGGTCGGCTGTTCGACAGGAATGTCGCCGGGCTTCGCGCCACGGAGGATCCGGTCGACAAAATCTGCTGAACGCCGGAACAGGTCCGCAAAGCTCGGGCCGTACGACATCAGCCCGCCCGCTTCGGCAAACTCGCGAACCCCGTAATTGGTCGGCAACCGCAATCCGAGGGCGAGCGCGTTGATCTGGACGCGGTTGGTGTTCGTCAGAGGGTCGGTCTGCACGAACAAGGCGTCCGCGCGCTCCTTAAGCGTTTCCATGACGGGCGCAATATCCTGCAGCGTCCTGATTTCGGGAATGACCAGTTCGAAGCCCAGGCTTTGCGCGGCTTTCTGAATTTCTCCGCGCTCCATCACGTTATTCGAACTGCTCGCATTGCCGACCACGGCCAACCTGCGAGCCTGCGGCAAAAGCTCGCGAACCAGCTGGAGCCTCTTGCCGGAAAGGTCGGCCGATTGCAGCGAGAGACCGGTGACATTGCCGCCCGGCCGCGCGAGCGAGTTCACCAAACCTATGCCGACCGGGTCTCCCACCGCCGCGAACACGATCGGAATGTCGGATGTGACCCTCTTTGCAGCGAGAACATTTGGTGGAGCATGCGTGACGATGACATCCACCTTGCTTTCGACAAGTTCTGCAATGAGACCGGGCGAACGATCGTAGCGTCCTTCGGCCCAGCGATATTCGATGCGCAGATTCCGACCCTCGATCCAGCCGAGTTCGCCTAGCCGCTGGACCAGGGCAGCCGTGTAACGCTGCTGTATCGACGCCGTATTGGCGCCCAGGAAACCAATCGTCGCCGACTTGCCGGATTGTGCGCGGGCTGCAAGAGGCAAAGCGAACGCTGCGCCGACCAAACCGAGAAAGTTCCGCCGCAGCATGTCACAGCTCCCAAGCCTGATGGCGGCAGCACCTTATGTACGAAGAAAAATCGGGACAAGAGACTCACTTGGCAATGACGCGAAGCGCTTCGCGCGCGTTCCCTGATTGTCGGCCGGGACGCGTCTGCACAAGACGCGGGAACTCTGACGGCGCGTTGTTTTCAGTGCCAGGCCGACGGCAGATGTTCAGCCGAAGCGTTCGTTGAGCGCGTCGTACACGAGACCCATGACGATGCTGTAGGTCTGAACCATCGCCAGCGAGAACAGGGCGGGCCAGACACCGAGACCGGTATTCGTCGCGAATACGCCGAGGCCGAGCAGGGGAAAGAAGATCACGTTCATCATCCCCCATCCGAGAAAGCCGTAGACGATGCCCTTGATCCCACCGTTGCCGCCCGGAAGCCGTCGGTAGACGAGCCTGAATACAAGGCTGATGACGATGAAGCCGTTCAGGAAGGAGAGCGCCCAGGGCACAAGCGGGCCGACCGCCTCGCCAGTCGCGCGGCTGAGCATGCCCTGGAAGCTGGCATACGGATTGAAGGTCGGGAGCAACCCCGATCGCGACTTGAAATACATCAGCGTCCAGTGCGCGGCCATGCCGCACAGTCCGGCAATCGCGGTCTTCCAGACCCATCGGCGGTTTGGCACAAAGCGCGGGATACGCTTCTCGGTCACACCGACATCCGTCCCTTGGCATGCAGGATCAGGATGTCGCGTACCGCGCGATTGAGCGGCGTCGGCACGCCCGTCTCCGCGCCGAGATCGACGACGCTCCCGTTCAGCCAGCGAAGCTCCAGCGGCTTGCCGCTCTGCAGGTCGTGATACATCGACGCGATCATGCTGGCCGGCAGCGTGTCGGCGAACGACATGCGCTTTTCGACAAAGTCCGGTGCGAATGTCACACCGCGCGCCCGGCCGACATCGACGATCTCCTGCATCAGGTCCTGCAGGAATTGCCGCGTCATCGGATTTTCACGAATGGCTCCAACGGGCGCGCGCATCGACGTGGTCGTGCCGGCGACCGAGGCGAGGAATGCGAATTTCTCCCAGATGACGAGATTGATGTCGGGGCTGATTTCGGACTGGATGCCGCCGGCGAGGCACGCTTCATGGAAGTCCTCGACGCGCTTCGAGCGTCGTCCGTCGAACTCGCCGAATGCCAGTCCCTGCATCGTGCCGGTCTGGGTGATCACGCCCGGCGCCGTGATCGCGGCCGAAACATAGCTCGTGCCGCCGACGAGCGCCGCATCGCCCACGATCGGCCGCAGCATGTCGTCCTTCCGTACGCCATTCTGGAACGAGATCAGTCCAGTCTCCGGCCCGATGCACGGCAGCAGCATGCGCGCCGCGCTTTCGGTATCCCCGAGCTTTACCGCGAACAGGATCATGTCGACGCGGCCCGCGGTTGCCGGATCGTCGGTGGCGTTCGCTTCCGGGAGCGCTATCGGGTCTGCGCCGCCCTCGATGCGCAGCCCGCTTTTTCGCATCGCGGCCAGATGCGCGCCGCGCGCGACGAAAATGACATCGGCGCCGCCCCTGGCGAGCCGCGCGCCGAACACGCCGCCGACTCCGCCCGATCCCATGATGAGTATGCGCAAAGGTGCTCTCCTTCGACGACGAGTTGGCGGGAACTGCTTCGATCGAGGGCGGTTGCCGCAAACGCCGGTGCATCGTAACCAAGTGGCCCCGGTTATCACAGACTTGTGTTGTGATCCGGCTGCTCCGTCGCCGGACTGCGACCCCGTTGCCTCAGGGCGCGCATATCCGCATGAGAATTGATTGCGCTCAGGCAAGTTGAATGCTGGCGAGAGGAGTCAAGTCCTGCTGTGCGCGCGGGTGGCGCCGCTCGTGTCGGCGTCGCGCGCGGCTGACGAAGCCAGGTCCGGTCGTTTCTGGGTGGTATGAAGTGGCAAGACGGTACATCAGGGTGATCGCCGCAGGTTGTCGGCCGGCGTTCATGCTGCAGGCGGCTTTGTGCTTTTCGCTTCTGTTGCCAGATTGTGCGCTGTCGCAAGCGACAGAGCTGCGGCTGTATGCAAAGCGGTGAATGAACGAATGCGCTCAAGTATCTGTTCACTAGATCCCGTGCGAAGGCCTTCCGGTTGCCGGAAAAACTGTTACATCCATCCGGCACTCAAATCTTCCCGGAGAATGTGGAGAGACACGATGTTTGGGCTGTTGATCGCGCGGACGGCTGCCGCCTCCGCTGGCCTCCTGCTCGCTATCGCGTCTGCTGCAGCGCAAGGCACCGCGCAGGAACGGTCTGCGTGCATGGGTGATGCGTTCCGCTTCTGCACCAGCGATATTCCGGATGTATCCAGAATTGAGTCCTGTCTCGAACGCAGACTCAACGAGCTGTCGCCGGCCTGCAAGGCAGAATTCAAGCCCAGGCAGTCGAAGAAAACTGAGATCAGGCGGGAGCATTTTCGCTAACCATCGCGGTCAGCGCGAACGGCTGTCACATCTTTTCAGCCAGCACCCGCTCAATAAGCTCCGCGAGGTTGCCGCCAGTGAACAGATGACCCGCTATGCCTACCGCGCCGCGCCTTCGCCGACCACCACAAATGGCGCCCAGTAGGCGGGATGCGCGAACCGCCCGCCTGATGCAATGAGAACCTGCATCGAGCGGCGCAATGCCTCCGCGCGGCCGAGCTTTCTCTCGCGTTTCATTTCGTCGAAGGTTCTGGTCGTCAATGCGACGGCCGCGGCCGAGTCCACGTACCAGTGCGACACGAGCAGCGCACGCGCACCGGCATAGAAGAATGCCCGCGCGAGGCCGGACAATGCTTCACCCGACTTGTCGCCGCCGCCGGTGTTGCAGGCCGACATGATCACCCAGTCGGCGTTGAGCTTGAGCAGCGTCACTTCCGAGGCGGTGAGCAGGCCATCATCCTCATCGCCCGCCTTGTCCGGCGGCGTGAGCAGCAATGCCGCCTCGGTGAGGCCCGCGGCGAAGCTTGCCGTTTCCTGCGGCAGCAATCCGTGGGTCGCGAAATGCAGGACGCGATAGCTGGCAAGCGCGCCGCTCGCGCTCAGCGATTTGAGCGCGCGTTCGGTCGCCCTGGCGCCAAGCAGGATGTCGGCGGGATCGGCCGCGAGGCTGCGCCCCACGTCGCAAAGTTCGTCGGCGGTTTCGGGCAGCGGCGCCTGGTTGCGGAGCAGCGCCAGGTCGACACGCCCGCCGGCGGAAAGCTTGTCTGCATCGGCGCCGAGCGCGGTGCGTGTGGCGACCTTCAACGGAGTGGTGCGACCCGTGGCGCATGTCTGCTTGCTCGCGGCACTGACATCGTTGCCGTCTTGGCCGAGCAGCAGCGGATTGCCGATGCCGGCATAGGGCTTCGGCGCCGCGGTGCCTTTGGCGTGCTGGCGCAGCGCCTTCAGGCTCGCAACCGAAGGAAGCATTGTCAGGGCGTGACGTGACCCCAGCCATGCGATGGCAGAGTAGTTTGCGCTCGCTTCCACCGGGGCGGCCGGCTTCTCCGCCACAAGCACCTGCAGTGGCAGGCTCGCGAGGGCGCCCGTCGGCACGACCAGGAGATGCCTGCCCTGGATCATGTCCTTGAAGGGACCAAACAGTCCGTCATAGAGCGCGTGCGCCGTTGTGATGTCGAATGGCGGCGACGCATCGGCAGCAAGGCCCCCGGCTGGCGCGAGTTTCCTGCAGGCTTCCTTCTTGGCCGTCCACCGGTTGTCGCCGGACAGGCTCCACTCGCCGTCGCGGTCCAGCCCGCATCGCAACGTCTGCACTTGAGCCGCGATCTCCCTTTCGGTGAGCGCGAGCTTGACCCAGCGCGCGTCGGTTCGGGTGACGAGCCAGGCAAAACTTCCTTTGGAGGTGCCGGTGGAGAAGAACAGCGCCTCGTCGGTGCCGAGCAGCGCCTGCGCGGCGGCGATGGACAGCGGTTTCGACTGAACCAGCGCGGCATAATCGGGAAATTCGCGCGCCAGTCGCGTATCGATGGCAATGATCTTTCCGCTCACGCCGCTGAGTTCACCGCGCAACGCCGTGGCGAGCGTCGAATCACCCTTGCCGACCGCTTCAATCAGGCGGCGGTCGAGCTCGCGCCATTGCCGTTCGAAATCCTGACGCTCGCGTGCGGCCTGCGCGAGCGGGCCGGCGCCCTTTGCCTGCCGTGCCGCCATTTGCTCGAGCGCGACCGCGGCCGCGGATTGTTCGGCCCATTGTGCGATCTCGAAGCCCTCGCGCGCGAGCGCGGCGTCCGGCTCGATGCGCTGGGCTGAGGCGGCATGCAGCACAGTGACATGGGCGCGGAAATAATTGGATTTCTGCTCGACCAGTTCGCGGACGCCGTCCCTCGGCTTGGCACCGTCAGATTGGGTTGCAGCATGCCCGATAACGACATTCGAGGTTCGGCGCGCGAAGTCCAGCGCCTCGCGGATTTTGCCGTTGTCCCGATGCAAGGTAGCGAGGTTGAAGAGCGTGCTCGCCACATCGGGATGCTCGCGGCCGAGTCCTGTTTCCCGAAGCGTCAGAGCGCGACGAAGGTGTGCTTCCGCTTCAGCAGACCGCCCTTGGTCTCGATGCACCGCGGCGAGGTTCCCAAGCACTCTCGCAAGCTCGGGGTGGTCGCGACCAAGCTTCGCCTCCTGGATCGCAAGCGACCGTTGGAGATGTGCTTGGGCAGGCGCATGCTTCCCCTGTTCGTAGTACATGATGGCCATGTTGTTGAGTGGTAGCGCCAGATTGGGATGGTCGCGGCCGAGCTTGGCCTCCTGGATCGCCAGCGCTCCCGCGAAATATTTGTCCGCCTCCGCATATCGTCGCTGCTGCAGGAATAGCGTCGCGAGGTTGTTGAGCGTCAATGCGACATCGGGGTGGTCACGGCCGAGCTTCGCCTCCTGAATAGCGAGCGCACGCAGGATATACGCCGCCGCCTGTGCGGATCGTCCCTGCACATTGTAAATGTTGGCGAGGTTCAAGAGGCTTTGCGCCACGTTGGGATGGTCGTTGCCGAGCTTTGTCTCCCTGATGACCAGCGTCTGCTGATAGAGCGCTTCCGCCTGCGCGTATTTTCCTTCCAGCCGGTAGAGATTTGCCAGGTTGTTGACCGTTTGGGCCATGGCGGGGTGATCGGCTCCGAGCTTCGTTTGCAGGATCGTGATCGCACGTTGATAGATAGGTTCCGCCTGTGCGTATTTTCCTTGCATCTCATAGAGGTGGCCCAGATTGTGAAGAGCGAGCGCGACATCGGGATGGTCCGGACCAACGTTCGTTTGCCGTGCCGCGAGCGCACGCTGGTAATAAGTCTCCGCTTTTGAATATTGTCCTTGTGACTGGTGGACGACGCCCAGATTGATGAGGGTCTGGACCGTTTCGCGGTGGTCCTTGCCGAGCTTTGCTTCCCGGATCACGAGCGCGCGCTGATAGTGCGGCTCGGCCTGTGCGAACCGTCCCTGCGCCTGTAACAGGGTTCCGAAATTGTTCAGCGTCTGCGCCACATCGGCGTGGTCACGGCCGAGCTTCGCCTCGCGGATAGCAAGCGAACGCCGATAAAGCGACTCTGCCTGCGCATATTTGGCCTGTCCCTGGAGTGCCATCGCGAGATTGGTCAGACTTTTCGCGACCTCCGGATCATCCTTGCCGAGCTTCGCCTCGATGATTGCCAACGCGCGCTGATGGTGTACTTCGGACTGCGCGTACTTTCCCTGAGTCTCGAACAGCACCCCAAGATTGTTGAGGGTCGCCGCTACGTCGAGGTGATCTCTTCCGAGCTTCGCTTCGCGGATCGCAAGTGCACGGTGAAAGAGGGGCTCGGCCTGCGCATGCTTCGCTTGCTCGAAATATGCGACGGCCAGATTGTTTAGGGCGCTTGCAACATCGAGGTGATCGCGGCCGTGCTGCGCTTCGGAGATCGCCAATGCACGTTGAAAAAGCGCCGCTGCCTCCGCGTATTTTCCCTGGGCGCGTGATACGAGGCCAAGGTCGTGGACTGTATCCGCGACCTTGGGGTCGTCACTGCCAAGTTTTGCCTCCAAGATCGCAACGGCGCGCCGCAAAAGTGTCTCCGCTTGCGCATATTTGCCCTGCGCTTCGTACGCTACGGCCAGTTTGCTGAGGGCTTCAGCGACGGCGGGATGATCCCGGCCCAGCTTCGCCTCAAGGATCGCCAGCGAGCGCTGATAATGCAGTTCTGCCTGCGCGATCTTTCCCTGCTCCCGCGAAACGAAGCCGAGGTAACTGTGAGTTTGCTCAACCTCAAAGTGGTCCAGACCGTGTTTCGCCTCAAGGATCGTCAACGAGCGCCGCAGGTGTGTCTCCGCTTGCGCGGAATTGCCTTGCGCATGGGACACGAGGGCCAGGTTGCTGAGGATTCTGGCTACGTCTGGGTGGTCCCGACCCAGCTTCGACTCGAACAGCGGCAGCGCGCGTTGATAATGCGTCTCAGCCTGCGCGAATTTCTCTTGCGCCTGGGATACGGCGGCCAGGTCGAAAAGGATAACTGCGACATCGAAATGGTCCCGGCCGAGCTTCGCTTCGCGGATCGCGAGCGCGCGCTGATAGTGCGCTTCCGCCTGGGCCGGGCGGGCCTGGGCTCGATCGAGAATGGCGAAGTTGATGAGGACGATTGCGTATGTGACATGATCGGCTCCGAACCGTGCCCTGACGCCGGCCTCCAGCCTTTGCGCTTCGACCAGCGCGGCCGGGTAGTTTCGCGCCGCGTATTGTTCCTTGAAGCGATTCTGGATCGCGTTGAGATCGTCCTGCTGCGCCGTGGCCGGCGCAAGACAGGCGGCAAGGAGGCTGCAGGAGACCAGCACGATCGGCAGCCAGCGCTGCATGGGCGTCCTCCTGAGCACCGGAATATGCTTCGCGGTCGAGCGAGCCATCATAGGTCCATGCCGAGCGGCCAACCAGCGATTATGGCTGGCGATGTCACGTGTCTGTGAGCACCCGCTCCACGAAGCCCGCCAGGTTGCCGCCCGTGAACAGATGACCGGCGATGCCGACCGCGTCCGCGGCGCGCAGGTCGGTGTCCTTGTCGCCGATCAGGAAGCTGCCGGCCTTTTCGACCGGCCACTTGTCCATCAGGTCGAGCAGCATGCCGGGCTTCGGCTTGCGCCAGTCGGAATCGATCCGGTAGGCCGCAAGCGGCGCATCGGGATGAAACGGACAATAGCGGATGTCGTCGATATGCGCGCCACGCCGCGCAAGCTCCCCGCGCATCCATTCATGCAGGCGCGCCACATCGTCCTCGGTGAACATCCCGCGCGCGACGCCGGACTGGTTGGAGATGACGAAAACATGATAGCCGGCCGCATTCAGCCGGCGGACCGCCTGCGCCGCGCCGTCGATGAAGTGGAAGCGCTCGATCGTGCCGATATAGCCGTCGTCGCGGTTGATGACGCCGTCGCGGTCGAGAAAGGCGGCGGGCTTGCGGGTCATCGACTATCGGTCCGGCGAGGAATGGAGTTTCAGGTGCTGTACCGCGGTGCTCGGGCGTCTTCGGGCTGCGAGCATAGCGGCTTCTAGGATCATGGACGGGTGGCCGCGGCGGTAGAAGGATGCGGCAGGTGTTCGCGCACGGCGGCAAGCACCCGGTCGACGCTCACCCCGCCGGTGCCGCGGTCCTTGATATTGGCGAAGGTGCCGGGCGGCTCGATAATCGCCGACAAAGGGTTGAGCGGGGCCCATAGACGCGGAGAAGTCGGACCGAAGATCGCAACCGTCGCCGTACCAATCGCGGCGGAGATGTGCATCAGGCCGGAATCGTTGGTGACCGCGAGGTCGGCGGCGGCCAAAGCCAGGATCGCGTTACGGAGGTCATTTCCCGTGAGATCAGAAACACTTGCGCCTCCCGCCTGGGCGATTCCGGTGGCGATCGTCTTTTCCGCCGGCCCCCCGAGCACCCAGATATCGGCGCCCTGGTCTGCCAGTAGGCCCGCCAGTTCGGCATATTTTTCCGGGGGCCATGCCTTTCCGGGGCCGACCGCGCCCGGTGCCAATGCCACCACCGGCCTTCCGGATGTCTTCAAGCCATGGCGGGACAACCAGTCGTCCAGCTCGGCGGCCGGAACTTCAATGCGGGGCAGGGGGTAAGCTTCTGGAAGTACAGCGTTTTTTGGCAAGGCCAAGGTTGCAAAGCAATCGATCATCCGCTCCAGCCGGCGTTCGCCGAGACGCAGGTCGTTGATCAGGAAGAATCGAAATTCACCTGTGAATCCGGTGCGTTCCGGGATTCCAGCGAGCAGCGGGGCAAGCGCCGATTTCCAGGTTCGCGGCATGATCAGCGCGGTACCGTAATGTTCGGAAGCGAGCCGCTTCGCGAGCGCGGAATATTGCGAATAGGGCAATCTTCGGCGCGGAAGGTCGGCGACAATTCCCTTCCTCACCCCGGGCAGGTAGTCGAGGATGGGTGCGCAGAGGCTGCTGGTCACCAGATCGATGGGCCGGCTCGGCCAGCGCTGTTTGAGGAGGCGGATGACCGAGTGCACCCGCACGAAATCTCCGATCCACATATAGGGCACGATCAGAATCGGGTTCTCGGGCCGATCGGCCGGGTCGGAATCGGTCAGATGATGTGAATTTCGACTCATTCTTATTGAATTGAATACGTGTTCATTTTTACGTAGTCGGACCGCCTCGCAAGTACCCTGGTTCGAGAACCGTTGTCCAATCCGGGATTTTTTCTTCTCTACACTCCCAACGTAAACTGCGGTTTGTGCCTCGGTCGACTGCCGACGCCAAGCAAGCAGCCGGGCCATTCACCGCATTCCTTAACCCAAGTTGCGCGCTTTCGCCTTGTGGGGCAAAGGAACGCGTTGGAGCCGGGACGGCGGAGCGCGCCAGCGATGCTTTTGGTGACCGGCGGAGCCGGTTTTATCGGATCGAATATCGTTGCCAGCCTCAACGAGGCCGGCCGCTCGGATATCGTTGTGAATGACAGCCTCGGGATCGACGGCCGCTGGCGCAATCTGGCCAAGCGCCAGATCGCCGATTTCGTGCAGCCGCAGGACCTCGCGGGCTGGCTCGATGGGCGCCGGCTCGATGCCGTGATCCACATGGGTGCGATTTCCGACACCACCGTGGCCGATGGCGATCTGGTCATGCAGTCCAATTTCCGGCTGTCGCTGATGCTGCTGGACTGGTGCACGCAAACCCAGACTCCCTTCATCTATGCGTCCTCGGCCGCGACCTACGGCAACGGAGAGCATGGATTCTCTGATGATGATCGGTCCGAGCATCTGCGATCGTTGCGGCCGATGAATCTCTACGGCTGGAGCAAGCATCTGTTCGACCAGGCGCTGATCGCCCGCAAGCAGCGCGGCGAAAAGCTGCCGCCGCAATGGGCCGGCCTGAAATTCTTCAACGTGTTCGGACCGAACGAGTATCACAAGGGCAAGATGGCGAGCGTGCTGGCGCGCATTTTCGACGAAGCCCGGGCCGGCCAGACCGTGCGGCTTTTCAAGTCGCACAAGGCGGGCATCGCCGATGGTGACCAGCGGCGCGACTTCATCCATGTCGACGATGCTGTTGCCGTCGTACGCTGGCTTCTCGACACGCCCCGCATTTCCGGCCTGTTCAATGTCGGGACCGGGCAGGCGCGCAGCTTTCGCGAGATGATCGAGGCGATGTTCGCGGCTCTCAAGCGTCCGCCCAAAATCGAATATGTCGACATGCCGGAATCCATCCGCGGCCAGTATCAGTATTTTACGCAAAGCGAGGTCGGACGGCTGCGCGCGGCCGGCTACAATGCCGGCTTCACGCCGCTTGAAGACGCTGTTTCCCGCTATGTCACGCACTATCTCGATTGCGAAGACCGGTATCGCTGATGTTCGATTTCGACCAGAATCTGTCGCGATTGTCCGGTGTCACGGTGCTGTGTGTCGGCGATCTGATGCTCGACGACTTCGTGTATGGTGAAGTCGCTCGCATCTCGCCGGAGGCGCCGGCGCCGGTAATCGCCGTCAGGCGCAGCGAGATGGTGATCGGCGGCGCCGGCAATGTTGCGCGCAACGTGGCAAATCTCGGCGGGCATTGCGTATTTGTCGGTCTGGTCGGAGAAGATGATGCCGGCCGCACGCTGAAGGCGGCGCTTGCGGCCGAGCCGCGCATCTCGGCGTCGCTTGTTGTCGATGGATCGCGACCGACCACTCGCAAGGTGCGGTTCGTGTCGGAACATTATTCGACGCATCTGTTGCGGGCCGACTGGGAAGAAGCGCGTCCGGCGGATGCAAAGACGGAAAAGTCGCTGCTCGATGCCGCGCTCGCCGCGCTGCCGACCGCCGATGCGGTTGTATTGTCGGATTACGCTAAGGGCGTGCTGACACCCGCGCTGATCCGGCGTCTGATCGATGCGGCGCGCGCCGCGGGCAAGCCGGTCATCGTCGATCCCAAGGGCAACGATTACAGCGAGTATCGCGGCGCCACGATGGTGACACCAAACCGCAAGGAACTGGCCGAGGCGGTGCGGCGTCATGCAAGCGGGGATGCCGAGGTCGCGGCTGCCGCGGACGCGTTGCGGCAGTCGCTGGATTGCGAAGCCGTGCTGGTGACACGCAGCGACGAAGGCATGACGCTGGTCACCCGCGATGCCACGCCGGTTCACGTCCCGGCCTATGCCGTCAAGATCAGTGATGTCTCCGGCGCTGGTGACACCGTCGTTGCGGTTCTCGCTGCCATGCTCGGTCTGAAAGCGGACTACGAATCCGCGATGCGCGCGGCAAACGCCGCTGCTGCGGTGGTGGTCGGCAAGCGCGGCACCGCCACCGTGTCGATCGGGGAATTGCGCCATCGCATCTTGCCGGCGGCCTCGCTCGCGGCCGAGGACAAGATACTGTTCGACTGGCAGGAACTCGATGCGCGGCTCGATCTTTGGCGCCGGCAAGGAATGCGGATCGGTTTCACCAACGGTTGCTTCGACATCCTTCATCCAGGGCACGTCAAGCTGATGGCGCAGGCGCGTGCGGCTTGCGATCGGCTGGTGGTCGGCCTCAACAGCGATGCTTCGGTCTCACGGCTCAAGGGGCCGGACCGGCCGGTGCAAAAGGTGCAGGCACGGGCGGAGGTGCTTGCCGCACTGGAAGCCGTCGACCTCGTCGTGGTGTTCGAGGAGGACACTCCACGCAGGCTGATCGACCGGGTGCGTCCCAATGCGCTGATCAAGGGTGCCGATTATACGCGTGAGCAGGTGGTCGGGCACGAGATCGTCGAAGCGTATGGCGGCGAGGTGCTGCTGGTCGGCCTGCTGCCTGGGCATTCGACCACCGAGATCGTCAAACGCTCGCGCTCAGCGGCGAAGAGCTGACGCTGCTGGATGGATCGAGCCGTGCCCGCCGTGTTCAAGCCCGAACTGGAAGCCGCGCTGGTGCGTGATTTCTTTCGTGATCAGCCGCTCGGCTTTTTCGTCGAGGTCGGTGCCAACGACCCAAGGAGGGACTCGCAGTCATTTCACCTGGAGGAGGCAGGCTGGACCGGCATTCTGATCGAGCCGTTGCCGGATCTGGCAGCCGAGTTGCGGCGGCAACGCAAGGCTCAGGTTTTCGAGGTCGCCTGCTCCTCGCCCGATCGTGCAGGTCAGATCATGCAGTTGCATGTGGCAGGCGCCTTCTCGTCATTCGACCCCGATCTCGCGGTGACGGGGATGCGCGCCGATCGCATCATTGATGTGAAAGTTCGCACGCTTGACGACGTGCTGAGCCAGGGCAATGCCTCGGCGCCGATCGACCTGATGTCGGTCGATGTCGAAGGCCATGAGCTGGAAGTCCTGAGCGGCTTTGATTTTTCGCGCTGGAAGCCGCGGCTGGTGCTGCTCGAGGATCACGTGAGCAATCTGAACAAGCACCGTTTCATGAGCAACGTCGGTTATGCGCTCATGCGGCGAACCGGGCTCAATGGCTGGTACGTTCCGCGCGGCGAAGCGCCGCCGATGGACCTGCTCGGGCGCTGGCAGATTTTCCGGAAATACTATCTCGCGCTGCCGTTCCGGATGGTTCGCGACGCCAGGCGCCGGCTGCGCGATCGCATCCGCTTCCGGCACCAGGATGCGTCACGATGACCGTGCGTCTCTCTGCCATCGTGATCGCCAGGAATGAAGCGCGCAATATCGAAGCCTGTCTCGACAGCCTTGCCTTCTGCGATCAGTGCATCGTCGTGGATGGTGACAGCGGCGATGACACGGTGAGGCTTGCAAGAGGGAAGGGGGCAAGCGTTACGATCGCGAAGGAATGGCGCGGCTTTGGCCCTCAGAAGAATTTTGCGCTGTCGCTCGCGTCTGGCGACTGGGTGCTTTCCGTAGATGCGGACGAGCGGGTGAGCGACGAACTCGCCGTTGAAATCCGCCGCGCCATCACGGAAGGCTTGGCGGAAGCCTACGAGATGCCGCGGCTGTCCACCTTCTGCGGACGGGAGATGCGACATTCCGGCTGGTATCCGGACTACGTGCTGCGGCTGTTCCGGCGGGATCGCGCACGCTTCTCCGACGACCTGGTGCATGAGCGCGTGATCTGCGATGGCGAGGTCGGGCGCCTCAAGCAGCCGTTGACGCATCACCCGGTACTGCGACTGGAGGATGCGCTTTCCCGCATGGACCGCTATTCGAGCGCGCGCGCCGAGATGATCGTCAGTTCCGGACGCCGTGTCTCGTTCTTCACCGGTATCCTGCGCGGCTGGTGGACTTTTTTTCAGACCTACTTTATCCGGCTCGGCTTTCTTGATGGGCGCGAGGGATTCCTGCTGGCGGTGGCTAATGCCGAGGGTACCTATTATCGCTACATGAAGGCGTGGCTGAAGGGGCGGGACCGTGTCTGATCTGATCTCCCTGATCGTCACGACCTGGAACCGGGAGGACGCGCTCGACGCCGTGCTTCGATCGCTTGCCGCGCAGTCCGATCGCGATTTCGAGGTCGTCATTGCCGATGACGGTTCGGGCGAAGCGACGGCAAGTCTGATCGCCGACTGGGTTCCGAGACTCGGCAGGCCACTCAAGCATGTCTGGCAGGAGCATCGCGGATTCCGTGCGGCGGAGATCCGCAATCACGCGATCCGGGTGAGCCAGGGTTCGTATTGCGTGTTCCTTGACGGCGACTGCGTGGCCCGGCCAGACTTCGTCGCTGTGCATCGAGCCCTCGCAGAGCCCGGCTGGTTCGTGACCGGAAACCGCATCCTGATGTCGGAAACGCTGACCGCGAAGGTATTGCGCGAAAGGCTCGACCCGGAACACTGGTCCTATCGCGAATGGGTCAGGGAGCGGGGTCGGGGTGGCATCAACCGAACGGTGCCCCTGATGCGCCTCCCGCTCGGGCCGCTGCGCAAGCTTCGATTCCGCGCCTGGCGCGGGGCGCGATCCTGCAATCTCGGAATCTGGCGCAGCGATCTCGACCGCGTGGATGGCTTCGATTGCGCCTATCAGGGCTGGGGGCGCGAGGATTCCGATCTTCTGGTACGGCTCCTGCACGCGGGCGTGAAGCGCAAGGATGGGGTGTTTGCGACCGGCGTGCTGCATCTGTGGCATCCCGCCGCGGATCGCGCCTTTCTTCCGGACAACGACTGCAAACTCGACGAGGTCCGGTCGGGCAGACGCGCGACGGCGCTGCACGGCTTGTCTACAATGGGTGCCGCAATCGAGCCCTTGCGGGTTCGCGCATGACGGCGCGTTATGACCGTGCACAATGGCGCGCGATCGCGGACTGGCTTGCTGTGGCAACTGTTGCGGCAATCCCGTGGTCGACGTCGCTTGCCTATATCCTGATCGTCGCCTGGCTTCTCGTTCTGATTCCGACCACCGAGCCCGACGAGTGGCGCGAGGTTCTGGGACATCCTGCCGCCTATGTGCCTGTTGCATTGGTCGCGGTTTCGTTCGTCGGCATGGCATGGGCGAGCGGTGTCGGCTGGTCGGATCGCCTGAACGGGTTTTCGTCCTTCGCCAAACTGCTCGTGATCCCGGCCTTGTTCGTTCAGTTTCGCACTTCGCCGAACGCGAACCGTGTGTTCGTTTCGTTTCTCGTCTCCTGTTCGCTGGTGCTGCTGGTGTCATGGACCATGGTGGTGACCGGTATGAAGCCGATCACCGGCGCGTCGACAAGCTATGGGGTGCCGGTGCGCGACTATATCGTGCAAAGCCAGGAATTCATCCTGTGCGCCGTTGGCCTGATCTATGCGGTGTTCCTGCAGATGCGCGAAAGGCGCTGGCTGATGGCAGGCGCGCTGACGGTACTCGCGCTGATGTTTCTGATGAATGTCCTGTTCGTGGCGCCGAGTCGCACCGGACTGGTCACCGTCCCGGTTCTGATGTTGATCCTGGTGATGGTTCATTGCCGGCTCGCGGTGTCGGTTGCAATCGGCTGTGCGATCCTTGCTGCCGCGACGATCGCCTTTTTCAACTCTCCTAAGATTCAGGGGCGGATGCTTGGCATCGTTTCCGAAATTCAGGATTACCGGAACCGGCAGCTGGCGACGTCGGCCGGAGAGCGTGTGGATTTCTGGACGACCTCGATCTGGCTGATCGCGAAGGCACCCGTCATCGGACACGGCACCGGCTCGGTGCGCGAGGCGTTCGTTCGCGCGGCCGCGGAACGCGGCTCGCAAAAGTCGCCGACTACCAACCCGCATAACCAGACGCTGACGGTTGCGATTCAGCTCGGCCTCCTCGGAGCCTTGCTGCTCTATGCGATGTGGCTGTCGCATGCGCTGCTGTTCCGTGATGGCGGGATCGCCGGATGGGTCGGGCTTGCGGTGGTCGCGCAGAACATCATCGGCTCGCTGTTCAACAACCATCTGTTCGATTTCACGCAGGCCTGGATCTACATGTTTGGAGTTGGCGTCGCCGGCGGTGTGATGCTGGCCCGCAGCCGGGAGGCGGCACGGCTGCCGGCGCCGCAGGCCGCGGGCCGGACGTGACTGCGCCATTCGATCTGCCGGCCGAGCCGCGCATCCTGGTGGTGGCGCTGCGGCGGCTTGGCGATGTGTTGCTGACGACGCCGCTGATCCGCAGCCTGCGCCGCGCGTATCCGGCAGCGCGGATCGATTTTCTGGTGTTTTCGGATACCGCCGCGATCCTTTCCGGCAATCCGGACATCGACAGGGTGATCGAATGCCCCCCGCGGCCATCGATCGCTGACGGAATGGCAGTGACGCGCCGGATCTTCCGGGGCTACGACCTTGCCATCACCACGCAGGCGGGCGACCGGCCATCCTTCTTCGCGATTGCGGGCGGACGGCGGCGTGTTGGTGTCACCGAGGATCGTGCGATCGGCCGGATCAAGAGCATGCTGCTGCACCGGCATGTGCCGATGCGCACCGATCTGCATCGCGTCGAGGAAACGCTACGACTCGCGGAACTGATCGGCATCGCGCCAATCGGAGAGGTGGTCGCACCACGCCCGGAACCGGTCACGGTGGCGCCGGCTACAGCCTACGCCGTGCTGCATGCGGCACCATTCTTCCGCTACAAGCAATGGCACAGGCAGGGATGGCAGGCGGCGGCGGCACACCTTGCCGCGCGCGGGCTCGCGCTTGTTGCGACCGGAGGGCCATCGTCGGAGGAACGCAGTTATCTCGATTCGGTGTGGGCGGGTGTCGACATCCAGCGGCTGGATGGCGCGCTGTCCTGGCCGCAGCTGACGGCCTTGCTTGCGGGGGCGAAGGTTTTCCTGGGTCCCGACACCTCGGTAACGCATCTCGCGGCGGCCACCGGCTGCCCGACCGTGGCATTGTTCGGACCGACCGACCCGCGCCGCTGGGCGCCCTGGCCGGTAGGGGGGCTGCGCGAGCGCTTCGAGGTCCGTGCGACCGTGCAGAGGCGCGGCAACGTATTCGTGGTGCAAAATCTCCTGCCGGGGATGCCGTGCGGCCTGGAAGGCTGCCTGCGGAATGTGCGCAGCCACAGTCTTTGTCTTGACCAAATGCCCGCGGACAGTGTGATCCGCACGCTGGATGCGGCCCTGGCCGTTGGCGCTGCGGCCGGCAGCGAGGGTGGCGCGGCGCCGCAAACGCCGCTATTCAGTCACTGACCCCGGACAGCCGCCGCCGATGACCAAATTCCGCACCATGACCAAGAAAAAGGCCCTGATCGTCCTGCACGATCTGGTCGTGACGGCGGCCGCCCTGCTGGTGGCTTTCTACATCCGCTTCGAGGAACAGCGGCTGTCGGCGCGCATCGATCTGCTCTGGTGGATGCTGCCGGTCATCCTGGCTTACGCCGGCATCGTCTATCATTTTTTCCATCTCGACGACGCCAAGTGGCGTTTCGCCTCGCTGCCGGACCTGTGGAACATTTTCCGTTCGGCGACCGTGATCGCGATCACGCTGCTGGTGGTCGACTACATTTTGGTCGCGCCCAACGTCTATGGTGGCTTCTTCTTCGGCAAGGCGACCATCCTGATCTACTGGGTGCTCCAGATGTTCTTCCTGGGCGGCCCCCGGGTGGCGTACCGCTATTTCCGTTATTCGCGTGCGCGCAACAAGGCGATCCGCAACGATTCCGCGCCGACCCTCATTCTCGGCCGTGCCGCCGATGCCGAAGTCCTGATCCGCGCAATCGAAAGCGGTGCGGTGAAAAAGACCTGGCCGGTCGGCATCCTGTCGCATTCGCCCGCGGATCGCGGGCAATCGATCCGCGGCATTCAGGTTCTCGGCAATTTCGAGGATCTCGAACGTGTCGTCTCCGATCTCGCTCAGCGCGGCGCGCTGGTGCGGCGCGTCGTGCTGACGCCGTCAGCCTTCGAGCCGGGCATCGCAACCGACACGCTGTTGATGCGCGCGCGCCGGCTGGGTCTCGGAACCAGCCGCCTTCCGTCGCTCGATGACAGCGTCGAGGCGCTGCGGCTCGCGCCGGTCAATGTGGAAGACCTGCTGCTGCGGCCAAGTGTGAAGATCGATTACCGGCGGCTGGAAAATTTCATCAAGGGCCGTTCGATCGTGGTGACCGGCGGCGGTGGGTCGATTGGCGCGGAAATCTGCGACCGCGTGATAACCTTCGGTGCTGCGCGTCTGCTGGTGATCGAGAATTCAGAACCGGCCCTGCATGCAGTGCTGGAGGCGCTCGGCAGCAAGAATTCCAATGCGAAGATCACCGGGCGACTTGCCGATATCCGCGACCGCGAGCGGATCACGCGCCTGATGGCGGATTTCAGCCCGGACATCGTCTTCCACTCCGCGGCGCTCAAGCATGTGCCTTTGCTCGAGCAGGATTGGGGCGAGGGCGTGAAGACAAACGTATTCGGCTCGGTCAATGTCGCCGACGCTGCAGCCGCTTCGGGCGCGGCCGCGATGGTGATGATCTCGACCGACAAGGCGATCGAGCCCGTCTCCGTGCTCGGCGCCACCAAGCGCTTCGCCGAAATGTATTGCCAGGCGCTCGACCAGCAATTCGCGCGCAAGGCCGAGAGCGGCAAGCCGCCGATGCGATTGATCGCCGTGCGCTTCGGCAATGTGCTTGCCTCGAACGGTTCGGTGGTGCCGAAGTTCAAGGCGCAGATCGAAGCGGGCGGTCCGGTTACGGTGACGCATCCGGATATGGTCCGCTATTTCATGACCATCCGGGAGGCCTGCGATCTCGTGGTCACGGCGGGCACGCACGCCGTCGGCCCGGAGCGGTCGGACGTCGCGGTCTACGTCCTGAACATGGGCCAGCCGGTGAAGATCGTTGAGCTTGCCGAACGCATCGTTCGGCTGTCCGGGCTGGAGCCTGGCCGTGACATCGACATCACCTTCACCGGCATCCGGCCGGGCGAACGCATGCACGAAATCCTGTTCGCCCGCGAGGAGCCCACCGCAGAGATTGGAATAGCGGGTGTGGTGGCGGCGCGTCCGCTTTCGCCCTCGCTCGACACGATGCGCGCCTGGATGGGAGCGCTGGAACAGGGGCTGGCGCGGGAGGACCGTTCGACCATCTACCGAGTGCTGCGCGATGCCGTGCCCGACTTCAAAGGCGAGGCGGCGTAGCCTCTTCGCGCCGTCTACTTGCGGACGATATTGGCAAGCGCGGTTCTGGTGTCGGTTGGCGGCACCCAACCCGCCTCACGCAGCTTGGCAATGTCGGCGACGAGCGAGGTTCCAATCCGCTCCCAGGCATCAGTCCTGCCTACTCCGCGCAGGGTCGCGCCGACGAGTCCCTGCGGCAGCGATACAAGTTTCGGCGAACGCCCGCGCGCCTGTCTCAGGGTGGTGATCATCTCCGCAAGGGAGACCGGCAGCGGATCGGCGACGATGTAGCTTTGCCCGGCGGTTACGGGGCGTTCCAGCACGAAGCGGATCGCCGACAGCATATTTTCGATTGCGAGCAGCGACCGCTTCTTGTTGAAAGCACCGAAAGGCAGCGGCAGGGGCAGGCGAGCGAGGCGGACGAGCTGTCCAACATTGGCGCGCGCTTCCTTGCCGTAGATCACCACCGGACGCAGGATCGTATAGGGCGCACCGTAGCCGCGCACGAAAGCCTCGGCAGCAAGCTTGGAACGACCATACGCATCGCTTGGAGCCGGCGGATCGTCCTCGGTCAGCACATGTACGGCGCCCGGACCAGTTTGCGCGCGGATCGACGATATGAAAACGAGCCGCCGGATGTTCGGCATCAGCGAAGCCTGCAGCGCAAGTTCCTTGGTTGCGAGCCGGTTGACGCGATCGTAATGCGCGTCAGGGATGTCGCGTGAGACATGAGCGATGCCGGCAAGGTGCACGATCGCATCGACGTCCGCGAGCAATGGCCGCCAGTCGACCGGCCGCGACAGGTCTGGCAACGGAACCAGTTCGACGAATTCCGCAGCGGGAATCCGTGCTCGGTTTCGTGCCGCTGCGCGCACATGAAAGCCCGCCTCCGACAGGCTTCTGGTCAACGCCCGTCCGACGAAGCCGCTGGCGCCAGTGATGAGAACACGCATCACGCCCGCTTTCGTGAGAAGCGCATCAGCAGGAACCCCACCATCGCCGCGCCCGCAAGGAGCGCAGCGATCTCGGTCGCTGGAGTATCGAACCGGACGCACAGGGCGGCAAGTGCAACCAGCGCGATATTCACGGCGACGACACGCGCGATGACCTGCCGGACGGTAAATCCGTTGTCGGTGGCGCGCTGGTAAAAATGGGTGCGATGCGCCTGCCAGACCCGCTCGCCGCGCGCGAGACGGCGGATCAGCGTGATGGTCGCATCCATCAGATAATAGAGCGGCAGCAGGATCGCGGCGGCGAGGTGGCCCTTGTTGGCGAGCAGTGCGAGCAGCCAGCCCACCACCAGGCCGAGCGGCAGGCTGCCGACATCACCGAGGAACAGGCGCGCGACCGGGCGGTTGAAGGGCGCAAATCCGATCAGCGCTCCGAGCAGCGCGAGCGCGCAGATGACCGCGTAGGGCGGCACCGCGCCCATCGCTCCGAGCAGCACCAGGCCTCCGGTCAGCGGCACGAATTCCGCGACCGTCATCCAGTCGAGGCCGTCCATGAAATTCACGAGATTGACGAACCATACGCCAGCAGTCACGAGCAGGACGCGCTCGATCCACCAGGGCAGAAACGGCGTCATCTGGAAGTCGGCAGGGAGCGTCGCGATTACCACGACGACGGAGAGCGTCTGGATCAGGAGGCGCGGCGCGACGGCGATCGAGCGGATGTCATCGACAGCGCCAAGCACGGCGATCAGCACGGTGGCGCTGAACACCGCGACCATTGTGGTTGCGATCTGAGCTGACCCTGCGCCGGTCGCGACCATGCTCGCGCTCGCGACCAAGATGAACGCCGCTGTCACGGCAATGCCACCGCCCTGCGGCGTCGGCGTCTGATGCGACGAGCGCGCATTTGGCCGCGCCAAGGCGTAGCGCATGAGAAACGGCCTGAGCCACAGAATCAATGTTGCCGTCAGCGCGGCAGCGCAGGCAATGATCGTCACCCCGGCCATGGTCCAGTGCCGGAATGGCTCGAGCATGGCAGCCATCAAGGGTCAGGCGACGCCAATGCGCAAGAGATCGTGCAGATGCACGATGCCGACCGGCCGGCCGCTTTCGACCACGTACATCGCCGTGATCTTGGACGAGTTGAGCATCTCGATCACTTCGCTGACGAGCTGGTCCGGACGGCAGGATTTCGGGTTCTTTGTCATCACTTCGTCGACCGTCTGTTCCGTCAGTCCGGGGCGCATGTGCCGGCGCAGGTCGCCGTCGGTGATGATCCCGCACAATTGCGTTCGCGCGTCGACAATGCCGACGCAGCCGACTCCTTTGGCCGACATTTCGACCACGGCTTCCGACATGCGCGATCCCGAATGGGCGAGCGGGATGGCGTCGCCAGTGCGCATCACGTCGCGTGCGAATTTCAGGAGCGCGCCGAGACGGCCACCCGGATGGAGGACGTGAAATTGGTGCGCCGAAAAGCCCCGGCCCTCCAGCAGGGCGATGGCAAGTGCGTCGCCGAGTGCAAGCTGCATCAGCGAGGACGTGGTGGGAGCGAGATTATGAGGGCAGGCCTCGCGGGCCTGAGGAAGGGCCAGAACCACATCCGCTGCTCGTCCCAGCGTTGAATTTGCGTCCGACGTCATACCGATCAAAGGGATGCTGCGGCGCTTTGCATAGTCGATGATATTCTTGAGTTCGGCCGTCTCGCCCGACCAGGACAGCGCGAAGATCACGTCCTCGCCCTGAATCATGCCGAGATCACCGTGGCTCGCTTCACTCGGGTGCACGAAGAAGGCAGGCGTTCCGGTTGAGGCAAGGGTGGCGGCAAGCTTGCGCGCTACGTGCCCGGACTTGCCCATGCCGGTCACGATCAGCCGTCCTCGGGCGGCTTCGTCTTTTTGCGAGGCGCGGACGATTTCGATTGCGGCATTCAGCGCGCGGCCGAGCCCGTCGCGAAGTGCGGCGGATAAAGCGGCGATTCCTTCCGCTTCGGCCTCCAGCGTGCGGACTGCGGAATCGATCATCCGCGCGCGGAACGCTGCGTCTTCGTCCGGAATATTCGGCTGAGGCTCGACCATGAACGCTACCCGGCTGCCAATAGGGCGCATGATATACGAAATTCCCTTCCGGATTGAAATTGCCGCTTTCCGCCTTAATTCCTGATTCCCACAGCACACCAATAGGGTTCGCGGTCCGAAAATCGGATATCGCGGAACCCGGCGTGGGCCAGCATTTCGGTGATCTGTGGACGCGTGAAGCGTTGCTCCAGCCGCGTGCAGAAGCGGTCATAGGCATCGGTCCGCATCACGTAGAAGGACTTGTCGCGATACCAGGCGAGCGGTATCGCATCGGGCGACCGGCCGAGTCTCCCGGCAAGGAGGGCAAGGCGCGTCAGCGGCCAGTAGACGGTTGCGGCAATGACCTGACTGAGCGCAAAGCGAACCGGATGCGGCATGCGCGACATGGCCTGTCGCACGACATCGCTGGCCGCCCAAATGCCGCGGAACCAAACCGGACGATTGTCGAAAGCATAATAAAGATAGACCAGGAACGGTGCTCCCGGCTTCAGCTTGGCGGCGACAGCCTCAATCGCCGCCTTCGTGTCTGGCACATGATGGAGAACGCCGAGCGAGAATGCAAAGTCCAATGAGCGATCCGGGAGGGGAATATTGCCCACGCTCGCATGGTGGAAAGTGACGTTGTCGAAGCGCGAGAGATTCTGACGCGCGACGGCGAGCGCATCCGCGCTGGCATCGAGCGCGTGCAGATGGTTGACGCGCGGCGCAACTCCCATTGACCAGCGTCCGCTGCCGCAGCCGACGTCGAGTCCGATCCCGCCATTCTTCGGCAGCGCGTCCCAGGGAAAAATCGCGAAGTAATTGTCGAAGATTGCCTGCCGCTGTTCAGCGGAAAGCTCCTGCTCGCCCTGGCGAAAGGTGGACCATTCGTCGCCGAATCCCTTGGTGACGTTTGCGTCGACGTTGCTCTGCCTTTCCACATTCATCACTTCAGCCAGCGTTCGGACCAGGCGCGGATCATCAGGATGTTCCACAGGCCGGTCGCATTGCTTTCGGTTCCTTTGAGGTGGCGTTGCCAGACCCGGTCGACGGCCGCCGGGTCCAGCAGTCCTTCCGCCCTTACAAGGGACGGTGCCAGCAGGTCGCTGGCCCAGCCACGCAACTGCCCCCGCAGCCACTCGGCAAGCGGTACCGAGAAGCCCCGCTTCGGGCGGTCCGTCCAGGCCTGCGGGACGTAGCGGCCGAGCACTGCCCGCAACAGCCCTTTCTGCCCGCCGGATTGATGCACGTCGCGTGGCAGCGACCAGACGAATTCGATCAGCCTGTGGTCGAGCAGCGGCTCGCGTGCCTCCAGCGAGACCGCCATGGTGCAGCGGTCCACCTTCGTGAGGATATCGTCGGGCAGGTAGGTGACGAAGTCGTTGACCTGCATGCGGGACACCAGATCGGGCAGATGCGAGGAGAGCCCCTGCAGCGGCGTGAGCCGGTAGCCGTGGCTTGCGCCGGTGACAATGTTTCTGTCGAGTCCCACGCGCGCCAGCGCAAGGCTTGCGCGGTCCGGATCGCATGCAGAGAGTGCAAGGCCGAGCCGTCGTGATTTCTCGCCGATCCGTTCGGCGCGGCCGGCATCGAGCAGCGCGGCAGCGAGCGGTCTTAGCGCGGCCTCCGGTGCGTGCGAGAGCGCGCCACCGGCCAGCGCGCGCAGCGGACGCGGCAACCGGCCCGCCGCGCGCCAGACCTGGTCGAGCCAGGCATATTTCGGATAGCCGGCGAACAGTTCGTCCCCGCCATCGCCGGAGAGCGCGACCGTAACGTGCCTTCGGGTGGCCTGCGCGACGAGATATGTCGGCAGTTGCGAGGAATCGGCGAAGGGTTCGTCGAACCAGTCGGGAATCTTCGGCACGAGATCGAGCGCGTCGGAGGCGTCGAGCCTGATCTCGGTATGATCAGTGCGCAGATGTTGCGCGACCTGCCGCGCGATTGCGGATTCGTCGTAGGCCGTATCGCTGAATCCGACAGTAAAGGAACGGACAGGCGTGTTGGATTCGGCCTGCATCAGCGCGGTCACAATCGAAGAATCGATGCCACCGGAAAGAAACGCGCCGACCGGAACGTCCGCGACCATGCGGCGCCGGATGGAATCGCGCAGCAGCGCGTCGAGCGCGTCCACCGCCTCTCCATGGTCGAGCGTGGTCGAACCGCGCTTTGCCGCGATCTCCTCGATGCGCCAGTAATGCTCGATGCTTGGCTCGCCACCGGCCGCGACGCTCAGGATCGCGCCGGGGGGAAGCTTGTGCACATTACGGAATACGGTCGCGGGCGCGGGAACGTAGCTGTATGCGACGACCGCGGACAGGGCATCGCGGTCGACGTCGCGGCGGAAGGCGGGATGCGCCATCAGCGCGCGCAGCTCCGAGCCAAACAGAAGCGTGCCGTCCTGGATGGTCCAGTACAGTGGCTTCACGCCGACGCGGTCGCGTACCAGATGCAGGCTGCGCTCGCGTCGGTCGAACATCGCGAAGGCGAACATGCCGACGAAGCGCCTGACTGCTTCCTGCACGCCCCACTGCACGAATGAAGCCAGCATCACCTCGGTATCCGAGGTCCCGCGAAAGCCATGTCCGAGCGCAACAAGTTCCGCGCGCAAATCCTCGAAGTTGTAGACTTCGCCATTATAGGTGATGACGAACCGGCCATCGGCCGAATGCATGGGCTGAGCGCCGGTCATGCTCAGGTCGACGATGGCGAGACGCCGATGCGCGAGCCCGATGCCTGCATTCGCATCGCCCCAGGTGCCGAAGCCGTCGGGGCCGCGATGCGCCATGGTATCGGCCATGCGCTCAGCAGCCGCTGCGGGCTCCGCCTCGCGAGGCGACCGATGCAAATCGAACAGGCCGGCAATGCCGCACATGGAACCGATGGATATCCCGATTGAGAAGGGCGATGGCGCCTTGATTGATCTTAGCTGACGTTCATGCTATGAACAACAAACGCCTGCAATAGCTCCTTCCAACAGATCAATGGCCCGATCGCCGAAGAAATCCGACAACGCAGACGCTTTCGCCGACCAGGATGAAATCCTGCTCGGGGTGCTGACCGCGATCGAGCGGGATGCGCGCACCTCGCAGCGCTCGATTTCGAGCGAGCTTGGCGTCGCGCTCGGACTTGCCAATGCGTATTTGAAGCGCTGCGTCGGCAAGGGCTGGATCAAGGTCAGCCAGATTCCGCCGCGGCGCTATGCCTATTATCTGACGCCGAACGGGTTCGCCGAGAAGACCCGGCTGACCGCGGAATATTTCTCGTATTCCTTCACGTTTTTCCGCAAGGCGCGCGAACAGATGTCCGCATTGATGGCGCAATGCGCAGACAACGGATGGAAACGCATCGCGTTCGCCGGCGCCTCCGAACTCGCGGAAGTCGGCACGCTCTGCGCGCATGATTTTCCGATCCAGCTCGCCGGCGTCGTCGACGAGGCGAGGGCGGGCAGCCGGTTCTGCGGGTTGTCGGTCGCAGCGAGCCTAGCCGATCTGGGCGCGGTCGATGCCGTGATCGTCACCGGTATTCCCGGCTCCGAGACCATCGTACGTGCAATGGAGGTCGAAGTTGGGCGCGAGCGGGTGCTGGTGCCGGCTCTGCTTGGAATTGCATCCCGCAAATACGACGAGACGCAGGACGCTGAAATTCGGGCCGCCGAATGAACCGCTGGTATGCCGCATACACCCAGCCTCGCAACGAGGCGCTGGCAATGGAGCATCTCGCGCGTCAGGGTTTCGACGCTTATTGCCCACGCTATCAGAAGCGCCGTAGCCATGCCGGCAAGATCGATCTGGTCGCGTCGCCTTTGTTCCCGCGGTATGTTTTTGTGTCGTTCGATCCGCAATCGGCGCGCTGGCAGGCGATCCGCTCAACGCGCGGGGTGATCGAGCTCGTGAAGAATGGTGTTGATCCGGCGCCGGTGCCGGAATTCATCCTCACAGAAATCCGTGCACGTGAAGACGAGAGCGGCTTCGTTGTGCTCGGCAGCAACCTCAATCTTTCGCGCGGCGACAAATTTTCGATCGCCGCAGGTCCTTTCGCTGGTCACACTGCAATCTTCGAGACCAAGCGCGACGAACTGCGCGTCCATGCGCTGCTGTCGCTGCTGGGACGCGAGGTACATGTGCAGTTACCGGTGGACGCTATCGCACCGGTGACGTGACCTCATTTCGTCATCAGGCGGGTGAGATCGGCGCTGCCGCCATAGAGTCGCGGCCAGAATCCATCAATCGGACGCGCCCGCGGCCATTTCTCGCTGAACACCTCGGTCAGGAATTCGAGAGTCACCGGCGCGCGCTGGCCGCCGGCGCCGGGCTTGTGACCGGTGGCCATGCTGTGGATCAGGGCGCCTTTGTCGACCAGCCGGAAAATCTCGGCCGCATAATTGCGCACGATCTCTTCCTCCATCTCCTGGAATGAGAACGCATTGAAAAAATAGTCGATCTGACCTTCGAGCTTGGGCAATTGCCAGGGCGCCATCTGGTATAGGCGCAGACCGTCTTCGGGTGCCTCGATGGAAATCGAGACGTGATCGCGCATCTCGCGGTAATCGACGAGATCGACCGCTTCGATCGTTCGCAGGAACTGCGTGGACAGATACAGCACCGGCACGATGTCGACATTGGCAACCACCCGCAGATGCGGGTTGAGCGTCATATGGGCAAGCGTGCTCAATCCCAGCCCCGGACCGATTTCGAGAATGGACGTCACTTCGGCGGGCGGAACGCGTGCGTAGAAATCGGCAATGCGGGTCAAATACATCGCGTAAGCCGGTACGAGCAGATGGCCGCGCCAGGAGAAGGCATCGTCGGCGCCGCCATTGGCGATGCCGGGCGGCGGCTTCAGATCGGGAAAGGTCTTGGCGACCTCGTCCATCGCGACGCGTGCGAGATTTCGGCGGGCGGCCTTGTGCCGCTCGTATTCGGCAGCAAAAACACGATTATGCTCGGCCAGGATGCGCCGGACGCCCGGGAACGCGGCCAGCATCTGCCAGACCGCACGTTTGAAGGGCGTGGCGGGCAGTTCGGGACGTGGCATGCCGCCGAACGCGAAGCCCTTCAGCAGAATCTGGTTGTTCCGCATCCCCCTTACCCCGGTGCGGGCGATCTCGCGCAGGATACGGTCGCGATAGCCCTGCCAATACGGGGTGGCGATCCAGAGTGGTCCCGATTGCTGCGCGCCCTGAACCATCATCGACAAAAGCGCGGGATCGTCGGCAATGGCCTTGGTTCTGCCATCACTTGCGGTCAACTCGCTGCGCACTGGTGCTTTGGACTGAGCCGTCGTGTCGGACCCCGCCGTACTGACATTCTGGTTCACAACAAGGCTCCGGTAGTCCTGCCTGTGAAGGGCGACAGTGGTTGGTTGGGCGCTGGAAATCGTTGCGCTCAAGCGCACAATGCTCGTCCATCCGGCGGATTGGATAGCTCAAGGCTTTGATCTAGCCCAGCTTGACATCGATGTTCAATTCATGAACAGTCCAGCCATTGCGAGGGGACCGGCTGATTTCGGGCCGGACAACCTCAAGCGGACCGACAAAAGGCTAGACCTGTCTGGGTATCAAAGTCACCCGGACTGCGGTAGCTGTAATGTGGTCTTGTCGCGGCCGCGGCTTGCCGCTCGCCGAAATCGGAACATTCGTCCTGATATGATGGGCACGGCCCGAACGGGCCGCGATCGTGTCGTCACGACCGCCATCGTCTTTGTGACAGCAAACGGGGTGTAAACATGGCGCGCGAACTCGTCATCGACGGTTTCAAGATCAGCGACGGCTCGGATTGCTATGTGATCGCCGAGATCGGTCACAATCATCAGGGCGATATCGAGCAATGCAAGCAGATGTTCGATGTGGCCAAGCAGTGCGGCGCCAACGCCGTGAAGCTGCAAAAGCGCGACAACCGTACCATGTTCACCAAGGAGATGTACGACTCTCCTTATCTGCACCGGAACAGCTACGCCCCGACCTACGGCGAACACCGGGAAAAACTGGAATTCACCAGGGAACAGCATCTCGAGCTGATCGCACACGCAAAGAAGATCGGCATTACGTTCTTCTCCACCGCCTTCGACATCCCGAGCGCCGATTTCCTCGCCGATCTTGACATGCCGGCCTACAAGATCGCGTCCGGCGATACGATCAACATCCCGCTGCTCCGCCATGTCGCGAGAATCGGCAAGCCGATGATCATCTCGTCGGGCGGCTGCACGATGGAAGACATGGTGCGCGCCTATCGCGCGATCATGCCGATCAACCCTCAGCTTTGTATCCTGCAATGCACTTCCGGCTATCCGGCAGAATTCAACGAACTGAACCTGAAGGTGATCCAGACCTTCCGCGAACGGTTCCCGGACGTGGTGGTCGGATTGTCGTCGCATGACAACGGAATCGCGATGTCGCCGGTTGCCTATGTAATGGGTGCGAGCGTCGTGGAAAAGCATTTCACGCTGAACCGCGCGGCCAAGGGCACCGACCACGCCTTTTCGCTGACGCCGGAAGGTCTTGGCCGCATGGTGCGCGATCTGCGCCGCACCCGTCAGGCGATGGGCGACGGCGTCAAGCGCTGCTATGAGAGCGAGAAGGGTCCGCTCTACAAGATGCAGAAGAAGCTGGTTGCGGCACACGACCTGCCGGCCGGCCACGTGGTGACCGACGCCGATATCGCAATCAAGTCGCCAAATGACGGATTGCCGCCATTCGAATACGACAACATCCTCGGCATGCGGCTGACCGCGCCGCTCAAAACCGACGGCAATTTCTCCTACGACATCCTGGAAAACGCGGTTCCACGGCAGGCCGCGGGCGGGCGCGCGCAATAAGCCGCGCGACAGCTAGATATCGGTCCGGTTCGGGCAATGACTGCCGATCCGCTTTTCGCGTTGGCTGACCGCACCATCGTCGTCACCGGTGGTGGCGGCAAGCTGGGCGGGCAGTTTGCGCGAGCGCTGCTCGCACGCGGTGCGAGGGTCGCTGTACTGGACGCGACGGATGCCACGGCGGTTCGCGACCGATACGCTGACCAGGACGCAAGATCGCCGCTTCGCTGCTTTCAGGTCGATGTGACCGACCGCGACTCGATACTCGCGGCGTTGCGCGGGGTCGAGACCGAGTGGGGTACGCCGCACGGCCTCATCAATGCGGCTGCGATCGACGCACCGCCGGATGCGCCGCCTGAGGAGAATGGCCCGTTCGAGACCTATCCTGCCGCTTCGTTCGACCGCATCATGGCGGTCAACGTGAAGGGCACGATGCTGTGCTGCCAGGCAATCGGCGATGCGATGGCGAAGGCCGGGCGCGGCTCCATCGTCAACATCTGCTCGACCTATGGTCTGTTATCGCCCGACCAGAGTCTTTATGACTATCGGCGGGACCGGGGTGAGACCTTCTTCAAGCCGGTCACCTATTCCGCCTCGAAATCCGCGATCCTCAATCTGACGCGCTATCTCGCGACCTATTGGGCCAAACAGGGAGTGCGGGTGAATACGCTGACGCCGGGCGGCGTGTTTGCCAACCAGGAGCGCGATTTCCTCGAGGGCTATGCGCGGCGCACGCCGATGGGGCGCATGGCGCGTGAAGACGAAATGAATGGCGGCGTGATCTTCCTGATGTCCGATGCGTCGTCCTACATGACCGGCGCCAATCTGGTGATCGACGGTGGCTGGACAGCCTGGTAGCGCCGTGGCCGCGGAACCGCGGCTGTTTCCCGACCGCGTCGCCAACTGGATCGGCGGCGAGGAGCGCTTCGCCTTTTCCGGCGACGTGTTCGAAAAGATTTCGCCGCATGACGGCCGCGTGATTTGCCGAGCGGCACGCTCGCGCGAGATCGACGTCGAGGCGGCGGTGACGGCTGCCATAGTAGCGCAACCGGCCTGGGCGCAGATTCCTGCGGTGCAGCGGGGCGATATTCTGCACGCCGTAGCGATGGGGCTGCTGGCGCGCGCCGAGGACATGGCGCGGGTGGTTTCGGTTGAGACCGGCAAGTCGTTCAAGGACGCGTTCGGCGAGACCAAGGGCGCGGTTCAGCAGGGCCTGTTCATGGCCGGCGAGGGCATGCGGCTCTATGGCCGCACCACCACGAGCGGCGCCGGCAACAAGCACGCGAGCGTGGTGCGCGCACCGCTCGGCGTCGCTGGCCTGATCATCGCCGCCAATACCCCGATAGCGAATGTCGCGTGGAAGGTGTTTCCGGCGCTGATCTGCGGCAATGCCGCGGTATTGAAGGCATCCGAAGATGCGCCGGCCACCGCCTGGCTGTTCGGCGAGATCGCGCGCGATGCCGGCCTGCCGGCCGGCGTCCTGAACATCGTTCAGGGGCTCGGCGCGGAGGCCGGGCGTCCGCTGGTCGCCGATCCACGTGTCGCGGTGCTGAGCTTTACGGGCTCGACTGCGGTCGGGCGCGAGATCGCACGCATCGGCGGTGAGCGGCTGGCGAAGATTTCGCTCGAACTCGGCGGCAAGAACCCCCTCGTCGTATGCGATGACGCCGACCTCGACCAGGCGGTGCAATGGACATTGCTGTCGGCGTTCAGCAATGCGGGTCAGCGCTGCGCGTCGGGCAGCCGCATCATCGTGTTCGAAAAGGTTTATGATGTGTTCCGGGACAAGCTGCTGGAGCGCGTGAAAAAGCTGAAGATCGGTCCGGCCGACGATGACGATTTCGGCCCGGTCATCAACGAGCGCCAGATCAAGACCATGGTTGCGGCGCTCGACCGTGTACGTGACAGCCGCGCCACGATCATCGCGGGCGGTGTGCGGCTGACCGATCCGGCGCACGCGCGCGGCTGCTATCTCGCGCCGACCATTGTCGAGAATGCCGGCGCCGACGATGAAGTCTCGGTGAAGGAATTGTTCGGTCCGGTGGCGTGCCTGTATCGCGTCGCGGGGTTCGAGGAGGCGGTCACACTCGCCAACAATTCGCCTTACGGGCTGACCGCCTGCATTCATACCCGCAGCCTCGACCGGGCGGCGGAGTTCATTCGACGTGTCGAGGCGGGCACCGTTTCGGTCAATGCGGGGACCTATGGCAGCGAGCCGCATATGCCGTTCGGCGGCGTCAAGCAGTCCGGCAATGGCAGCCGCGAGCCTGGCCCCGAGGCCATCGACTTCTATTCCAATCTCAAGAACGTCTATGTGACGATCACTCCGGCGCGTGTCTAGATGACGGCTTCTCCGAACGTTCTTGCTGTCATTCCCGCGCGCGGCGGATCGAAGCGCTTTCCGCGCAAGAATATCTATCCGCTGCGCGGGCATCCGCTGATCGCCTATACCATCAAGGCCTGCCAGGGCGCGACCAGGCTGACCGACTGGCTGGTCTCGACCGACGACGAGGAAATTGCGGAAGCCGCACGGCGATACGGCGCACCGGTGCCGTTTATCCGCCCGGCCGCTCTCTCGGGCGATGCCGATCGCAACAATGGCGTGATGCGCCATGCGATGGAGTATCTCGAGAGGGAGACCGGCCGGCGCTACGATATCATCATGCTGCTGCAGCCGACCTGTCCGATCCGTTCTTCCGCGCATCTCGATGAAGCGGTGGACCTGCTTTGGGCGTCGCCGCTCGATACGCTTGCGAGCGTGCGTGGCCCGATCAAGAAGCGCGATCCTTATATCAAGGCAATCCGCAATGGGGTGCTCGAGCCGTACAATCCGGCGGAAGACCCGAAGGACTTCGAGGGCTGCTACCTGTACAATGCAGCGCTCTATGCGATGAAACGTGATTTCTTTCTGCGCGAGAACACGTTCGTTGCACAGCGCTCGGTCCCGCTTGTCATGGACCGGTTTCATTCCGCGGATATCGACGAGAAGATCGACGCGGTGGTTGCGGAAGCTTATTTCGACTATCTCGGCCTCGACCCGTTCGGCGACTACGGTGCCGCGAGTCGGTCGGCATCCTGATCTTGATGGGGCACATGCAATGCAAGCCTGCAGGCAATTGAAAGGCGTAATCCCGGTGGTGCAGACCCCGGTTCATCGCGACGGTGCGATCGACACCGAGGGTCTGACGCGGCTGATCGAGTTTCTCGGCGGCACCGGCATCGGCGGCTACTGGGCGCTCGGCACCGGCTCCGAGGACATGAACCTGTCCTTCGAGAAACGGCTGACGGTCGCGCGCACGATCACCAAGGCAAATGCCGGGCGGCTGCCGCTGATCCTGGGATCGAGCTTCTTCGCGATGGACGACATCCTCGCATTCATGGATGCGACGAAGGATCTGCAATTCGACGCCTATCACGTCATGCCGTACCATCCGCTAATGGGCCTCGACGGCATGGAGAAATTCTACAAGGACATCGCCGACCGTGCGCCGAAGCCGCTGTGGATGTACACCAGCGCCAACTGGTGCCGCGCCTTCCCCCCGGAATTCTTCGAGAAGCTGAAGCCGCATCCGAATATCGCCGGCGTAAAATTTTCGAGCAGTCGCACGACGGACCAGATCAAGGTGATCGGTCTCGCCGAGCGGGACTTCCAGGTCATCACGGCCGTCGCGTCGCAATTCGTCATGGTGCTGGGTATCGGCGTTGCCGCCAGCACCACCAGCCAGGCCGGTGCGCTGCCGGAAGCGTTGCTTGAGATCTACAATCTCTATCAGCAGGGCCGCCGTGACGAGGCGCTCGCCGCTCAGCGCAAGTTCAACGACTTCCAGAGCCGCATGCCCAAGCGCGCCAAAGCCTGGAATTTTCTCACCGGCGCCGATGAGAAATACATCCTGTCGCTGCGCGGCATCTGCCAGCCCACCATGACCTCGTATTACACCGAACTGACCGAGGATGAGCAGGCGCAGGTGCGCAAGGCGCTCGACGAATTCGGCTATCTCAAGCAGGCCGCCAAGGCAGCCTGATATTTCCGAGAGCTTGTGCCTCTCACGTTGCCTATGAACGAGCACGCGACCAGCCTGCACCGCGCGGAGGCCGTCGAGCCACTGCGGGACTTGCGCGTGCTGTTCCTGCCGAAGAACAGCCGCACTCCCTATTTCTCCTCGTTGCTGGAGAGGGGTCATCGCGAACTAGGCTGGTCCGTGACGGTGATCGGCCCCCAGGGCACCGAGGGCGTGTGGAGCAAAGTCACGGGCGAGCGCGGTGCGTTTGTCCGCACGCCCGATTTCAACCTGCCGCAGGCGTTCGAGCAGGATCCGGCTGCGTCAGCCGAACTCGACGTGTTCATAACCGACTGCGAGCGCAAGACCGGCATCTCGGTGAGCCGCATCATTCTTGCGGGCGAGCGCGATATCGGGCGCGGCTTCTCGCGTCCGGTCTTCCACTGGTTTCACGACAGGACGGCGCGTCGCGCGCTTGCCGACAATGCGGAACCGATGCGGGTGGTGCGGCGGACTTTTGCGTTCGCCAGGGCCACGCTCGAAGCCTCGCGTCCCGACGTCGTGATGACGGGGGAGTGGGCGAACCATGTCTGCTTTGCGATCTACATGGCGGCGCAGCAGATGGGCATCCCTTGTGTTGTCAATCGCCTCTCCAAGCTCTGGAGCGGACGCTGCTACTGGTCGCCCTCGCTGATGATGTGGAACGAGCCTTCGATCGCGGCGGCGGAAGTGCGGCGCGCGACCGGCGCACCGGCCAGCGAGCGTTCGCTCGAAAAGCTTGACAAGTTTCGCAACCGACCCTCGACGCTCGGCTATGTGCAGCAGAACTGGAACGCGCTCGACAAGAAGGGCGGGCGCGGCAGCCATGCCGAGATCGCGCGTATCCTTGCGGCCGGCCTGCGGCACCGACTCGGCGGCGGGGGGCCTCCCGCGAAGCCGGCGATGCGGCTGTTCTTCGATATCTACCGCAAGAAATGGCTGCGCATGAGGCAGTCCCATTACTTCCGCCGCTACACCGACGAGCAGTTGCAGGACATGCGTTACGTTCTGATCGCGCTGCACAAGGACCCGGAACTGACGCTCAATTTCCAGGCCTATGTGTGGGCGAGCCAATACAACACGATCTCGACCCTGTGCGGCGCATTGCCGGATGGCTACCGGCTGCTGGTGCGCGAGCACCGCAGCAATACCGGTCGCCGGCCGACGCAATATTACAAAGACCTTGCGCCGTTTCCGGGCCTAGAATTCATCGATGCTCATGACGACCAGTTCAAGTATATCCGCAACGCGTCGCTGATCGTCACCGACAACGGTTCTGTGGGCTGGGAGGGAATTCAGCTCGCGCGTCCCGTGATCACGCTCGCAGACACGTATTATGACGGCGCCGCGTTGTCGCGTCGGGTTCGCGTGCATGAGGACCTTCCCGGACATGTCCTCGCGCTGGCGACGGGCGCGATCGAGGATGGACCGGAACGCAGACAGGCGCTCGGCGCTGCGCTGGATGCCGAATGGGATTGCAGCGTTCCGGTGGAAACCGACGATCACGCCGAGACGCTGATGCTGCTTGCGCAGCTCTACCCATCTATCAAGACACAATCCACCATAAGGCCGGCCGCAGAAACCGCATGACCGATATCCAGTTTGTTCCGGTAACCGAGTTCGACCGGGTCCGGCGCCTGAACATGTCCGATCTCGACCGCGCCGCGCTGTATGCCGACCTGTGCCGGCTAAATACACTTTCGATGATCGCCTATGCGGGGTCCGGACATATCGGGTCGAGTTTCTCCTCGCTCGATATCGTCACCTGGCTGTTTCTCAACGAGATGAAGACGGATGACGGAGAGGCCGACGGTTCGGATGATCTCTATTTCTCCTCCAAGGGACACGACGCACCGGGTCTCTATGCCGCGATGATCGCGCTCGGCAAGCTTCCAGCCGATAATCTTCTGAAGCTGCGCCGACTTGGCGGACTTCCCGGTCATCCTGATATCGCCACGACTCCGCAGATCGTGACCAATACCGGTTCGCTTGGAATGGGTATTTCTAAAGCGAAGGGAATGCTGTTCGCCGACCGGCTTCTCGGCCGCGACCGACGCATCTTCGTCATGACCGGGGACGGCGAGCTGCAGGAAGGGCAAATCTGGGAATCGCTCGGCTCCGCGGCGAATCATAAGCTCGACAAGCTCACGGTCATCGTCGACCACAACAAGTTCCAGTCCGACATCTACGTGAGGGAAACCTCCGATCTCGGCGATCTTGAAGCGAAGTTCGCTGCCTTTGGCTGGTATGTCGCACGTTGCGACGGACACGATTTCGCGGCCTTCTCGGCGGCGCTTGCCGATGTTGGCAAGGTCAAGGGGAAGCCGAAGATCATCATCGCCGACACCATCAAGGGCCGCGGTGTGTCGTTCATGGAATCCCGCAATCTTGCGCCCCGGGAATTATACCGCTTCCATTCGGGTGCGCCCTCGCCGGAAGATTATGCGCGCGCGCTTGACGAACTGACTTTGCGCGCAAACCACGCCTTCGATACGGTCGGCGCCGAACCGCTCAGGTTGAAAGGCGAGGCGCGGCCGGCGCGCTCGCTCCCGCAGGCGCCGCAACGCATTATTCCGGCCTATACCGAGGCACTGATCGCGGCGGCGGATGCGGACAAGCGCATTGTCGCGCTCGATGGAGATCTCATTCTCGATACCGGGCTCATTCCGTTCCGTGAAAAATTTCCGGATCGCTTCCTTGAATGTGGCATTGCCGAGATGGATATGGTTTCGCAGGCTGGCGGCATGGCGCTGCAGGGACTCGTCCCGCTGGTGCATTCCTTTGCCTGTTTCCTCGCACCGCGGCCGGCCGAACAGATATTCAACAATGCTTCCGAGCATACCAAGGTGATCTATGTCGCCTCGCTGGCGGGCCTTGTTCCCGGCGGTCCCGGCCATTCGCATCAATCGGTCAATGATATCGCGCTGCATAGTGCAATTCCCGGGATGGAAATGGCGGAGCCGTGCTGCGCCGCCGAGGTGGCGCCCCTGCTCGATTATCTTCTGAAAGGCCACAAAGGCTCCGGCTATCTGCGCCTTGTCTCGATCCCCTGCGACATTCCCTACGAATTGCCGGCGGACTATCGCGCTGTGCCGGGTCATGGCGTCGAATTGCGGCCTGGCAAGGATGCGGTCATCGTCGGTTACGGCCCGGTCATGCTGCCGCAGGCCTATCAGGCGGCCGAGTTGCTGAAGGCGCGGCATGGGCTTGATGTCGCAGTGGTGAACCTGCCATGGCTGAATCGGGTGAACGCGGCGTGGCTGCGCAAGATGCTGGAAGGCCGCCGTGCGCTGTTCACGGTAGACAATCACTTCGTCAGAGGCGGGCAGGGCCGCATGATCGCCGCAGCGGTCGCGGAACTTGGGCTCGATCGCATGCCGATTCTGCGGTCTTTCGGGCTGACCGAATTGCCGGCCTGCGGTCAGAACGATGAAGTTCTGCGCGCGCATGGTCTCGACGCCGAGAGCCTCGCATCGGCGATCGGCGAGACGCTGACCGGCAAGGTGGCGGCCTGATAGTGAACGCGCCTTCCCACATTGTCGCCGGCGGCGCGTTGCGCGGACGCCGCGTTCTGTCAATGCTGCCGATCAGCCGCAAGGAGCGCTCGCGCTACATTCTCGATCTTCTGGAGGCGGCAAAAAAACGCTGGGAACTGACCATCGACGGCGTCTGCCAGATCACGGATCGGGAACCCTACCAGCCGTTGGTGGCGCCCGCTGGAAAGCTGTTCTCGCCACCGCCTTTTCTGCAGGTTGCGGATTTCGAGCGCGATCCGGCGCAACTGGCGGCGGTTCAGGAGCGCATCCGCGACGCCGAGCGGACGACCGGGGTCCCCATGGGGCGGCACATCCTGGCCTCGGCGCACAGCATCGGGCGGGGATTCAACGTTTCACTGCGTTTTTCCAACCGCTATCCGCTGATCGAGCGAGTGACCGCCGACAACGAGGAGCCATTCCGGATCATGCGGCGGCTGTTCGTTTTTGCCGAACAGGCGCTGGACGAGGCCAAGCCCGATATCGTGCTGTCGACCGACTGGGCTATTCCGTTGCATGCTGCATTCTGGATGGTCGGTACGTCGCGCGGCATTCCGTGCATCACGCTGCGCAACTCGAAGCTTCGGTCCGGGCGTTTTTTCTGGTCGACCGATCGGCTGCTCTGGAATACCAAGGCTATTGACGACGCGATGGCGCGGCACCAGACCGGCGAGCCGGTTTCGGAGAATTCCGCGAAATTCATACAAGAGTTCCGTAACCGGCCGAAAGTCGTCGCCTACATCTCTGCGCGTTGGGTGGACCGCGAGCGGCGCGGGTTTCTGCGGTGGCACTACGACTATGTACGCGCGACCTTGCGCGAGATGTCGAGAAAGGGCCAGGCGCAGGACCTGTCGTTGCGCGAGCCGGGCTTTTCGCGGATGTATCGCTACTATCGCGGGCGCGTCATGTTTTATTCGCAGAAACGCTTCCTCAAGTCGTTCGACGATGAGGCGTTGCGAAGCATGAAGTACGTGTATTTTCCAATGCACAAGGAGGCGGAGTTCGCGCAAACCTACCAAGCCGCGCCCTGGCACGACCAGCGCAACACGATCCGGCTGCTTGCGGGCCTGTTGCCCGCGGGCTACCGACTGCTCGTGCGCGAGCACCGCATGAACTATTCGGTTCGGCCATCGCGGGTCTACAAGCATCTCGCGGCGTTACCGAATGTAACGTTGATCAATCCGTTCGATTCGCAGTTCAAATACATTCAGAACGCCGATCTTGTGGTGACCGAGAACGGCTCGACCGGATGGGAGGCGCTGGTGATGGGGCGGCGCTTGATTACGCTGTCGAGCACGTTCTATGACGGCGCCGGACTCGGCACCAAGGTCTGGGATCCGGAGACGCTGAACGAGGCGATGCTGGCGGTCCTTGCGCAGCCGGCCGTCGCCGACCAAAGCGAACACGACCTGAGGCTTGGCCGCATGCTCGATTCGGAAACCGATTGGAGTTTTCCCGCGGGGGAGGCCGGCCTGGAGGAAGCGCTTGATCTTCTGGAGCGGACAGCGGCGCCCGGGTTGCTGGCAGCCGATCAGCCACGCGCGATGGCGCGGGTCTGACAAGCCGGTTCGGATTCTCACCCACGCGGCACGGATGACAGCGATGTCGGTTCTCAGATCATACGTTGACGATGGACGCCCGCAGGCAATGGCCGCGGGGTCGCTGCTTGAGCGCATCCTTCTGACCAAGGCCGCAGATCTCGATGCGCTATGTGAACGTCCCGAAGTGCGGACGGCGATTGACGGGTTTTCGACCAGCTACCTTCTCGTCGCGCTGCCGAAATCTTCCTCGACCTATTCCACGCAGGCCTTGG
Organism: Pseudorhodoplanes sp.; assembly: GCF_050250235.1. Classification (GTDB taxonomy): domain Bacteria; phylum Pseudomonadota; class Alphaproteobacteria; order Rhizobiales; family Xanthobacteraceae; genus Pseudorhodoplanes. Next base: position 40,099 of record NZ_JBFWPA010000003.1, read on the forward strand.
CGCGCATCCTGGACGCCGAAGTCTACAAGGATATCGTCACGCAGGATCGGTTCACGCCGAAGGACCTGTCCGTTGCCGGGATCGTCAATGTGCGCGACAAGGTGACGATCTCGCAGGTGCATCTCGTTGCGAGTGGCGCGAACCTGCGGATGTTGCAGCATTTCCGCCTGCCCATCGCCATTCTGCTGCGCAATCTGTTCGATGTGGTTGTCAGCCTGCGCGATCATATGAATGGAAATCAGTACTTCTCCTCGATCCTGATTCCAAACGCGTACGATACGCTTCCGGACGAGGACAAGCTCGATTACATCATCGATACCGCCGTGCCCTGGATGATCACTTTCTACGTGTCCTGGGTGCAGGCGATTTCGCGTCGCGACGTGGATACCGAATTCGTGTTTTACGAGGATATGGTGTCCGACCCGACCGGCTTCTTCCGGCGAATCTGCGCCCGGTTCGGACGCACCGTTTCGGAGGCCGACGTCAGAACTGCGCTGGATTGCGTCGAGAAGTCGGCGGTGACCCGCTACAATATCGGCAAGCCCGGGCGCGGCATGTTGGAACTGAGCGCCGCCCAGATAGCGCGCATCCGGCGCCACGCCGATTACTATCCCGGCATTGATTTCCGGCCCCTCGGACTGTGAACCTGTCGACACAGGTGCGAAACGCTGTCCCCGGCGCGGGCGCCGAAGGGCCGAAGATATTGCGCGTGCTGTGGCTGCCGCACGATGGGGACGACGCCTTCGCCGGATCGCCATTTGCTCATGAGGAGCGTGAGTTCGGGATGATTGTCGATACTGTGCGGGCCGATCCCGCACAGTTCTGCCAGCGCCAGCCGTGGGAGGACGACCCCGCGCAGGTGGCCGAACTCGATGCGCTGATTCGCGACTGCGAAATGGCGAGCGGGGTTTCGGCGGGACGCATCCTGCTGGCGGGTGAGCGCGATCTCGGCCGCGGCTTTTCCAAACTGCATTTCGAGGCGCAGCCCAACGCCATCTCGCGCAGGGTTGCCACTGATGTTGCCGAGCCCTTCCGCATCGTGCGGCGGATGTTTGCCTTCGCCCGCGACACCCTCGCGCGGACGGAGCCTGATCTGGTCGCGACCGCCGGGTGGGGTGATCCGCTGAACTTCGCGTTCCATCTGCTGGCAAAGCAGCGCGCGATTGCCTGCGCCGCCATCCGGCCCTCGCCGATGTGGATCGGGCGGTGCTATTGGACGGACACGCTGACATACAGCAATCTGCCGGCACGGGTGCGAGCAGCCGAGAAATGCGCGAACAACGAATTCGTCAGCACCGACGCGCAGAACTATGTCGAATCATTCCGCTCGAGCGCCGGCGCGAAGCGAGCGGCGGTCGTATCGGGCAGCAACGCGTTCCGGGAGTGGCGGCAGCGACGCTTTTTCCATCGATTCGATAACGAGGCGCTCTCCGGCCTTCGATATTTCTATTTTGCGATGCAGGAAGACCCGTCTGAATCGCTGAACCTTCGAGCGCCGTTCTGGGCCAACCAGTACAACACCGCCGCGCTCCTTACGGGCTCTCTTCCGGCGGGATACAAGCTCCTGGTCCATGAGCACCCGAACAATGTCGGGAGACGGCCCAACCAATATTACGAGGACCTGTCGCGCCTGCCCGGAATCGTCATGATCGACGGCACCGAACCCCGCGTCCACTATGTCGCCAATGCCGCCCTGATCGTGACCGAGAATGGCCCGGCGGGATGGGAGGGATTGCTGCTCGGCCGTCCCGTAATCACGCTTGCCGACAGTTTTTATGAGGGCGCCGGCCTTGCGCGCCGACTGCGCGATCCCGAGCAATTGTCGGCAACCGTCGTCGATCTGCTGGCTCCGACCCTCATGCCCGCGGATACGGATGACGAAAGCAGGACCGGCTGGATACTGGATGCAGAATGGGAGACGACGGCGCCAGTGGAGGACCATGCGGCGGTGACCGAACTGCTCCGCCAGTTCCTCGACCGCTTCATGGAGGCTGGTAACGCCGCGCATCCGCGCCCGGAGGCGATATCGTGACCGCCCGCGATCACGGACCGCTCTCCGATCACGGGCTGAACGGCAAGCGCGTACTGGCGGTGCCGCCGCTGGGTCACAAGGACCTCGGCAAGTATCTGGTCGCCATGCTTGCGGCGGGAAAACAACGTTTCGACTGGAGCGTCTCGGTACTGGCGCCCACGGTCGACACCAGGCCTTTCAAAGCATTGGCCGGAGCCGATGGCGAGGTGGTCCTGCCCCCGCATTTCCTGCGCGAGGCCGAATGGGAACGCGATCCGAAATCCGTGGCGGAAGTCGAGCGCAGAATTCGCGAAGCCGAGACCAGGACCGGTTTCCCGGTCGGCCGCGTGATCCTGGCCGCCGGCCACAGCATCGGACGGGCATACAGCTTGCCGTTCCAGCATTTCAACCGCTATCCGATGATTCAGCGGGTGCTGAAGGACAACGAAGAACCCTTGCGTATCGCCCGGCGCTTTTTCCGCTTCGCAGATGACCTGCTCGATCGCACCAAGCCGGATTTTGTTTTCTTTTTTCACTGGCTCATTCCGCTCAACATGCTGGTGTGGCTCGCAGCGCATCGCCGCGGTATCCCGTGCATTGCCTTACGTCCCTCGAAGCTTCGGTCCGACCACGCCTACTGGACCAGCGATCCGTTCCTGCTGAACGTCGACGCGTTCGAGCGCGCCCGGCTGAAGCGGCGGACGAATGCGCCGGTCAGCGAGGCGGCACAGCAGAAAATTCGAACGTTTCGCGATCAGCCGAGCATGATCAAGTATATCGCGAGCAAGTGGAGCAACCGGATGAATCTCGGATTCGTCCGGTGGCATATGCAATATGCGCGCATCGTGCTCTCGCAGATCCCGGACCGATTCCGTGGTCAGGACATGTCCGCGCGCGAAGGCGAGCTCGCGCGCTTCCTGCGCTATTATCGCACGCTGTTCCTGACCTATTATCACCAGCACGCTTTTGCGACGCTGGACGAGAATACGCTCGCCGCCACCAAGTACATCTATTTTCCGATGCACAAGGAAGCGGAGTTTGCGCAGACATTCCAGGCGACGACCTGGCACGATCAGCGCAACACCATTCGCATTCTCGCAAGCATGCTGCCATTCGGCTATCGCCTGCTGGTCCGCGAACACCGCATGAATTTCGGGCGCCGCCGCACCCGCTCGTATCGGGAGCTGGCGCAATTGCCAAACGTCACACTGATCGATCCGTTCGATTCGCAGTTCAAGTATCTGCGGAATGCCGATCTCGTGGTCACTGAAAACGGGTCGTCGGGATGGGAAGGGTTGCTGCTGGCCCGGCGCACGCTGATTCTGGCCGAGAACACTTTCTATCAGGGTGCGGGCCAGGGAGCCGTGGTCACGGATCCCGATCAGCTCAACGCCACCATACTCGATCTCCTGTCCAGGCCGGCGGTCGTGGACATGGACGGTCACGATCATGCGCTGGCATCGATGATCGATGCGGAATTCGAGACCACCTTCTTGATGAACCCGACCGGCATACCGTCTTGCCTCGACATGCTGGAATCGCGCTTCGCCATACTCGCAGCGCGAAGCCGCGGCCGGCGGCCTGTAGCGGATTCCGACGCAGATGTGCCGCGCCTGGATGATCCCGCTCTGTTGCGGTTGCGGTCAGCGTAGTCGTGATGGCCATGTCCTCAACCCTGCCTGTTCTTCATGTCGGGTTCCACAAATGTGGCTCGACCACGCTTCAGGCCGCGCTGTTCGGCCGGCACCCGCAGATTGACTATCTCGGCGAGCCGCGCGAGGAGCCGCGCTCGACCGAGGCAATCAGGTTGGTGCGCGATTCCTGTTATGTGGAAGAACGAAAGCGCATCCGGTTCGATCCGGAACGCAGCCGCGCGCTCTGGCAGGAGGCGCTTTCCGATGTGGCCCCGGGACTGGTGCCCGTATTCTCCAAGGAATCGTTGACGCAACCGGAATTTTACGCGGCGCCCGATGACCCGAACCTGCCGGAGCGCTTGCGCGCGGTGGTCGGACCCGCGCGTATCGTAATCGTGACACGCCACCAGATCAGGCTGATCGAGTCACTGTACCTGTTTCATGCAAAGGGCGTGCATGTCGAGCCGGCGCAGCAATGGCTCGACGCGCGACAGGAAGAGATGCACCAATATCGCTTTCATACGGTCGCGCAGTCCTTCGTCGCAGCGTTCGGCCGGGACAATGTCGCGATTTTCCCGTTCGAGGACATGAAAACGGACGCGAAGAGTTTCGCACGTCGTATCTGCGACTTCATCGGCGTGGATTCGCAGCACGGCGCCGACCTGATCGCGGGTGAGCGCCGCAATCAGCGGGTCAGTCAGCGCTATCTTGCCTATTCGAAGATCCGCAAGGCATTCGGGCTCTATATTCCGATCGGTCGCATGATGCCTGAGGCGATGCGGCGAAGCTTCAACGAATTCGTTGCGGGCGGACGTGAGGCGCGGATCGAATTGCCGGCGACCTTCGTTGCGAAAATGGAGGACTATTTTCGCGACGACAATCGCAAGCTTGCGCGCGACTGGGGAATCCCGGTCGAAAAATACGGCTATCCGGTCTAGTCGTCGGGATGTTCCACGAAATGCTCGCTTCTGCGCGGCATCACCAGATTGCGGATCGGATCGTCTCCGTAGCGCGCGGTGAACGCTGGCGTCCTGCGCAGTGCACCGCCATGCAGGGCATCGGCTCGCGGCAGAAAATGAAACTGCAGCAGCAGCCGCTCACCCTTCTGCACACGCGCCCCGCAATGGAAGCAGCGCGACGAATCGACGGCAGCCGCCGTTCCGGCCGGTCCGATCAACGAGATTGTGTCAGTCGGTTTGGCGGTGCGGAACACCACGTCGTCCTTGACCCGGCCCTGTTCCTTGATGCTGCCGATGGAGTTGGACAGACGTTCCGAAATGTCTGCGGGCAGGAAGGTAAAGGGGCCGCATTCGGAATCGACCTGGTCCATGTTGATCAGATATTTGACGCGCCGCAACAGCCAGCGCTGCCCGTCGCGATGATACATCTGGCTTCCCTTGAGCTTTCCGGCCTCCTGGTTCGGCGGCGTGCACCAGAGCTTGATGCCCATCAGGACGGGGATTTCGCCGAGGTAATCGGCGGCGACCTGAAGCACGTTGTCGGACAGCACGAAATCAACGATCGCCGGCGCATCCTCGTAGCACTTCACCTCAAGGATGGTCGGATTGTAGTCGGCCTTCTTCTTGGCAACGTCGTTACGATGCTCGTCGCGATACTGGCGCGCGAAGGCAGCTGCGGTCTCGACGCCGTCCAGGCTGCCGGCAGGCAGGATCGCATAGCCGGATTTTTGGTCCATCACGTTGCTCAGTTCCGGCTTGCGCGGAAGGCGGGAAACAAGCCGACGGCGCTCCGCCTGTTCGTCTCGCATGCGGAACGACCGCGCCGTGCGCCGGACCCGCTCGATCAATCGCTCGACGCCGGGCTGTCGCGACAGGGCCATGACGGACATAGGCTATGCTCCTTGTTTATGGTCTTGTGCCGATCCCGGCAGCGGAAAGCTTGGACGAAGTTGGTTATGTCTAAAGCGTCCGATATTCCTATGTCAAAAACCGTTCCGTCTCAACTCGAAGGTCGAGGCTGGATGGGTTCCAGATCGAAACGAACGGGTTTTGATCCAGCGCAAAGTCCATCAACGGCCGGCGCATGTATCGTCAACTGATCGAGTGGTCCCGCCACAATCCGATCGCGCGCCGCGCTTTCGATTGGGTCGAGCCGCAGAAGCGCCGCAACTTCTTGCGAGCACTCGGCGGGTCGAAGCGGGCGGGTACGGTGAAAGCCGCGCTGGCCGGCGACACCGCAAATCTGAGCGACATCGAGGCATTTCTTGTTGCCAAGGCCGTGCCATATCGCATGCCTCTTGTGCTGATTTCGCAGGTGCAGCGATCCGGCGGAACGTTGCTGAGCCAGTTGCTGGACGGACATCCGGCGATTGCGGCACACCCGCACGAGCTCAAGATCGGGCACCCGACCCCGGAAGACTGGCCGCCGATCGACCCCGCACTCGTTGCCGACGCCAATTTCCAGATGCTGTTCGAGCCGCGCACCATTCGCTTTCTCAAGCGCGGATATACCAAGGGCGAACAGGACAGCGACGGCCAGGCTTGCTTCAACGTGCCGCGTTTGCAGCGGCAGATCTTCGCAAAGCTCTGCACGACATATCCTCCAACGACGCAGCGGGAGATTCTGGACATTTTCTTCACCGCCTATTTCCGCGCCTGGCTCAATTATCAGGGCGACCTCGGCGCGAAGCGCTGGCTTTCGGGATTTGCTCCGCGATTTGCTGACAATGAAGCGAGCGTGGAGTCATTCTTCGCCTGCTATCCTGACGGGAGGCTGATTCAGATCGTGCGCGATCCGCATGGCTGGCTTCCGTCAGCCAAGAACCATGGGCGCGCCGGTATCGACCCGGATGATATTTCGGGGCTGCTCGCGGCGTGGACGTCATCCACGCGGTCGGCGTTGCGGAACAAGGGGCGTCACGGCGGACGGGTGATCCTGCTTGGGTTCGAGAATCTGGTCGCGCAGCCGGACCGAACGATGCGCTTTCTTGCACGCGAACTGGGTATCGACTACGACCCGATCCTCCTTGAGCCCACTTTCAACGGTGGTAAAATGACAGCGAATTCAAGTTTTCCGGTTGCAGGTGCGGGGATCGTCACCGCGCCTCTGCAGCGGGAGAAATTGCTGACGGACGCCGAGCGCCAGTATATCGAGCGCAATTGTCTGGAGCTCTACCACGAGGCTGTCGCATTGGATCGGTCTGGCTGACGCGCGGCGATCGGACATTGCCGTCAAGGACCAAGGTACGCGGGGAACTGACATGACTATGGAAACGAGGCTCTACTATTACGCTCTCGGCGCGGGCATTCCCTATAATGCCGTCAATTCCATCGCCAATGCGGTGGATGAAATTCGGAATGCGTCCGACATCGGGAAGCGCCGCCGGGTTGCCGAGCAGGTGCTGAAGGACTCTCCTTGGCAAGGCACTATTCCGAAGGAGCGCGGCTATGCGTTGATCGGAAAGGATACGCTACCCGGTACCAAGGCGGCCATGGAGGCGGCGCGTGCGGTAATCGAAGAGCGGCGCAAGCAGGGTGCAAAGGCAAAGAAGAGCAACCCGTTCATTCAATGCGAGCGTCCGGAAGACCTTCTCAATCACCCGGCACTGGTCGAGTTCGCGCTCAGCGATGCATTGCTGCACATGGCAACCGACTATTACGGCATGGTGCCTCAGATCAAGGAGATCGGCATCTGGCTGACACCGCCGCAGACGCGTCAGTTCGGCAGCCAGCTCTATCATCTCGACAAGCCTGAAGGAAAACTGCTCAAGCTGTTCATCAATTTGGACGACCACGATGCGAGCAGCGGTCCGCTGACCATTCTGCCGGCGGATGTTTCAAGCAAGGTGCGGCGGGCGACGAACTACGAGGCAATCTATTATCGTGACGACGGGCGCATCGCAGACGACAAGGTGTTCGAAATCTGCTCTCCCACCGATCAGGTCGTCCTCGGCGGCGCTGCGGGAACCGGTGTGATTGCGGATACCTCGAATTGCCTGCATTTCGGCAGCAGGACATCGCTGGGCGAACGCAAGATGCTGACGGTTTCGTTCCTGTTGCCGCACAAGGCCCGCGACCGTCGCAGTCCGCTATTCGACCTGATCGCGGAACCGAAAGACGAATTGCGCAAGCTCGTTCTGGCGGGCGCGCAGTTCCGCAAGGGGTGATTGGTTTTCCGCGATGTCCGATAGATTGCCGGTCTTTCACATCGGAGCCAATAAAGCCGGCTCGACCACCCTGCAGAAGGCATTGTTTGCGCGCCATCCCGGTGTGCTGAGCCTTGGCAAGCCGGAGCCGGTCGAGGCAGCGCTCAAGGCCGTGAGCGCAATCCACGACCACTGCGACTCACGCGAGCAAGACGGAGCGCCGCTCGACCGCGAGGCTCTGCGTGCGAATTGGCAGAACGCGATTGGCGGCGCCAACGGACGCTTGCCGGTTTTCTCGCGCGAGGAACTGGTTCGCTATTATCTTTATGGCGAACCGGATGCGACACGCCTGCCGCGCGCAATCGTCGACATGGCGGGGCCGGTACGGGTCGTGCTGATCGTGCGCCATCAGCTGCGACTGATCGAGTCGCTCTATCTGCAGAAGGCGAATTCGGCAAACTTCCTCGATACCGAAGCATGGCTCGATAGCCAGCCCGACTGGTTTGCCTTCGGCTTCCGGTTTGGCGAGGTGGCCGACGCGTGGGGCAGGGTGGTCGGACGGGACAATGTCGGCGTCTTCATGTTCGAGGAGATGGTAAAGGACACCGCCAGTTTCGGCAGGCGTCTGTGTGACTTTGTTGGAATCGATGCCGGAATTGGCGTGCCGCTGCTGCTGAACCAGCACGAGAACGTGCGCAAGAGCGGCCGCACGCAGGCCTATGCGAAGTTCCGCAGTTCGCTTTTCCCGCGCGTTTCTTTCGGAGCGCTGTTGCCTGCGCCAATCCGTGATGCCTGGCGAAGCTATCTGGAAGGCGGAAAGCGCGCCAGGGTGGAATTGCCGGCGCGCTGGATGGATCGGATCAGGGACCATTACGTCGCGGACAACCGCAGGCTGGCAAGCGAGTATCATTTGCCGCTGAAGGATCACGGCTATCCGCTGTAAGACCACCGCAGGCTGAGCGCCGCGCCCAGGCCTGACTATCCCACAGATATCCGCCACCAGCCGGCGCGCGATTGCGGCCCGTGACCGGGGACAGAGTTTGCGCCTTGATGCGCCGAGAACAGATCGAAGAGACTATGCTGAATGCAACGCCACGCGAATGTTCGCTTGGGAGCCTCAACGGGCTGCGGGTGCTTGCCTTGCTGCCGAGCAAACGCGCCGGCTTTCGTTATGCGCTTGCTCCGCTCGAATATGCGAAGGCGCAACTCGGCTGGCAGATCAACATCGCCTCCCATGGCGAGAAGAACGACTATTCCGATCTGGCGGCACCCGCCGGATTGATCTTCCGCCGCCCTGATATCGAGACGCTGCCCGAGGGCGAGTGGGAGAAGGATCCCGACGCGGTCGCCGACCTCGAGCGGCGCCTGTGGCAGGCCGAATTGGCGGCCGGTGTGCCGGTCGGCCAATTGCTGCTGGCGGGAGAATTGTCCGTCGGTCATGGATTTGCCTATCCGGTGCTGCGCCTGCGCGAAAACGATACGGCCCGGCGTGTGCTTCACGACACCGGACTCGCACTGAAGATATTTCAGCGGCTATTTGCGATCGCTGACGACGTTCTCGCGAAGTCACGAGCCGATGTCGTCTATACGCTGGATGCCATCGATCCGTTTCGATCGGCGCTCTGGCTCGCGGCTCAAGGCCGGGGCATTCCCTGCATCGCACTGCGCAAGTCGAAGATGCGGTCCGACCATTTCTATTTTACAACTGATCGTCTGCTTTACAATGTTCTTGGCCTGCAGCGGTCCAAAGAACGGCAGCAGGCCAGGACTCCTATCAGTGAGGCGGCTAAGGCGCATATTCAGCAGTTCCTGGCCGGTCCCCGAATTGTGAAATACCAGGAGCGCAAGAAGGCAAAGCGAAGTTCGATCAACTGGTTCACGTTGCACTACCGGCTTCTGAAGAAGACCGTGAAGGAGCCCGCCAGGAGAATGAGCAAGGGCTTTTCGAATTCGCTCGTGCGGTACAACCGGCCGCTGATCTCAGGTCCGCTGCAGCGCGGATATCTGCGCCGACTTGAGGAGGCGGAACTGGCCGAGATGAAATACATCTATTTCCCCCTGCACAAGGAAGCGGACATTCCATTGATCTTCCAGGCGTCGCCGTGGTTCGATCAGCGGCATACCGCCGGTCTGCTGGCGAGCCATCTGCCCGCAGGCTACAAGCTGATCGTCCGTGAACACCGGTCCAATTTTGGCTATCGCCCGGCGAGCTATTACCGCGATCTTGCAAAGCTTCCGAATATCGTTCTGGTGGATGGTGAGGATTCCCAGTTCAAGTATCTGCGTAACGCGGATCTGATCGTTACTGAAAACGGCTCTTCCGGCTGGGAGGGTCTGCTCTATGGCCGCCGCGTACTGACGCTCGACTGCACCTTCTATGACGGAGTGGGGCTGCCGATACGGGTCGAAACGCCAAGGCAACTCGGGCCCATGATTCTGCAGTCGCTGTCGCGACCAGCAGTAGCGGACCAGGCTGCTCATGAAGCGAGCCTCGGCTATATGATCGACGGCGAATACGACACGACCTTTTCGATGAATTTTGATTCCGCCGAGGACATCGCGCGGCTGTGGAACGCGTTCTCAATTCTGATCGCCGCCGGATCTGCCGATGCGGGACTTGGGATTTGGAAGCATGGCTCCGCGTAGAGTCAATATTTGCCGAATGCACGGCGTATTGGCGGCCAAGCCGTCCATTTGACGCGCGCCTTCGGCAAACTGCATAAAATCCGGAGTTGATGATGTATTCGCAGTTGATTGAGTGGTCGCGCCACAATCGGCTGACACGGCTGTTGAACGGTCAGCGCCCGGCCGATGAACTCGCGTCCGCGCTGCGCGGGCGGACCTCCAATCTTGACGACATCGGCGATTTCATTCTCGCCCATGTCGTGCCGGTTCGGGGGCCGCTGGCGCTGATCTCGCAAGTGCATCGCTCCGGCGGGTCGTTGCTCAGCCAGCTCTTCGATGGTCATCCGGCGCTGGCGGCCTACCCCAACGAGCTGAAGATCGGACATCCAACACCGGAAGACTGGCCTCCGCTTGAGCCCGAACTGGGCGCCGAGAAATGTTTCCTGATGCTCTATGAGCCGCGGGACGTCCGGTTTGTGCGGAAGGGATATGTCAAGGGCGAGCGTAGCGTCGAACGCCTGCCATTCTTCAACGTTCCCGCACTTCACCACCGAATCTTTACAACGAGCTTCGCCGCGAATCCTCCGCGCAGCCAGCGGGAAATCATCGATCTTTATTTCACGGCCTATTTCAACGCATGGCTCAACTATCAGGGTGATTTGTCGCAGAAGAAGTGGATCACTGCCTTTGCACCCCGTTTCGCCCAGCGGGAGCTGAGCGTGTCGGAATTTTTTCGCTGCTACCCGGATGGCCGCCTCATCCAGATCGTCCGAGATCCCAGAACCTGGTACCCGTCGGCGAAACATCACAACAGCAATCTCAAGCGATCAGACCCGGATGACGTTCAGGGCCTGCTCGCGCTCTGGATGTCGTCGGCAAATTCGATTCTCGAAAACAAGTCGCGCTATGGCGACAAGGTGATTGTTCTGAGGTTCGAGCATCTCGTCGGAAATACCGAGGGAGCGCTTCGTTCGCTCGCAACTCAGCTCGATATCCCGTGGGACCCGGCGCTTCTCCAGCCGACCTTCAACGGGCGCAATATGGTGGCGAATTCCAGCTTCGAGGTGAGCGACAAGGGTGTCTCTGGAGCGCCACTGAAGCGGGAGGCGCTTCTCTCCCCCGACGAGCGCGCAGCAATAGAGGCACAATGCATGTCGCTCTACGATCAGGCGGCAGCCCTCGACCGCGCAGCTTGACCTGAGTCCCGGTCTCCGGCGCATGGAACAGAAATGGTAATCGGAAAAATCAGATCATTCTTCCGGATTTCCCGAACGCTCGGGTTTTCGAAGCGGCTGATGGCCTATCTGCTCGGTGTCAATCTCGTCAGCATCGTGCTTGAGGCGTCCGGAATCCTGATGCTGGCGCCGGTTTTCGAAATCCTGCAGATCGGAGGTACGGTCGATTTCGAAAAGCTTACCGGGTCGCACTGGCGCCTGATTCGACAGTTTTCGGAAATGACGGGAATTCCGATCACGCTCGGATTGCTGCTGAGCGTCAGTTTCATCTTCATCTGTCTGCGGCAGCTCTGCAGCTATTGGTCGGTGGTCAGCTACGGCGTGGCGCGACGAAAGCTTGCGAACGAGATCCGTCAGCGCGCATTCATCGGTTTTCTGCGGACCGAAACGTCTCTGCAGGACAAGGCAAAGACCGGCGCAATGTCCAGCAATCTGACGGTCGAACTCAATCGTGCGCTTGCGACCTTGTTCTCGGCTGTGCGTGTTATCGGAATCCTGCTGCAGATGGCGGTGTATGTCGCCGGCCTGTTCCTGCTTTCGGCGCCGATGACGGTGCTGTGCCTCGCACTGATCGGCATGGTTGGCTACTTCATGCGAGGGCTTCTCACATCGGTGAAGACCACGGGAAGGCAGATTTCCAAGACCAACCTCGATCTGACCACCTTCATGATCGAACGATTGCAGCGCACACGCCTGATCCGACTGTCGGGAACCGAGCGCGCCGAAGCCAGGGCATTCGGTGAGATCAGCGAGAGGCATACCAACCAGACCGTCAGTCAGGAGCTGATTTCCGCCAAGGTTACACTGATCCCGGAGCCCATCGCGATCGGCTTTGCGTATATCGTCATTTTCGTGGGCGGGCAGGTACTCGGCCTCGGTCTCGACCGGCTTGGGCTCTTTGTCATCGTGCTGACCCGGCTGATGCCGGTCGTCCGGGGCATCATCACCAATTACAGCACGATTATCGGCAAGTGGCCGTCCGCGGAAGGACTGAGCAAGTACCTGGTTCGGATTGAACAGCGGCGGGAACCGAAGGGTGGCAGCCGCCTGCTCGACGACCTGAACGACCGCATCGAACTGCGCTCCGTTTCCTTCACCTATGCGACAAGCGATACTCCCGCGCTCAACGACATAAGCGTGGTGGTTCCGGCGCACCGAATGACTGCGCTGGTAGGCCCTTCCGGTGCCGGCAAGTCGACATTTATCGATCTGTTGCCGCGTGTTCGCGATCCGTCGTCCGGCGAAATTCTGTTCGACGGCGTGCCGATCGAGGAGTTTTCCGTCCCGAGCGTCCGTAGCGGCATCGCCTTCGTTCCGCAGCAACCTCAAATCTTCAACATCACGGCGGCCGAACATATTCGATACGGCAAGGAAGACGCGACAGACGCCGAGGTGAGGGAGGCGGCGAGGCTCGCCGGAGCGTTGTCCTTCATCGAGAAACTGCCTCAGGGCTTCGACACCTTGCTTGGTGATGGCGGAAAGCGCTTGTCGGGCGGCCAGCGCCAGCGACTGGACATTGCTCGTGCACTGGTCCGCAGGGCGCCGATCCTGATCCTGGACGAGCCAACCAGCGCGCTCGACGCGGAGGCCGAATCCGCGTTCCGGGACGCGCTGCGGCAGCTGCGGCTGGAGACCCGGCTGACGATTATTGTGATCGCCCACAGGCTTTCGACGGTGGCCGATGCCGATCATATCGTTGTGCTCAACCAGGGCAGACTGGCTGCGTCCGGGACTCATGAAGACCTGATAGCCGCCGGCGGTTGGTACGCAGACGCACACAATATCCAGCGTGGCAGCGTCGATCCGATTGCGCCGTCCCCCAGCCTGGCAGCGAGTGGCGGCTGAACCGCCCCTCTCTTGCTCCGCCGCCTTCCAAAACACTCACCACGCAAAGGCTTTCATGTTGCGCGACTTCAAGAACGGCGGTGCCGATCTCGACAATGCGTCGGTGTTGATCACCGGCGGTACGGGATCGTTCGGCCAGCAGATGGTTCGTACACTGCTCGAACGCTACAAGCTGAGAAGGCTCGTCGTCCTGTCACGCGACGAACTGAAGCAGTACGAGATGGCGCAGCGATTCTCGCCTGCTGAATTTCCTGCTTTGCGTTATTTCATTGGCGACGTACGCGACCTCGGACGGCTGGAGATGGCGTTTCGCGACATCGACATCGTGATCCATGCCGCGGCGCTGAAACAGGTGCCGACCGCCGAATACAATCCGTTCGAGTGCATCAATACCAATGTGCACGGCGCTGAAAATGTGGTGCGCGCAGCGTTGCGCGGCGAGGTGAAGAAAGTAATCGCCCTGTCGACCGACAAGGCGGCGAGTCCGATCAACCTGTACGGCGCGAGCAAGCTGGCTTCCGACAAGATTTTCGTCGCGGCCAACAATCTGTCCGGGGCGCGCCGAACGATTTTTTCCGTGGTTCGTTACGGCAACGTCATCGGCTCCCGGGGCAGCGTCGTGCCGTTGTTCGAGAGGTTGATCCGCGAAGGCGTGGCGGACCTTCCGATCACCGATGCTCGCATGACCCGGTTTTCGATCACCCTGCAGCAGGGCGTCAATTTCGTGCTTTCGACGCTCGAGATGGCGGAAGGAGGCGAGATTTTCGTCCCGAAAATTCCGAGTATCCGGATTGTCGATCTTGCCGAAGCGATGGCCCCAAACAAGCCTCGCCGCGTCGTCGGAATTCGTCCGGGCGAAAAGCTGCATGAGTTGATGATCACCGAGGACGACGCACGTTCAACCGTTGAGGCCGACGACCGCTACATTATCGAACCGGCCTTCGCGGCCGGTTGGCGACAGAAAGGCCATGCGGCGAACGGCTTCCATCCGGTTGCGGAAAGTTTCCGCTACGGCAGCGACGACAATCCCGAGTTTCTTTCGATCGAGGCAATTCGCGACGTCCTCGCGGCGGAAGGCAGGCACTGATCATGTCGCTTCCCATGCTGCGCTACGGACGGCAGAGCATCGACCAGGACGACATCGATGCGGTCATTGACGTGTTGAGGAGTGATTTCCTCACCACCGGGCCGGCGGTCGAAGCCTTCGAGCGAATGCTCTGCGATGTAACCGGGGCGCGCGAGTCGGTCGTCTGCAGCAGCGGAACCGCGGCGCTGCACATGATGGCGATGGCACTCGACCTTTCGCCCGAAGACAACGTGGTGGTGCCGTCGATGACATTCATGGGTACCGCGAGCGCGATGCGACTCACGGGTGCCGAAGTCATTTTTTCCGATGTGCACCCAAAGACGGGGTTGATGGAGGCTGAAAATCTCGAGGAAGCATTGCGGCGTGCCGGATCCCGCCGGGTCAAGGTTGCTATACCCGTACAGTTGAATGGATGGGCCTGCGACATGAAGGCTCTGAATGCGGTCGCGGAGAAGCATGGCGTCACGCTTCTGGAAGACGCCGCGCACGCGATCGGCACGACGGTGACAGAGAACGGCAGGAACGTGCCGGTCGGCGCCTGCACGCAGTCGAAAATGGCGATTTTTTCCTTTCATCCGGTCAAGACCATCACCTCCGCCGAGGGCGGAGCGGTGACGACCAACGACTCCGATCTTGCAGCAAGGCTGAGGAGATTGCGGAGCCACGGGATCACCCACAGGCCGGAGGAATTCCTGGAGCGCGTCGCCGCATTCGACGCAAGCGGCCGACCCAATCCCTGGTACCACGAGATGCATGAGCCGGCGCCGAACTACCGGCTGAGTGACGTGCATTGTGCGCTCGGGCTGAGCCAGCTGAAGAAGCTTGATCGCCTGGTCGCGCGTCGCCGCGTGCTCGCCGAGCGTTACGACAGCGCGCTCGAGCAGCTCGCGCCGGTGGTCCGGCCGGTGCCCCATGTGCCGAGTTGCAATCCGGGACTGCACCTCTATGCGGTGCTGATTGACTTCGAAGCGATCGGGATCGATCGCGCCGCTGTGATGCAGCTGCTGCGGGAGCAGGGCGTAGGCACGCAGGTGCACTACATCCCGGTGCATCGCCAGCCCTATTATCGCCGCCGCTACGGTGATCTGAATCTGCCCGGAGCCGACGCGTATTACGCGCGGGAGCTGTCGTTGCCGCTGTTCCCCGACATGTCCGACAGTGATGTCAACCGGGTCGTTGATGCTCTGGCGAAGGTCGTGGGGCGCGTTTCCTGATGCATGCTGTGTTCCGCGCGGATGCGAGCCCGGCGATCGGCGGCGGGCACATTCAGCGCTGCCTGACGCTCGCCGATGCCTTTACGAATGAAGGTTGGAGCTGCAGTTTCGCGTTTCGTGATGGCACGCTGGAGGCCGTGCCGGCGCTGAAGGCGGGTTCGCACGGATTGTTGCCGCTGTCCGGGCCCATCGACGATGAGCCATCCGAAATTCAACACGGTCTGGGCACGAATTGCGATCTCCTGATCGTGGACCATTACGAGCGCAGCGCGAGTTTCGAGACACGCTGCCGGGATTTCGCAGACTGGATTCTCGTCCTCGACGATCAGCCGCGCCGGCGGCATGACGCGGATATCCTGTTGGATGCAACGCCGCGGCCGAACGACACCGCCTATCGCGCCGCCGTGCCGTCTGCCTGCCGGCTGCTGATTGGGCCGCGTTACGCGCTGTTGCGGCCGCAATTCGCGAAGGCGCGTGCGGCCGCACTCGCGCGACGTGAGAAGCCGGTTGCGCCGCGACGGCTTCTTGTCAGCATGGGGATGACGGACCCGCAAAACGTTACAGCCCGTGTGTTGCGCAGCGTTGCGGCGAGCCGACTTCCACTCGCGGTCGA
The DNA here is from genome assembly GCF_050250235.1 of Pseudorhodoplanes sp. Taxonomy (GTDB): domain Bacteria; phylum Pseudomonadota; class Alphaproteobacteria; order Rhizobiales; family Xanthobacteraceae; genus Pseudorhodoplanes. The sequence goes on from NZ_JBFWPA010000003.1 coordinate 56,468, forward strand.
TGTCGTGCTCGGTGGCGTTGCCCCGCATCTTGCCGCCGTGCGTGCGTTGATCGCGGAACTGCGGGTCCCTGCCACGCTTCATGTCGATACCGCCGATATGGCTTCGTTGGTGAGCGCGAGCGACATTGCGATCGGCGCTGCGGGACAGACCAGTTTCGAGCGCTGCTGCGTGGGTTTGCCCAGTCTGATCGCAGTCACCGCCGGCAATCAGGCAGATTTCGCGAATGCGCTGGTCGCAGCCGGAGCTGTCGATCGGCTCAGCTCACTGGATGTGCGGGATATTGCGCTCGCGTTGACCGCGCTCTTTGATGATAGTGAGCGTCGTCGGACGATGAGCATACGGGCAGCAGCATTGTGCGACGGAGAAGGTGCGTTCCGTGCGGTCAAGGCCGTCGCAGCGATCGCGAAACCGAGGCAGAGAGCGGTGAATCAGTAATGGCGAATGGTTCAACTCCCGCGCCGGCCGATCCGGCGGAGCAGATGACGGCCGTCAAGGGATTCTGGAACGAGCAGGCCCGCAAACACGGCACCGGACTGGCTGCCACGACGCCGGATCCGATTGCAAAGGATCTCGAAATTGGTGCGCTGAAACGGCATCTCGACCCGGCGCCCGACACGCTGGAAATTGGCTGCGGCAACGGAACCGATATTCTTCGCCTGCTCGATCATCTGCGGGGGCGCGTCGTCGGCATCGACTATGCCGAGGACATGATCGAGGCGGCGAGGAAGACCGTTTCCGAGCTTGACGAAGCCGACCGCAGGAGAGTCACCGTCGATGTCGGCGACATCATGAAGGACATGGCACCGCTCGGGCATTTCTCGCAGATATTTACCGTGCGCTGCCTTATCAATCTGCCGACGCTGGAACATCAACTCCAGGCGGTCCGCAACATTGATGCCATCCTTGATCCCGGTGGGCGTCTCGTGCTGGTGGAATCCACCAGGCAGGGTCAGGACCGGTTGAACGCGATGCGCGGGGCGGTCGGCCTCACGCCGATTCCATATCATTGGCACAATCATTATCTGGACCAGGAAGCGTTCCTTGCCGGACTGCCGAAGCACCTCAGGCTGGTCGAGATCGACAGCTTCGCGAGCCTGTATTTTGTGGTCTCGCGCGTCTTCAATGCAAAGATGACGCCCCCCGGGCAGGCGCCCGACTATCTTGCCGAGATCAACAAGATTGCGGGACAATTGCCTTCGATGGGCGACAACGCACCACTCAAACTGTTCGTCATTAAGAAAGAGCGCCGGCCGTGACCGCTTCCATCACCATTGCCGGCCGCCCTGTCGGATCGGATCATCCGCCCTACATGATCGCCGAAATGTCAGGCAATCATAACGGCGAGCTGTCGCGCGCGCTCGAGATCGTCGTTGCCGCGAAAGATGCGGGCGCCGATGCGGTTAAACTGCAGACCTACACGGCGGATACCATCACCATCGACCACAACGGTCCCGGCTTTACTGTCGAAGGCACCCTTTGGGAAGGCCGCACGCTGTATGACCTTTATGACGAAGCCCACACGCCGTGGGACTGGCACAGGCCCATCTTCGACAAGGCACGCGAACTCGGCATGCCGGTGTTTTCCAGCCCGTTCGATTTCACCGCCATCGACTTTCTGGAAGACTTGGGCTGCCCGGCCTACAAGATCGCCTCTTTCGAGGCCGTTGATTTGCCTCTGATCGAACGCGCGGCCGCGACCGGCAAGCCGGTGATCATCTCGACCGGCCTTGCAAGCCGCGACGAGATTGCCGACGCAATCGCGGCTGCGAAAAAGGCGGCCGGACAGGATCCGGCCATTCTGCATTGCATTTCAACCTATCCGACGGAGCCTGGAAACTGCAATTTGCGTGTCATTCCGGCCATGATCGACAGCTTCGGCATTGTGGTCGGATTCTCCGATCACACGCTTGGCACGGCGGCCGCGGTTTCGGCGGTCGCGCTCGGCGCCTCGATCATCGAAAAGCATATTACCCTTGATCGCTCCGACGGCGGGCCGGATGCCGCCTTCTCGCTTGAGCCCGGCGAATTCGCGCGCATGGTGGAAGACTGTAACGTGGCGTTCGCCGCGCGCGGACACGGCCGCTTCGAACGGCCAAAGGCCGAAGACGGCCTCGCGGTGTTTCGCCGCTCTCTGTATGTCGTGGAGGACGTAGCGTCGGGCGGAATACTTACACCGCGCAATGTTCGATCGATTCGGCCAGGTTACGGGCTGGCGCCAAGGCATCTCAACGAGGTCTTGGGAAAAGCCGCGGCCAGCGATCTGAAGCGTGGAACTCCGCTTTCGTGGGAACTGATCGCCAAATAGGCGAACCGCGCCCCGTCGCCCATGAACTCACCCACGCATAGCCCACTGGCCTTCATTTGCGGCCACCGCAAGTCAGGCACGACGCTGTTGGCCAATCTGCTGGATGGCCATCCGCAGCTCGCGGTTTATCCCGTCGACCTGGTGCTGCTCTATGCGTATTTCCCGGACTTTATTCGCCAGCACGACGGTCCTGCCGAGCGCCGCACACGTCTGGAGCGCATCCTGTTTTCCGATCTGCGACAACGTCTGGATTCCGCGCTTCTGAACGTGGACGCGGTCGCTGGCATGTTCTTCGACGGCCTGGCCGACGACGATCTCGCGAGACTCGATATCCTGATCGGCCGGCTGATGGCGGCGTTTCAGTCCGTTACCGGACGCGGCATCGAGTCGACCCGCTTCGGAATATTCAAGGAAACAAGCATCGAGATTTATGCCGCCGAGATGCTGACCTGGTTTCCAGATGCGCGCTTCATTCATGTCGTGCGCGATCCACGTGACAATTTCGCCGCGCTCGCCGCCGGCGTCGATGGCTACTACGGCCGCATGGGTGAGGATCACAACCGCACGCTTGCAAGCCTGCTGAATCGCGTAGGCACTGGCCTTCGCATGGCACGAACGAACCGTGCTCAGTTTGGCGATCAGCGCTACCTGACGCTTCGCTTCGAGGACATTGCGACCGATCCGGAAACATCGATGCGGAGGGTCGCCGATTTTATCGGAGTCGCGTTCACGCCATCGCTGCTCAAGCCGTCCTTGCTAGGCCAGCCGACGGGAGGGAACGCATTCGACGGGGTTGCGACTTTCGGCGTGAGCTCCCGAAATGTCGAGCGTTGGCGTGATCGCATTGCATCCGCGGACGCGCAGGTGATCGAATTTCACCTTGGTGAGTACATGGAGGAATTCGGCTATCGGCCAGCATTTGACGATCGCGAACAGGCGCGGGCTGCCGCGGAATTCTACAAGTGGCAGAATTATGCCTATTTCTACAGCGACCGCTTTGCCCACGGTGTTTCGCGATGAGCGCGATGCCGCAGATTGCGGCGTCTGGATTGGACAGCGTCGATCAGATCGAAGTGCTGTTCGACCGATTGTGGCCGCTGATGCGATCCCTTACAGGGCCGGGCGTCCGCGCAACGCATGACATTCTTTCCGAGTATCTGCCGCTGCAACGGATCGAGGTGCCCTCCGGAACCCGAGTCTTCGACTGGACGGTTCCGAAGGAATGGCTGGTGCGGCAGTCCTACGTGATTGCGCCGGATGGCCGGCGCATTCTGGATGTGGCCGAGAACAACCTTCGGCTGGTGAATTATTCGGTGCCGTTCCGCGGGGCGCTATCGCGCGCGGCACTCGAGGCGCACCTGCATAGCCGGCCCGATATGCCGGATGCGGTTCCCTATGTGACGAGCTATTACGAGCCACGTTGGGGCTTTTGCCTGAGCGACAACGAGCGCGCGGCTTTGCCCGAGGGCGATTACGAGGTCGTGGTCGATACCGAACTGAAGGACGGCGCGCTGACCATATCGGAAGCGGTATTGCCCGGCTCCGAAAACGCGGAGGTCCTGATTTCGACCTATACCTGCCATCCGTCGCTTGCCAACAACGAGCTTTCGGGGCCGCTGGTCGCTGCTTTCCTGTACCGAAGGCTAGCTGCCTGGCCACAGCGGCGGCTTACCTATCGCTTCGTGTTTGCACCGGAAACCATCGGCGCCATCGCCTATCTGGCGCTGCGCGGCGACCACCTGCGCGAATATCTCGTTGCCGGCTATGTCGCCACCTGCTGCGGGCTCGATACCCATTTTACCTACAAGCGTTCGCGCCGCGGCGACACGCTGGCTGACCGGGCTGCGGTGCATGCACTGAAATCCATGGGCTTCGAGTACCGCGTACGGGACTTCGCCCCCACCGGCAGCGACGAACGGCAATATTGCTCGCCAGGGTTCAATCTTCCGGTCGGATCGCTGATCCGCGGCGTCTACGGTGAGTATCCTGAGTACCACACCTCGCTCGACAACAAGGCACTGATCGATTTCGCAGCCTTGCGCGGCACGATCGACGCCTATGAGACGATCTGCCGGGCGCTGGAGCGCAACGAGAGGTTTGAAAATCTTCTGCCCCATGGCGAGCCGCAACTCGGCCGTCGCGGTCTCTATCCGACAATCGGTGCGGCCGATCAGGCCGATCGCGTGCAGGCGATGATGTGGGTCCTCAACCTATCTGACGGGTCCCACGATCTGTTGTCGATCGCAGAGCGCAGCGGCATCGCCATCGATCAGCTCTGGCCGGCCGCCTTGGCCGCTGAGAAGGCTGGCATTTTGCGCCGCGCCGTTTCAAAAGAGACCGCTCGTGGCTGAGGACACTCGGCCCGCCGTTGCAATCGTGCAGACGCGCATGACATCGTCGCGTCTGCCCGGCAAGGTGATGAAGCCGCTCGCCGGCGCGCCGCTGATCCGGCGCATGATCGAGCGCGTGCTTCGGATCGGTGGATTGGATCGTGTCGTTGTTGCGCTTGCGGAAGGCATGGCGAACGATCCGGTGATTGCCGCCCTTGACGGGATGGACGTGACGATCGTGCGCGGCAGCGAGGCCGACGTGCTGTCGCGTTACGCGGATGCCGCGCGTGCGACTGGTGCGACGACTGTCATGCGCGTCACCTCGGACTGCCCGCTGCTCGATCCCGAGGTCAGCGCGATGGTGCTGACGGCCTACACGGACGCGCGCCAGAGCGGCATCCGCTATGCGCGGACCTCGCCGGAGTTCGGCTATCCGCATGGTTTCGACACCGAGGTGTTCGATGCGGACGCGCTTTACGAGGCTGAGGCGAATGCGACGGAGCGGTTCGACCGCGAGCACGTCACGCCCTATATCCGAACACGCCCCGATCGATTTCCCGCCGTGACGATCGATACGAAACCGGATCGCCGCAACTGGAGGCTGACCGTCGACACCGAGCAGGACTATCAGCTCGCCTCCGCCATCTACGACGCGCTGTATCCGCGCAATCCGGACTTCACCTACGCCGACATCGTTTCGCTGTTCGAGAGTCGTCCCGAGTTGCGCGCCGCGGCAGAAGGCGCCTCTGCGATCGCCCGTGCTGCAGCGCGCTGACGTCAGCATGCCGGTGCTTCCGGCCGATATCGACACCGCGCTGGCGCAGCCCGGCTGGCGGCGCAATCTGCGTTGGCCGGTTTCGCTCGCGCAAACCAATGCGATCTGCGAGCAGCAGGTCCGTGACGCGCTCGGATTCGCAGGGGCGCTCGACGATCCGCTGATGCGCGACGCGGTCTTGCTGGCGCTGCCGAATGCACTGGCCTATGGCCGCGCGATCGTGCTCGCAGCTCTGGCTGTCGGCCGCGCGGAGCAGGATGGCTTCGGTATCGCCGGGGCCGCTGCCGAACTACAGTATCTGCAGACCGGGGAAGGGCCGCTGCCGGCGCGCGCCGAATCGACGCTGCCGTCGGCCAGCTTCGGTTTGACATTTGCGCGCCGTCTCGCGCGGATGCGGAGCTGGACGCCGCTGTCGCGCATGCCGCGCGCGATGCTGGCGCCCGGAGCGGTCGCGATCAGTCACAATCCGCTGCTGCGTGACGTGGCTGGACGTGAGAGGCGGGGCGTCGGCTTCCACCATGCCGAAACGATTCTCGGGACGGCGCGCCTCAACTCCACGGAGAGTCACGACGTCGCGGATATGTCCCGCGCGCTGGCCGTCCTGATCGTGGACGCCGCATCGCTCGATGCGCCGTATCGTGAACGCGCAATGCGATTGGTCGGGGCGGTTGTGCTGGCGCATCTCGGCAAGGCTGCGCGGGATATGGCGGCGTTGCGGCTGGCCTCCTTGCCGAAAGATATATGGACCGGTTCAGGGGGGCTGCATGCGCCGCGGGCCATTGGCCTCGAGGTGCTGCGGCGAGGCGGGCATGTGCGGCGTTTCGACCACGGCACGCCGCGCGAATTCGTTGCAACCGCCGGGATGACCGAGCTGCTGGAATTGTCGGTGTCGTCGGAATTCACATTGCCGACAGAGGACGCGGCGGCGATCTGCCGCCGGGAAATGATGAAGCGTGCAAGCGCCGTGCAGATCACCGGCGGCACGGGTGATCCGGTTTTCCGGCGCGTGCCGCCGAGGCGACCAAGCAAGCCGCGTGCCGGGAAGCCGCGCGTGGTTTACGCGCCGACCCAGCTTCTGGGCTTTCGTCAACTGGTGCCGGCCTTGCCGCCCGACCCCGTGCATCTCGACTGGCAGATGCGGGTCGCCGAATTTCTCAACACGTTGCCGGTCGATTTCGTGTGCCAGGCGCATCCGGAAGGCCTGTTCGGCGGCCGTCCGCATCCGCTCGAGGCGCTGGTGCCGGTGCGCCGCGGCAATTTTCAGGTACAGCTTGCGGAAGCCGACGTGTTCGTCTTCGACTATCCGACCACGACCGCGTTATGGGAAGCGTGCTGCACCGATGCACAAATCGTCTATCTTGACATGGGTGCAGGTCGCATGACGCCGCAGATCGCGCGCCTTTTTGCGCAACGCGCCACCATTCTGCCGGTGTCGCATGACGATGATCATCGAATGCAGCTCGATGAGCACGCTCTGCGCGATGCCATTCTCGCAAAGGCCTGCCCTGCCGATCCGTCGGCATTTCGATGCCTGCTCGCGGGGACTGCCTGATGTGCGGTTTCGCAGCCTTCTTCCAGCCGGGACGCAGTTTCCCCGAGGCACTCCTGGCGGGCGCGGATCGCGACCTGTTCCATCGTGGGCCGGATTCCGCGGGACGCGCGGCGGAGCCAGGCTGGTCACTGGTATTCCGCAGGCTCGCGATCATGGATCCCGGCAGCGCCGCCGATCAACCCATGACCGACGAAACCGGGCGCTGCACCCTGGTTTTCAACGGCGAGATCTATAATTTCCGCAAGCTGCGCGCGGAACTGGAAGCTGTGGGAGCACGCTTCCGAACCAGCGGAGATACCGAGACAATTCTGCAAGGGTATCTGCACTGGGGCGAGGGGGTGCTGGACCGGCTTGAGGGCATGTATGCTTTCGTACTGGTCGACCGCAAACTCAATGTGGCACTCGCCGCGCGCGATCCCTTCGGCATCAAGCCGCTCTATGTCTGCCAGCGCGGCAACCAAATCGGGATTGCGAGCGAAATGCGGCCGCTGTTCCGGGTGATCGATCCGCAGCCGGATGAAGCCGCGCTTGCGGAACTGGTCACGTTCACATGGGCGGCGGGCAGCCTCAGCAACGTTCGCGACATCGAGCGCGTGCCGGGTGGCACGCTGCTGACGGTGTCATTGCAGGACGGATCAATCGCCCGCCACCGCTTCTGCGATGTGCTCGAAACGCTGAAGGTCGAGGACGCAATCACGTCCGACGAAGCGACGCGGGTCGCAGAGGAGGCGATCGAGACCTCGGTGCGTCAGCATCTGATGAGCGATGTCGGCTATACGCTCCAGCTCTCGGGCGGGATCGACTCCAGTCTGGTTGCCGCGATGGCCAGTGAAGCGGCCGGCCGGCGTGTCGCGTCTTACGCGGTCAGCCTCGGGGACCATCCCTACGACGAGGGCGAATTCCGGCAGCTTGTCGTCGAGCGGTATGGCCTCGACCACCACGAGATCCGGATCGGCGGCATGGAATTCGCGGACGCTCTGCCGCGCGCGGTGCGGCACATGGAGGGGCCGGTGCCGCATGGCGGCTGCGTTACGCTGATGCTTCTCTGCGACCGCATGCGCGAAGGCTCCAGGGTGGCACTGACCGGCGAAGGTGCCGACGAAATGTTCGGCGGATATCTGCGCTATGGCGTCTGGCGCAATCTGGCGCGTCAGGACTTGCTTGCGCGTTTCCTGCCGTCGCGAATGCTCCCCCCGGTCTGGCCATTTCTCGGCGTGAAACGGCTCGATGGCCGTGACTCGGCCGTCTATTCGGCGGTCTATCACAACTTCCATGCGATGCAGGCGCTGTTTCCGGGCCTCGTGCCGACGCCTGGCCTGCGCGAGGCGACCAGCGCACGCTTCCGGGATTTCCGCGACCGGCTGTTCGCGATTGACCAGGTGTCCTATCTGGAGTCGCTCCTCGTGCGTCAGGACAAGATGTCGATGGCGGCTTCGGTGGAAGCGCGCGTCCCCTACGTGCACCTGCCACTTGCCAGGGTCGCGAACCGGCTACCACGCGACATCCGCGCGCCCGGCGGCGTGACCAAGCCATTGCTCAAGCGTATTGCGGAAAAATTCCTCGACAAGCGCGTGATCTACCGCCGCAAGATCGGGCTGTGGCTGCCGTACGACGACTGGTTATCCGATCCGAAAGGGCTCGGACGCTATCTCGACCTCCTGACCGATATGGACGGGCGGCTGCGGGCCTATGCCGAGCCGGCGGCGCTCTCAAATGTGGTCGCGCGCTTTCGCGCTGGCGAGCGGCGTGGCATCCCCTCGATGTGGATGCTGGTGAATATCGAAATGTGGCTGCGCAGCCTCTCCAAGCCGGGCTCGGCGGCAACCACAGTCCACGAACCGGCTACAAACGCTGTGGCACCCGCATGATGGCGGCTGCTGATGCGATGTTTGAGCGGGGCAACGCATTGGCCGACGCCCGCTGCGCCGTGAACATCCGCGAGGAATACGGATGGAGCTGCGCGTCACAGGGCGCCGTGACCGTGTGGTTCAAGGGCCGGATCGACGGCATTGACGCCGCGTCGCTTGCGCAACGTTTCGCGCAGGAGCGTCCGTCGGCAACGGCTGTGGGCGATCTGCTTGCGTCGGTTATCGGACATTTCGCAATCTGCGCGACCGGCCCCGGCTGGGCGTTCGCAGCAGTTGATTGGGTGCGCAGCATTCCGCTTGCAGCGGCCAAGATCGATCGATGCTGGGTGATCGACGATCGGCCGGACCGGCTGCGGCAGCGTGCAGGGCTGGGCGCTGCGAACCTCGCTCCGGATGCCGCGCTTGCGATCGGAATGGCCGGTTATACCATCGATGACGCGGCACTCTATCGCGGCATGCAGCTGCTGGTTCCGGGAGAGCTCGCGTTTTTCGAGGATGGCACGATCAGGCGTCATCGATATTACATCTACCGGCCGTGGCAGGTTCGTCCGGCATCGAGCGAGAGCCTCGAATCCGAACTGAAGGACCTGACCCTGCATCTGATCGAGCGCATGCTCGGCAATCTGGAGGGCCGTACCCTCGTGATCCCGCTCAGCGCCGGCCGCGACTCGCGTCTCATCGCAAGCGCGGCGAAGCATCTCGGATACAAGAATGTCCGCTGCTTTACCTACGGCCGCGCCGGCAATTTCGAGGCAAGAGCGAGCCGGACAATTGCGGAGAGGCTTGGATATCGGTGGACCTTCGTGCCGGCGACCATCGGCAAGCAGCGGGAGTTCTTTGCGAGCACCGACTATGAGCGCTATGTCGATTTTGCCGACGACGGTTGCTCGCTACCATTTGTCCAGGACATGGCGCCGCTGATGGAATTGAAGGCGAGTGGCTATGTTCCGGACGATGCGGTGATCGTCAACGGCAATTCCGGTGACTTCATCACCGGCAATCACGTTCCGGAATCGATGTGGCTGCCCGGCGCGGCGCTTTCAGATGACGAGCGCTGGCAGCGCATCATCGACGCGCTGCTGAAGAAGCATTTCTCGCTGTGGCGCTCGCTTGCGACGCCGGACAACAACGCGCGTATTTCGGCGCTTCTTCGCAGTTCGATCGCGCGCGCGGGCGGCGCACTTGGCGACCCGCGTTCCGATCACGGGCTCTATGAATACGCCGAATTCCAGGATCGGCAATGCCGCTACGTCATCACTGGCCAGCGCATCTACGAGTTTCTCGGCCATGACTGGCGACTGCCGCTGTGGGACAACGATTATCTGCGATTTTGGGAGGGCGTTCCGCTTGCGGAAAAGATCGGCCAGGGCCTTTATGCGCGCATGCTGGCCAAAGCCAATTGGGGCGGTGTCTGGCAGGACGTGCCGGTGAACCGCAAGACCGTGCGTCCGCTCTCGATCATTCCCCTTCGGCTCGCCGCCAAGGCGCTGCACGCGCCGTTCGGACGAGACCGCTGGCACCGATTCGAGCGACGCTATTTCCAGTACTGGCTGGACGCGACGTGCAACTCGGCCTGTGTGCCCTATCAGCGCGTGCTGCGTGATACGCGGGGCGCGCGTCACCACATTGCCTGGCTTGCGGAGCTCTATCTCGCTCGCCACGGCGTCGCGCTCGATCACCTTTCGGCACAGGTCTGACGGCGTGCGCGTGCTGTTCCTGGCGCGGCTGTTTGCCGGCCTCAAGTCCGGACTGGCGAAAGGGCAATGGGAGCCAGGTGGGGTTCCTGCGATCTATCGCCTGATCGAGGGTCTTGCGGCGGACCGTGATGTTGACCTGCTGTCCGTGTTCTGCGTGAAGGAGCCGGATTCGCGTTTTCCGAAGCGATTGCGGCGGAATATTCCGGTCATCGGCGATACCGTCATCCTGCCATATGCCAGCCCATTCGGTGGCAGAGCGCGGCGCGTCACCGCCGCCCGAAACGAGGCCATGCATGCAGCGCGCATGCTTGCACTAGCGGCGCGCTTCAAGCCGGACGTGATCTACGCCAATTATACAAACATCCTGCCGGCGGCACTGCTGGCGCGTGCGGGTTATCGCGTCGTGCTGCGGCTGATGGGCGTGCAGTCGCATCACCGCGACATCGCCGCGGGCAAGGCGCCATTCTTCCGCTGGCAGATGCGGTCACCTTTCGCGCATGTCGTGTGTACCGAAGACGGCAGCGATCCGGCCGCACTGATCCCGAATCTGGTACGCGCCGAAACGCCTTGGACCGTACGGCTGAATGGCTGTGATGCGAAGCCGTTGCCTGCGGACCAGGTCCGCGCGTTTCGTAACGAAACCGGACTGGGCGAGCGGCCGGTGGTTCTGTTCCTTGGACGGCTCGAGCCCTACAAGGGTGCAGTCGAGTTTATCGAGGCGGCGATTGCGATGTTGCGGTCCATACCGGACGGCGCTGATGTCGTTGTGGTCGGCGATGGGCCGCTGCGGGACGAAATGGAAGCCCGCGTCAACGCGTCCGGAGTAATGGCCCGCATCCGGTTTGCCGGCGCGCAGCCGCATGCGCGCGTCAACCTGTTCCTCAATGCCGCCGATGTCTACGTCTCGACCAATATGTATGGCAACCTGTCGAACGCCAATCTCGAAGCGCTCGCGGCCGGCGCCTGCCTCGTGTTCCCGACCTCCGATCCGTTGCTGCCGCTCGATACCGTGACCGACCGGCTGCTCCCGCCCGGCACCGCTGCACGATACGCGCGCAATGAATTGCCCGCGTCGCTCGCAGATGCGCTCTGCCAACTGGTGCGATCCCCCGAGGAGATTGTGGCCCGGCGTGGGCAAACCGGTGCGCTGGCACAGCAGATCATCCGGCCCTGGTCGGACGTCGTGGCAAATGACATTGCACTTCTGAAATCCGTGGTTGCCCGAAGGCCGGATTTCGAGATCTGGGCAGAAACGAACCGAGCTTCAAAACGATGAAAGAGACGTTGGGTTTCGCACTATTGGGCTGCGGCCGCATCGCGCAGCGTTATTCCGATATCTTCGCAAATGATCAATTGCCCGGCGCGCGTCTTGTTGCGGTATGCGACGCGCAACGGTCGCGCGTGGACAAGCTCGCAGGACGGCACCAGGTTCCAGCCTATGTCGATCTCCGCGAGATGATGGAGGAGCGCAAGGCAGACATCGACATCGTTTGCGTACTCACCGAAAGCGGAAAGCACGCCGAGCACGCCATCGAACTTGCGCCATTCGGCAAGCATCTTGTGGTCGAGAAGCCGATGGCTCTGACGCTGGAAGATGCCGACCGGATGATCGCAGCCTGCGACCGGGCCGGCATCAAGCTGTTTATCGTCAAGCAGAATCGCTACAATCTTCCGGTCCGCAAACTGCGCGAAGCGCTCGATGCAAATCGTTTCGGCAAAATTGTCATGGGTACGACGCGCGTGCGCTGGTGCAGGCGACAGAACTATTACGATCAGGATGCCTGGCGGGGCACCTGGGCGTTTGATGGCGGCGTGTTCGCCAACCAGGCCAGCCATCACGTCGATCTGGTGCAATGGTGCCTAGGCCAGCCGGTTTCGGTCTATGCAACCGGCCGAACCGCGCTGGCGTCGAAAATCGAAGTCGAAGACACTGGTGTGGCAGTGGTGAATTTTGCGAGCGGAGCCATCGGTGTGATCGAGGCAACGACCGCCACCCGGCCGGTCGATCTGGAGGGATCTCTGTCGATTCTGGGCGAGCATGGGAGCGTCGTGATTGGCGGTTTTGCGGCGAACAAGCTGACCGACTGGAAATTCGAGCGGCCGGAGCCGGGGGACGACGAAGTCTTTGCGAACTTCAGCGAAAATCCGCCAAGTGTTTACGGATTTGGGCATATCGCCTATTTGCGGCATGTGGTCGATGCGGTGACGAACGGCGCGCCGTCGCTCGTGGACGGACTGGAGGGCCGCCGATCGCTAGAGCTCGTGATCGCGATTTACGAGTCGATGGCGACCGGCGAGGTGATCAAGATCGGTTACGGAAAGCCGCGCAGCCTGTTGGGACGCAAGCCATGACAGCATCGGTGCAGACTGTGCGGACAGCCGGCGCTTTGCCCATTCCGCTGGTCGACCTGAAGGCGCAATACGAGCGCTATCGGTCCGAACTGGACGCAGCCGTGCAGCGCGTCGCGTCCAACACGAGCTTCATCGGTGGTGCGGAGCACGACGCTTTCGCGCATGAATTCGCTGCCTGGTGTGGCGGCGGCTTCGTCGCGCTGGTTGGCAATGGGACCGATGCGCTGGAGCTTGCGGTGACCGAACTGCTCGGTGAGGGCGACGGATCGGGCGAGATCGTCACGACGAGCCACACCTTCGTCGCGACTGCGGAAGCGATCGCGAATGCCGGATATCGCCCGGTTTTTTGCGATATCGACGAACGCACCTGCCTGACGGCTCCTGACGCGATCGAGCGCGCCATCACCGACCGCACGCGCGCCATCATGCCGGTGCATCTTTACGGGCAGATGGTTGACATGCCGGCGATCCGCACAATCGCGGACAAGCATGGGCTGAAGGTGATCGAGGACGCCGCCCAGGCGCATGGTGCATCCTTTTCAGGCTTGCGCGTTGGAGAGCTCGGAGACGCCGCATGCTTCAGCTTTTTTCCCGGAAAGAATCTCGGCGCCTGGGGCGATGCCGGCGCAGTCCATGCTCGTGATCCGGCCCTGATCGATCGTATCAACCGGCGCGCAAACCACGGGCGGGCCGGAAAATATCTCCATGATTTTCAAGGGGTTAGTTCACGGCTCGATACGCTTCAGGCAGCTATTTTGAGGGTCAAGCTGCGCCATATCGATGCGTGGAACGTAGCGCGGCGCGAGGTTGCGTCTTGGTATGACGCGTTGCTGTCCGGCCACAACGGGATTGGGCGGCCCGTCACCGATTCACGCGCCACGCCGGTGTTTCATCTGTATGTGGTACAGATCGACGATCGCGACCGCGTGCGCGAAACACTGAACGCAGCCGGCATCGGTGCTGGTGTGCATTATCCGGTGCCGGTGCATGAGCAGCCTGCCTTCCGCCATCTGGGATACCGGCCGGATGATTTTCCGGTAACGAGCCGAGTCGCGAAGCGCGTGCTTTCGCTGCCGATCTATCCGGAAATCACGCGCCTTCAGGTCGAGCGCGTCGCATCCGCGCTGATTGAGGCGGTGCGCGCATGAGTTTCGTCGCGCACCCCACCGCAGAGATCTCGCCGGATGCGACGATCGGTGCCGGCACGCGGCTGTGGCAGCACTGCATCGTGTTGAAAGGCGCGCGCATCGGGCGCGACTGCAAGCTCGCGCACAATGTGTTCGTGGAGGGCGGTGTCTGGATCGGTGATCGGGTGGTGATCAAGGATAATGTCTGCCTCTACGACCGCATCGAGATCGCGGATGACGTATTTGTCGGTCCCAATGCGGTTTTCACCAATGTGCGAAATCCACGCGCGCATGTGTCGCGCAAGGATGTGTTCGAGGCGACGCGAATCGCGCGTGGGGTCACCATAGGCGCGAATGCCACGATCGTGTGCGGCAACGCGGTCGCGGACTACGCCATGATCGGCGCGGGATCGGTGGTGACCAAAGACGTTCCGGCCTATGCACTCATGGTCGGCAATCCGGCGCGACGGATCGGGTGGGTTTCCGCCGCGGGCGAAATCCTGAAGGGCGATCTGGTCTGTCCGCGCACCGGCGAGCGTTACAAGACCGAGGGCGATGCCCTTGTGCGCGTCTCCTGATCCCCATGCGGATCGTTTGTTTCCTGCCGGATTTCGGCGGCGGGGGGGCGCAGCGCACGCTGATCAATCTTGCTGCCTGTTTCCGCCAGGCCGGTCACGATGTGACACTTGCTGCCGCGCAGCGGGACGGCCCTGCACTGGCGTGGGTCGACCCGCAACTGCGCACCGTGCCGGTCGGGCGCGGCCAGTTGCGCAACGCGGTATTGCCGCTGGCGCGTCTGATCCGGCGGCAACGGCCCGAGGTGGTGCTCTCGTCCGTGCTGGATGCTAACGTCGTTGCGGTGGCGGCGCGCGCGCTGTCCGGTTCCCGCGAAACCAAGCTCGTCGTGCGCGAAACCAACAGTCACCGCGCGCGGGGCGATATCGGACGGCTTCGCCAGCAGCTGACGCGCTTCTCCTATCCGCGCGCGGATGCCGTCGTCGCCCTGTCCGAGGGCGTCCGTCAGGAACTGATCGCGGATTACGCGTTGCCGCCGGCTTCGGTGGTAACGATTCACAATCCCATCGAAGTTGACGCACTGAGCGCCGAGGCGAAGCTTGCACAGACGCCTCCGGTCGAAAAGAACGGCCCCTGGATCATCGGGGTCGGCCGCCTGATCCGCCAGAAGGGCTTCGACCGGCTGATCCGCGCGGTCGCGGATTTGAAGCGCCCCGAAATGCGGCTGGTGCTGGTGGGAGAGGGGCCGGATCGTGATGCGCTGGCGGCGAAGGCGCGCGATCTCGGTGTCACGCTTCACATGCCCGGCTTCGTGCGCCAGCCGGTACACTGGCTCGCGCACGCCGACGTTTTTGTGCTCTCGTCGCGCTGGGAGGGCTTTGGCCACGTGATTGTCGAGGCGATGGCGGCAGGCGCTCCGGTCGTCGCGTTCGACTGCCCGCACGGTCCGCGCGACATCATCGTCGATGGCGTCAACGGGCTGCTGGTATCGGATGGTGATCTGGCGGCGTTGAGCGGGGCGATGGCCGCACTGCTCGATGATCGCGATCTGGCGCGGCGGCTAAGCGCAGCCGCAATGGCCGATGCCGCCCGCTTCTCCAGCGCCCGCATCGCAGACTCGTATCTGAAACTCTTCTCAAGCCTGTAGAACGCGGATGGCAAAGCTCGAATATCTCCTTTCCCTGACGCCACGCGAAAGCTGGCGCGTGCTGCGGCATCGGCTTCCGGGGCTGCGGGGCGGTCCATCCTGGCAGCCGAACGAACTGATCTATTCCTCCAAGCATGGCCGCGGCATCCGCTTCGCCGAATTGCTGCTGCGGCAGGAGGCGGTTGTGCGGCGCGCGATGCCATGGGAGCCGCTCGATTTTGACGGCCGTCGCGTGGTGGAGATCGGCTGCGGTCCGCTCGGCGGCTTTGGACCTCTCGTCATTTTCTGCGGTGCCTCCTCGTTTGAAAGCGCGGAGCCGGAATGGGACCCGCAGCTTTTCGACAGCCCGGAAGTGGTCGAGAAGTACCACTTCATCTTCTATGCCGATCTCGTCGCGCTTTATGGCCCACGGATGGACTTCGCCGAATTTCGCAAACGATTGCGCGAACGCTTCACCATCCAGCGCTGCGGTTTTGAAAAGTTCGCGGCCGGCGGAGCGGCCGATATCGTGATCTCGCAATCCTGCCTGGAGCACGTCTTTCCCATCGAAGGCACGATGGACAAGCTCGCGGAGATTCAGACGTCGGCCACGCGCTTTCTGCATCTCGTCGATTTTGGCAATCATTATCCGACCGGCAATCCGCTCAACGGTCTCTACGAACAGCCGCCTGACGACTATATTGCCCGGCGCGGAAAGGCGATGAACCTGCTCCGCGCACCCGACATCGATGCCTTGTTCAGGAGCCGCAATATCGCGGCACGCGTGGTGCCGTCGCGCAACGTCAAGGAAACCTATCGCGGCACAGTCCATCCGTGGTGGCGCGAGCGCTATGACGACGCGGCATTGTTTACCCAGCTCGCGCTGGTTGCCGGTCCCGCATGACGCGGGTGATGCATGTCATCAGCGGGCTCGATACCGGGGGCGCCGAGGCATTTCTGGTGCAACTGGCCACGGCGCTGAAGCAGCGAGGCTTCTCGCAGGACGTGGTGAGCGTCACCGGCGCCGGCGCGCATGCGGCGGCCCTTCTGGCGGCAGGTATCCCCGTGCACTCGCTGAATGTCGGCTCGCTGGCAGGCGCCATGGCCGCGGTCGGCAGGCTTGCCGCCCTGGTCCGAAAGACAAGGCCGGACGTGATGCAGGGCTGGATGTATTACGGCGATCTGTTCGCCGCCCTGGCAAACCGCGTGGTTCCCGGCAAGCGGAGACTATACTGGAATCTGCGTGCTTCGGATACCATCGCAGGCGGTTATGGCCGGCTCGTCCGCATCAATGCGAGGCTCTCTGCCTGGCCAGACCTCGTCATCGCCAACTCGCGGACGGGTCTCGACTTCCATCTGAACCATGGATACCGACCGCGCCATTCGGACATAATCCCGAATGGCGTCAACACCGGCCGGTTTCGTCCCGATCCCGCCGATCGTACGGCGCTGCGCGCGGAATTCGGGCTCCCCGACGACGCCATCGTGGCGATCCATGTCGCGCGTCTGAACCCGATGAAGGATCATGCGAGTTTCCTCACGGCAATGCGGGCGTTGCCGCACCTTCACGGCCTGCTTGTCGGCGCCGGTACTGAAACCCTCGAACGGCCCGACAATGTGCTTGCACTCGGTTTGCGGACCGACATCGAGCGGCTTTACCGTTGCGCCGACATCGTGGTGTCGAGCTCGGCATTTGCCGAGGGCTTCTCCAATGTGCTTGCGGAAGGCATGAGCTCGGGCCTGATCCCCGTTGCGACCGACGTGGGCGACGCCCGGCTGATCGTGGGTGATGCCGGGCGGGTGGTGCCGATCCGCGATCCAGGTGCGCTTGCTCTGGCGCTCGCCGCCGAGGCGGCGCATCCCGACCGGGCGGAGCGTCAGGCGGCCGCCCGATCCCGCGTGGTGGAGAATTTCACCCTCGACCGTGCGGTCGATCGTTTCGCGGCGCGCTATCAGCAGGGTTCAAACCCCGCTGCCTTGCAGCTACGGGACCAAAATGGCTGACAAGATTGCACTCGTCCTCGGCGTCACAGGGCAGGATGGCGCCTATCTGTCCGAGTTGCTGCTCGCAAAGGGCTATGTGGTGCACGGCGTCAAGCGCCGGTCGTCCTCGCTGAACACGCAGCGCGTCGACCATCTCTACGAAGACCCGCATTTCGGCCACACCAATTTCTTTCTGCATTACGGCGACCTGACCGACGCCACCAATCTGATCCGACTGATCCAGGAAACCCAGCCGACCGAAATCTACAATCTCGGCGCCCAGAGCCATGTACAGGTGTCGTTCGAGACTCCGGAATATACCGCCAATGCCGATGCGCTGGGCCCGTTGCGCCTGCTTGAAGCCATCCGCATTCTGAAAATGGAAAGTCGCGTGCGGTTCTATCAGGCTTCCAGCTCGGAGCAATACGGCAACAGCCCGGCACCGCAGAACGAGACAACGCCGTTCGCACCGCGCAGCCCTTACGCCGCCGCGAAGCTCTATGCGTACTGGATGACCGTGAATTATCGCGAAGGCTACGGCATTTTCGCAAGCAACGGCATCCTGTTCAATCACGAGAGCCCGATCCGGGGCGAGACCTTCGTCACCCGCAAGATCACGCGCGCGGTCGCGGCGATCCACGCGGGGAAGCAGGACAAGCTGTTCATCGGCAATCTCGATGCACGGCGCGACTGGGGTCACGCGCGCGACTACGTCGAGGGCATGTGGCTGATCATGCAGCATCACAAGCCGGATGATTTCGTTCTCGCCACGGGCGAGGCCCATTCGGTTCGCGAACTCACCGAAAAGGCGTTCGCGGCCATCGGCCGTAGCCTCGTCTGGAAGGGCCAGGGTGCGGACGAGGTCGGCCTCGACGCTTCGACCGGCGCGGTGCTGGTTGCAATCGATACGCGGTATTTCCGTCCGACCGAGGTAAACAACCTTGTCGGTGATGCCAGCAAGGCGCGCCGCGATCTCGGCTGGAGCCACCGCACCAACTTCGATCAGTTGATCACGGAAATGGTGCAAAGCGATCTGCGGCTCCTGTCATGACGCCAGCGACCGATTACGACCTGACCGGGAAACGGGTCTTCGTTGCGGGTCATCGCGGGCTCGTCGGCTCGGCGCTGGCGCGGCGGCTGCAAAGTGAGGATTGCCGCATCCTGACGGCGACCCGTGCCGAACTTGATCTCCTGCGCCAGGACGCGGTCGAGGCATGGATGACCCGGCATCGACCGCAGGCGGTATTCGTGGCCGCGGCGCCGGTGGGTGGCATTCTGGCGAATGACTCGCGTCCTGCGGAATTCCTCTACGACAATCTCGTCATCGAAACGAACCTGATCGAGGCGTCGCGACGCGCCGGGGTCGAGAAGCTGATGTTCCTCGGTTCTTCCTGCATCTATCCGCGACTCGCGCCCCAGCCGATGAACGAGGACTCGCTTCTGACCGGTCCGCTTGAGCCGACCAACCAGTGGTACGCCGTTGCCAAGATCGCCGGCATCATGCTGTGCCGCGCCTATCGCCGGCAATATGGGTGCAACTACATCTCGGCGATGCCCACCAACCTGTATGGTCCCGGCGACAATTTCGATCTGCAGTCCAGCCATGTTGTGCCGGCGCTCATCGCCAAGGCGCATGCGGTGAAAATGCACAAGGCGAGCGAGCTTTCAGTCTGGGGATCGGGCGCTCCGTTGCGCGAATTCATGTATGTCGATGACCTTGCCGACGCGCTCGTGTTCCTGATGCGGCATTACAACGCCGAGGAGCACATCAATGTCGGTGTCGCCGAGGAGGTAACCACCAGGCAGCTTGCGATCGAGATCGCCCGCGCGGTCGGGGTGGAGGCGGCCTTGCGTTTCGATTCCTCCAAGCCCGATGGCACGCCGCGCAAGCTGATGGACTCCCAGCGCCTGTTTGCGATGGGCTGGCGGCCGCAGACCTCTCTCGCGGATGGTCTGCGCAGGACCTACGCATGGTACCGGGAAAACATGGTGGCCGAGCCGGATCGTGCCGCTGCCACCCACACCTGATCAGGATATTCCGAAGACGCGGTTGCGGCGCTCATGAGGCTCCGGGCTTTGCCCGGCGCTTCCGCCAGTCGCGCAGCAGGACGAAACCGGCGCCCGTGAGAAGGCAAAGTGCGGGCTCGACCGGCAGCCGGTATTTCGGCGAGGCGACCGGGCCGTTCACGGCCAGGATGAACGAGACCCAGAGGACGGCGAGAAGGGCCGCCGCCGGGGCGACGCGGGCAACCGCCACGAGCCCGATCAGTTGCAGCAGCCTGACAAGCGCGACGCCCGCGACGCCAAGCAGCAGGACCCACGCGTAGATCCGGTTGTCGGAGCGGAACATGAAGTTGACTACCTTCTCGACGATGTGCGCGCCAGGGGTGGCATAGAATCCGGTCCGGGGCAGTTGAGCGACCGGCGGTGACAGAATGATCGCCGGTGCCGCGAGGTTGATGACTGCACCGGTCACCCAGGCCTTGACGATTGCCGCGTAGCCGAGTTCGCCCAGTGCCTCGCGGCCGACTTCTGCGGTGAGACGCGATGCCTCGAACGGGTTCTTCGGCATGTCGGGATATTTCGCCTTGACCCGCTTGCTCATGGCTTCCGATGTCCGTTCCCAGGGCGTCCCGTCCTTGGCTTCCTTGACCAGCGGCACGACCCAATAGGCGAGGTGAACGCCGCCCTGCGAGGTCAGGGCAAACGCTCCGTGCTCGAAGACGTTGCGGCTGATGACCGGTACGACACACGACACCGTTAATGCTGCGATGACTGCCGCATGCGCGAGATGACGAAGCGCGAAGGTCCTCCGAAAGAACACCACACCCAGAAGAAACACGATGAGTACGGGCAGCCACGGCAGGATCAGGATGCGGGTGAGGGCCGCTCCGCCGATGCCGATCCCGATGATCAGCGCCGAGCCGAGTGACGGGGCGCGCAACCATCGCAGCGACCCGAACAGCATGATCGCCACGAACAGCAGAAATGGCGTGTCGGTATAGACGAGCCCCGACAGGACGATCTGGGTCGGGTTGAGCGCCGCGGCGATCCCGGCCGGCAACGCAAAGCGACCGGAGACCATTGCCGCCATGGCGTAGACGAACAGACAGGTCACGGCGTCGATCACGCCTTGCGTCAGCACATAGGCGAAGGCGCCCTTGTCGCCGAATGCCATGACATTGAGCGCGAGCAGCCAGGAAAATACCGGCATGGTGGATCGGTCGGTACCCAGCCATTGCGCGGCCTGCAGGGTGCCGGCCGAAAGGTGCTCCACCATCCGCCGCGCATCCGACATGTATCCGTGACCGTCCGCGGAGATGATGCCGCTGTCACCCATCGCCGCGTAGACGCCGAGCGCGTAGGTCCAGCGGATTGCCAGCGCAAACAGGAAGAGCCACAGCAGCGGCAGGAAGTCGGTTGCGCCATTCCGGGAGCCGAAGCGCATTGGTAAGGCGGTCATCGGCAATGCCTCAGAACGCCTTGAGCTTCATGAAGGCGAAGCCGACCATCCGCAGCAGCAGCCAGCCGTCGCGAAACCGCGAAATCTGCGTCTCTCCGTAGACGCGGGCGCCGTAATGGACCGGCACCTCGACGATCTTGAGATTCTGCTTCGCCGCACCGAAGATCAGATCGAAATCTCCGAAGGGATCGAACTCACCGAAATAGTCGCGCCCGCGTGCGATCGCCTCGTAATGCTTGCGGCTCATGGCCTTGGTACCGCACAGCGTGTCGCTGAAACGCTGATTGACGAGATAGCTGAACACCCCGGCGAAAAAGCGATTGGCGAGGAAATTGAGCGGGCGCATCGCCTCGTCATCCATCGGATAGACGAGGCGCGTGCCGTTCACAAAATCGGCCTTGCCGCATTCGATCGCGGCGTGAAATTTTGGCAGCGCTTCCGGCGGCATGGTGAGGTCGGCGTCGAGGATCATCAGAATGTCGCCCGAAGCATGGGCGAAGGCCTTGCGCACGGCGTCGCCCTTGCCGCGGCCGTCCTGCTTCAGCACCTTGATGTCGTGGGTGCCGGAATAGGCCTGCTGCACGCGCAGGCATTCCTCGAAAGTGCCGTCGCTGGAATTGCCTTCGACATAGATGATTTCCTGCGACTTGCCGAAGGGCGGCAGGCGCTTGATCGCGGTCTCGATATTGCCGCGCTCGTTGCGGCAGGGGATGACGATGCTGGCCGACATGTCGGCCGGGCGCTTCGCGGTCCTTGAGCGCGCGACCACATAGGTGCGCAGGCACAGCCGCCGGATTCCGGGGATCGGCGCGACGAAGCGGTTGATCAAGGTTCCGAGGCCGAGCAGGCGCCGCGGCACCAATTGCCGGTAATCCATCTTGATCGGCTCGAAATCGGCGAGATCGAGGATGTTCAGGAAATCGGTGGTGTTGAGATAGTTGGTCGGCGGCTGCGGCATTTTCAGCCCGACCCATTCCGCGACCTTCAGCAGCGGTTCCCAGAGCTGGGAATAATAGGCGATGATGATCCGGGTGTCCGGGCCGCAAAGCGGCTGCAATTGCCGAAGCGCGGTTTCGATATCGTCCAGCATGCCGACGGTGTCGGACAGGATGATGTAATCGAATGGCCCGTCGATGCCGCCGATGACGGCTTCGTCTTCCACATCGCCGACCACGAAGGCGAGTTGGGGATAGAGCCGCTGGGCCTGCTCGACCATGGCCGGGCTGATGTCGATACCGACCCCGCGAGACGGCTCCAGTTCGGCCAGCAGGTCGCCGTTGCCGCAACCGAGATCGAGCACGCGCACGCCCTTCGGAATCAGGAACTTCATGTAGTTGCGGTCGTCGCGATAGAAGGCGCGGTTGCGGGCGATCCAGTGCTGGCGCTGGCCTGCGATCTTGTTGGCGTGATCGAGGATCGCGGCCTTGCGCATTTGCGCGCGGGCCAGCGCGCTGCCGGGAATGTCCGTCGCGGTCACGATTGCGGCGCCTTTCGGAATGCGAGGGCGCGGCTGCGAAACGTGGCTGCCAGCGCGATCGCACCGCAGAACAGCCCGACCGCGGACGTCAGAAGCCCGAAGGCGATGGAAAGCGCGACGCCCGAGGCGGGCGCAATCCCGATCAGCGCGAACAGAGCCGCGCTCAGCGCCTCGCGGACACCCCATCCGCCGACCGAGATCGGTACCGCCGAGTAGACGATGATGGGCGCGGACAGCGCGAACATCTCCCAATAGCCGATGCCGAGTTCAAGCTGCCGCGCGAGGATGTAGAAGCTGCCGGCCGAAAGCGCGTGGCCGATCAGCGAGATCGCGATCACGAGCGCGGTGAGCCCGGGCATGCGGCGCAGCCGCTCCATCAGGGAGGCGAGTTCGAGAAACGGGCGCACGATGCGAAACCGGGAGAAGCGCACGAACATGCGGCCAAGAATATCGAGCGCGACGAGCCCGATCACAAAAGCCGGCAGCAGGCCGACCAGCGCGAGCACGATCAGCGGATGGCGGCTGGTTTCCGGCAGCAGGAACAACCCTGTGGCGGAGGCCATGGCGAGGGCACAAAGCGCCACCAGCCGGTCGCTCGCAACGCCGACGAATGCGTGGGTCGGACTCGCGCCGCTTGCCATGGCGCGGACCATCCGGGTGCCGTCGCTGACGATCAGGCTCGGCAGGAACGCGTTCACGAATGCCGCTTCGAGATAGCCGCGCGTGGCTTCGCGAAACGGCAGGGGCGTGGGTGTCAGCCGCGTGATCAGCATCCAGCGCAGCGCGCACAGCACGACCTGCGCCAGCAGCAGGGCGGCGGCGAACAGCGCGGCCGAAAGACCGATCTTGCGCAGGCCCTGGCTGACCTGGTGGATGTCGACGAAGTGCAAGGTGATGCTCAGGAGTGCCGCCGCGACCGCGACCGTAAGCGCCAGTTCGAACAGCCGCCGGCGTGTGGGACCGCGGGCGGTTGGGGCGGCATCGCTCGGTGTGTCGATACGCATGCAGGCTTCTGATCCGACGGAACGCCTGCTAGAGGATGGCGCTGAAGCGAAATCGCTCGCAGGCCGTCTCGGGCAGGCGGGCGGGACTGGAACAATGGCGATGCCACGCCGTCAAGCCTTTTCGAGGGGCGGACTGGAACCGTGATGCCGGAGGCTGGAGGGCAATCCGCGATCGAGGGACCGGTGCTGGTCTATCTCGTGACCGAGGACTGGTACTTCATCTCGCACCGGTTGCCGATGGCGCTTGCGGCGCAACGCGCGGGCTATCAGGTCCATGTCGCGACCCGCGTGCAGGCACATGGCGCGCAGATCGAGGGGCGCGGATTTACCCTGCATCCTCTCGACTGGAAGCGCGGCTCGACCAATCCGCTGAACGTCGCCTCGATCGTGCGGCAGGTGCGCGGTCTGTATCGCCGGCTCAAGCCAGACATCGTGCATCACGTCGCGTTGCAGCCGTCCATCATCGGCTCGCTTGCGGCGGTTGGGCTTCCGCCGAGGCGGCTGAATGCGCTGGCGGGACTTGGCTTCGTGTTCACGTCGCGCAGCGCGAGCGCGCTTGCCATGCGTCCGGTGCTGACCGCGCTGGCGCGGCTTCTGTTCAACAATCCGCGCGCGGCGGTGCTGGTCCAGAATCCGGACGATCGTGACGCGGTGCGAATGCTCGGGGTGGCCGCGGAGCGCGTGAATCTGATCCCCGGCTCCGGCATCGACACCGACACGATGCTGCCCTTGCCGGAACCCGAAGGCGAGGTCACCGCGGCCTTTGTCGGACGCCTGCTCGACGACAAGGGGGTGCGACCGCTAGTCGAGGCGCATGCGCTGCTGATGGCACATGGCGAGCGGGTGCGGCTCCTGATTGCGGGCGACCGCGACCCGGCCAACCCGGCCTCGATTCCGGTCGCGGAAATCGAGGGCTGGAAGACCCGGCCGAACCTCGAATTGCTGGGGAATGTCTCTGGCATCGAGAAGGTCTGGGCGCGCGCGCATATCGCGGTGCTGCCCTCGCGCCGGGAGGGGCTGCCCAAGAGTCTGCTGGAAGCGGCGGCGTTCGGCCGTCCGATCGTGGCGACCGACGTCCCCGGTTGCCGGGAGATCGCGCGGCATGGGGTCAATGCGTTCCTGGTGCCGCCGGACGATCCGGTGGCGCTTGCGGATGCGATCGCGGTGCTTGCGCGCGACAAGGCGTTGCGGTTGAAACTTGGCCGTGAGGGGCGGCACATGGCTGAGACTGAATTCTCAAGCGCCCGCATTGGGCAGGAAATCCTCGCGCTTTACGACCGGCTCATTGAGGGACCCCCGCGACTATTGCGGCCCGTCGCGGCAGCCAGCTAAAGAGGCCGCGCGTTCAATTTGAAGGGGCTTCACATCGTGGCGAACCGCCGCAAGATCGCCGTGATCGGTCTTGGCTATGTCGGGCTTCCGGTCGCGGTGTCGTTTGCCCGTGCCGGCATCCCGGTTGTGGGCTTTGACATCGATCTGCGCCGGATCGCGGAATTGCAGGCGGGCCACGACCGCACCCGGGAGGTCGCGCCCGCCGATCTTGCGATCCGCACGCTGTCACTCGCGAGTGACGCCGCGCAACTGAAGGGCGCGGACTTCTTTATCGTGACGGTTCCGACGCCGATCGACCAGGCCAACCGGCCTGATCTGCGCGCGCTGTTCGGGGCGTCCGAAACGGTAGGCAGGACGATGCCGAAGGGCGCGATCGTGGTTTACGAATCCACGGTCTATCCCGGCTGCATCGAGGAGGATTGCGTGCCGGTGCTGGAGCGAGCGTCGGGCTTGCGGGCGGGGCAGGATTTCTCGGTTGGCTACTCACCCGAGCGCATCAACCCTGGCGACACCAGGCATCGCTTCGAGACCATCACCAAGGTGGTGGCCGGCCAGGATGAAGCGACGCTCGATATTGTCGCGCAAGTCTACGGCTCGGTCGTCACCGCCGGCATCCATCGCGCTCCGTCGATCAAGGTTGCGGAAGCGGCGAAGGTGATCGAGAATACCCAGCGCGATCTGAACATCGCATTCATGAACGAATTATCCGCGATCTGCCATCGGCTCGGCATCGATACTGGTGACGTTCTCGCCGCCGCCGGCACCAAATGGAATTTCCAGCGCTTCTACCCTGGCCTGGTGGGCGGACATTGCATCGGCGTCGATCCCTATTACCTGACCTATCGCGCCGAACGGGCGGGCTATCATCCCGAAGTCATCCTCGCCGGGAGGCGGATCAACGACAATGTCGGCCAGCGGGTGGCGCTTGCCTGTGTGCAGGCACTGTTCAGGCGTCAGCGGGTCAACGCGGTCGTCACAATTCTCGGCATGACCTTCAAGGAAAATGTGCCCGACACCCGCAATTCCAAGGTGGCCGATATCGTCCGCGAACTGGCCGCTGCCGGTGTTGTGGTGCAGGTCCATGATCCGCTGGCTTCGGCCGAGGAGGCCAAACATGAATACGGGATCGCGCTGATGACCATGAGCGAACTGGAGGCGGCCGATGCGGTCGTGCTTGCGGTTGCGCACGAGGATTATGTGCATGGCGGCTGGCCGCTGATCGGCAGTCTGTTGCGCGGCGGCGAAGGCCTGGTATTCGACGTCAAGTCCATCCTCGACCGCGGGTCAAAGCCTGCATCCATCGAATTGTGGCGCTTGTGATGAACGGACCCATCCTCGTCACCGGCGCAGCCGGCTTCATCGGGTTTCACGTTGCGCGCAGGCTGCTGTCCCAGGGGCACCGTGTTGTGGGCGTCGATAACCTGACGCCGTATTACGATCCCGCACTGAAGGAAGCGCGGCTTGCCGAACTGGTGAAGTCAGATCATTTTGAATTCAACAAGCTGGATCTCGCCGACCGCGAAGCGGCGCCCGCGCTGTTTCGCGAATACCGGTTTCCCCATGTCGTGCACCTCGCCGCCCAGGCCGGCGTGCGACATTCGATCACGCATCCGGAAGCCTATGTCGACGCCAACCTGCAGGGCTTTGCCAACGTGCTGGAAGGCTGCCGCCACAATGCCTGCCGGCATCTCATATTTGCGTCGTCGTCGTCTGTCTACGGCGCCAATACCAGCCTGCCGTTCCGCGTGAGCGACAATGTCGACCATCCGATCTCGATGTATGCGGCGAGCAAGAAGGCCAATGAACTGATGGCGCATTCCTACGCGCATCTGTTCCGGCTGCCGGTAACCGGCTTGCGGTTCTTCACGGTTTATGGCCCGTGGGGACGGCCGGATATGGCGATGTGGATTTTCGCGCAGTCGATCCTTTCCGGGAAGCCGATTGCGCTGTTCAACCACGGCAACATGCGCCGCGACTTCACCTATGTCGACGACGTCGTGGAATCGGTCGTGCGTCTGATTGATCGGCCCGCGGCGCCCGATCCGAACTGGTCGGGCAATGATCCCGATCCGGCGACGAGTTCGGCACCTTACCGAATCTACAATATCGGCAACAATCGGCCGGTCGAATTGCTGCACGTCGTCTCCGAACTGGAGAAGTGCCTCGGGCGCAAGGCGGAGCGTAACCTGATGCCGATGCAGCCTGGCGACGTGCCGGAAACCTATGCCGATGTGGACGATCTGATGCGCGACGTGGGATTCCGGCCCTCGACCCCGATAGAAGCCGGCATCCGCAATTTTGTTGACTGGTATCGCAAGTACACGGGAACTTAAGACCGCCGTGCTCTAACCGTTGCAGTGGAACTTGCGATGCGCCTTAAGCCCTCATGAACCAAACGGCCTCATCCAGTCATATCGTTCCGCTTGTGATGTGCGGTGGTGCCGGCACGCGGCTGTGGCCGTCGTCGCGCGAGGGCCGGCCGAAGCAGTTCCTGCCGCTGCTGGGTCCGCGCTCGACCTTCCAGGAGACCATGCTGCGGGTCGCGGATGCTTCGGTATTCGGCCGGCCGATCGTCATCACCAATACCCGATACCGGTTCGTCGTGAAGGATCAGCTCGCGGAGATCGGCGTTGACGCCGACATCCTGCTGGAGCCGATCCGCCGTGATTCCGGACCCGCCATTGCCGCAGGCGCCGCCTTTGGCGTCCGGCGCGACGGCAATCCGGTGATGATGGCGCTGGCGGCGGATCACGTCGTGACCGATGCGGCCGCGTTCGTTGCGGCCTGCCGCGAGGCGGCGGACGCCGCGCTGCAGGGACGGATCGTGACTTTCGGCGTGAAACCGGACCGGCCGGCCACCGAATACGGCTATATCCGCCCCGGTGCGCGGATCGGCGGTGAGGTGTTCGCGGTCGACCAGTTCGTCGAGAAGCCGGATGCCGAGACCGCCGGGCGCCATATCGCGGAGGGCTATCTCTGGAATTCCGGCAATTTCATTTTTGCAGCGGACGACCTGCTGGCCGAATACGCCGCGTTCGAGGCCGGGACGGTGGAGGCTGCGAGAGAAGCGATCGAGGCGGCGGGCAGCGACCTCGGCTTTGTCACCATCGATCCGGGACATTTCTCGCGGGCGCGGCCGATCTCGATCGACTATGCGGTGATGGAGAAAACCACGCGAGCCGCGGTGATCCCGGTGTCCTATGGCTGGTCCGATGTCGGTTCT
Source organism: Pseudorhodoplanes sp. (assembly GCF_050250235.1). Classification (GTDB taxonomy): domain Bacteria; phylum Pseudomonadota; class Alphaproteobacteria; order Rhizobiales; family Xanthobacteraceae; genus Pseudorhodoplanes. Next base: position 84,599 of record NZ_JBFWPA010000003.1, read on the forward strand.
TGGCATGCGGTGTGGGAATTGTCGCCGCATGATGGCAACGGCAATGCCGGTCAGGGCCATGCGGTGTTCGTCGATACTTACAATTCCTTTGCCTCCTCGGAGAAGCCGCTGGTGGCCTTGTTCGGGGTGCGCGACCTTGTGGTGGTGGCGAGCGAGGACGCGGTGCTGATCGCCGACCGCGCGCATACGGCGCAGATGAAGCGGCTGGTGAGCAGGCTGAAAGAGGTGGCGCCATCGGTGACCGAGGATCACCTGCGGGTGCACCGGCCCTGGGGGAATTATCAGTCGCTCGACCACGGCGCGCGCTATCAGGTGAAGCGGATCGTGGTGAAGCGCGGCGGCCGGCTGTCGCTGCAATATCACAACCACCGGGCGGAGCATTGGGTGGTGGTGCGCGGCACCGCACGCGTGACGATCGGCGATGCGGTCACGACGCTGCACGAGAACCAGTCGGTCTATATTCCGATGGGCACCTCGCACCGGCTGGAAAATCCCGGCATGATCGATCTGGAACTGATCGAGGTCCAGACCGGCTCCTATCTCGGCGAGGACGATATCGTCCGCATCGAGGATGATTACCGGCGGTCGTGATCCGGGTCGCTATCCGGGTGCGCCAGGGCGCGAATCCGGAACGAAGCGCACAATCCTTTGCCTATCGGCCGCCTGGGCGCTATGGATTCCCGGTTCGCCCGCTTCCGCTTTGCGCCTGCGGGCGCCCCGGAATGACGGAGAGCGTCATGGCGATCAAACTCGGCGACCTCAAGGTCAAGCTGTTCACCGACGGCGCGGAGAAAGCGCAGATTGTGGAGATGGCGAAGAACGGATGGATCGCCGGCTTCACCACCAATCCGTCATTGCTGAAGAAGGCCGGTGTGAAGGATTACGAAGCCTATGCACGCGACCTGGTTGCCGCGGTGCCCGACCGGCACATCTCTTTCGAGGTCTTCTCCGACGACATTCCGGAGATGGTGGCACAGGGCCGCGTAATCGCGTCATGGGGGCCGAATGTCTATCTGAAACTTCCGGTCACCACGACGCGCAAGGAACCGTTGTTTGATGCGGTGCGCGCGCTGTCGTCGGAGGGCGTGAAAATCAACATGACGGCAATTTTCACCGCCGACCAGGTCGGCAAGGCGATGGCTGCGCTGCGTGGCGGCGCGCCGGCCTGTGTCTCGGTCTTTGCCGGGCGGCTCGCCGATTTCGGGATCGACTATGCGCCCCTGATGCGCGACGCGATCGCCCAGGCGCGCGAGACGGAAAATGTAGAGATCATCTGGGCCTCGACCCGGGAGGTCTACAATGTCATCGAGGCCGATCGGATGGGCTGCCATATCATCACCGCACCCGCCGATGTGCTGAAGAAGCTGCCGGCGCTGGGCAGCAAGACGCCCGAGGAATTGTCGGTGGGCGCGGTGCAGGCCTTCCGGGAAGATGCGCTGGCGGCCGGATTGCGGCTCGACCTTGGCGGGCGGGCGGCGGCGGAATAGCCTTTGGGTGTCGCCGTTTCGCGAAACCCTGCACCATCCACGGGGTGCAGCGGGCGGATTCTGCCCGCACCGGACGTGCGCTCGTAACGCTTTGACTCAAAAGGTGTTTGGACCAGTTAACGAAATCTCGCCGCAATTGCGAAGGGCATGCTAGGCAGGGCTGCAATCTGGGCCGCTTCGGGGGTGAGTCTGCGATGGTTCGTGCAGTAAAGAGCGGCGAGACGGGGCCGCTTCGCGTCGGCGTGGTCGGCGTGGGTATCATGGGGGCGAATCACGCCCGCGTCTTTTCCGGCCTGCCGGATGTGATTCTGGTCGGGGTGGCCGATCCGAGCGCGCAGCAGCGCGAACTCGTCACCCGCATTCTTGGTGTACCCGCGGTCGATGATATCGACGATCTGCTGGGGCCGGGTCTCGATGCGGTGACGATTGCCGCGCCCACACATCTGCATCATGAACTCGCGCTGAAATGCATCGAGCGCGGCATTCATATCCTGATCGAAAAGCCGATCGCCTCCAACGTCGACGAGGGACGCGAGATCATCGCCGCAGCAAAGCGGCGCGGCGTGAAGCTGATGATCGGCCATGTCGAACGTTTCAATCCGGCGGTGCAGGCGATCAAGGACGCGATCCGCGACGAGGACATTCTCTCGATCGCGATTACCCGGGTCGGTCCGTTTCCGCCGCGCATGTCGAATGTCGGCGTGGTGATCGATCTCGCGGTCCACGACATCGACCTGATCCGCTGGTTCACCGATTCCGAAATCGTGGAAGTGCAGCCGCAATTGTCGAGCGCGATGGCCGAGCGCGAGGACATCGCATTGCTGCAATTTCGCACCGCTTCCGGTGTGCTCGCCCATATCAACACCAACTGGCTGACACCGTTCAAGGCGCGCACCGTCCACGTCGCGACCCGCCGCAAGTACCTGATCGGCGATCTGCTCACCCGCCAGGTGACCGAATGTTTCGGGTTTCAGCCGGACGGCAGCTATTCGATGCGGCATCTGTCGGTCGGGCATGCGGAACCGTTGCGCGCGGAATTGCAGGCCTTTGTGAGCGCGGTGCGCGATAACAACGCGCCGCCGGTCAGTGGCGAAGAGGGCGTGGAAAGCCTCGACGTTGCAATGCGCTGCCTCGAGAATCGTCAGCCGGCCAAGGTGACCTCACGCCGTCCCGAGCCGCGCCGCGCCGCCGGTTGAACCTACATTTTCGCCACGAGCAGAAAGCTCCTGACCGCACGATGAACCAGCACGCCCGCGTCGAAGTGACACCCATTCCCTTCATTGACGTTGCCGCGCAGCGCCGACGGCTTGGCAAGGCGATCGACGATGCGACCGCGCGCGTCCTCAATCACTGCCAGTTTCTGATGGGGCCGGAGGTCCTGGCATTCGAGGCCGAACTCGCGGCGTTTTGCGGTGCCAAGCATGCGCTTTCCTGTTCGAGCGGGACGGACGCGCTGGTGATGATCCTGATGGCGAAGGGGGTTGGGCGCGGTGACGCGGTGTTCTGTCCGACCTTCACCTTCTGCGCGACTGCCGAAAGCGCGGCGCTGGTCGGCGCGACCCCGGTTTTCGTCGATGTCGATGCCGACACCTTCAATATCGACGCCGCGAGCCTGAAGTCCGCGGTCGAAACCGCCAGGGCCATGGGACTGAGACCGAAGGCGGTGATCCCGGTTGATCTGTTCGGTCTGCCGGCGGACCATGATGCGGTCGGCGAGGTCGCCGACGCGGAGAAGCTGTTCATCCTCGACGACGCCGCGCAGGGCTTTGGGGGCACGTACAAGGGGCGCGACATAGGCACCTTCGGTCATGCCACCGCGACCAGCTTTTTTCCCGCCAAGCCGCTCGGCTGTTATGGCGACGGCGGTGCGGTGCTCACCGACGACGACGAATTGCTCGCGATCCTGAAAAGTGTGCGCGTTCATGGTGGGGGTTCGGACAAATACGACAACGTGCGGCTGGGTCTGACGGCCCGCCTCGATACCATCCAGGCAGCGGTGCTGATCGAGAAGCTGAAAATCTTCCGCGACGAGATCGCGGCCCGCAACCGGGTTGCCGCGCGCTATTCGCGGATGCTGAGCGACGTTGCCGCCGTGCCGGTCGTGCCGGTTGGCCACGAATCGGTGTGGGCGCAGTACACGATCCGACTGGCGGCTGGAAAGCGCGACGGACTGGCGCGCGCCCTGCAGGCCGAGGGCATCCCAACCGCGATCTATTACGCCAAGCCGCTCCACCAGCAGACCGCCTACCGCGATTTCCCGGTGGCCGAGACCGGGCTGCCGGTGAGCGAGCGGCTCTCGGGCGAAGTGATCAGCCTGCCGATGCATGCCTATCTCGACGAGCCGACGCAGGACCGGATCGTGGATGCAGTGAAGCGAGCATTGCGCTAAGGCTTGAACCGCCTCTAGGCTCCGCTCATTCCCGCGAAGTCCCCGCCTTCGCGGGGACGAGCGGAAAGAATGGTTTTCCGATCGTGATCGGACGCATTTTCACCGTCGGTGGTTTTACGCTGCTGTCGCGCATCACCGGGTTCGCGCGCGACATCATGCTGGCGGCGATCCTGGGAGCCGGGCCGATCGCGGATGCGTTTTTTGTCGCGCTGCGGCTGCCGAACCATTTTCGCGCAATCTTCGCCGAGGGTGCATTCAACGCAGCGTTCATTCCTGCCTATGCGCGAATTCGTACACAGGACGGTCCGGACCCCGCCAAGCTGTTCGCCGACCGCGTTTTCACCATGATGGTGGCGGTCCAGCTTGTGCTGCTCGTGGTTGCGCTGGCCTTCACTTCGGATGTGATCTCGTTGCTGGCGCCGGGCTTCAGCGACGATCCGCACCGCTTCGCGCTGGCGACCGAACTGACCCGCATCACCTTCCCGTATCTCCTGCTGGTGTCGCTGGTGACGCTTTATGGCGGCATCCTCAATTCGATCCATCACTTTGCGACCCCGGCCGCGGCGCCGATTCTGCTCAATCTGTCGATGATGGCGACGCTGGCGCTCGCCGCGTTCTTCCCGACCGCCGGTCACGCCGCCGCCTGGGGTGTGTTCATTGCCGGCATTCTCGAATTGCTGCTGGTGATGGGCGACGCCGGCCGCGCCCATGTGCTGGCGCGCTTCAGGTGGCCGAGGCTCGATCAGGATGTGCGCAAATTCTTCCGCGCGCTCGGTCCGGCCACCGTCGGCTCCGCCGGCGTGCAGCTTGCGATGTTCGCTGACACCATCATCGCAAGTTTCCTCGCCGCCGGTGCGATCTCCGCGCTCTATTATGCCGACCGGATCAACCAGTTGCCGATCGGCGTGATCGGCATTGCAATCGGCACCGTCCTGCTGCCGGAAATGTCGCGGCGGCTTGCAGCGGGGGACGAGCCGGGCGCGCGTCATGCGCAGAACCGCGCGATCGAGCTCACTCTGCTGCTCACCATCCCGTGTCTGGTCGCATTTCTCCTGATCCCCGATCTCATCATGCGCGCACTGTTCCTGCGCGGGAAATTCACCGCAGACGACGCGCTGGCAGCCGGGGCAACGCTTGCGGCCTATGCGATCGGGCTGATTCCATATGTACTGATCCGCTCCCTGACCGCGCCATTCTTCGCCCGCGGCGATACCGCGACCCCGGTCAAGGCGTCGCTGATTGCGGTCGCGATCAACATCCTGATCAAGATCGCCCTGATGGGTCCGCTGGCGCAGGTCGGCCTTGCCATCGCGACCGCCATCGGGGCCTGGGTGAATCTGGGGCTCGTGGCCTGGTTCGCCTCTCGCGCCGGCATTGCCGGGGTGGATGGCCGTTTGAAGCGGTCGATCCTGCTCCTGACCGCGATCGGATGCGTGTTCGGGATCGCACTTTTCCTGTCGCAGCGGATTGTGGCCGCCCTCTACCGCGACTTGCCGGCGTTCCGCGACGAGGCCACGCTGGCCACGCTCGCCGTGTTCGGCGGCATTCTCTATGGGGCGCTGGTGCTGCTGTTGCTCGGGCGCAACTGGTTCCGGGCTTTTCGGGGCAGCCCTCAGCCGCCGGCGGCGCTCCCAAAATCGGATTAACCACCTGTATCCGTTCAGTATTCGTCGGCGCAACAATAACAGGCAGGCGCCGCCATGATGTTTGAAGTCCAAACCCGGCGTTCCTATCTGATGTGTGGGGACTGAGCCGACTCTTGAGCCTTGAATGATTAGACCAAAGTATCGTCCGCTTGGCGGCGTCGCGCTTGCATTTGCGGGCGCCTTGCTTGCGAGTTGCGGCCAGAATCCACCCCAGCAGCAAGCGGCCCCGCCACCACCCGCGGTCACCGTGGCTGCACCGATCGAACGCACCATCACCGATCACGACGAATATGTCGGTCGCTTCGTGGCCGTTGACTCGGTCGAGATTCGTGCGCGGGTCTCGGGCTATCTGGACAAGATCGACTTCAAGGACGGCCAGATGGTGAAGGAGGGCGACCTGCTCTTCACCATCGACAAACGCCCGTTCCAGACCGCGCTCGATCAGGCCAAAGCGACGCTGGAGAAGTCCCGCGCCGAACTCGCATTCGCGCAGGGCGATCTCGACCGCGCCGCGCAGCTGGTCAAGGACAAGACGATCACGCAGCAGACCTTCGATCAGCGCACGCAGGTGAAGCGGGTCGCGGAAGCAAACGTCTCCGCTCAGGAAGCCGCGGTCCGGCAGGCCGAGCTCGATCTGCAATTCACCGATCTGCGCGCGCCGGTCTCCGGGCGCATCGGCGACCGCCGCGTGTCGGTCGGCAACCTCGTCACCGGCGGCGCCGGCGGCACGACCACCCTGCTCGCGACCATCGTCTCCACCGATCCGATCCGTTTCGAGTTCACCTTCGACGAGGCGTCCTACCTGCGATACGAGCGCCTTGCGGCCGACGGCAATGTGAATGCGAAGAAGGACGAAATCGCTGCGCGCGGCGGGTCGTCGGTTGTGCGGCTCAAGCTGATCGACGAGAAGGATTTCGTTCATGTCGGCCGCATGGACTTCGTCGACAATGTGATCGACCGCTCGACCGGCACCATTCGCGGACGCGCGGTGTTTGCCAATGCGCAAGGACTGTTCACGCCCGGCATGTTCGCGCGGGTTCAGGTGCCGGGCTCGGCGCCGTATACGTCGCTGCTGATCCCGGACGCCGCGATCGGCAGCGAGCAGGCCCGCAAGTTCGTCTATGTCGTGCGCCCCGATGACACGGTCGCGCAGAAATACGTGGAACTTGGTGCGCTTTCCGACGGCGACCGGGTGATCAAGAGCGGCGTCGAGCCGACCGAACGCGTCATTGTGGAGGGCCTGATGCGCGCGAGACCGGGCATCAAGGTCACGCCGCAGGTTGCCCCCGCGCCGGCGCCCGCCTCGGCATCCGCCGCCGGACAGGCGCGGAAATAGCCTCATGAAGATTTCCCATTTCTTCATCGACCGGCCGATCTTCGCTGCGGTTCTTTCGACGGTGTTCATCATCCTCGGCGGGGTCGCGTTCCTGCGGCTGCCGATCGCGCAATATCCGGAAATCGCTCCGCCGGTGATCAACATCACCGGGCAATATCCCGGCGCCAGCGCCGAGGTCGTCGCGGACACCGTCGCGGCTCCGATCGAGCAGCAGGTCAACGGCGTCGAGGGGATGCTGTATATCTCCTCCAACTCGACCGCCGACGGCCGGTTCTCGATTTCCGTGACGTTCGACCTCGGTGTCAATCTCGATATCGCGCAGGTCCAGGTCCAGAACCGCGTCTCGACGGCGACACCGCGGCTGCCGCAGGCGGTGCAGCAGATCGGCGTCAAGGTCGAAAAGAGCTCGCCCGACATCCTGATGGTGGTGAATCTGTTCTCGCCGGACCAGTCGCGCGACCCGGTATTCCTGACCAATTACGCCAATCTCTACGTCAAGGATGTACTGACCCGGCTCGACGGTGTCGGCTCCATCACGGTGTTCGGCGCCCGCGATTTCGCGATGCAGATCTGGCTCGATCCGAACCGGCTGCAATCGCTCAATCTGACCGCGCAGGACGTCACCGCCGCGTTGCAGGGCCAGAATATCCAGGTCGCATCGGGCGTGCTCAATCAGCCTCCGGTCGCAAACCAGCTGGCCTTCCAGGTGGCGGTGCGCACGCTCGGCCGCCTGTCCGATCCGGCTGAATTCTCCAATATCGTCATCAAGCAAACGCCGACCGCAGTCGTGCGGATCAAGGATGTGGCGCGGGTCGAACTGACCGGCCAGGACTATTCCTCGTCCTCCTATCTGGGGCGGAGCCCGTCGGTCGCGCTCGCGGTGTTCCAGCGGCCGGGATCGAACGCGCTCTCGACCGGCACGTCGATCCGCAACACCACCGCGGAGCTTGCCAAGAATTTCCCGGAGGGGATGCAATACACCATCATCTACGACCCGACGCAGTTCATCCAGCAGTCGGTCGACGCGGTGATCGAGACCATCTTCGAGGCGGTGGTCCTCGTCATCCTCGTCATTCTGCTGTTCCTGCAGACCTGGCGGGCGGCGGTGATTCCGATCGTGGCGATCCCGATCTCGCTCATCGGCACTTTCTTCATGATGAGCGTGTTCGGCTTTTCGCTCAACAACCTGTCGCTGTTCGGGCTCGTGCTTGCGATCGGTATCGTGGTCGATGATGCGATCGTCGTGGTGGAGAATGTCGAGCGCAATATCGAGCGCGGCCTGGCGCCCCGCGACGCCGCCATCCGCTCGATGGACGAGGTCGGCGGCGCGCTGATCGCGATCGCGCTCGTGCTCTGCTCTGTGTTCATCCCCGCCGCCTTCATCACCGGGATCGCCGGTCAGTTCTACCGGCAATTTGCCCTGACCATCGCCAGCGCGACCGCGATCTCGCTGATCGTGTCGCTGACATTGTCGCCGGCGATGTGCGCGCTGCTGCTGAAGCCGCACAAGGAGCACCATCAGGAGCGGTGGTGGGAGAAGCCCTTCGGGGCGTTTTTCCGGCTGTTCAACCGCGGCTTCAACTGGCTGTCGTCCCGCTATGGCTGGCTGGCGGGACGCACGGTCCGGCTGACGGGGTTGATGCTGGCGGTCTACGCCGTGATCATCGGGGTCGGGTTGAACGAGTTCCGCAAGGCTCCGCAAGGGTTCATTCCGCAACAGGATCGCGGCTACCTCATCGTCGTGGCGCAATTGCCGCCGGGCGCGTCGCTCGAACGCACCGACAAGGTAATGAAGCGCGCAACCGAATTGGCGCTCGAGACGCCGGGCGTTCTCAACGCCATCAATATCGTGGGCTTCTCCGGCGCGACCTTTACCAACGCACCGAATGCCGGAGCGATCTTCCTCATTCTCGACTCGTTCGACAAGCGGGCAAAGGATCCGGCTCAGTCGGTCGGCGCGATCCAGCGCACATTGTTCGGGAAGTATGCCGGAATTCAGGAAGCCCTGATGCTGGTGGTGCAGCCGCCGCCGGTGCAGGGCATCGGCAATGCCGGCGGCTTCCGCATGATGGTGGAGGATCGTGCCGGCCGCGGACCGCAGGCCCTGCAGGAGGCGGTCGGTGCGATGATGGGTCGCGCTGCCACGACCCCCGGCCTGATGCAGGTATTCTCGCTGTTCGAAGTGTCGACGCCGCAGCTCTATCTCGACATCGACCGCACCAAGGCGCAACTCCTCGGCATCAACCTGCCGGACGTTTTCGCCGCGTTGCAGGTCAATATCGGCTCCCTTTACGTCAACGACTTCAACCTGTTCGGCCGCACCTTCCGGGTCCAGGCGCAGGCGGCGGCGCCCTATCGGCTGGAACCACGGGACATCCTCAATCTGCGGGTACGCAACGCGGATGGCGATACGGTGCCGATCGGCTCATTCACGACGATCCGCGACATCACCGGCCCGTATCGGGTGCCGCGCTACAACCTCTATCCCGCGGCCGAACTCGACGGCGCAGCCGCGCCCGGATTTTCGCAGGGACAGGCGATCCAGATCATGCAGAAGCTTGCGGCGGAAGTCCTGCCGGCGGGCTTTGCCTATGAATGGACGACGCTTGCGTTCCAGCAGATCCGCGCCGGCGATACCGCGATCTTCGCCTTCCTCCTCGCGGTGGTGTTCGTGTTCCTCGTGCTCGCGGCGCAGTACGAAAGCCTGACTTTGCCGCTGGCGGTGATCATGATCGTGCCGATGTGTCTGATCGCGTCGATCACCGGAGTCGTCTGGGCCGGACAGGACAGCAACATTCTGACTCAAGTCGGGTTCATCGTGCTGATAGGCCTCGCGGCGAAAAACGCGATTCTGATCGTGGAATTCGCCAAGCAGCTCGAAGATCAGGGGCGGGATCGCTGGCGTGCTGCGTCGGAAGCAGCGGAATTGCGTCTGCGTCCGATCCTGATGACGTCGCTCGCCTTCACGCTGGGCGTGGTTCCGCTTGCGATCGCTACCGGTGCTGGCGCGGAACTGCGCCAGGCGCTGGGCGTCGCGGTCGTGTCCGGCATGATCGGGGTCACGATTTTCGGGTTGCTGTTCACACCGGCTTTCTACGTGATGGTGCGCTGGATCGAGGACCGCTTCGCGCGGCGCAAGATGCATCCTGAGACTTCGGACCGGGCCGCTGAACAGCAAAGCTGACGGATCGCTGCGATGAAATTCGGAGTCGGACAGGCGCTGGTCCGCAAGGAGGACGATCCGCTGATCCGCGGGGCCGGGCGCTATGTCGCGGACTTTGCGCCGGCGCAATGCGGCCATGCCGTGGTGTTGCGCTCCCCGCACGCGCATGCCCGCTTCCGGATCGTCGACGCCGCGCGGGCTGGTGCCATGCCCGGAATCCGCACGCTTCTGACCGGCGCCGATACCAGGCATCTTGGCCTGATGCCTTGCGTCGTCGGCGTGCCGGGGCAGGAGATGATCGTCCCGCCCTGTCCGGTGCTGGCTCTGGATGAGGTCCATCACGTCGGGGACGCAGTGGCGTTCGTGGTCGCGGATACGCCCGATCAGGCGCGCGATGCGGCCGAAGCGATCGAGATCGACTGGGAGCCGCTGCCGCATGTGGTCGGGGCGGCGGCTGCGCTTGCCGACGGCGCGCCGCAGGTCTGGCCGGACCGCCCGGGAAATCTCGCCTTCGAAGTCAGTTTCGGCGACCGGGTTAGGACCGAATCTGTGTTCGCGACGGCCGCCCGGGTGGTGAGCGTGAAGCTGGTCAACCAGCGCCTCGTCACCAATTACATCGATACCCGCGGGGTGATTTCGCAATACGATCCCGCGCGCGATCATTACACGCTGACGCTCGGCAGCCAGGGCAGCCACGCCATCCGTGACATCATCGGCGTGCAAGTGATGGGTCTTGCGCCGGAACAGATGCGGGTGATCACTCCCGATGTCGGCGGCGGCTTCGGTACCAAGCTGTTCGCCTATCGCGAATATGCACTCGCCGCGGTTGCGGCGAAGGCGACGGGCAGGCCGGTGAAATGGGTCGCCGACCGCACCGAGCATTTTCTCGGCGATACCCAGGGCCGCGACAACATCACCACCGCGCGCCTGGCGCTCGACGGCGCCGGCCGCTTTCTCGCGCTCGATGTCGACACCATCGCCGACATGGGCGCGTATCTGTCGACCTATGCGCCGTACATCCCTTATATCGGCGCCGCGATGCTGCCGGGGGTCTACGACATTTCGGTGTGCTACATTCGCGTGCGTGCCGCCTTCACCAATACGGTGCCCGTGGACGCCTATCGCGGGGCTGGGCGCCCTGAAGCCTCCTACGTGATCGAGCGGCTGGTCGATGCCGCAGCGCGCGAGACCGGCCTGGCGCCCGAAGAAATGCGGCGGCGCAACTTCATCCGGCCCGAGCAGATGCCGTACGCCACCGCGACCGGCAAGACCTACGATACCGGCGAGTTCGACGGCCAGATGTCGCGCGCGCTTGCACTCGCGGAGTTCGCTGGCTTCGAGGCCCGCGCGTCTGCGGCCGGCAAGCGCGGGGTCCTGCGCGGGTTCGGGATCGGAACCTACATCGAGGCCTGCGGCGGCAACGGGCCGGATACGGCGACCATCTCACTCGAAAAGGACGGGACGATCCGTCTGCATGTTGGCACCCAGACCACGGGGCAGGGGCATGACACGTCGTTCTCGCAGATCGTGGCCGATCACCTGTCCGTACCGCCGGACCAGGTCCGCATGCTGCAGGGTGATACCCATCACATCGCAACCGGGACCGGGACCGGCGGATCGAGCTCGATTCCCGCCGGCGGCAATTCAGTCGCCATGGCGGCGGCAAAGCTCGCCGACCAACTGAAGGACGTCGCCGCCGACGCCCTCGAAGCCGCGCCGCGTGACCTTGAGTTTTCAGATGGTGCAATTCGGGTCGCCGGAACCGATCGCATGATCTCGCTCGTCGCACTTGCAGCCCATCCCAGGGCGACGCCGGACAAGCTGCGGGCGGCCGATGCCTTCGTTCCCAAGGCGCCAACCTATCCGAACGGTACCCATGTTGCCGAAGTCGAGATCGACGAGGACACCGGACGTCTCGACATCGTGAACTACGTCATTGTCGATGATTTCGGCGTCTCGCTGAACCCGATGCTGCTGGAGGGGCAGGTTCACGGCGGAGCGGTGCAGGGAATTGGCCAGGCGCTGATGGAGCACACCGTCTACGACGAGGATTCAGGTCAGCTCGTGACCGGGAGTTTGATGGACTACGCGCTGCCGCGGGCGCAGGAGATGCCCGATTTCACATTCGAGACCCGGAATGTTCCGTGCAAGGCCAACCCGCTCGGCGTGAAGGGGGCTGGCGAGGCTGGCGCCATCGGGTCTTGCCCTGCCGTGATGAATGCGGTGATCGACGCACTCTGGCGTGGCTATCGCGTCGAGCATCTCGACATGCCGGCGACGTCCGAGCGAATATGGCGCGCGATGCGGCAGTCGAAGGACGAAACGGTCACCTAGTTCGCATGGGGGATCGGATCACGGTTTAGTGATTGCTGGGGGGAATAGCCGTCGCGTCACTTTTTAGGAATAACAATCTGCCGTCCGGGTTTGCCGGTTCGCCTTCCGAGACTGTCCTTCCTTCCGAAAAACGGGGAGTTCCCAATGATCGTTCGCACCGCCGTCTGTGCCGCCCTCGCAATTGCTCTCGGCGCCAGCGCCGTCATTGCCCAGTCCAAGGCTATCGCCGAGCGCAAAGAGATCATGAAGGGCGTCGGCGCGGCGGCGAAGACCGGTGCTGCGATGGTGCGTGGCTCGGCCCCCTACGACAACGCCAAGGCGGTTCAGGTGTTTGTCGTCTATGCCAACGCCGCCGAAAAGATGCCGGCTTTGTTCCCGGACGATTCCAAGACCGGCGGTGAGACCACGGCGTCGCCGAAAATCTGGTCCGACATGGAGGGTTTCAAGGCGGCGATGGCGAAGTGGGGCGCCGCTTCGAAAGCGGCCCAGACCTCGGTCAAGGACCTCGACAGTTTCAAGGCGGCGTTCAGCGCCATGGGCAAGGATAACTGCGGCACCTGCCATGAGATGTTTCGTATCTCAAAGAATTAGGTTTCGCGGTCGGGTGACCAATGGGGCGGCCATCCACCGGATGTGCCGCCCCGCACTTTTCCGAGCCGGCCTGACCGAATAGTATCGGTCTGGACAATGGGGAGTGATGCATGCTGCGCAAGCTGATCCTTCTGGCGATCGTTGCGGGCGTCGTCGGCCTCGCGGCGTTCTGGTTCGTCACCATCCCCGCCACAGTGCCGGCGACCGCGCTCGCCGCGCATCAGCCCAACCTCGAAAACGGCAAGACCATGTTCTACGCCGGTGGCTGCGCATCCTGCCACGCGACCGAGGGACAGCCCGACAAGCTCAAGCTGGGCGGCGGGCATCCGCTGCATTCGCCATTTGGAACCTTCTACGCGCCGAACATTTCACAGGACCCCAAGATGGGCATCGGCGCCTGGACCGAGCATCAGTTCGTCAACGCCATGCTCAAGGGGACCGCGCCGAACGGCTCGCACTATTTTCCGGCCTTTCCGTTCACCTCCTATCGGCTGATGTCGGTCGCAGACGTGCGCGATCTGCACGCCTTCATGAAGACACTGCCGGCCGTGCAGGATGCTTCGAAGGCCCATGACGTGCCGTTCCCATTCAGCATTCGCCGGCCTCTGGGCGGATGGAAGCTGCTGTTTTTCGATGATTCGTCATTCAAGCCCGACCCGAGCAAATCCGCGGAATGGAATCGCGGCGCCTATCTCGTGAACGGTCCGGGCCACTGCGCCGAATGCCATTCGCCGCGCAATCTGCTGGGGGGCATCCTTTCGGGACAGAAATTCGCAGGCGGCCCCAATCCTGAGGGCAAGGGCTGGGTTCCGAACATTACGCAGACGGGGCTGAAGGACTGGACGCAGGACGACATCGAGTATCTGCTTGATTCGGGCATGACGCCTTCGGGTGACTCGGTCGGCTCCAATATGGGGCCGGTGATCCGCAATACTTCGCAACTCTCCAAGGAGGACCGGGCGGCGATGGCGATCTATCTCAAGTCGCTGCCGCCGGTGGAGGGGCCCAAGCGTCCCGCCAAGTAGGATTGCGCCGCATCCTTGGCATGCGGCGCAGCCCCTTGCGGGCAGCCGGTTCATCGGCGACAGGAGGGGAGGGACCTGAGCGTCCGTGCCGGACGCGCCCTCGGCGTCTTCCCCTCAATGAATGTCACCAAGGCGATTCTTTTCACGCTGATCTCGTCGCTGATGTTTGCGGCGATGTCGGTGCTTGTGCGTTTTGCGGGCGAAACCGCGCCGGTCGGGCAGGTTGTATTCTTCCGCGCCGCGTTCGGGATCGTGCCGATCACGCTGCTCGTGCTGGTCCGGGGCGAATTGATGCAGATGCTCCGCACCAAACGCGTGCTCGGCCATGCCGGGCGCGGCCTGTTCAGCGTGGGCGGCATGTTCCTGAACTTCGCCTCACTGGCGCGGCTGCCGGTGGTCGACGCCACAGCCTTTTCGTTCGCCTCGCCGCTGGCCACCGTGGTGCTGTCGGCAATCTTCCTGAAGGAGCGCGTGCGCATCTATCGCTGGTCTGCGGTGATCCTCGGTTTCGTGGGCGTGCTGGTGATGCTGTGGCCGCATTTCGATCCGTCGCGCTACGGGGGATTTGCGACCACGGCGACCGCGATTGGGGCGATCTGCGGTCTCTCGGGCGCCATCATCAACGCGGGCGCGGTGATCCAGACGCGGCGGCTGACCGATACCGAGACGACATCGTCAATTGTGTTCTATTTTTCGCTGTTCTGTGCGCTTGCCGGGCTGGCGACGCTTCCTTTCGGCTGGATCATGCCGTCGCCGATGCAGCTTGCGGCGCTGATCGCGACCGGCCTGATCGGCGGGCTGTCACATATCTTCCTGACCGAGAGCTACCGCAACGCGCCGCAATCGGTGGTGGCGCCATTCACCTATTCGACGATGCTGTGGGCGCTGATGTTCGGATTTCTGGTCTTTGGCGAAATACCGCTGCCGATCGTGTTCGTCGGGGCGAGCATCATCGCGACCGCCGGCCTGATCGTGGTGTTCCGTGAGCGGCAGCTTGGCAAGCGCGACATCGACACCGCCCCGCCGGCGCCGTGAGGGCTGCCTCCGTTCAAAACGCCTTGAAGGTTATTATCGTCAGCGTGTCCTGAATGCCCGGGATGACCTGCACCTTCTCGTTGACGAAATGCCCAATATCGACAGACGGATCGACATAGAATTTCACCAGCAGGTCGTAATGACCCGCCGTTGAATAGACTTCGGAAGCGATCTCGGCGTCGGCAATCGCATCGGCCACCTGGTACGATTTGCCCATATGGCATTTGATCTGGACGAAGAAGGGAACCATTCGGGCCTCCGCGCGGGGTGGGCGCCAATCCAGCAAAAAGCCCTTTGCTTGGCAAGCCGGGTCCGGTTCATGCCGGAGTGCTTCCGTCCCAGTCCTCCGTGGGGAAGGGAAAGCGCCTGCTTCACGGCCTTTTTCCGAACAGCGCCTCCTCGACAAGGCCGCAAATCACATGCGCGGCCACGATGTGAATCTGCTGGATCAAGGGCGTCTGACGCGATGGCGCCGCGATCATCAGCTCGCAGCGCTCGCTGAGACCGCTTTGGCCTTCGCCGCCGAAGCCCACGCTGCGCAAGCCGAGTTCTCTGGCGGTATCGATGGCACGCAGGATGTTGGGGGAGCGCCCCGACGTGGAGATGCCGACGAACACATCTCCCGGGCGGCCGAGACCGCGGACCTGTCTTTCGAACACATGTTCGTAGCCGTAGTCATTGCCGATCGCGGTCAGGACCGAGGTATCGACGGTCAGCGCCAGAGCCGCCAGCGGAGCGCGGTCGAAATTGAGCCGCGACACGAACTCGCCGGCGATATGCTGGGCATCGGCAGCACTGCCGCCGTTGCCCGCAAACATGATCTTGCCGCCGTTCTTCAGGCTCTCGGTCATCACCTCTGCGACCTGCCGGAGGCTGATGCGGAAACTGTTCGACGCCGCCGCCGCCTGCAGGACCTGAACCGACGCCGACAGATGCCGGTCGAGGAGGTCGTGAGTCTCAGGGTCCGGCATCCGCGTGCAGCCTCCGTCCCGCAGCCTGGCGCGCGAGCCTTCCGCGTGGTGGGGTCCATGCATATCCATTCCGGCTTCGGCCATCAAATCGAACGTTCGCCGACCTCCGATCGAACCGGAAGTCAGAGATCGGTTGCCCCAGTTCAGGAGACTTGGAGCCGGACCTGCGAGAGTCCCTGGGCACGCCGAAAGGGAGCGGACGGCTGGTTCACGCCGCCGCCGAATCCGCCTGTCCCGCTCCCGGCCGCATCAGCGTCGCCGCGGGCCGCGACACGGTCATCTCCCCGCGCCTGAACACCATCAGCGGTTGCGCAAGCTCGGCGATGGCGGAGGCGCCGTCCGCGCAATCCATCACCACGATGTCCGCCGGGTTGCCGGCTGCAATCCCGTAATCGCGCAGGTTCATCAGCCGTGCCGGCCGATCGGTCACGAGCGACAGGCACAGTTCCATGTCGGCCGGCCGCCCGCCGATCTGCACCACATTGGCGTAGAGATTGGCCATCCGCACCAGCGAGCAGTCCCCGAACGGCGTAAAAGGGTTCAGCACGTTGTTGGTCGAGATCGAGCAGTTGACGCCGCGCTCGACCAGGCGATGCACCGGCGTCACCCCGCGCGGTACGTTGCCGTCATAATCCCGGCCGATCAGGAACAGGTCCGTTGACGGCAGCGTGGTGACCGCGACGCCGGAATCGGCAAGCCGCTTCGCCAGCACATCGAGATCGGCGGACGGCATGGCGGAGAATTTCGTGACATGCCCGATCGTCACCCGCCCGCCCCAGCCGGTCTCGTCGGCAAGCCGGCAGACCTCCAGCGCATCGAGATGCGTGGTATCGAGCCCGAAATCGAGATGGAAATCGATATCGATGCCGAACCGCTGCGCCAGCGCGAAGATGCGTGCGATCTGGCCGTGCGAGTTCTTGTCCATATAGGGCGCGCCGCCGACCACATTGCCGCCCGCCTCGAGCGCCGCGACCATGACATCCTCGCAGCCGGGATCGTCGAGCAGGCCCTCCTGCGGAAACACGCAAAGCTGCAGGTCGATCGCCCAGGCATAGTCCTTCTTCAGCCGCAGCAGCGCGTGCACGCTGGTCAGCCCGACCCGCGGATCGACCTCCACATGGGTGCGCATGCGCGTGGTGCCATTCTTGATCGCCTTTTCCAGCGTCCGGCTGGCGCGCTCGTAGACGTCGTCATGGCTGAAGCCGCGCTTGGCTGCGGCTACCGCAACCACGGCCTCGTCCAGCGTACCCTTCTCGCATTGGCAGCGGCCGAGCAGGCAGGACTTGTCGAGATGGATATGCGTTTCGATGAAGCCTGGAACCACCAGCCGGCCATCGAGGCATTTTTCCGGGGCGCCCTTCGGCAGTTCCGGCGCGACTGCCGCGATCCGCCCCTTGCTGATGCCGATATCGGCGGTTCGGTCTGCGCTGCCGGCGATGCGCGCGTCGCGCAGGATCAGATCGAAATCCACAAATGCACTCCATTTCCTGGGTGAGCATGATCTGTTCCGGAACCATGCTGCTCACGCGACGGATTTTTCCTTGGCGCCGAGATAGGCCGCTTCCAGCGCCGGATCGGCGGCAAGCTCGGCCGCCGCGCCTTCGCGGACGAAGCGGCCCTGCTCGAGCACGTAGCCGCGGTCGGCGACGGTCAGCGCCAGCGCGGCCATCTGGTCGACCAGCAGAATGGTGACGCCCTCGTCACGCAATTCGGCGAGAATGTCGAACAGCTCGTTGATCATCGCGGGCGCGAGGCCGAGCGACGGTTCGTCCAGCATCAGAAGCTGCGGATGCGCCATCAGGCCACGCGCGATCGCCAGCATCTGCTGTTCGCCGCCCGAGAGCAGCCCGGCGCGGCTGGTCAGCCGCTCGCGCAGGCGTGGAAATCGCTTGAGCAGTGCTTCGATCTCGCGGTCGAGATCGGCGTCCTTGCGCGAGAATGCGCCAAGCACGAGATTGTCACGCACATCGAGCTCGCCGAACACCTGGCGGCCCTCGGGCACCAGCGCCAGTCCCGAGCGCGCGATCCGGTAAGCCTCCAGCGCCGCGACCTGCCTGTTGTCGAGCACGATGTTGCCGGCGACCGGCCGAAGCAGGCCGCACAGCGCGCGCATGATGGTCGACTTGCCGGCGCCGTTGGCGCCGAGCATCGCCACCATTTCGCCGGGCCGCACGTCGAAAGAGAGGGCCTGCAGCACCGGCGCCGCGCCATAGCCCGCGGTCAGCTTGACCACCGACAGGATGGAATCGGCCGGCGGCTCGAATGCCTCCTTGCGCGGCCGCTCACGCATGCCGCCGCCACCGAGATAGGCTTTCAGCACAGCCGGATTGTGCCGCACTTCGAGCGGCGTGCCCTGCGCGATCACCGCCCCGGCGTCGAGCACGACCACATGATCCGAAATGCCCATGACCAGGGTCATGTCGTGCTCGACCAGGATCACGGCGATGCCGAGATCGGCGATCTGGCGCAGAAGCGCGCTGAGGCCATCCTTGTCGGAGCGCATCAGGCCGGCCGCCGGCTCATCGAGCAGCAGCACGTCGGGACGTGACGCCAGCGCGCGCGCGATCTCGACCAGCCTGCGGTCGACATGCGGCAGGTCGCCGGCCGGCGTCGCCACCGGCCCGGCATAGCCGACGAAAGAAAGCAGCGCTTCGGCCACCGCGCGATCCTGTGGATTCTCCGCGTCCGACAAGGGCGCTCCCAGGACGCCGCGCCGGAGCGCGATCAGGACATTGTCGAGAACGTTGAGCGTCGTGAACAGCTTGGTGGTCTGATAGGTGCGTGAAATGCCGGCGCGCGCGATCTTCCAGGCGGGGGCGCCGGACAGATCCTGGTCGCCGAGCATCACCGAACCGGTATCGGCGCGATAGAAGCCGCCGACGATGTTCAGCACCGTCGTCTTGCCGGCGCCATTCGGACCGATGACGCTTGTCACCTTCCCGGGTTTGGCGTCGAAGCTCACGCCGGTTGCGGCGCGAATGCCGCCGAAGGAAATGCCGACGTCGCGCGCGATCAGGTCGCGCGGCGATGCGGGTTTGAGGAAAGCTTTCACGTCGAAACCGCCGGCCGCAGCCGGCCGCGGATCGATGCGCCGCCACAGCTTGGCGAGCGAGCCCAGCACGCCTTCCGGCGCCAGCCACAGCACCACGAGCAGCAGGCTGCCGAAAAACAGCAGCCGGTATTCGGCAAGCCAGGACAGCATCTCCGGCAGCACTACGCTGACGACCGCGCCGATCACCGGCGCCAGCGTCCAGCCCGCGCCGCCGACGATCACCGCGAGCAGGAACAGGATCGATTGCGAGAACGGGAAATTGGAGGGCGCAACGAACATCAGGAGCGGCGCGAACATGGCGCCCGCAAGCCCGGTCAGTACCGCCGATAGCGCGAAGGCGGCGGTCTTCACGATGACCGGGTTGAGGCCGATGGAGCGCGCGGCGACTTCAGCGTCGCGCACCGCGACCATGCCCTTGCCCCAGCTGCTGTTGGCCAGCCGGTGGAAGAAATAGAGCGCAAGTCCGGCGCAGCCGACCGCCATCAGGGCGACGTCGCGTTCGCTGAATGTGAGCCCGCCGACCGACGGGGGTGGAATCCCCATGAGGCCGTTCTGGCCTCCGGTGAGGTCGCGCCATTCGATGGTGCCGTGTTCGACGATAAACGCGAAGGCGATGGTGACCATAGCGAGATACGGCCCGGTGACGCGCAAGGCCGGCAGCGCCAGCAGCGCGCCGACCACGCCCGCCAGCGCGCCCGCAATGGGGAAGGCCAGCCAGAAGCTGACACCCTTCAGGGTCAGGATCGCTGCGGTATAGGCGCCGATCGCATAGAACCCGACATGGCCGAGCGATATCTGGCCGGTCAGCCCGAGCAGGATATTCAGTCCCACGCCGGTAATGGTGGTGAGCGCGACCAGTGCCAGCACGAAATGCCAGTAGCCTTCGGTCGCTACCCCGAATGCGATGCCCGCAGCCGTGACGGCGAGAATGGCAAGCGGCGTACCGATGGCGCGCAGGGTCTCGACCATCGGCTCAGACCTTGTTCACGGCCGGGCGGCCCAGCAGGCCGTTCGGCATGATGGTAAGCGCGAGGATGATCACCGAGAAAACCACGATCTGGGTGTAGGTCGAACCGAGATAGGCGGTGACCAGCGCCTCGATCAGGCCATAGGCGAGGCCGGCCAGCACCACGCCCCAGGCCGAGGTGATGCCGCCCAGGATCGCGACCGCGAAAGCCTTGATCCCGAACAGCATGCCCATCTCGGAATGCACGCTGAACAGTGGCGCGATGAGCAGACCGGCGACGCCAGCGAGCATGGTGGAGATCGCGAAGGACGCGGCCACGATCATGCGCACATTGATGCCCATCAGCCGCGCGGCATCCGGGTTCTGCACCACCGCCAGCAAAGCCTTGCCGTAGCGGGTGCGGTGGGTGACCAGATGAAACAGAAGCGCTGCCGCGATCCCAACCACGGGAATGATCAGCTGGAGCGGATAGACGCCCGCGCCGAAAATCTCGACCGGCTTCTGCGCAAGGAAGGACGGGAAGCTGCGCGGTTCCTTGCCGAACGTGAAGAGCACGACATTGTCGAGCACGATGCCGCCGGCGACCGTCGCCATCAGCCATGCATTGGAGCCACGCTCGGCGAACGGACGCACCAGCGTGCGCTCGACCAGGAGCCCGAACAGGCCGCACAGGAGCAGCGACGCGACCACCGCCAGCGGTATCGGCCAGCCCAAGGTGATGCCGAAAGTATAGCCCAGCACCGCGCCCAGCATCATCGCCGAGCCCTGTGCGAAATTCACGGTGTGAGAGACGATATAGGTGACGTGAAAACCGAGCGCGATCAGTCCGTACATGGAGCCAAGCCCGATGCCGGAAATGATCGCGGAGGTGATCAGCATGAGGATAGCGGCTCCGTCATCTCGAGGACATCCTGGTTGTCGTCCCCGCACGGGCGGGGACCCATATTCCAGAGCCGTGGATATGGGTCCCCGCTTTCGCGGGGACGACTCCAGAGCAAGATTTTCAGTTCGTCAGCGGAAGGATTTCACCGTCCTTGTTGAAATAGGTGAAAAGATAATCGTCAGATCCGAGCGCGTCATGCTGGGTCGCGGTGAACGGCTTCTTGTAGTTCTTGATCAGGCCGTCATAGCCGTCGATCGCGTAGAAGCCCTGACGGACCTTCGGGCCTTCGGTCGATCCGGCTTTCGCGATCGCCAGCGCGGTGAGGTGCATCGCATCATAGGCGTTGGCGATGCCGACCGCCGGAGTCACGTCGGCGAGCGACTTGATCTCGGGGAATTTCTTCTTCAGCGCCGCCAGCACCGCTTCGCCCTTCGGCGGCAGCTTGCCGGAAAAGCTGTAGGTCTGGATGAAATGCACCTTCGGCGCGCTTGCGCCAGCGAGTTCGGCGAACCGTCCGCCGGCCGGGCCCCAATGCGAGACGATCGGCACGTTCCAGCCCATGCGGTCCAGCGACTTCACCACCTGCGCGGATGGCGCGACATTGGCGACGAGATAGAGCACGTCGGCACCGGCTTGCTTCAGGCGGGTGAGCTGCGGCACCACGTCGACGTCGTTGGTCTCGAATTTCTCGATGCCGGCATATTCCATCTTCTTGTCGGCGAGCGCGGCCTTCAGGCCCTTCTCGTTCGACTCGCCCCAGGGATTGTTGATCAGGATCATGCCGGGCTTCTTGGCGGCGTATTTCTTGATCGAATAATCGACCAGCGCCTTGTCGACGATTTCGTCCACCGCCGAGACCCGGAACACGTAATTCTCGGCCGCGCCGTTCTTGGTGATCGGCGTGCCTGCCGCCCACACGCCCATGAACGGGACCTTGGCCTGGTTGGCGAAGGGCACGATCGCGAGCGACACCGGCGTATCGACGCCGCCGAACAGGGCCGCGACCTTTTCACGCTGCACCAGCTCGCGTGCAGCGACCACGCCCTTGGCGGGATTGCTCTCGTCATCGCGCGAGACCAGTTCCAGCTTCTTGCCAAGCACGCCGCCCTTGGCGTTGATTTCGTCGATCGCGAGCGTCAGGCCGCGCGTGATGGCCTCTCCGGATTTGGCGGACTGGCCGGACATGGCCGCAACCAGCCCGACCTTGATGGTTTGCTGGGCCACAGCCGGTGAGAGCATGACCAGCGCCAAGGCGCTGGCGAGAACGAGCCGTCGGTTGATGGGAAGCGGCAGACGGGACATCATGGCATACCTCTCCGGTCGGTGAACAACTGGGGTCTGCTGACGCAAGCCGCATGCCAAAGCGCATGCACTGAAATTGCAGAAGAATCCGCTGCCTTTTGGCTCCACCGCACATCTAATGGGCAACGAGCCCCGGATTCAGGCAAAATCGTATGCGATATTGTATACGAATAATGGCCGGCATTGCATCCAATCTGTGGCAGGGATTATGCAGGGGATCGTCACCCGGCTTACGGGTCGACGCGATGAGGGATGCACCATGTCACCAGCCACCGCCCAGATCCTTTCCGCCACCGACGAGACTGCCGAAGCCGCAGCCATCGTCGAGCGCTATCTGATCGCCTCGATGGTTCCGGATCCGGAGACGGCGGCGCGCTACATCGCCGACGATCTCGCCATTACGTTTACCGGCGGGCGCAAGTACAAGCATCCGCGCGAGACGACGGCGTTCAATGCGGGGCGCTACAAATGGGTGAAGAAGAAAATGGAGCGCACCGACGTGGTGCCGGGACGGGGCGAGACCATCGTCTACAACCTTGGCACGCTTTTTGGCGAATGGCCGGACGGCACAGTGTTCGAGGGCAATCGCTATGTCGACCGGTTTGTGGTCCGCGGCGGCAAGATCGTGCAGATGGATGTCTGGAACGACTCAGCCGAGCGCATCCTGACGGCAAGAGGGATCGTGGCGTAGCGCATCGAATGACGGCGGAGCGATCAACGCCGCGCGCCGTTCCGTCCCTTCTCGTTCTCAGCGTTGACGTAGCCTGCGAGAATATCCTTGATGTCCTTGCCCTTGTTGGGCCGAGACACGATCAGTGCGCGGCTGGCGACAGCTTCAAGATGCTGATCCATGACCGCGACCGCGCGCGTCGCGTCACCCTCGACCAATGCCTCGATGATCTCGCGATGCTCGCTGACCGCACATTCCGACGAATGCGGCCGGCTGTAGAGCGCGAGGATCAAACCGCAGCGTGACGAGGTTTCGCTGACATAATGTTCAAGGACGGCGCTGCCGGTCATCTCCGCCAGCACGATATGGAACTCGGTCGCAAGCCGGATGGACAGTGGCTCGTCGCGGCCGCGCGCCCGCTCTTCCTCGTCCACATGGTTCCTGAGCTGCTCGATCTGCGGGCGCGTGAGCTGGCCGGCCAGCCGCTGCATGACCAGGCGCTCCATCGCGATGCGCGCGTCGAAAATGTCACGCGCCTGATCCCAGCTCGGAGTGGCGACCGCAGCACCGCGATTGCGACGAAGCTCGACCAGTCCTTCCGCGGCGAGCTGGCCGAGCGCATGGCGCACGATGGTGCGGCTGGCGCCGAAGCGTTCGCCGATGGCGTCTTCCGGGAGCTTGGCTCCCGGCTCCAGGGCCTGTTCGATGATGGCCCGCCGCAATGCGCGGTAGATGGTGCCGACGCGATCGGTGTCGGATGCCTTGCCGGGTTTGCTCCGTTTCGACATGGGATTGCGGCGCGGACGGGCCATGATGCCATCCCGTAGCGGCCGTGGCGGCATCGGTCAATTGGCTGAAACGCACGGCACGAATGGGCCGATCTTGGCTTCGTTTCGTAATCCCTTTAAAACCTAGCGCTCGGATGCATCATCCAGCGCGGTTCGGAAGAAATATGTCAGCAAGATTCTCTCGGCTTTTTCAAGCGGTTTTCGGAACAGCCAACGGCGGGACTTGATCTTGATGGATTATTGGATGCTGATTTGTGAGGCGCTGCGGAATACGGATGCGTCGAGCCTTGCGGAGCGACGACGGGTTTACCGCAGAGCCAAACAGGGATTCAAGGAATGGGAGCGCAGCCAGGGGTTTGATGCCGAGCAGATCGAAGCCGAATGGAGAATGCTGGTTTATTCGATCCGCATCCTGGAAAACGATATCGCGGAGGGTGTCGATATTCTGGACGAGAACTACCATCCGCAACAAATCGTCGATCGTCGGAGTGCAATCTCTCAGAGACATGCTCGCCTGGCGAGCAAGCGCTCGGATGATGCGATCTAGGCGAAATACCCCCAAAGAGGAATATCGTTCTGCAGCGAATAGCGATTTCAGCGCAAATTTGGCCGAGCTTCCAACCGCCGCCGGGATGAATGTTCAGTGGCAGGGTCACGTCAGCGCATGTCTGAGTAACCTGCACGCTGAGGTTCAAATTGGAACGGTTGATGCCGGGCATGCCGGCCGGTGCAGTCCAATCAGCCCTCGGTGATGGGAGAGCTATTAGGTGTCATCCTGAACCTGTTGCGGCTCCATCTTACGCTCAATCATGATGTCAAAAAATCGTACAGCAACATTTGTGGCGACCACAGCGCGAATCTCGATTTCCTGGTCGAACCCATGGGGAATATCGAAATCCATAACATAGCTTTGCTCACGGCCGAAGATCCGCGCCGCGCCGGAGGTCTGCACTTCCGCCAGCCTCACTGTTCCCGCCACGACCTCCAAAATTCCGTCGATTCTTCCCTTGAAAATTCCGCTTCCATCAAGCCGCAATCTTGCGCTCGCCCTGTAGGTGCCGGCAGAGAGGCGAATATAGGGCCCGTAGAACGCAGTCATCCGCTCGCGGCGAGGCGACACCACGATCGCGTCTCCAATCCGTCGGCTGCCCGGAGACAGGCGCAGCTTTTTGGTCTGATCGCCGAGGCTGGCATCGTGTTGGTCACGAAGAACCCTTTCCCAGGCAGGACGGGGCGTCTCGGCCGACTTTCCCAGAAAGAATACGCCCGGCCATGTCATTTCGTCTCCGGCTGATTCGGAGAACACCCCCGGCGTCTGCGGTGGGCCGAAGAGACCGAGGTCGTGACCGCAAAGCGTCATGTCGACCCCGTCCATCCAATCAAAGGATGTTCCGCGGAGAATCCGTCCAACAAGCCCATCATCGCCGGCGAGATTTACATCCACGAGGTTCTGATTAGAGCTTGCCCGACCCAGCGGGATATGGGCGCTAAAGGCGACGGTCCCGCCCACCGCGAGCTTCGGGTCAAGCTGCGACAGGATGTTCGCGAATTTGTCCGGTCCCCCCACAAGCGCTGACGCGTGCGGAAGCACAATCGCGTCATAACAACCATTTGGCAGGCGGTCGAAGTCCGCTCGTGACAGCTGCTCGACCCCACGCGTTTCTTCAAGCATGTCTCCGATAAAGTAAGTCGAGGGCCGCCCCGCGTTCATGGCAGGCTTGAGGAGTAGATTGACGTCAAGCAGGTCGATGCCTCCGAAACGACGTACGAGCTTGTTGATGAGGTCTTCCTGAAGCTCGCAAACAGCCAGAACGTTCCGGATCGGACGGGAACGATCGATCCGGTCCAGCCCGTAGAGGAAATGCGCGCGCTCCCAGATCCATGGATTGCGGGAACCCGGCGCATCGAGCGGTTCCTCGTCGGTAAAGCCGGGAACGAAACTGAGCCAACGGGGGTCATGCCAGTCCGCTGAGGCCGCCAGTCCGGAGAGCGGCCGGTCGGCGACGCCGCGCCGTGCATCGTTGATGAGCCCCCCACCGTCGGGAACCGATGACGCCGAAAGCACCTTTCGAATGAAGGTCTCAGAACTGCCTGCCAATTCGGCGCGTTGGGAATTGGTTGGCGGCTCGAAGGACAGGAGCGCAAGCAGGCCTGGCCCATTGACGCGTATCCTCGCCGCGAGCGATTCAGAGGCTTCAGTTCCGGATTCGATGTCGGCAAGAATGGCCCGGAGTTCGCGCAGTTCGACTTGGCTGACGGGTTTGGCGCGGCCAAGTCTCACCGTGAGTTGCTGAACCAGACCGCCTGCCGCAACCGGCTTCTCGGGGCTCGGAGGAACTTGCCGGCCTCGCTCACGGCTGGGACGTGCCGCTGTGCCTCCTTGCTCCTGTTGGTTCGCCAGAATCCTGTTTTGCGCCGTCAATGCATTGACCTGCTCCTGCAGGTTGAGAAACTTCTGCTTCAAGGCTTCATGCCCGGCCACACGCTCGGCCCAGGTCTGGGCCTGCGCTGACTGCCAGACCATGTCCTGATATTGCGCGAAGGCACGATCCGCACTGAAGATGCCCCATAGGGCACCGCCGGAGAAATCGAGCGTACTTGCCTCGAGTTCGCTGGCCAAAATCCGAGCCGGAATGTCCGCGTTCAGGGCATGGTTCGCGAGCAACTGAAAAATCAGATCGTCACCAGCCTTCGTGTCCAGACGAGGTGCCGCAGGCATCTGCCCATCACCCAGTCTTAAACCCAGTGTCTCGAAAAGCTGCCTGGGATGGCGAACGATTGTGAAAGGGCTGACGATCGTCGTGATCCGTCTGTGACGGCGCGACAGGCGCAGTATCTCTTGCGCTCTGCCCTTCCAGTCGCGCAACGCAGTCCCCGGCGGCGTCCCCTGCGCCATGGCAATGCAAAGCGCCGAGACCGGCGGCGGACACAAAAACAAAAGCCGCATGTTGTTGTCGGCCACCCGCAAAGACGCTTCCACGTCCGAAAGGTGGGTGAGTTCCGTCAACGTCGATGCGGGTGTCGCTCTGCCAAGCAGTTCCCGCAAGAATTTCAGGGTGGCTGAGCAGTCGTGAGTTCGCTCATGCCAGAGGATCACGGAATGCACGGCAAGCGAAACGGTCCCCCGGCCGCCAATTGGCAGTTGAGAGCATCAGAGTTCACGCCAGCCTCCTCTTCGAGATAACGCAAGATCGTCGATCTCACACGCAACAGCCAGCCTTCTTCCGGGCTGGTAATTTGCAATGATTGAAATTTCAGCACAGGACTTGATGTCAGTCCATACCATCCTCGGTCGGCCATCCACCAGCTTTCAGGCCAACCCCCGCCCGTTGCGAAACGGGCATACCTCCGTGTCCCCTTGGCCAAGGTTCGGCGCACGACCAGGGCCTGCAAGCCAACGGCATCGTCGAGTGGTTGCACCGCACACTTCCGCGCCGAGGGACGACGCACTGGTTCGAGACAACCGCGGAGATGCAGGACGTTCTCGATACATACATGGAAATATGATCAGCGCGGTTCGCACCAGGGCCGCGGCATGGAGGGCCGCGGCAACAGCCTTCGTCGAAGGTCTGCTCAAAACCCAACAGCGAAAGGAGGAGAAGCAACCATCAAAACGAGCCAACAAGAAACCGCCTGATGCCGCCCGCTCGTAGCAGTACTGTCAGCCGATCGCGCTCTCTGTACGGTCGGCCGATTTTCTTGTCAGCCATACATGCATCCGGGTACACTTTGTACAATCCGTCTCAGCAGTTCAAACTTATCTACTCAGCAAGTAGTCGTTCTTTGCCAAATCTATCACGGTAGAAGGGTTTATCCCCGTCCAACTCAATTTCGGGATATTTGCCTGTTCCAGTTCTGTCACGGTCGCAAAACTGGTGGCGTCAAACGCAGACGGCAGGCGAACAATTTTTCCCAGGTGCATATCAATATCGTCACATCCGAAGCGCCGGACGTGGTCCCACTGACCAAATCTTTGCGTTCGCTCCGCGTTGCTCATCGTGCGAAAGCTCTCTTCATATTTTCCGGATGCAAACGGAACAACAAAAACATGACGCCCATTCCTCTTGAGCATTCTATGAAGGTGATAAATTGTATAGGCAATATTGCAGGTGGTGTGTTCCAGAACATGGGAATGCACGATCAAATCAAATTGGTCCGAAGGCCAACTTTCAAGATTGCAGAGGTCGATACTCCGACACTTCGTAAAGGCGTATTGCTCGGGATTAAAATCAGCAACAACGTAGTCGCTTATTTCCCACCGTGACGAAAAATAATCGAATAGTCCTTTCTCGGGAGCGATGTGCAGAACACTTGCGCCAGGGTCCAGCTTCATCTGAGCAAGATAAAACGCCAGCAACCTGGTCCGCTCGAGAGAGCCGCAACCCTTGCATTGAGCGAGAGGGCGTTGCTTGAAGTCTTGAAATTCTGTACTTGCGCAGATGTTACATACGCTCAGCATTGCCCACTCTCACCTTATGGTTTTATTGCCAACATCGATGCCAAGATTATTCGTGCATTGCGGCAAAGTCCAACGTCACATCGACGATCACCGCGACGCGCATTGGGGCCGAGCCGATCTGCGAGAATGCCGCCGATCGCCCGTCAACCTCCGACGACCTGTCGCCCAAAAGCTTCGACCCGGAGAGGCTCTCGGCGCGAGCGAAGCGGGACCGGCGCTGAAGCCGGGCGTCGAGCGCATCGCACCGTGATTTTAGAGGTGTATGGCGCACGCAAGGTCTGGCGGCAGGCGCCCGGTCTCGGCCTTCATCGCGTCGTGCGCGGCAAGGCGAGCCGGACGAGTTCCGCGCCCCGGCGCTCAACGAGGCGGGCGCCGCATGACAGCCTGTCCGGCGCATCATTCGGACAGAGATCCTCGCTACATCGGCATTGATAACTCCGAGCGCCTGAGCGCCTTGCCAGCATTCTCGACGAACCTTGCCGCGATGCTCAAGAGTGGCCAGTCGCCTTCCGTTTTGGACAGAGAAGACGTTTCAAGCGGGCAAAACCGTCGCTTGCCCAGATACGGCTTGAAAATCGCAAGCGGCGGCTTCGTCGACAAAGCACTGGATGATAGGACGGAAGTCATGCCGCAACCGATTGATCGAGAACGGCGGCCCCAGGATACCGATCTCAAAATGCGCCAATAGGAAAATCATCCGTTTTTTTTCGTGGCGGGCGATGTCTGATGGCCGCCGCACGACCATCGCTGCGCCGCGGCAACGACGGGCCCTTCTTCCGCGACCTAGCCTTCGGGTTGCTTTCGGTGTAGGGGCAGAGACTTGTGGTTAACAACGCTTCCGGCGAGAGCTTTATGCGATACCCCGTCATGACCCAGTCCCTGCGACTCGTGCGCCAGATCTCGCCCGAGGCGGTGCGGCAGGTGGTCGATATCGGCGCGCAGAGCAAGACGGATTTTCTGATGGAGGTCTTCTCGGACCGCCATCATCATCTGTTCGAGCCGACCACCGTTTATCATCAGAAGCTGGAGGAGAACTATCGCAAGAAGGGGATCGCCTATACGTTGCACAAGATTGCGCTCAGCGACACGGACGGAGTTCTCTATCTGCACAACACAAGCCAGGATGGGTCGGGACGGGTTACCCATGCCCATCTCAGAGACAAGCGCGAAGAGGACATGCCGTTTCTTGTCAAGATCGAGGAAGTCCCCACGAGGCGGCTCGACACCGTCTTCGCCGGCGCCGCCCTTCCTGACCTTTCCTACCTGGTGAAACTCGACGTGGATGGGGTTGAGGAGAAGATCATCGCTGGTGGGCAGACGGTGCTACGCGGCGCCTCCTTTGTCATCATCGAGACCTCGATTGGGCGGCAGGATCTTTGTTCGCGCGCCGCGATGCTCGAAAAGGTCGGCTTTCGGATGTTCGATATCTGCGACAATGCCTATTATTACGGGCAGCTGGCGCTGGTCGACCTGGTGATGATCAACAATCGGTTGCGCCAGGCCGAACTGAAGTACAGACCCTGGCAATACAGCGAGGGCAAGGTGCATTGGGCGAAATGGCAGCACGGCTTCCGGCATCTTGAGGACGAGCCGATCGAGGACCCCTATGTCTGAATGGCGACTGCACGGCGATCAGCGCCGCGCAGCTCAGGACGCCAAGCTCAAACGGTCTGCTGGGCAGCCCCACTGACCAACGGCGGGCCTCGTACGGCGCCCGCCGACTGCCTATCGGTGCGCTATCGTAGCGATCCCTCCTGCATTTGCGGACTATCGCTTTACTCATCCTGTCCTTGCATCACCCGCCGTCAGCATCAGTTGGCGCGACCTTGGTCTGATACTCGACCTCGTTCGAAATTCGTCGGGCTCGGCTCATATCCCAAGTCTTGGCAAAGCCTGAAATAACTGGGGCTGGATAACACCTGCTCGGCAACTGCTTCTGGAATTTCTCGCCGCGACCGCGGTTCAATGATGTTGCTCGATCGGCCGCTGTCTCCTGAAATAGATATGATCGGCAGCAGTTCCAAGAAATATGGATTGTGCGGAAGCTTGAAGATGTCGCACATCTCTTGGAGCGTATGTTCGACATCGGCTACGAAGTCTTCGTATCGGATGACGCGAACTTTCTCATATGCCGTCAGGAACGCCAGATAGCGCCTTGAGTATTCCTCAAGTGTAGATGGTGAAAAATGAATCCAGCGGTTCGCCTGGAGCGACAGGAACGAATCCAGCGGGTGCCGGACCGTCACAACCGAAAGCACCGGCACAATCCTTGCGATGAGATCGTGCACTGACGGACGTCCGGCCGGGTCAACCTTCGTGCAAAAATGGGAATGGGTATGCTCTCGTATCACGAGGCGGCGCCCTTCCAGGGTAAGGCTCTTGTACATTGCAAGAAAGCCGTCCGCGAAAACCGTTTCGATCGTTTCGTCGTTCACGCTCCGAAGACTGTTGCGCAGATTGAGAATCAGGTCCGTTGGCGCAAATCTCTTCGCCTTTTCGCCTGTTTGCAGCGTGCTCAGGGGGTCAATTTCGCTAAGCAGAACCGTATTCGGCACAGCAGCGATGCATTTCGCAATCACCGTGCCTCCGGTGCAGGCGAAATGATGCAGCATCCGTACAGGCTCCGGCTCCTTCGCCTCCAGCGCTGCACAAAAGGCTTCACACTGCTCCAGAAGACTCAAGGAGGATCGCACTTCGGTTGGTCCGAAATGATTATCCAGAAGGGCCAGAGCCTTGTCGATTGGCGTCGTTCTTCTCGGTCTGTCGATCATCCCGAAACAATCTCCGCACTTGAATTCACGATGCCATGGAAAAACGGGCGCGCCGGATTCCGATTTTGCGGCGGCGAGTTTGTTGTCGAAAATCAGAACGTTCTATGAGTTTCGCAGTCAGCCTTCCGCTGCAAGTCGGGTCTAATCCCGGCTCCCGGGCTTCAGAACTCTCCCCCTGGCTTTTCTGATTGAACTTCTTTCAGGCTTGTTTTGTTCACTTTTTGGCGCGCTCGCGAGAGTGGGGACTTGCTTCCCATCCCTTGAAACCGAGGCGATCCCGTATTCCTTCGGGGGCTTCTTTGTCAGCGGCGATGTTTTTCCGGTCTCGTTTGAGGCAACATCGCTCAAGTACAGCGCGGCCTCCTGCAGACGGGGGGTGAGGTTACGAAGCAGTTCCTCCTGGCTTGCTTTTGTCCGCAGCGTTTCACGATAGCGTTCCTGCAAATCACGGAAGTCCATTTGAACCACTGCGTTCAGACGCACGGCGACCGCCAAATCCTGCCGCGCCAGATGAACGTCCTGAAGTGCCTGTTTGAGTTTGCTGTCAAGCTCCGTATTTCGGCTTTCCGCTCCCGCAAGTTTTGCCTCCACAGTTTTCAGCGAGCCCTGCGCCTCGGAGAGGGTCGCTTCCAAAGTCTTGGCTCGGTCCGTTTCGGTGGAAGATATCTTGACCTGCTCGCCAAGCTGAGCCTTCACATCACTGAGCGCCTTTCCAACAGCTGCAGTCTCCTGGCGCACCACAGTCAGCGCATTCTCAAGCTCCGCGATCCGGTCATCTCGTGCCGCGAGCTTGGCGCTATCTTCCTTCAGCCGGCTCTCGGTCTCGCTACGCGCCTTGACTGCAGCCTCGGCCGCTGTCCGAGACTCGGAGAGTGCCTTCTCAAGCTCCGCCACCCGAGTGTCTCGCGCCGCGAGCTTGACGGTCTCCTCCTTCATCCGGGCCTCGATCTCGCCCCGCGCCTTGGCTGCGACCTCGGCCGCAGCCCGGGACTCGCCGAGTTGCTTCTCAAGCTCCGCCACCCGACCGTCCCGCGCCGCGAGCTTGACACTCTCTTCCTTCAGTCGGCTCTCGGTCTCGCTACGCGCCTTGCCGGCAGCGTGGGCCGCGGCCCGAGCTTCGGCAAGTGCCTTTTCGAGCTCCGCCTCCCGCGCCGCGAGCCTGCTACTCTCCTCCTTCAGCCGGGCCTCGCTCGCGCTGCACGCCTGCCCTGAAGCTTCGACCAGCGTTCGCGCCTCGGCCAGCGCCTTCTCGAGCTCAGTCACCAGGCCGTCCCGGGCGGCCAGCCTGCTGCTTACTTCCGCAAGCCTGGCCTCCGCTTCGACCCGCGTCTTGCCAACATCCGCAGCTGCCTCCCGCACCACAGTGAGCGCTCTCTCCAGCTCCGCTATCTCGATATCTCGCTCTGCGAGCCTGTCGGTCTCCGCTTTCAACCGGGTCTCAGCCTCGCCGCACGCCTTGCCAGCGAATTCGGCCATCGATCGCGCTTGATCGAGCGCCGTCTCAAGCTCAGCGACTCGAATATCCCGCACCGCCAGCCTGCCGTTCGCCGCCTCAAGCATCGCCTCAATGTCGGCACGTGCACCGCCGATACCCGTGGCTTCGTCCCTCGCTTCCGTCAGGGCCTTCTCAAGCTGGGCTATTCGGTCATTTCGCGCCGCGACCTCAGCGCGAAGCGTCTCAGTTTCGATCAAAGTCTGTTGGAGCTGAGCGCCAAGTCGCGCATTGTCCAACGAAAGCGGATCAAGCCGCATCCTGAAGCCAGGAAAATCCGGGTCAGTCGTATCGCGTCCCTCGACCTGGTAGCCGTGCTTCTCCAGCAATGCGACGAGTTCGTCGATGGACCTGCTGCCATCGTACATTATCTCCTTCGCACCGTATAAGAACACGTGGCGAAACTGCAGCATCCGGTCGATCGAAAGCAGCGAGTCGAGCACGACGTGTTCTGCCCCGGGGCAATCGACGATGAGGACATGACTCGCGTCGACGTCGAGCGCAAGCCGCTCCAAAATCTGGTCAATACTGAGAGTTTCAACGACAACCTCTGCGACCTCGCGCAGTCCGGGAAATATCTCGGACAGGCCGGTGGGTACATTCAGGCTTGACCGCGATGAAAAATTCAGCAGATGAAACGGCGCGCGGCCGGGCTTTGCGGATACCGCAACGGGAAGGAGCCGCACTCGAGGATTGTTCTCGGCCTCCCGCTCAAGCGCTGACAGAAAGTCAGCGTTCGGTTCTACCAGGACAACCTCTCGAGCGCCGGTTTCCAGACATGCCGCTAACTCGTTACCCCAGCCAGCACCAAGGTGCAGAATGGTTCCGATCTCCTCACGCTGTTCGATCGCCGCCAGCCAAGCTGCTGACGTGGATTGGACGTTCATATATTGGTCTCTGTTGTCGACTAGCTTTCTCACCGGGTCGCAAGACCCATTTTCCTATTTCAGACCGACAAATCATAGCCTCAAGATCATCCGTCGCTCGCCGGCTGGTATCGCCTGTTCTTGCCGGCAGCAAGATACGGCAGATCGATCCCTTTGCGTTTCGGGCTGATGGACCTCCGGTCGCCGTCTAAGGACGGAATTCCTTGGTGCGGACGCGCCATTGACGATGTCAATTTTGACGCCTATTCGTGCTGGGTCATGCTATTGTGGCGTCCCGCCGCAGTAATTTCCAGTCGAGCGGAAACCTTTCACAGATCAAAAGTCCATGTTTGACATACGGACGGCGAACCTTGGTGACGGGGGTGAGGGACAAGCCGCAGAGGTTGACGTCATCAAGCAGGTCCAGTCCTATTTGGCCGACCGGGATATTACTGCGATCTCAGCTTCGGAACCGGACGGAGTTGATGCGCTTCGCCGGGCACTCGCCGAATCGGCGGAGAGCCGAATCCTCGTGCTCTACGACCCCGCGAGAATTGCGGTGGCTCGTGGGCTGGTATTGAACTGTCCTCCCTCGGCGAGCCTGGCCGTCTGGAAACAGCAGGCCGGCACTCTGCTATCGGCATATCGTCTTCATCGCCAGCGCGTAATTTTCGCTTCCATATCGGCGATCGAGCTGGATCCGCAGCTATTTCAGACAGCGCTCATGCAACGTTTAGCAATGCTTGGCGCTCCGACGCATGCGATGCTGAGACTGAGCGTGCCGGCCTGGAAGGCATGGCAGGCGATTGTTGCCTGCCAGGCGGTCGCATTCGACCGGGTAGCTCTGAGCTTGGATGGAGAACTTGAGGCCGCATCGCTCCCATTGCCGTTTTCATTTCCCACTGATCCCGACACGGCGCTCAGCGAGTTCCGGATTGCCGAGGCCGGGCTCACCAAAGCACAGGCGCAACTCGGAGAACTTCAGTCCGAGATCGACGAGCAGCGTAAGACTTTTGACGCAGAACGAAGCCTTCTGTATCGGCAACTCGCTGAAGTGCAGCAGGAGCTGCGCGAGCAGTTCCTGGCTGCTGCCGCGCATCACGACAGCTTGGTTCGTATTCGGCAGGAGCAGGAAAGCGCCAGCGCCCCGATCGAGACGCCTCCGGCTCAACCTCGAAGCCATGAAGAGGACGCCACCAGCCGTCCGCACGCGACCATCTCTGGGTGGAAATCCAATCCGTTTCAGGAGATCAAGCGAACCCTGACAGGCCTGTCTCGGGCCGAACGGTAGGACGAGAAACCGGTCACTGGCGGGCTGCTGAAGAACGCATTTGATTGCAATGCTTGTGCAAGGTCGGTCCCAAGGAAGGCAATCGCAGGTAGCGTGCTTGAGGGATAATGACCGAATGCGCTAGAGTAGACAAAACAGCGTTCCAGACACGGCTTGGGCAAATGGGGAAATGCCGGTGGCTTCGAGTCTGAGCCCCGGTCGACAGCAACTCGTGAGTGCCATCCCTATCGGGCGCAGGCGATTTCCGTCGTGCTATTGTCCATGTGCATCTCGGCTTGATGATGGCGCTTGCGGGGGGACTCAAACGGCCTATGTGGTTTGGTTATTTCGATCGCAGCCGATGCAGCGTCCCCAACCCAGCCCTGACAGACGCCGGAGGCGAATGAACGTCCGCCGAGCACGGATCGGAACTTGAATCGTAGTGAACTCTTCCGCTTCTCTCCAATGATCGCAACCAATCAGCCAAAGGATGAACGCTGCCATGAGCCTGGCTCAGAAATTCAGCTCAATCGGTCTTAACAGGGATTATTCCGAATTGGACTTTCAGAGTCTGTCCCCGGATATCCAAGGATGGGGAAGCACGAACCTGGTTTTTCAGAGGGCGTTCGAACTGGTGAAACCCAGAATCGTATTTGAAGTGGGTTCATGGAAGGGGGCCTCCTTGTGTCATATGGCCGGGATCGCAAAGACCATGGACCTTCCGACGGAGTTTATCTGCATTGACACCTGGCTGGGGTCGAACGATACGCTGTGGATCAATCCGGAGTTTCGCAAATCGCTCATGTTGAAGGGTGGCTATCCGACGATGTTCCGTCAGTTCATAAGGAACATTCATGATCAGAACATTCAGGATCGCGTCTATCCCTTGCCGATGACATCTTCTGCCGCCTATCATCTTCTCAAGCGCCTCGGAATTACCCCTGACCTCGTTTATGTCGATGCCGGGCACGAAGAGGAAGAGGTGAGGACAGATTTGAATCTGTACTACAGTGCGTTACGGCCCGGCGGCG
Source organism: Pseudorhodoplanes sp. (assembly GCF_050250235.1). Taxonomy (GTDB): domain Bacteria; phylum Pseudomonadota; class Alphaproteobacteria; order Rhizobiales; family Xanthobacteraceae; genus Pseudorhodoplanes. The sequence goes on from NZ_JBFWPA010000003.1 coordinate 120,127, forward strand.
CAATATTCGGAGATGATTATTCAGCCGCATGGCCCGGCGTTGTTGGAGCGGTAAATCGATTCGCGGCGGACAACAGCCTGTTGCTGGCGACCGGAGCCGGCAAGTTCTTCATGCAAAAGCCGGCTGGGACTCAGGCAGCACCGACATAAAGTCGGATATCGGTTACGACGGCCTGGTGGCGACCGAGACGCGCCGGCTGAAGCAGCTTGCCTGCGAGAATGTCACGTTGCGGAAGCTCGTGTCCGGCCTGAGCCTCGACAGAACGCTGCTGCAGCTCATCCTCTCGCAAGTGTGAATCCTGAATGGGCGCTGGTTCCACACGCTGGACGCCACCGGATCGAAGTTCGGCGGCGGGCCAACCTCGCCAGCCGAAGCGACGCGAAAAGCATTGAGTCTCCGGCATCCGGGCGGCCGAGCCTATAATGATCCGTAGATGGAAAGCGCAAACTCGATATCGGAGAAGATGCGCCCCCGGCCATTCTTCATGACCAATGCCTTGCTGCAATATTCCCTGAGCGTCGAGGGACTGTGAGTTACCAGGATCATGGCGCGGTCTTTCTTCTTCACGAAGAGTGCTTCGTGGCACTTTTCCCGAAATCGCTTGTCTCCCACCGCGATCACTTCGTCGATCAGGTAGCACTCGAAATCAATTGCGAGTGTGAGTGCGAAAGCGAGTCTCATGCGCATGCCGGATGAATAATTGCGGACCGGAAGAAAAAGCTGACGACCCAGTTCCGCAAAATCGTCGACATAGGCGAGAATATCGCCGAAGGGAACTCCGTACAGGCGCGAAATGAACCGAATGTTGTCCAATCCACTCATCTGAGCAGAGAAACCGCCGCTGAATGCGATCGGCCACGACATCGTCAGTCCGCGATAAATCACGCCTGATGTCGGTGGCAGGACGCCCCCGATGATTCTGACCAGCGTGGACTTGCCAGCCCCATTTTGGCCCAGAACGGCGATCTTCTCGCCGACTCCAATCGAAAAGTTGATGTTGTCGAGCACCCGCCGGAGGCCAATCTCGGTATGGTATTCCTTGCAGATATTGCGGACATCAATTGAGCGCTCATGAATCTGCGCTGTCGCCAGATCTTCCAGGCGAACGGGTGCATCGATACGATCAAGCGCTGCTGTTCCGATTGCCATCAGGAATGACCCTGTATGGCCGCCACAAAACTCCGCACCATCCAGAATATCGAAATGCAGAGCCCAAAAGCGAAAACAATCGAAAAAAGCCGCTTCGGATAAAGCGGGTAATCGGGCAGATGAGGTTCAACCACGCGTTCGAGATATAGTTGCTGCCGCTGCGCGTCCTGACGTGAGTTTTCCAGGGAAACAAATGCCAGCGACAGTGATTTGACCGCGAGCTCGCGCTCGAGAACGATCTGTTCAAACTCGGAGAGCTTCTTGGCCATCGATTGATCGCCGCCGGTGACGACCGATCGCTGTTGGCTGATTTGATGCTCCATCGCCCGAATGCGATTTCGCATCGCTTCAATCTGCGGGCTGTTCGGTGTCATTGTCATAATGTGGTCAAGCTGCGCTTTTTCGAGCGCAAGATCCGCTGTGAGCTGCGCGACGAGCTCAAGCGTCGTTGCAGATTGCTTGCTCGGATCGACAATCATTTCCCGATTTCGAAAGTCGGTCATGCGTTGGTGTACGTCACTGACCCTCGCCTCTGCCTGTCGGACGATCTCCTCACCGAATTTTACCGCGTCGGCCCTTGCGCGAACGTTGAGCTTGTTGATCAGCTGTTCGGCGCGCGAAAGAAGCGCCAGTGCAATGGTCTGGGCGTCATCCGGCCGGAACGCTCGAACCTCAAGCGTGCTGATTCCGCTTTCCCCGATCGAAACGGTGACGAATTTGAGGTAGTGTTCATAGAACTTCTCGAAATTATTTCGTGTGAAGACGTTCGGAAAGCGGTTGATGAAGTCGCCTTCCTGGCGCGCCAATATCTCGTCGAGCCCATGTTGGCTGGCGAGTGCACGCGCGGCGTCGCGAGACAAAATGTATTCGTTGACGGCATAGGTCTCGTCCTGCGACCGGGGAGCCGTCGGAAGCGAGCTCGTCGAAGCATTTCCGATAATCGAGGAAAACGATCCGCCTCCGGATGTGCTTCGAACGATGAAGCGCGCCTCGGAAGTGTATTGATCGGCTGCAATAAGGCCGAAATAAAGAATCGAGACCAGCGTTGGCAGGACCGTAATGAAGAAAAACAGTTTGTGCTGGCTGATATATTCGATCGCCCAATGCCGAGGCGGCGCGGCGTCGGGTTCGATTGCTGTCTGGAACCCGTCGTTCAGCGGCGTAATGACCAGCGGAGCGGCTTCTGCTGCACGTCGTGCCGTAGAGGCCAACGTAACAGGAGGGGCGGTTCTGCCACGAGCCTTTGTTACTGGTTTGGTCACGACATTCATTCAAACCGGATTCTGGTTCTGGCAGCCTGTGCAAGAAGGAGACCAGCCGTTGTGAGAAAGATGCAGCACGCAACCACGTAGGCCACATCCCAATGAGTGATCGTCCTGTTCCCAAACAGGCCGAATCGGAACATTTCCATCAAATGGACGATTGGCAGAATCAACGCAATTTTTTGAACCTTGAGGGGCAGCCATTCGACCAGGAAGAACGCTCCCGATATTGGCAGGAGCAGATACATGACCGGCTGCACGAAGTGTGCAAGCGGGTCGATCATTTCGGTGAGAGCGGCGATAATGAGTGCCAGCCCAAAGCAAAGCCAGCCCATCAGCAACCATGCGACGATGAGCGCAAGGGGATCATAAATCGGTTCGATGATCTCGAAAAGATAGAAAGGCACGTACGCGACAAAGAACGCAGTCCCGATTGAAATCATATCAAGAAGCACACGCGCCACTATGATATCCAGGTAATAGATTTGCCTGTGAAAGAGCAGACCGGCATTATTCCGAAACGCATGGACGGCGCGGGTCACCGAGTGGCGCCAAAGGGTCAGCATCGTGTATCCGGTCAGGACAAACGGAACGATGCCGATCGCATCGGTGTTGGAATTGTGTCTCAGGATGCTCCAGGCCACCATCACTCCCAACGTGAGCAGCAGGGGCTCCGCCATCAGCCAGAAGAAGCCAAGGTTCTCGCGGCCGAAGCGCGACATGGCTTCACGCATGATAAGCGCGCCGATGATGCGGGACTTGGCCGGCAACGCGGCAACGAGCGGCGCATCAACAATCCGGCTGCTCAGCCGTCGGAGTTCGTCACCCATGCAATTGCTCTTTGGCGCCGACGTAAAGGAACCATGCGATACAGAACAGCGCGAGAGAAAATATGAGAACCGTGAAGAATCCGCGCCAGCGGCGCGGTTCCGTCGACTCGTCGCTCAGGTGAGGCGACGCGATCGTTTCGATATAGATGTGCTGCTTGCGAGCCTGCTGACGCGCGACCTCAAGGGCGCCTGCCGCAAGCGTCAATTCGCGATCGGCAAACTCCCGTCCGAGCACCAGGCGTTCGTAATCCGACATCTTTGATGCCAGTGCATCGTTGCCGCCTGCCAATTTCGACTGTTCCAGCCTGATCTGTTCCTGAAGCGCGGCCGAGCGGATTCGAAGGCCTTGAATCGACGGGTTAGAGGGGGCCGCGGTCTGCGTTTCGTCGAGCTGGGTTCTGGTTCGCGCGAGTTCACTCGCCAGCTTTCCCACGATCTCAAGCGACTTGGCGGAATTGCTCGACGGATCGAAGATGAGTTCTCGGTTTCGAAACGTCGTGATTGCGCTTTGGGAAGCGATAACCTTGCTTTCCGCGCGCGCAACTTCGGACCTGGCATGCTCGATCGCGTCGCCTTGCGCTCTCGCGTTGAGGCGGTTTACCAGTTCCTCGCTGAGTGAAAGCAATGTTCGAGCGAGTGTCTGTGCATCTTCCGGGGTGAAGGCCGAAACCCGAAGCGAGGTGATGCCGGTGGACTGGTTGTACAGAATGGTCACTCGCGAAATATAATAGTCATACAGCGCTTCGTCGGTGTTTTTCCGCCAAAAGGACGGGAATCTGGTGAACCAGTCCGTCCCGCTTCGTGAATAGATTTCTCTTAGAGGGTGCCGCGCATCCAGCTGGCGAACGGCCACGCGAGACAGCATGTAATCTTGCACGGCGCGCGTATCGTCGTCCGCACGGGACAGGCCGAAGCTCCGAAGCATTGAGGTGATTCCGCTGGACGATTGCTGCGAAGCGCCGCGGACGATAAAGGTCGCCTCCGAAACATATCGGTCGCTTGCAATCAGGCCAAAGTAGATTGCGGCGATAAAGGTCGGGATAATTACAATGGCGAGGAGCATCCGCTGCGCGACAGACAAACGCTGGCGCACAACCGCCCCAAATTGCAGCGGCTGAAAACGCTTCACGCCCGGCCGGAGGCCGAGTATCCCTTGCATACGTTGAACGGGAACGGCCACGTCCTGCAATGCCCCATTCGCCCACGAGCACTAATAATAGGAAAATTGCGTCACCACAACTATGGTAAAGTTCTGAAATAAAAGAAGAATCGCCATGACTGAGCGGCTTGTTTGTGTTGGAATTGCGGCGATGAACCGACCATGTTGCTGACCGTCCTGGGAACCCCATCGGCCTTCACGGCCTGGTCGATCATGCTCCTGAGAACCGCGGTCGAAGTGACCCGCGGCAAATTCCAGTACATCGCGGCCGTGAAGTTTGCCGATCTGGAGAAAGCCTTCGGCGCGCGGGCGAATGATCAGGTCATCATCTATTCGGATTCGCCCGACGCGAAGATGGCGGACCTGCTGCTTCGGGTAAAGGCACCCCTCACGATTTTCGTCGAAGAGCCGGCCGATGTCGTCGGTTACGTGATGAAGGCCCGTGAACTCGATGCGCGAAAGTCCATCCGGTTCGCCTGTCTCTGCTACACGTGCCTGAGCACGTTTCACGGGTCGCTTTCAGCCAGGATTTTTCACCGTCGAAGCAACACCACGGTTCGACGATTCCTGCGGGAGGTTTCCGCGCATTACGGATTGAATCTGAGTGAGGCAGACACCGAAAAGGTGCTTTCGCGGCTGATCAAGGATTACAGGAGGGGGACCGACCCTTCGGTCGAATCGCAAATCTTACAACAGGTCGAAATTGCCAAGCCGCTTGGCAGATGGGCGACGGAACTGGATCGCGATGACAGGGAGCTCGTCGAGCTGGTCCTGCAGCCTTATTACAGGATGATTGAAGGGCGTCCGCCGGCACAATTCATTTGGCCGAAGCAGCTGTTCCATACCGCAAACGAAAAGGGGGCATATGTCTCCGGCCCGCTCGAACTCGCCGGGCGCTCCCGATTCGTGATCTACGCGCCGCACCTGTGTCTTCCGCGCGGCTTCTGGAGCGCCACCGTCCAGATCAAGATCGGAGAGAGCTATTCGCAGAACACGCTTCTGGTGGACGTCAAGTGCGGCGAGGTTCTGTCGGGCGGCCGAATTGATCTGCCGGAGTCCGGAACCTTCATCTTCTCGCTTCCCTTCGCGATCGAAGACCACCGCGTTCCGATCGAAATCCGGTTCTTTCTGGAGAAAGGGGCGATCGAGGGCTGGATCGATCTGGTCAGCGTCACCCTTGAGCGGGCTCCGCAGGGGGCGGCGGCGTAAGGTCGTCCCGGCTGAAGACGAGTTCGCAATGCGGCAGAGCCTCAAGCTCGTCCATCGGAGTGGTCACGAATTGAGCGTCGTGATCGATCCGCCAGGCAAGGAAGGCAAAGCTCCGCAGCAATGCAATGAATTCGCTGACGCTGGCGTGGTGCCGCATCATGATGGGCGACCATTCCGTGACGATGCGAAGCTTCGGAGAGCGGCCAAGCAGTTTCACGGCGCCGGCAATGATCAGCGGTTCTGAGCCTTCCGCATCCATCCGGATCAGATCGGCGGCTTCCAGCGTGTCCAGAGTCTTGTCGAGCGGCTCGGAGCGAACGGTGATGGCCTTCGGTCCTTCGCGATGGTCCTTGGTAACGACGTGCCCGCCGCCGGCCGCGATCGGCTCGAAGTCGAAACGGACTTCTCCGACGGCATCGGTCACGGCGTGGTTGAACAGCGTGGTTCGCGGAAGAAGTCCGTTCAGGTCGACGGACCACCGTAGCAGCGAAAAAAGCTCCGGATTGGCCTCGAACCCATAGACATGTCCGGTCGCGCCAACCGCCTGCGCCATCGCGAGCGTGTGATAGCCGACATTGCAGCCGACCTCGACGATCGTCGCGCCTGGCTCGATCAGCCGCATGATCGCCTTCTCGATATTGGGCTCCCACAATCCGTTGGCGATGATGTGAGGCGCGATCCCGTAATCGCGGGTGAAGACCAGAATCTTGTGGCCGCGATGGGTGAGCGCCAGTCCGACTCCATCCCCGAGATATGCATAGGCAACATCGGAGCGCTGCCACGGAGCCGGCTGCGGCTGCTCTTGCTGCTCGACGGTCAAATCGGCCTTGTGGCCCTGCGTCGACCGGCGATTCTGAAAGAAAGTCCGCATGTCATTACGCCGCCGAGGCACCGGGATATTGAGTGATGGATTGAAACGATAGTGTTCGATTTGGCTGCGGCGGGTCAAGCATATAGCGGCATTGCGGGCGGGGGCGTTTCGATGCAATCGACATGCAATCGGGCACCTCCTGGCTGGCCTGAACGTGTGACCAGCGGGCGTATGGCCGCAAGCCGTCGCTTGTGGTGGATACGGCGATCGTGCGTTTCACGAACGGGAATGGACCCAGCGCTTGGCGCGCTCCAGAACCGACACATCGTCAGCAAGAATTTCGATCCCGGATATCGCGACGCCTACCGGACGATGATCGTCTACCTCTGCGTTCAATTCGTGGAACGTGCGCGTATGCGCGACGTGAACGCCCAGCCGCAGCATTCCCCCATTCCTGCCTGCGAGCGCCAGCGGAACATTCATTCCGTAAATCAGCGTGCCGGACTCTGTCTTGCGCCTGTCGGCAGGCAGAATTGCGCCGTTGACGGAAAACTCGATGGTTCGGTGGATGTCGGGCGATATGACATTGAAGACGGAGATTTCGATCCGCAGGTCCTGAACGCGTTCGAGCACGACATCGATGCGGCTGTGACAATGCGGCCCGCTCCATCGCCACGTGATATCCCGTCCGGAAGGGTGGCCTCCCTCCCTGAGATGCCAGCCCACTCCGGCAAAAGCCGCATCCATTTCGATCTTCGCCGGCAGGGCGAGAGGTCGATCGTCAGGCCTTGCTCCACTGAGTCGATCGACGCGATCCCAGAAGATGTCCTGCGCCCGCCTGTAAAACTCGCGATCGAGCGCGGTTATCTCCAGCAGGACCTCCAGTTCCTCCGGGGTCAGCGCACGTCTTCCCCCGGTATAGGAATTGAGGAGCGGCATGGCGCCGGTATGGCGCCAGCCAAACGCGCGATTCATCAATATCGTTGACTCGGCACTGGCTTCCGTCAGGCCGAACATGGCAAGCGCCTGCAGTCGCTGCAATGCGAGGTCCAGCGCCTCATCGTCGGGCATTTGCACCCTGTCGAGAAACATCGAGATTTGCCGATGCCCCGGTCCCAGATAGCCCGCCCTCATGAACTCCACCAGAGACTGTTCGCGCGCTGCGATGCTGATCTGTCGCTGAACAGGAAATTCGTCGAGTGACTCGAGCGAGTCCCGCCTGCGATGCAGATACATGCTCCAGTGATGGCGGACCGGATCACGCAGAAATGTGAATGGCTGCAGATCCGGAACGAGCGCGGCAAATTTCCTGAACAGGGTCCATTTGAAGTGGCCGCGAAAAAGCCGGTAGCTCTGCAGTGGGCGCGGAAGCGGCAATCGCTCCAATGCGGGGGATGACTGGATTTGCAGCGCGGTCTGATACGGAAAAATGTCGTCGGCGTGATAATGCTGGTCGATGATCTGCGTGATGCTGGTGCCGGCGGTCTTTGGGATATGCAGAAAAAAAACCGCCGGAGGCGTCTGGGCACGGTCCATTTCCAGCAAGCTCGTTGGAGGTGATCGAATGCGTGGATCGCAGTTCCAATTGCAGGTGTCGAAAGCGAGGTCAACACCCGAAAAAGCGTCCGCTTCGCGCTCTGGCGAACGCTTCATTGCAGCACTTGATACAAGACTGCATAAGTGCGTGGTCGGGAACAGGAAGGATGGCCTGCGCGATTTCCGGACGCGTTCCGGAACGCTGCGCCGGTATTCTGTCGGTTTTGCGGTCTCGATCGGCAGGCGCGATCAGTCTGTCCGAAGGGTGGGGGATGCCGTGTTCGAGACCGGCACTCGCACGCGGCAGCCCACGGGTTTTCCTTTACGGCGCTGCGGCGATCGACTATTTCGGAAATTCGACTGTTTCGAAAGCAAGTGCCCTGTCACGCAGCCGCATCAACGTGCGCCGCACGTCACATGGCGCCGCGGCGCCGATATCCAGAGGGACCAGTTGAAAAAGATCCTGTTCGATTTGTCTGGCGCTGGTCAGGGCTATACCGGAATCGGGCACGACAGCCGTCTTATCTTTTCGATGCTCAGCGCCAACAAGGACATTTCCTTGTCGGGTCTGATATATCCGAACGAGAGGGCGGCGATGCCCAGATTGCGCGAGGCGGCGACCGACCTGCCGGCGCGCATCGCGGCGATCATTCAGGGTACCTCGCCGCGTCCGAGATTGCCGCCGCGGGCTGCGATTGCGATCCTCGAGGCCTTCTGGAAGGAATATCGCGCCGCCGCTCGCGCAGGTCACGCGATTGCGCGGGTCCCCGACTGGATGAAGAGCGACGCGATCTGGCGCGTGCTGTTTGACAAGAGCCTGCTCCCTCAGCAGCGCAGTGACATCCTCGCGCACGACTTCTTCGTGTCCGACGTGAGTGTTGCGCAAATGGCCGATCGCAGCATCTACTTCCCGAAATGGCGGTACAAGCAGATCGATGCGCAGGGCTTCGATGCGATGGTCTTTCCGCTGCCGCGGCCGCTCCGGCTCCCGCAGGGGGTTCGGCGAATCGTGCGCTACCACGACGCGATCCCGATGACCCATCCCGATACGGTGGGCGGCCAATGGTCATCGCTGAAGCGGGAGTTCAACTATACGCGGTTCGCGGCGGCGGATGGCATTTTCGTCTGCAACTCGCCGATGAGCGTCGACGATCTCGACAATCTCGTGCCGGGTGCGGGCGAGCGGGCGGTCGCGATCCCGTGCGCAATCGGTGACTTCGACCGCTCGGACATTGCCGCCGAGGACGTGCCGCGAATTATCGAGCGCCGTCATTCGCTGATATCGCTGTCTCCGCCCGGCGCCGCTTCGTCGGATTCGGCGCAGGATTCCCACCTGATGGTCGATTGGGCGGGCCTCGAAGCAAAGCCGCTGCGCTACATCATCAGCGTGTCGGCTCTGGAGCCGAGGAAGAATTTCATCAACGCCATCCGGGCGTGGGAAATGCTGCGGGCGCGCACCAAGCAGGACGTGAAATTCGTCATCGTCGGGAGCGGCGGCTGGCTCAATACCCCGATCCTCACCGCGATGCGTCCGCATGTCCGGGCGCACAACCTGTTCCATCTCGAGAACGTAACGGCAGTCGAACTGCGTCAGCTCTATGCCGGCGCCGAGCTTTGCGTGTTCCCGTCATTCGCGGAAGGATTCGGATTTGCGCCGCTGGAAGCGCTGCGGATGGGAACGCCTTCGGTGGTTTCGAACCTGCCGGTGTTTCGCTGGACGCTGACGGACGCGGCCAGTTTCGCCGATCCCTACGACATCTCGGAAATCTGCCAGCGCGTTGAAGAATTGCTGGATACGCCTGACAATGCCGGCCGGCGGCGGAGCCTGCTGGAGAAAGCTCCTGGCATTCTGCAGCGGTTCTCGATCGAGCGGGTTTCGGAGTTGTGGCGAGAGTTTTTTGCCGTCACGATCGACAAGCTGCCGATGCGAGACCGGTAGGGGCCGGCTTGGGAGCCTGCGACAACGTCAGTGTACCGTTGGCCCCGCCGGTGCGGATGGTGGCATGGTGCCGGAACATGGCGGAGTCCTTCCTGCCGGCCTCGATTGAGACGGTCGTTGCCTTTTCGACCGATAGACACTACGGCATCCTGCAAGTCCGACCCGGCGCCTCGATCGATCCGCCGCGCCCCGCTTTCCTCGCAGTGGATGCCTCGCTGCGCAAGTGGTGTCACCAGACCATGCCAGGGCCAGTCTGATGCGCGCGCGGCTTGGCAGAATTATCGACATCTCGCGTCTGCTGACCCGGCTGAACCGGTCGTCCCCGACCGGCATTGATCGAGTCGAGTTCGCCTACGTCCAGCATTATGCCAACAAATACAAATCGGGCATCGTCCGCTTCTTCATCACGACGCCGCTGATCAGCGGAAGGATCAGTCCGTTCTTTGCGCGCCACGTCGCCCGCGTCAGTCTCGAACGCTGGTCGCTGGAAGACGAGGTCCGCAGCAACAGAAATTTCGCGCACTTGATGAAGGCGCTGGCATTGCCCGTCGGCGAAGCGCCGGTTCCCATTCCGAAAAAGATCATCGAGCCGAGAGCCGGGATCATGGATTGGGGAACCGGAGCGCTGGTGGTCAACGCCTATTACGAGGCGGCGCTGAGCTCGATCTTTCAACGGCGCCGTCAGATCGAGATTCAGCGAAAATCCTGGTATCTGCACATCTCGCACCTGAACCTGCACGAAGCGAGGCGTCTGGCCTGGATCAGGCGCGATGGCGGGCAGGCGCTGTTCATGATCCACGACCTGCTGCCGATCAGCCACCCCGAATTCTACTCGGCCGAAGAGGCAGGCCGGCACCGCCGCCGCATCGAGACGATTGCGCGGCTTGGCAGTCTGGTCATTTTCAACTCCTCGGCCACCAAGGCGGCCTGGGACGATTATCTGAGAGACAAGCGATTGCCGAACCCGCCCGGCGAAATCGTGCCGCTCGGTGTGGACCCGGTTTTCAGCGAAACCGCGGCGCCGGATCATGCGCCCAATGCCGCACCGTATTTTCTCGCGATGGGAACCATCGCGGCGCGCAAGAACCTCACCTTCCTGCTTCATACTTGGCGGGAATGGGTTCGCAGATCCGAAAAGCCGCGCGCGCGACTGGTCATTGTCGGGCGCAGGGCGGCACCGGGCGAAAGCGCCCTCGACCTTCTCGACCGGTGCCCTGTGCTGGCCTCGACCGTGATCGAAATATCGGAAATGGCCGACCGGCGGGTGGCCCACCTTCTGAAGGGCTCGCGGGCTCTGCTTGCGCCGTCTCTGGTCGAGGGCTTCGGCCTGCCGGTGGTGGAGGCGCTGGCGGCTGGCGTCCCGGTGATCGCCTCGAATATTCAGGCGCATCGCGAGGCCGGAGGACGCGCGGCCGAATATCTGGATCCGCTGGACGGACGCGCCTGGATGCAGGCCTTTGAGGATTTTAGCGATCGCTCATCGCCCCGCCGGCAGGCGGCACTGGTCCGGATTGCTGCACAGAAACTGCGCAGTTGGGACGATCACATCGGGACGGTTGAAAATTTGCTGAGGGACCGGGAAGCCACGATTGGCGAATAGCCGAATCGGCTATGTCCGATCACTATCGGATACAATAACCTTTTATGTCAAGCCGCAACAATTTTCATCCAAGAATTGAGATCGCGCACATGACAACCGGAATCGACTTGGCGTAAAAGAGCCGTGGAGGTGTTCATCAGGCCCTGCGCGGGCCTTTTGGGGTGGGGGCGTGGCAAGAGGATCAAAGCCGGCCAAACAGCGACATGTCGCGGTTATCGGCTACGGATTGCGCTTTCCCGGCGCGACGAACCGCAACACCTTCTGGCGGCTGTTGTCCGAGCGCCGCTGCGCGGTCGGAGCAATCCCGACGGATCGGTTCCCGCTCGACTCGGTCTATCATCCACGTGCCGGGTCCGATGTTCCCGGTCGCAGCTATACCTTCGCGGCCGGGCTGATCGACAACGTCTGGGATTTCGATCCGGGCGTGTTCGGCATCTCGCCGCGCGAAGCCGCGCAGATCGATCCGCAGCAGCGCCACCTGCTCGAAGTGACTTACGAGGCCATCGAGCACGCCAATCTGCGGCCGTCCCGCATCGCCGGCGAAAATATCGGCGTCTATGTCGGCGCATCGTCCTCGGATCACGCGACGCGCTTCATGTTCGACCCCGGCGCGGTCGACATGCACATGATGACCGGCAACACGCTGAGCCTGATATCGAACCGGTTGTCCTATGCGTTCGATCTGCATGGCCCGAGCTTTACCGTCGATACCGCGTGCTCCTCGTCGCTCGTGGCGATGCATGTCGCGCTCGAAGCCATCCGCGAAGGCAAGATCGACACCGCGATCGTCGGCGGCGTCAACATGCTGCTGGCGCCGTTTTCGTTCCTCGGCTTTTCGCGCGCCTCGATGCTGTCGCCGACCGGATTGTGCCGCGCCTTCGACGCGGCCGGCGACGGATATGTGCGCGGCGAGGGCGCAGTCGCGCTCGTGCTGCGCGCCGAAGATGCGGCGCGTCGCAACGGTGATCGCATTCATGCCATGGTGGTCGGGTCCGGCACCAACCAGGACGGCCGCACGGTCGGCCTGTCGCTGCCGTCCAGCGATGCGCAGGCGGCGTTGCTGCGCCAGGTCTACGACCAGAGCGGGGTCGCGGCCGACGAACTTGCTTTCATCGAGGCGCATGGGACCGGCACCAAGGTCGGAGATCCGGCGGAGGCACAGGCGCTCGGCCGCATGCTCGGACAGCACCGTTCTTCGCCGCTGCCGATCGGTTCGGTGAAGACCAATATCGGCCATCTCGAGCCGGCATCGGGGCTTGCGGGTGTCGTGAAGTCGATCATGGCGCTCGAGCGGGAAATGCTTCCGGCTTCGCTTCACTTCAACGAGCCCAACCCGGACATCCGTTTCGACGACCTCAATCTGCGCGTTGCGGCGCAACCGGTCGCGATTCCGCGCGGCCGCAAGCAGCGCTATGCCGGCATCAATTCATTCGGCTTCGGCGGTTCGAATGCGCACGTGGTGCTGCGCGAAGCGCCCGCCGCCGCGCCCGCGACCATTGGCACCCAGGCTCCGCTCATACTTTCCGCGCACGGAAGCGCGGCGCTGAAGGCGCTCGCCGCCGATTATTCCGCGCTGCTTCCGGAAGCCGATGCGGCAGCGATCGCCAACGCAGCCGCGCATGCGCGCGATCTGCTGTCCGAGCGCATGGTCGTGGCGCCGCCCCTCGCCGAAGGGCTGGCCCGGGGCGGCGCGGGCGTGTGGCAGGGGTCGGCGATCGGCAACGACCTCGATGTCGCCTTCGTGTTCTCGGGCAATGGCGCGCAATGGGCGGGCATGGGGCTTGCGGCCTTCAGCGGCGATGACGCGTTCCGCGAGGCCCTGGGACGTTTCGACCGGTGCTTCATGCGCCTGGCCGGCTGGTCGGTCGCGGATGCGCTGCATTCTCCCGAACTGGCGATCGACATCCGGCGCGCCAGCCGCGCGCAGCCGCTGCTGCTCGCCATGCAGGTCGCAATTGTCGAGGCGCTGCGGATGCGCGGGCTCAAACCCGCCGCCGCGATCGGGCACAGCGTCGGTGAAATCGCCGCGGCATGGTGCGCCGGCGCCCTCGATCTCGAAAGCGCGATCCGGGTCGTGCTGGCGCGCAGCCAGCGGCAGGAGATCACGCGCTATCGCGGTGCGATGGCGGCCGCCCTGGTATCGGCAAGCGACATGCAGGCCTTGCTCGACCACGGGTCGTTTCCCAGCCTCGAAATCGCGGCCATCAATTCCGGCCGCAGCGTCACGGTTGCGGGCCCGCGCGCGGCGATCGACGCCTTCCTGCGATTCTCCGAGCAGGAACGCTGGGGTGTCCGGCGCCTCGATCTCGACTATCCGTTCCATTGCGCGCTGGTGGACCCGATCGAACGGCAACTGATCGATGACCTGAAGGGTCTCGCTCCGCAGGCTTCGCGCATCCCGTTCGTCTCCACCGTCACCGGCGGGACCTTGCCGGGCGAGGCGCTCGACGAGCGCTATTGGTGGCGCAACGTCCGCGAGCCGGTCCAGTTTTCCGCCGGCGTCCGAACCATGATCGACCAGGGCATGCGTGTCGTGGTCGAGATCGGGCCCCATCCGGTTCTGGGCGGCTACATGCACGAGGCGCTCAGGACGTCCGGTACCCAGGGCGTGGTGATCCAGACGCTGTCCCGGGACCCGAATGCAGGAGCCGACGAGATACTGGCGAGCGCCGCGCGCACCCTGATCGCGGGCGGGCGGGTGGATATCGATCGGTTCGCTGGCCCCGCGCAGCGGCCGGCGGCCGAACTGCCCGCCTATGCCTGGCAACATCGCCGCTTCAAGATCGAGCGGACCGGCGAAGCGCTGTCGGCATTCGCCGGCGCCGCTCATCCGCTGCTCGGGCAGGCAACCCGCGCCGGCGCGGGCATGTGGTATGCGACCATCGACCCGCAACTGTTGTCCTGGCTCGGCGACCATCGCGTCGACAATGCCCCGGTTTTTCCCGCCGCGGGCTTTATCGAGGTCGCACTGGCCGCGGCGCGCGAAACATTCGGCGACGGACCGCTGGAGGTGCGCGATCTCGAAATCCTGCGGCCGCTGGTGTTCGACAGCGGCCGATCGTTCGAAGTCACGACGCGCCTGTCGGCGGAGACCAACACCCTTGAAATGCGTTCCGGGCCCAGACCCTCGGCGGATGGACCGGCGCTCAATGCCAAAGCGACGATCGCCGCAGCGCCGGTTGCGGGCGGCACCGAACGCTTCGCTCCGCTTGCCGAGTTGAGCCTCGATGCGGACGAGGTGTACGCGCAGGCGGAGCGCCGGGGTCTCTCCTACGGCCCGGCTTTCCGGCGCATCGAATCGATCGAGATCGTCGACGACCGCAACGCGCGGGCCGTGCTGAATTCGCAGTCGGGCAAACATGACGGATTCGTGCTCGATCCGACCGCGATTGACGCGGCATTTCATCTTCTGATCGCGCTTGCCGAATCCGATCCGTCGATCGACCCGTATGCGCTGCTGCTGCCGGTGCGAGCCGGTTCGCTCCGGGTCTACAGGCCCGGTGCGGTCGTCGCCTCGGCCTCGGTCCAGATCACCTCGTCCAATGCCCGCTCGCAGGTTGCCGATTTCCTGCTGTTCGATGAGGCGGGCGTGCCTGTTGCCGAGTTGCGGGAGGCCCGCTGCCGGATCGTCTCGCGCGCCGCAAGGGAGACACCGGACGACCTGGTCTATCGCACCGGGTTTGAATTTCTGCATCGTGCGTCCGAGCCATCGGCGCTTCCGGCTGTCTGCGTCGATGGTCCGGCGCGGACATTGTTTGAGGCCGTTCGAACCGCGGGTGATGCCGCGGAGCAGAAGGATGCGGCGCTGGTGCTCGATGCGGGGGCGCGCGTTGTCGCCTATGACGCGATCCTGGGCCTTGCCGGACGTGACAGCGAGCTTGCCATCGCCGACCTGGTTGCCGAAGGCAGGGTGGCGCTGTCTGCCTGGCCGCTGCTCAGCCAGATGTTTCTTGCGCTTTCCGACGCCGGCCTCGCACGCGAACAGGATGACGGCTGGGTGCTCCTGCCACGCGCGGAAGCGCCGAGCATTGCCGAACTGGTGGACGTGCTGGTGACGCGTTATCCGTCCTGGATCGCCGAGGCGACCTGCCTCGCCCGGCTGCCGGAACTCCTTCCCCGGCTGCTGCGCGACGGCCTCGATCAGGGCCTCGGCTTCAGCCCGGCCATCCTCGATCACCTCGAGCGCGGCTCGCCTGCGGCCGCGCGGCTGGTCGAGGTGGTGTACCAGGGCGCTGCCGAAATCCTGGAACGCTGGCCCGTGGACCGGCCGCTGCGCATTCTGGTGATCGGCGCTGCCAATCTGCCGCTGGCGGCCCGCGTCTGGGGCAGGGCACCGCGCGCGACCCTGGTCGTCACCGATCCGAAATCCGAATATCTCGACGCGGTGCGCCGCTCGCCGTTCACCGACGAGCGGCTTCGCATGACGCCCTGGGATCAGGCGATCGATTCCGGAAGCGCCTATGATCTGATCCTGTGTGCCGGATCTCTGAACCGGGTCGCAGCCGCGCCGGGACGGCTGGACCTGATGACGGGCACCCTGCGCTCCGGCGGTGCCTTAATTGCGGCGGAGCCTTTGCCTTCCCTGTTCGGCGATCTGGTTCATGGACAGATGGCGGGCTGGTGGGCACATTCGGTCAGCCCGGATTTCCCGACCGGGACCATCATGTCGGAGCGCGACTGGGTCCCGATGCTGCAGGAGGCCGGCCTCATCGACGAGACGGTACAGGCGATCGATGGCGGCGTCCTGATCAGTGCCAGCATCAAGAAGGATCGGATCCTTCCGGCCGCGGACGTGGTGTCGCGTTCGATGATCGTGGTTTGCGATGCCGATACCCAGGCCTTCGGTGATCTGCTGCAGCAGCGGTTGCAGCACGCGGCGCGCGTGGTGCCGTTTCACACCGTCGATGGCCGCACCCAGCGGCGGGTGCGGAAGATGGCATTGGCCGACGTTCCGGGGGAACTGCGCGGCGGTCATCCGGTCACGGACGTGGTCTTCGTTGCCAATCCGCGCAGCGCGCAAGACGGCGTTGATGCGCTGACGCGCCCGCTTGCAGCCTTGATCCAGCTCGCCACCGCTGCTCCACAGGAACGTCGCTTCAGCCTCTGGATCGTCTGTTCCGGTGCGCTCAGTGGCATGGTCGATGCGAAGGCGCCCAATCCGGTCCAGACCGGGCTGTGGATGGCGGCGCGGGTAATCCAGAACGAGCGCCCCGACCTCGATATCCGCTGCCTCGATCTCGATCCGCAGCTTGCGCTCGACGCGGCGGCCAGCCGCGCCGCAGAAGCGATTGCCCATCCAACGTCCGAAAAGGAACTGGCGCTCCGAGCAAACGGGGAGGCGGTGTTGCGCGTGACGCGCGGCGGACTTCTGGCCGATCGGACGGACGGCGATGTCGTTCAACTCTCGTTCGCACAGTCCGGACTGTTCGACAGCTTCACGTGGCGCCGGGCACAGCGCCCGGCATTGGCGCCCGATCAGGTCGAGATCATGGTCGCGGCAACCGGTCTCAATTTCCGGGATGTCATGTGGAGCCTGGGGCTTCTGCCTGACGAGGCGCTGGAATGCGGTTTCACCGGACCGTCGATCGGGATGGAATGCGCGGGCATCGTTTCCGCCGTCGGCGCGGAGGTGCGGAACTTGCGCGAGGGCGACCGGGTGGTCGCATTCACCGCGGGGGGATTTGCCAGTCACGTTGTCGTGGATGCCCGTATGGCGGCGCCGATTGCCGACGACATGTCGCTGGAGGCGGCGGCGACGCTGCCGGTCGCGTTCCTGACCGCCTGGTATGCGCTGGTGCATCTGGCGCGACTTGAGGCGGGTGAAACCGTCCTGATCCATGGCGGCGCCGGCGGCGTCGGGCTCGCCGCCTTGCAGATCGCCAAGCTTCGCGGCGCGAAGGTGATCGCGACTGCGGGTTCGGTGGATCGCCGGACCCTGCTGCAGCATCTGGGCGCCGATCACGTCTTCGATTCGCGCAGTCTGTCCTTCGTGGACGAGGTCCGGCGTTGCTGCGGTGGAGTGGACGTGGTTCTGAATTCACTTGCCGGCGAGGCGATGGAGCGTTCCATCGATTGCCTCAAGCCGTTCGGCCGCTTCCTCGAACTGGGAAAGCGCGACTATTACCAGAACCGGCATCTCGGCCTGCGTCCGTTCCGCAACAACCTGTCTTATTTCGGTGTCGATGCCGATCAGCTGCTGCTGGGTCATCGGGCGCTGACCGAGCGCATCTTCGCAGAACTGATGGCATTGTTCGAGGCCGGACAATTGCTGCCATTGCCCCACCGCGTATTCGAAGCGGAGAATGCCTCGGAGGCATTCCGCCTGATGCAGCGCTCCGGCCATATCGGCAAGATCCTGATCCGGCCGCCGCGGATGCGCGCGCCCGTGCATCCGAAGACTGCGTTCTCGGTCGATCCGCGCGCTCAATATCTCATCGTGGGCGGGCTCGGCGGTTTCGGCTTTGCAACCGCGCAATGGCTGGTTTCGAAGGGAGCCCGTCACCTGGCGCTGCTGAGCCGCTCGGGACGGCCGCTGCCGGAATGCGCCGGCGAGATCGCCGCGCTCAAGGCGAATGGCGTGACGGTCGATGTGGTGGCGGTAGATGTTGCCGACGCGGAGGCACTGGAGCGTTATTTCTGGACCCTCGATGGCGGTCCGCCGCTGAAGGGCGTGTTCCATGCGGCGATGGTGCTGGACGACGGATTCGCCGCCGATCTCGATCGCGACCGGATCGAGACCGTGCTTCGGCCGAAGGTCGCAGGCGCCGCCAATCTCGACCGGCTGACACGCCGGTTCGACCTCGATTGCTTCGTGCTGTTCTCCTCTGTCGCGGGAATGATCGGCAATGTCGGGCAGACGAGCTACGTCGCCGCCAACGGCTATCTCGAAGGGCTCGCGCGGCGTCGTCGCGCCGAAGGGCTGCCCGCTCTTGCCGTCGGCTTCGGTGCCATCGGCGATGTCGGTTACCTCGCGCGCAATGCGCAGGCCAGTGCGGCCCTGTCGCAGCGCCTCGGCCGGTCCACGCTCACCGCGGCAGAGGCGCTCGCGGGCCTCGATAGCCTGTTGGAGGGCGACCCGCACAACGTCGATACCGCAGCGGTCGTCTATTCCCGGGTGGATTGGGCGCTGGCACGCAAGGAACTGAAGGTCGTCGAGTCGCCGCTGTTCGGTCAGTTGCAGCTTGACGAGCTTGCGGGCGACGGATCGTCGCTGGTTGCGGCGGAGCTGTTGCAGCAGCTGCGCGATCTGCCTGATCTCGAGGTGCAGGCCAAACTCGCCGATCTGATCTCGGAGAGCATCGTGCGCACGCTCCGCCTGCCGGCCGGCGAGGTCGATCGCAACCGGCCGCTATCCGAGTTCGGCATGGACTCGCTGATGATGCTGGAACTGCGCATGGCGGTGGAGGAGCAGATGGGCATCGAGATACCGCTGATGTCGCTGACCTCGAGCCTCACGATCGCCGAGATCAGCAAGCGTCTGACCGCAATTCTGCGCAGCCAGGACAAGGCCCTGATGTCGGGTCAGATGTCGGTGCTGGCGCAGGAACATGTTGAGATTCCCGAAACATTGTCCGATGCTGACGTCGCGGCGACAGCGGCTGCTGTTGCGCGTCGTGCCAAGTCGGTGGATCGCATTCTATGAGCGACTCCAAACGCGCGGCTGCGGATCGGTTGCTGAGCAGACTGCGGTCCTCGGCCAATGTTTCCGTGGACAAGCCGGAAAAGCCGCGCCGCAACCGCCCGCAGGCGGTCGGCCGCCGGGTAGCGGATTTTTCCGCGCTGCCGGAATACCAGGCGCTGCGGGTGCAGCGTGCCACCGCCGATATGCTGAAAATCGACGTTCCGTTTTTCCGCATGCACGACGGTCGTGCCGCCGATACCACGATCATCGACGGGCACACCGTGGTGAATTTCTCGACCTACGATTATCTGGCGCTGAACGGCCACCCCCGCGTGGTGGCCGAGGCCAAGGCTGCCATCGACCGTTATGGCACCTCGGTCGGTGCCAGCCGGCCCACCGCGGGCGAACGTCCGGTCTATCGCGAGCTTGAGGCGGCGCTGGCCAAATTCCACGGTGTCGAGGATGCGCTCTCCTTCGTCAGCGGCCACGCCACCAATGTTTCCGTCATCGGCGCGCTGCTGACGGCCAAGGACGTGATCTTTGCCGACGCGCTTGCGCATAACAGCCTGATCGAGGGCGCCAGGCTCTCCGGGGCCTCCTGTCTGATCTTCCCGCACAATGACGTCGACGCCCTGGAAGCGCTGATCCGTGAACATCGCCCGCGATTCCGCCGCGCGATGATTGCGATCGAGGGCCTCTACAGCATGGATGGCGACGCCCCCGACATGGAACGGCTGATCGCCCTGAAGCGGCGCTACGACGCCTGGCTGATGGTCGATGAAGCGCATTCCAGCGGTGTGCTTGGCGAGCGCGGCAGGGGCATTGCCGAGGAACAGGGAATCGACCCCGGCGAGGTCGAGATCTGGATGGGGACCCTGAGCAAGGCGTTCGCCTCGACCGGCGGCTATATTGCCGGCAGCCGGGCGCTGATCGAGTTCCTCAAGACCCATTGCTCCGGATTCGTCTACAGCGTCGGCATGCCGCCGGTGATGGCGGCGTCCGCGCTGGCGGCGCTGCAGATCATCGATCAGGAACCGGCACGCGTGGCGGCTTTGCGCGCCAATGGCTCGCTGTTCCTGCAGCGCGCGCGCGCGGCCGGGCTGGATGTCGGGCCGAGCATCGGGGCTTCGATCGTGCCGGTGATCGTGGGCGATACGCTGACGACGGTGGTATTGTCGAACCGGCTTCTGAGCCATGGCCTCTATGTGACGCCGATCATCTTTCCGGCGGTGGGCGAGAAGCAGGGCCGGCTGCGATTCTTCATCACCGCGCGCCATACCGCGGCGCAGATCGAGGCGGCCGTGGAATTGACCGCGGGCGAGTTGTCGCGGCTGCGCAAGGAACCGCCGCTATTCACCAATCTGGCCCAGGCTGGCGGTTGAACGCTTCGGCCTTGCCACAGGGACCGATCCGGCCTTTGCTGTCCGCAAGCATGCGCTCGCCCCGCCCGCACGCAATTCCTGTCCTGCCGGCCTTGAACCATTGCATGGGCCTGGCCCCGCCGCGAAATCACGCCTGTGTCGGCATTTCGTCTCGCCGCGCCACCGGACGCGGCCGTATCGGGACGCCGCAGAGCTAGCATGGCGGTTCTTGTCGACATCTCGCGTCTGATCGAGACGCTGCATCTGCGGACGCCGACCGGCATCGATCGGGTCGAGATGGCCTATGCGCAACATTTCCTTCGGGCTGCAGAGAAGGAAGATGTTCGTTTCGTCGTGACCTGGCCGGCGTTTTCCGGAGTCCTCGATGCGCGATATGCCGGGCCTCTGATCGAAGAGGCATCATCCCACTGGCTGGCCGGTCAGGCCGACCCCGCTCAGGATCGAACCCTGCAGGCGCTCAGCCAGGTGCTGCACGACGAACCCGCGCCAACGGCGAAGGCGCCGATCCATGTCGGCCCGTTGCAGCAGCGCAAGGACCTTCCGCACCGCGCCAGGCGGGCGGCGACATGGGCTCGCTCGGCGCTTCGCCCGCTGGCGGGCCGGCTGCTGTCGGAGCTTCGCGACAGCGGTTGCTGGTACATTCACGTGTCGCAGTTCCGGTTGCACAGAGCCTTGCGTTTCGCCTGGATGAATGCCGCGCGTGCACGCGGCCTGTTCATGCTGCACGATCTCATCCCGGTCCTGCATCCCGAATATTGCCGTCCGGGAGAGGCGGATCGCCGACAGAGCGGGGTCGACACCATGGTCGCCCGCGCCTCGGTGATCGTGGCGAATTCCGAATATACGCGCCGCTCCCTGCTCGGTCACTTCGGCGAGCAGAACGTGCCGCGCTGCGAGGTCATTGCGCTTGGCGTCGCTTCGGCATTCGAGACCTGCCGGCATATCGCGCCGGTCGAGGCGCGGGTTCCCTATTTCGTGGTGGTCGGCACCATCGAGCCGCGCAAGAATCTCGAGTTTCTTTTGACGCTGTGGCGGCGATGGACCGACAACGGCAATACGCTGCGCGCACGGCTTGTCGTGGTCGGGAATCGCGGCTGGGAAATCGAGAATGTCTCGAACATGCTGGATCGCAGCGTCAGCCTTGCACCCACCGTGATCGAGGCCCACGCCCTCGGCGATACCGGAATGATCGCTCTGCTGCGCGGCGCCGCGGCGTTGATCGCACCGTCCTGGGTCGAGGGATTCGGGCTTCCGGTCGCCGAAGCGCTGGCGCTCGGAACCCCCGTGCTGGCCTCCGATATCGAGGCGCATCGGGAGGTCGGCGGCGCCTTCGCCGAATATATCAGTCCGGTGGATGGACCGGGCTGGGTGCAGGCGCTTGAGGATTATGCGTCGCCGCATTCCGAGCGCCGGCTCTCGCGGATCGCGCTGTTGCGGAATTATCGGCCTCCGACCTGGCAGGCTCATATGGCGCGGGTCGAGGATTTGCTGCGCGAGCGATAGACGCCGGAGCTGCACGGGATCGCGCTGCCGCCGCAATTCGTGTTTTGCGAAAATCAGTCACGCGGTGGCAGCCAGGGCAGCCCGTTTTCGAGGCGCTCGACGGTCGCCGCCACCGCCATGTCGAGCCCCTCCTGGGTATAATAGCCGCCGCGGATATGAATGGCGCCGGCGAGCAGGCGGAGAAAGTCGTCGGTGAGGGCGCGGTCGGGCGGCGTGGGATTTGCCCAGAACGCATCGAGCGATCCCTGAAAGACAAGACCCGGGACGTCGAACACGGCGCCGCCGAGTACCTTCAGCGGCCGCCCTTCGCGGATGGTCTCGATGCCGACGGTGCTGTTGACGGTGACGCATCCGGCCGACGAGCGCAGCATGGCGAGCAGGTCGCCGCCGTCGACGAAATACACGCGGTCGCCGACGCCCAGCTTCGACGCAAACCTCTCGATCATCCGCCGCCACGGAGTCAGTCCGGGGTCCAGCGGGTGCAGCTTGACGACGAGCCTGGCATTGCGCGGCGCATGGGCGGCAAACGAGGCGATAACCTCGCGCGCCGCCGTTTCCATGTCCGGATAGGGAGAATGCGCGCGAATCTGGAAATCCGTCGAAAGCTGCAACGGCAGGATGAACAGGGGATCCGTGCAGGTCCGGATCGCTTCGAGTGCCCTGGCGGTGCGGCGCCGCTCGATCGGAGCCAGCGCCAGCCTGCGGATCCAGGAGAGATAGACGAGCACCGGATGATCGATAGCGTGCCGGTGGTAATGCGGATACAGCGCACCGAATGCATAGGCCCCGAGCGTGTAGACGATGTCCAGCGTCGAGAAATACCAGAACGAAGGTGGCTTGAGCTTTACGGTGAAATCCGGCACCGGGTATTGTTTCGCGAGTGTGCGGATGGTTTCGGGGTCGCGCGGCATGCGCGAATGGGTGCTCATGCCGTCGCGTTCGAGGACGAGCCAGTCGGGACGCAGATAGCCAAGCTCGGCGCAGACGATCTCGGCGCCGCGCTTGCGTGCCTCGGCAATGGCGATGCGGTGATAGGCCCGCATGTCGCCGAGCAGGATGAGGTGAGTGATCGGATCGTCGTCGAGAACTCGCGCGATATAATCCGGCCAGTTCGCGAGTTTCCCGCGATAGTTCTTCGCGGGCATGCCGCGCCAGAACAGCTTGTCGCCGAAATGCAGGTTGACGCGCGACACGCGATGGCCGCGCGCAATCAGACGGCGGCCGACCTGCTCCATGTAATACGAGCACGGCCCCTGCAGGAACAGCACATGCAGGCTCGGTGTGTTCGCCGGATTGCTGGCGCTGGAGTCATTGGACATGCGCTGAAAGGAAGGTGGCTCGCATTGGACAGGAGGGGGCTCGCATCCTGCAAAGTGGCAAGCACGCAGCATTGCATAAGTCAATATCCTGTGGCCCTATCGTTCAGGCCGGTTGCGCCCGGAGCCGACCGGAAAGAGGGGACCTTCGCTTGCTGTCGTCCGGGACGTTCATGGCCTATCTGGTGCTGGCGCTCTTGATCGATGCCCGAGCCCTGCCCAGAAGCGACCTGCTCCGCCGGCCGGCATGGGCCTATGCGGTGTCGCTGTTCGCGCTGACGCTGCTGTTCGCAGTCTGGTTTGCTCCGTCCGGCCGTCCGGCCTTTGCCGCGATCTCCGCGCTGATCACGCTTGCAATTGTCGTGCATATTTCAAACCTGAAATATCGCGACGTGCTGGAGCCGGTCAATTTCATGGACTTCACCCTGACGCCGCAGATTTGGCGGCACCCGCGGCTCTATCGCGCGGAATTCCTGCGGCATTGGGTGTTCTGGGTCGGCGTCCTGCTTCTGCTCGGCGTGATCGCTCTGTGGTTCGCATGGATTGAGATTTCAGTGTTGCGGCATCCGGACCGCTGGACGCCGCTCATCGCCATGTCGCTTGCCACCGCGATCATGGTCTATCTGGTGTTCGCCGGCCCGCTGCCCGAAACGATCGTGTCTGCGATCCACGCCCGCCTGATGCCGCCCGATCCGGCGCGTGACGTGTCGGTGCTGGGATTTGCCGGGGCGACGCTCGCGGGGGTCATCGCCTGGCGCAGGCATGCTGAGGTCTCGCGTTCCTGGCCCGTGATGCCGCCCGCGAACGAGCAACCCTCGCCGCTGGTGATTGTCGTGCAGGCGGAGTCATTCGTCGACCTGGCCCGCATCGGGTTGCGCGATGTTTCGCTGCCCGGACTGGCCGAGGCACGCGCCAAGTCGGCGCTGCACGGGCCGCTGACCGTTCCGGTACAGGGTGCCTGGACCTTGCGCTGCGAATATTCTTTCCTCACCGGGCTTCCGTTGCAGGTCTTCGGGATGGATGCGCTGCATCCCTATTGGCGGCTGCGTCATCCGCCGCGAACCATCGCTCATCATCTGCGCGACCACGGCTTTCGCACGGCTTTCGTGCATCCCTTCGACATCGCCTTCTTCAACCGCGAAACCGCGATGCCAAAGCTCGGATTCCAACGGCTGATCGGTGAGGAGGCGTTCGCGGACACCGCGCGCGAGGGTTATTACGTGCCCGATCTCGCGGTCGCAGATCGTGTGCTGGAACTGGTCGCCTCGGAACACGCCCCATTGTTCTGCATGGCCGCGACCATGGAGAATCACAATCCCTGGGGAAGGGGCCGGATCGCCGGTATCGATGACCCGGTGGACCAATATGTCTACCATCTGCGCAACACCGATCGCATGATTGCCCGGCTGATCGCCGGCATCGAGGCGCAGCCCCGGCCAGCCGTGTTTGCCTTCTACGGCGACCATGTTCCGACCCTGCACGAACTGGCGGAACCCTTCCCCGACACCCGCACCGACTATGTCGTCATGGGATGGCGTGACGGAACCTGGCTGCCGGGAGGAAAGACGGGCGATCTGTCGCTCGGGCAGCTGGCAGGCACGATCCTGGATGTGCTCCAGCAGGTTCGCGCCGGAACGGTGGAACGGCAGCCTGCGGGCGCGTAGAATGGATTCATGACGCTGTTCGACCGGATTGGCTCTCTGACGCCCGACGTGCTCTTGCGCGCGCTGCAGCCCGGCGCCGGATGGGCGGAGTTTGCCGCCCTCTATCTGGCCGTCGTGCTCGGCGTCGTCCTGACCGGTATTCTGACCGGCCTGTTCTTCGAGATCTTGAACGCACGCCACCCCGAGCGGCGGGTTCAGAAGGACCGGGACAACCCGCACAAATGGCGCGAACTGGTGCATGCGCCGGGCTCGGTCCTGTCGCTGTCGCTATGCGTCGCCGCGGGCATTTTCGCGCAGACCCAGGGATGGGCGCTGACGCCGCTGCCGCTGAACTGGTGGACCGGTCCGCTGACGCTTGTGGTATCGATCCTGCTCTACGACACCTGGTTCTACTGGGTTCACCGCCTGTTTCACACCAAGGCGCTTTATCCTTTCCACGCGCGCCATCACAAGAGCATCGCCCCTACCGTGTGGTCGGTGCATCACGAGACGCTGCTCGATTCAATTCTGCACCAGCTCTATTTCGCGCTGGTGGTGTTTGTGTTTCCGATCCCCTGGCCGATGCTGGCGCTCCACAAGATCTATGATCAGGTCACCGGCATGGTCGGCCATGCCGGCTTCGAGCATTTCGCCTCACCGCTGGGGCGCACGCCCTGGCCGCTGTCGAGTACGGTGTTTCACGATCAGCATCACAGCCATTTCCGCTACAACTACGCGCACACCTTCTCGTTCTGGGACCGCGTCATGGGAACGCTGCACCCGCAATATGATGCGACGGTCGAGCGGTTCGAGAACCGCGCGGACCTCGACAACCAGAAGGTCGCCGCGAAGGAGTAGCGCTCAGTCGGGCTTGCGCGCGAAAAGCTGCAGGCCGGCGCCTTCGTCTCGTGCGTTTTTCGGCGGACCGAAGGCCTTGTCGGCCGCGATTCCAAGCGCCATCCCGATCATGCTGCTGATATGGATCGGCCATGAATGCCGGAAATAGACGTCGCTCGACTTGATCAGGGTGAAGCGATCGACCCAATACATTTTCGACGAGACGTCGCACCAGGGTGGCGCAACGATCTTTTCCGTTTCGAGGCCGGCCTGCGACGCGACCGCGCGCAAGGCCGGATCGGTCCACCAGGTCAGATGGTGCGGCGGCGCGTTGAGGACGAAATTCGGAATGCGCGTCAGGGCCGAGGGAACATGCGGCACGCTGACAATGACGCGGCCGCCGGGCCGGACCGCGCGGGCGAGGTTGCGCACCATCAGCGCCGGATCGGGAACATGCTCGATCACTTCGAAGGCGCAGGCGACGTCGTACTGACCTTCCATGGTTTCGAGATGCTGTTCGAGTGTTTCCTTGCACGCCCAGTCCGCTTCGCCGCCAAAGTTCGGATCGAGACCGAGATAGCGGGCATGCGGAATCAGAGTGCGAAGCCCGCCATAGCCGCAGCCGACATCGAGCACGCGTTCGCCGTCGCCGATCTCGCTTGCCGCCACCCGGAATGCGCCGCGGATGGAATGCTCCGGATAATGACCGCGGCGGCGCATGCCGTCGTAGAACGACTTGTAAAATCCGGTGTCGCCTGCGAGCGGCGGGCTGAAATAGTGAAGCCCGGTCGGCGATTCCCACAGGTCGAAGCGCTCCACGCCCGCGAAATCCGACGTGACGTCGACCTTGAATATGATGCGCCAGAGGTCCTTGAGCAGCGTCGGACTGATGCGCTGCACGTGGCGAACCGGTGGTGCGCCGGTGATCGGGCAGGGGGGTGGGGACACGTTGGACATGAAACTTTTCGGCTCCCGGGATCGGAATCGCGCAGGTCGGGCGGCCTGTGAGGGACGACCCTATGACGGATGCACGTCGATGCGAAGCACCCTTCCCCTCGGGTCGACACGGTAGGTGCGCCCGCCCCAGGTGATCGAGTAGCTGAACAGGGTCGACCAGACGACGGCGGCGTGGAAGCCGAGGCTCACCGGGGTTGCGAAGCGGTCGATGAGAGCCATGCGTCGCGGCATTTCCTCGTTCCAGAGGATGCGCGAGACGCGCAGCCGCAGGCTCGCGCGCACCTGGTCGAGCGCATTGGCGACGAGGATGGCGGCGATGGCAAAGCCGTTCCCCGCAAGCGCATAGGGGAGGGCGACCGCCCAGCCGATCAGCGGGATCGTGGTGCCTGCGGCGCCAACCAGCCAGAGCCAGGTCGCGAACCAGCGTGCGAGCAGATATTGCCGGCGCCCGAAGGCGAAAGCGGTGGACCAGTCCCAGGCGATCGGTGACGGTACCAGCAGGCTCTGTGGCGAGGTGATGTATCCGCCCAGCGCCTTGACCGCCTGGGTGAAAGGAACGTCGTCCAGGACGAGATTCTTCCAATGGTTCGGCAGATCGAGCGCATCGAGGGTGTCGCGGCGCAATGCGGTCGATCCGCCCCAGGCGGTGTCCCAGTATCGCCAGCGCGGCACGGTGGCAACCGACGCATTGGCGACGCAGACGACCGCGCTCGACCAGGCATCGTCCGACGGCGTCATCCAGCGATAGCCCGAGACCGCATAGATCTCCCGGTTCTTCAGCGGAACGACCAGCCGCTGAATCCAGTCCGGTTTCGGAATGATGTCGGCGTCGGCAAAGACGATGACATCGTCCTCCGGGCGCAGGGTATCGAGCGCCGCGAGCAGGTTATGGACCTTTTGCGCCCGTGCGGCTGTCGGGCCCGATGCGATCAACTCGACGGGCGGACCATTCTTGAACGACAGCACGGCCGCCGCCGCCGGATCCTCCAGGTCTTCGACCGCGAAAATTACCCGCGTCGGCGGCAGGTTCTGGGCGCGGATCGCATCCCACAATGCGAAGAAATTCGGCGGCACATGCCGCACCGGAATGATCAGGACGATGTTGTCCGGCCGCCAGTCGATCCTAGGAGGCGGCTTCAGCGTCGAGATGCAATCGTAGACGCCGTAACAGGCGACCGCGGCGAGAAAGACCCAGAGAGCGAGCGGCAGGAGATAGAGGTATTCCATCGGATTCACGGACGCGGGTGCACGGTCATGGGAATGCCGCCGTCGGGACGCAACGTCAGCCGCGCGACCGGGCGGACCTCGTAGCCCGGCCTGAGCGTCAGGCGGATTTTCTGCGCGATGGTGGCGATGCAGAGGATCGCTTCGATGGTCCCGAACGCCATGCCGGAGCAGATGCGCGGGCCGATGCTGAAGGGGATATAGGCGAATTTCGAAGGCGGCGGACTGCCGGGCATGAAGCGATCGGGAACGAAATGGTCGGGCCGGTCCCAGAATTTGGGCTGGCGATGGAGCAGCCAGGGTACCACGAAGATCAGCGACCCCTTCGGGATCGTGCGGTCGCGGAAGGTTTCCTCGCGCACCGCTTCCCGCGACAGGAACGGAAGCGGCGGATACAGCCGCAGCGTCTCGTCGATGACGGCGCGCGTGTAGACGAGTTTCGGCGCATCCTCGAAGGCCGGCAGGCGGCCCGCCAGGACCTCGTCGATCTCGGCATGCAGTCTGGCTTCGACCTCGGGCACCTGCGAGACCAGGTACCAGGTCCAGGTCATGCCGTTGGCGCTGGATTCGAGGCCAGCAAGAAACACCACCGCGATTTCGTTGCGCAGCGCTTCGGCGCCGAGCGGCTCGCCGGTATCGGCATCGCGCGCATGGAGCAGGCGTCCCAGCACCGAGGTCTCGTCGCCGTCGCGATGGTCCGCGATCAGGCGGTCGAGGACGGCGTGAATGCGCGCCACCGCGTCACGCAAAGCGCGTGAACGCGGCCGCGGAAACCAGTCCGGCAGCCCGATCAGCGAGGCAAGATCGACCTGCTCGATCAGATTCTGGTAGTCCGAGAAGCTTTCGGTCACCTCCCGCGCGTCGGCGCGGGGCAGGCTGCTGCCGAACACGGTGCGGCAGATGATGTCGGCGGTCAGCGTGCCCATCTCGCGATGCACGTCGATTTCCGTTCCCGGCGGCAGCGCCAGCCAGCGATCGCGGGTCTCGACCGCGGCCTGCACCATCACGCCCGAAAAATCCGCCAGTCGCGATGCGTGGATGATCGGGGCGACCAGCCTTCGGCGGAAGCGCCAGGTCGGGCCGTCGCTGATGATGGTGCCATCGCCCACCAGCGGCGCCAGCGCATGCCGCTGCTGCGGGCTCTTGCGTTCGAAACTGTCATTGTGCGTACTGAATGCGAAGCGGACCGCATCCGGGCAATTGCACAGGAAGGTCTGCCGCGTCAGCAGCCGGCCTGACGCGAATTCGTACTCGAAATCCTTCTCCTCCCACATGCCGATGAGGCTCCGGCGCGCCAGGAGAAGGCGCTTCCAGACCGGCAGCTTCGTTGTGAAGCGCGGCGGGTAGGGCGGGATGAAATCGGTCAAATGCCGCTCGGGGCTGTTGCGGACCCAGCCAATCTAGAGGTCTGGCCGAACCTTGTCATGGTAGCGGATCAGGCCCGCGCAGAACTCTCTTCGAGCAAGGCGGCACTGCCTTGCTCGACGAGCAGTTGTTCAAAATAAGCGATGGTCCGGGACAGGCCGGTGCGCAGATCGGTACTCGGCGCCCAGCCGAGCAGGCGTTGCGCGGCCGAAATGTCCGGCCGCCGCCGCCGCGGGTCGTCTTCCGGCAGCGGCCGGATGATGATGCGCGACTTCGAACGCGCCAGATCGCGGATCGCGGTCGCAAGCTCGCCGATCGCGATCTCCTCCGGACTGCCGATATTCAGCGGCCCGGTCACCTCGGCGGAGCTATCCATCAGGCGGATCAGCCCGTCGATCAGATCGTCCACGTAACAGAACGAGCGGGTCTGGCTGCCGTCGCCGAAAATCGTGATGTCGCGGCCGAGCAGGGCCTGCACGATGAAATTGGAAACCACCCGGCCGTCGTTCGGATGCATGCGCGGCCCGTAGGTATTGAAGATCCGGGCGACCTTGATCTCCATGCGATGCTGGCGCCAATAGTCGAAGAACAGCGTTTCGGCGCAGCGCTTGCCCTCGTCGTAGCAGGAGCGCGCACCGATCGGATTGACGTTGCCCCAATGCTCTTCCTTCTGCGGGTGGAACAGCGGGTCGCCATAAACCTCCGAAGTGGATGCCTGCAGGATGCGCGCCTTGGTGCGCTTGGCGAGCCCCAGCATGTTGATCGCGCCATGCACGCTGGTCTTGGTGGTCTGGACCGGATCGCGCTGATAGTGAATCGGAGACGCCGGGCAGGCAAGATTGTAGATCTGGTCGACCTCGACATAGAGCGGGAATGTCACGTCGTGGCGCACCAGTTCGAAGCCGGGATGCTGCAGGAGCGGCTGGATGTTGCGTCTCGACCCGGTAAAGAAATTGTCCGCACACAGCACCGATGTTCTGCCGCCGAGCAGCCGTTCGCACAGATGCGAGCCCAGGAAGCCCGCGCCACCGGTCACCAGAATCCGCTTTTCAAGATGCACTGACATCCCCCATCGGTCGTCACACTGTACCGGGGGGGCCGGCAAACAGCACCCGAAATATCGCCTCCCACGGCATGGGCCGGGCGCGCCGGTTGACTTGGTTCCGGACCGGTGGGTGCCCGTTGGCCCGGTTGCGGGCCCCGTGATATGACGTTTCCGCGGGAGTGGCATCGGGATGACGGCAAGCGGGTTGCGGAAGCTGACGGCGGCGGCGAAGACCCCGCTCTACGCCTTTTCGATCCTGACCGGCGCCAAATCCTTCATCGGCAACCCGGTACTCGGCAGCCGGCGGCTCAACGAAATCGGGCTGCATGCGGCGCGGGTGCGGATGGCGGAGCGGCTCGGCCGTTACCGCCGCAATCTGCTGGCGGCGCGCCTGGATGCTGCGGACCGCACGGCACTTCTGCGCGACGGCTTCGTCGTGAAGAGCGATTTTCTGCCCGTGCCGGAATTCGAGCGCCTGCGCACGGAAGTCTTCGGACGCGCATGGGACCTGCGCGAAATGCGGCAGGGCCACACCGTGACCCGGCGCGTATTCCTCGACGCTGCGTCGTTACGCAAGGACAATCCGGCACTCGGACGGTTCATCACCAGCCCCGAGGTCGCGGCGCTGCTGCGGTTTGCCGGCGCGACCGGCGGGCAGCCGGTAACCTCGATCCAGTGCATCCTGGCCAATCAGGGGGTCGGCGCCGACGATCCGCAATGTGCGATCCATGCCGACACCTTCCATTCCACGTCCAAGGCCTGGTTCTTCCTGCATGATGTCGGCCCCGACGACGGGCCCTTCTTCTACGTTCCCGGTTCGAATGTTCTGACGCCGCGACGCCTGGAATGGGAGCGTGCGCAAAGTCTCGCTGCCAGCAGCCATGCGATGCGCGACCACGCGGAAGGTTCGTTCCGGATTTCGAACGACGATCTGCGCGCGCTCGGGCTGCCGCAGCCACTGCCGGTGACCGTGCGCGCCAATACGCTCGTGGTGGCGGACACCTTCGGCTTCCATGGCCGGACACCGAGTCCGGCCGCGACCCGCCGCGTCGAGCTTTACGCCACGCTGCGGCGCAACCCCTTCCTCCCCTGGACCGGGCTCGATCCGCTGGCTTTTCCCGTCGTGAAAGAGCGCATGGGATCGTTCCTGACGACCCTCGACCGTTTTGGCATCGCTCCGATGCCATGGAAGCCGGTCGGCCAGATGCGCATCGACGCGCCGCCACAGATTTGAACGGTCCTGCGCTCGCCAGATGATGTCCATGGTCGATATTCCGCGTCCTGTCGGCATCCTCTGTCTGACGCGTGCGTGCGCATGAGAGCCTGAGGCGATGACGCAAGCGGACGCCGCTGTTTTCGAACCGGTCGCGCCGAACCCGGACTGCGCCTATTGCTCCGGCCGGAAGCCGATGCCGGCATTCGATATCGATGCTGCGTATTGCCTGACGCTTGCGGAAAGCCCCGAGCGCGAGGCGAGCGTCGTTGCGCATTTTCACGACATCGGTCTTTGCCGCCGCGTCGTATTGCGGCGGGCCAACCGCTTGAAGGAGCGCGTCAATGCCGCGATCTGGGAATCTCACCGCGACGCGGCGCGCCACGCGCTGGCACGCGGATGCCAACGCGTTCTCATCATGGAAGATGACGTCGCCTTCAATCAGCCGGTGGCGGAATTCTCACCGCGGGTTTCCCGGACTTTCAAGGCACTGCCGGACGACTGGTGGGGCCTGTATCTCGGCCACGTCCCGGTCCAGGCCTATCCGGTCGGGCGCGGTGTGGTCCGCGCGCGGTCCGGCGCGCTGCATGCCTACATCGCCCACACGCCCATGCTTGAATGGTACGCCCGCTATCGGCCCCGCGCCGCCGAAATTCCGTTATGGTCGCTTCTGAGCCCGGCCATCGACGCTGCCACATCGCTGCTTCCGAAAATGTATGCGCTGTTTCCGATGGTCGCCTTCCAGAGAGATACCGGCGATCGCCGCATCGATTCCAGTCACACGATGGCCGGCACGCGGCGCTCGCTGTTCGACTTCGACCGCTATCGCTACCTGGTGCTGTTCAACGGCATGCGCGTCGCCGAAATTCTGGCTGTTCTGGGGTCGCCCTTCCACTGGCTGACGATGGATTGGTTCATAGCGCGCGCCGGGCGGCGGGCACGGGAAGCGCAGCGCATTCGCGACTCCGGGCTGTTCGACGAAGCGTTCTACCTGGCGAGCTATCCGGACGTGGGTGCGAGCGGCGTCGATCCGCTGCTGCACTACATCAAGTCCGGCGAAGCGGATGGACGCAGACCCAATCCGGCATTCGATCCGAATGACTATGCAAGCGCGCACGGTCTGCGACCCGGAGAGAGCGCGCTGTTGCACTATGTCACCGCCGGACATTTTGGAGGCGATCCGGCAGCGCACCTGGATGGAACGATCGGCGAGCAGAAAGCACGATGATCCTGGCGGTCCGGGTCTTGCCCGATCGGCTGAGACGCACGATGCGACAAGGTTCTGCCCGGGACGGATTTCGCTGCGCGCGGGGAGCTGTTGGCCGGAAGAACATCGATGGTCCTGTCTAACCAGGGGCAAAGGATGCGATGCCCCGCGGGGTGACGCCCGGCGATGCGCCGGTATAAGGTGGCCGGCAAGGCTCAGCCTTCGAGGGGACGACGCGCGTGGCCAGTGACATTACGTCCGGGAGCAAACCGGCTTCGGCCTTGGACGCCTCCGCCATCGCAGCCGAACTGACGTCACTTGAGACCTCACCGAAGGGGCTGACCGGCGCAGACGCCACATCCCGCCTTGCGCGCTATGGCAGGAATGCCATTGCCGACAAGACCGAGAGCCGCTGGAAAAAGCTTGCCACCTATTTCTGGGGGCCGCTGCCCTGGATGATCGAGGCGGCGGCGCTGATCTCGCTCATTCGCCGCGACTGGTCGGATTTCTTCGTGGTCGCGGGGCTCCTGATCTACAATGCGGCGGTCGGGTTCTGGCAGGATTACAAGGCCTCGAATGCGCTCGATGCTCTGAAGAAGGGGCTCGCTCCCAAGGCGCGCGTGCTGCGCGACGGCGCCTGGACCTCGATCGATGCTGCCGACCTCGTGCCGGGCGATGTGGTGAATGTCACCGCCGGCCAGATCGTGCCGGCCGATCTTCTCCTGATCGAGGGCGAATATCTCACGGTCGATCAGTCGGCGCTGACCGGCGAGTCGCTCCCCGTTTCCAAGAAGGTCGGGGACGCAGCCTATTCCGGTGGCATCGCCAAGCAGGGCGACATGACCGGTGTCGTCACCAAGACCGGCAACAACACCTTTTTCGGGCGCACCGCCAGGCTGGTGGCATCCGCCGGCACCGTGTCGCATTCGCAGAAGGCGGTGCTGCAGATCGGCGATTTTCTCATCGTCACCGCGTTCGCGCTGGCGCTGGTGCTGGTCAGCGTCGAGGTCTATCGCCACATCGTGGTGGCGCCGTCCTGGGACTGGGCGACGGTCGGCTCGATCCTGCAATTCGTGCTGATCCTGCTGGTTGCTTCGATCCCGGTGGCATTGCCGGCAGTCATGTCAGTGACCATGGCGATCGGCGCCTATGCGCTGTCGAAGCAGAAGGCGATCCTGTCGCGGCTGTCGGCGATCGAGGAACTGGCCGGCGTCGATGTGCTGTGCAGCGACAAGACCGGCACGCTGACGCTCAACCAGCTCACGGTCGATGCGCCGATCCCGTTCGGGGCTGCCAAACTCGAAGACGTGCTGGTCGGGGCGGCTCTGGCGACCCAGACCTCAAGCGAGGACCCGATCGATCTGGCGGTGCTGCGCGCGCTCAAGGACAAGGCGGCGCTCGCGTCGTTCAAGGAGACCGCGTTCGTGCCGTTCGACCCGGTCAACAAGCGTACGGTTGCAACGGTGGTCGATGCGCAAGGTCATACGGTCCAATATGCCAAGGGTGCCCCGCAGGTAATCGCTGCATTGGCCAATCCCGATCCAGGAACGCTTGCGAAATACAACGGCACCGTCGCCGATCTTGCCTCGCGCGGCTACCGCGCGCTGGGGGTCGGCCGTTCGGACGACGGAAAAACCTGGCAGCTTGTCGGCCTCGTCACCATGCAGGACCCGCCGCGTCCGGATGCGAAGGCCACCATCGCCGAAACCGAGAAGCTCGGGCTCAACGTCAAGATGGTGACCGGCGACGATGTCGCGATTGGCGACCAGATCGCCAAGCAGCTCGGCATGGGCGATCGCCTGCTGGTCGCGAGCGACCTGTTCAAGGACGGCACCACCACCATCACGCCGCAGATCGCCGAAGCGGTCGAGCGCGCCGACGGCTTCGGCCGCGTGTTCCCACAGCACAAATATGAGATCGTCAAGGCGCTGCAGAGCCGCGGCCACATCGTTGCCATGACGGGCGACGGCGTGAACGATGCGCCGGCGCTGCGCCAGGCCGATTGCGGCATCGCCGTGAGCGGCGCGACCGACGCCGCCCGCAGCGCAGCCGCGCTCATCCTCACCGCGCCGGGCTTGTCGACCATCGTCAATGCGATTGTCGGCGCGCGCCAGATCTTCCAGCGCGTTCTGAGCTACGTGCATTACCGCATCGCGATGACGCTCGACATCATGCTGCTGGTGGTGGCGTCGGTGGTGTTCTTCGAATTTCAGCCGCTGACCGCGGTGATGATCGTGGTGCTGGCTTTGCTCGACGACATCCCGATCATGACCATCGCCTATGACAACGTGACTCCGGCACCCAAGCCGGAGCGCTGGGACATGCACAAGGTGCTGGTCTTTGCCGGCCTGATGGGGCTGCTGTCATTTGCCGAAAGCCTTGGGCTGCTTCTGGTCGGTCTTGAATGGATCGGCAATCAATCGCTCACGGCGAGTATTCCGCTCGACCGCGACAGCCTGAAGACCGCGATGTTCCTGCAGCTCGCGGTCGGCGGGCATCTCCTTCTTTTCGTGGTGCGCACGCGCCATTCGGTGTTTGTCCCGCCCTATCCGAGCGCGCCGCTGTTCCTCGCGATCGTCGCGACGCAGGTCGTGGCCATCCTGATCTGCGGCTTCGGCATCCTGATGCCGGCGCTGCCCTGGAGCGCGATCGCGGCGGTGTGGGCCTGGTGCCTGATCTGGATGGTCGTCATCGATATCGTGAAGCTGATCTATGTCCGCCACTTCGAGGACAACGCGGCGCAGATGCGAAGTCTCGCCAAGCCGATTGCGAACTGACCGACTGGAGAGCGACATGGACTTCAGGAAGAAGCTTCTGGTCACGCCGGGCAAGCCGTTCCGCCTGAAGGACATCGACCCCTCGTTTGACGGCGGCATCCGGTCCGCGCAGGAGGCTGCGAAGCATCTCGATGGGTACCGGCAGAAGCTGACCGACATGCAGAGGCTGTTTTACGGCGACCGCAATCATGCGCTGCTGATCGTGTTGCAGGGCATCGATGGCGCCGGCAAGGACGGCACCTGCTGGCACGTCATCAGCGCGATGGACCCGCAGGGCGTGAAGGTGCAGGGCTTCAAGCAGCCGACACCGGAGGAGAAGGATCACGATTTCCTGTGGCGGGTCCATCCGCATGCGCCGGGGAAGGGCGAGGTCGCGGTGTTCAACCGCTCGCATTACGAGGATGTGCTGGTCGAGCGCGTGCACAAGATGGTGCCCAAGTCCGTGTGGAAGGCGCGCTACGATTTCATCAACGACTGGGAGAAATTGCTGGTCGAGGACAACAACACCACGATCCTCAAGTTCTTTCTGTACATTTCGAAGGAGGAGCAGCTTGCTCGGTTCGAGCAACGGCTCGACGATCCTGCTCGGCAGTGGAAGATCAGCAGCTCGGACTACGAGGAACGCAACTTCTGGGAGGATTACATTTCGGCGTTCGAGGATGCGCTGACCAGATGCTCGAAGAAACACGCGCCGTGGTACGTCATTCCGGCCAACCACAAGTGGTTCAGGAATCTCGCGGTTTCGCAGATCATCGCCGACACCATGGAGGACATGAAGCTGAAGCTGCCGAAGCCGAGTGTGGACCTCGCCGAGATTCGCAGGCTGTATCATTCGGCCGCGAAAGCCGAGGGCGAAAAGGCCAGGGAAAGCAAGAACAAGCGCGGCAAGGCTTCGAAGAAGGATTAGCCGGATGGCCGTTCAGGGACAGCCGCCGGTCCCGCATTTCGGAATTCTCGACCACGCCCCGATGGGGCCGCGCCAATACGCCATCTGGTTGCTCGCCAGCGGCGGCACGCTACTGGATGGGTTCTCGATCTTCTCGCTCGGCGTGGCGATGCCGCTTTTGACCAGCCGGTTCGATCTCGGCCCGCTGATGGTCGGGCTGATCGGCTCTGCCCTGGTGCTCGGCGCGGCCATCGGCGCGGCATTCGGCGGGGCCGCCGCGGATCGCTTCGGGCGCAAGCCGCTTCTGATCATCGACATGGCGATCCTCGCCACCGGCGCGGTCTTCAGCGGTGCAGCCGAGAACGCGCTGGCGGTGTTGTTCGGCCAGTTTCTGATCGGCGTCGGCATCGGCATCGATTTTCCGGTCAGCGCCTCCTACGTCTCCGAGACCATGCCCAAGCGCGCACGCAGCCGCATGATGGTCGCGACCATCGCGCTGCAATCGGTCGGCATGCTGATGGCAGCGGCCATCGCGTTGCCGCTGCTGCAACTGCACGGCAGCGCGATCGACTGGCGCTTCATCGTGGGTGCGACCGGCGCCGGAGCGTTCGCCTTCATGCTGGCGCGGATGTGGCTGCCGGAAAGTCCGCGCTGGCTGCTCGAACACGGCCATCCGGACAAGGCGGCGCATGTCGTTACCGGGCTGGCCAGGGTGGCGATCGATCGCCCCATGTCAGCGCCCCCCTCGGCGGAGCGCGGCATGTCGGTTCTGTTCTCCAGACCGTATCGCGTACGCACCGCGCTGGTGTCGGTGCCGTGGTTCCTGATGGATATCGCGACCTACGGGGTTGGGCTGTTCACGCCCGTTATCCTCGCCGCGCTCCACCTTGGCGCCAAGGCGCACGATCCGGTCGCCGCCGACTTCGCGGCCGCGCAGGGCAGCGCAACGATCGATCTGTTCCTGCTGTTCGGGTTCCTGATCGGCCTGTGGGCGGTGCCGCGCTTCGGCCGGCTGCACATGCAGGTCGTTGGATTTGCCGGCATGACACTCGGCATGCTGATCCTGCTCGCGGCGGTGTTGTCCTCAGGCAGCGCCAGCCCGCATATCGCGCTGATCTTTCTGGGATTCGTTCTGTTCAATCTGGCGATGAATGCGGGACCCAACGCCACGACTTTTACCCTGGCGCCCGAACTGTTCCCGACCGCGGTCCGGGCATCGGCGAGCGGTTTTGCCGCGGCAGCCGCCAAGACAGGTGCGACGCTGGGAATCTTTCTGCTGCCGCAGGTCAAGGAATTCTGGGGCGTGGCCGGGGTTTTGTTCCTCATGGCCATCGTAAGCACACTCGGCGCCGCAATCACTCTCATTCTCGGCAAGATCATCCGGGATATTCCGGAAGGCCGCGGGCTGGAGGAGGTGTCGCAGCCGATCGTCGCATCGCAAGGCCGTCACGCCGGGTGATAAACTGGGACTCATGAGGCGCGTCATTCCGTCACGATTTTGTCACGTCGCGGTCGCTGGCGCCGTGCTGCTGGCGCTGGCCGTCTTTCCGGCGCGCGCGCAGAACGCGTCCGATCTCGTCAAGGTCGAGCTCCTGAGCGAGCCTGCGGCGATCCAACCAGGCGAGCCATTTCAGGTCGGCATCCGCCTGACCATGAAGGAGCATTGGCACACCTATTGGCGCAACCCGGGCGACTCCGGTGAGCCGACGACAGTGACCTGGAAGCTGCCGGCTGGCTTCAGCACATCCGAACTGGAATGGCCGGCGCCATCGCTGATCAGGGTCGGTCCGGTCACGAGCTTCGGCTACGAAGGCGAGACCGTCCTGCTGGCGCGCATCACGCCGCCGCGCGATATGAAGCCGGGCGCCGACGTTACGCTGAACGCGGAGGTGGCCTTTCTCGTCTGCGAGAAGGAATGCATCCCGGGCGAAGCCAGCGTGTCTTTGCCGCTGTCCGTTTCGGATGGCGCGGCAGGTGGCGGCGCGACGGACGCCGCAAGCAGCAAAGTCTTCGACGTCGCGCGCAGCCTCTTGCCGCAGCCCTCGCCCTGGACCGCGACCTTCGATGCCGATCCGAAGACGATTACACTTGCATTGAGTGGCGCCGATCTGCGCAAGGATGCGGTCCGTTCGGCGACTTTCTTTCCATACGACAACACGCTGATCGTCAATTCCGCAGCGCAGACGCTGGCCGCGTCCGCCGAAGGGACGGTGGTTTCGATCGAACGTGGCCAGATCGCGCGCGCCGTCCCGCAGCGTCTCGACGGCGTGCTGGTCGTTGAGGAAGACATTGGCGGCAAATCCGTCCGGCATGCCTTCGCGCTCGACGCTAAGCCGGCGCCGTCGGCAGGGCAGGGGATATCGCTGATCCAGGCCGCGCTGCTCGCGCTCGTCGCAGGCATGATCCTCAATCTGATGCCGTGCGTATTTCCGGTGCTGTCGATCAAGATCCTGCACCTGACCCAGCACGCGTCGGAACCGCCGGCGCGCATCCGCCTGCATGGGCTCGCCTACACGGCGGGCATCCTTGGAAGCTTCGCGGTGCTGGCGGGAGCACTCTATGCATTGCGGGCGGGAGGCGCCGAAATCGGCTGGGGCTTCCAGTTGCAATCGCCCGCGGTGGTCGCGACGCTCGCCTTCGTGCTGTTCGCGTTTGGCCTCAGCCTGTCCGGCATTCTGCCAATCGGCACTTCGCTGACGCGGGTCGGCGGCAGCCGATTGCTGCAGAAGACCGGGCTGTCCGGTTCGTTCTTTGCCGGAATGCTGGCGACAATTGTGGCCACGCCCTGCACCGCGCCATTCATGGGCGCTTCGATCGGATATGCGCTGACGCAGCCGTTTGTGGTCGGCCTTGTGGTGTTCCTCAGTCTCGGCTTCGGACTCGCGCTGCCATTCCTCATTCTCGCATGTGTGCCGGGGCTGCAGCGTCTGCTCCCGCGGCCCGGGCGCTGGATGGAGACCATGAAGCAGTTTCTGGCGTTTCCGCTTTATGGGACGGCCGCCTGGCTGATCTGGGTGCTGAGCTTCCAGGTCGGTCCCGCCGGGCTGATGGCGGCGCTGGCCGGACTCGTGCTGATCGCATTCGCCGCATGGTCTTATGGTCTCGTCCAGGGGCAGGGCGGCGCCTCCGCGCTCGCCTTTCGCGGCATGGCGACCGCCGCGGTCATTGCCGTGGTCGCGATCGCCGTCACCATCCGCTCTGACCATGCCACCGGGACCGTCGCGCCGGCATCGTCCGGCGACGCCGGACATGAGGCCTTCAGCCAGCAAAAGCTCGACACGCTGCTCGCGGCGGGCCGGCCGGTCTTCGTCAACATGACGGCGGCCTGGTGCATTACCTGCCTCGTCAACGAGCGCACCGCGCTCTCGACCGATTCCGTGCGCGAGGCCCTGTCGGCCAAGAACGTCGCCTATCTCAAGGGCGACTGGACCAACCGCAATCCGGAAATCACGCGCCTGCTGGAGCGTTTCGGAAGGTCCGGTGTTCCTCTCTATGTGCTGTACCAAAGCGGCCGCGAGCCTCTGGTTCTGCCGCAAATCCTCACGCCATCTCTGGTCCTTGAAAAACTCGCACAACTCTAGTCATCGAAAACGCAATCGGGAGACTGACATGAACAGACGGGTCTTTGGTATCCTCGCCGCCGCGGCGGCCGTTGCATTGTTCGCCACGCCGTCGCTTGCCGAACCCAAGGTGGGTGCGCCGGCACCTTCCTTCACCGCGGTCGACACGAACGGCAAGACCGTCAATCTCGGCGACTTCAAGGGCAAGACCGTCGTGCTGGAATGGACCAATGACGGCTGCCCGTATGTCCGCAAGCATTACGGCTCGGGCAACATGCAGGCGCTGCAGAAGAAATGGACCGACCAGGGCATCGTCTGGCTGTCGGTAATTTCATCGCCGCCCGGCGAGCAGGGATTCGCCGACGCTGCGCGCGCCAACAGCCTGACCACCGATCGCAAGGCGGCGCCGAGCGCCGTGCTGCTCGATCCGAAGCAGAATGTGGCGAAGGCCTATGGCGCGCTGGTGACGCCGCACATGTACATCATCAGGCCGGACGGCGTGCTGGCCTATGCCGGTGCGATCGACGACAAGCCGACCGCGCGGACCGCCGATCTCAAGGATGCGAAGAACTTCGTCGACAACGCGCTGTCGGAACTGAAGGCCGGCAAGCCGGTGTCGACCACCAATACCCGCGCCTATGGCTGCGTGG
The DNA here is from genome assembly GCF_050250235.1 of Pseudorhodoplanes sp. Lineage (GTDB taxonomy): Bacteria > Pseudomonadota > Alphaproteobacteria > Rhizobiales > Xanthobacteraceae > Pseudorhodoplanes. Next base: position 160,808 of record NZ_JBFWPA010000003.1, read on the forward strand.
TGAAATACAATTCCTGATATCGACGGAATTTGCCGGACATGAATGTGCCCGCCTCGCGCGGGCACATTCTTTCAGGCTTTGCGTGCCGGCCGGATCAGGCGCTTCGCGGCGTTCCAGAGCGGCGCAATCGCGAAGCTGGTCACCGGGATCAGCAACGCGCCGACCACAAGGCCGACCACGCCCGCGCCTGCGGCGCCGACAATCCATTCCAGGGCCGCTTGCGCGAAGGGAGAGGCGTGGGCGGCTGCTTCCGCCGCATGATGAATCGCGTGGCCGATGGATGTGTATCCATAGGTCTCCAGCCCGTGAACGATGATGCCGCCGCCGACCCAGATCATCGCGGCGGTGCCGACGATGCTGAGCAGCTTCAGAAAATACGGCATGCCGTAGACCAGGGCGCGTCCGACGCCGCGGCTCACCGAGCCGAGCACCGACGCGCTGCGACTGGCGGCGAGCATCACGCCGAGATCGTCGGCCTTTACGATGATCGCCACCGCGCCATAGACCACGGCTGTGATCCCGACCGCGACAATTGCGAGCACGGCGCCCTGCGTCCAAAGATTGCTGGCCGGAATAACCGAGAGCGCGATCGCCATGATCTCGGCCGAAAGAATGAAGTCGGTCTTGATCGCGCTCGCCACCTTCTGGTCTTCCAGGGTCTTCGGGTCGATCGCAATCGAGCCGAGAGCGGCCTCATGGGCCTGCGCCTTGTGCGGGAAAACGATCTCGTAGACCTTTTCCGTGCCCTCGTAGCAGAGATAGGCGCCGCCAATCATCAGCAGCGGCGTGATCGCGGACGGCAGAAAATAGCTGAGCGCCAGCGCCGCCGGCAGCAGGATCAGCAGCTTGTTGCGCAGCGAACCGATCGCGATCTTGCGCACGATCGGAATCTCGCGCACTGCGGCGAAACCGGTCATGTAGCGGGGCGTCACCGCCGCGTCGTCTATCACCACGCCGGCAGCCTTGACGCCTGCTTTCGCCGCCTGCGTGGCAACGTCGTCGAGCTGGGCCGCCGCCACCTTGGCGATGGCCGCGACATCGTCGAGCAGCGCGATCAGTCCGACAGCCACGGCGCGGTCACCTCAGGGCCGAAGGATACACCCCCGGTTTATCAGTCCGATGTCAGCGCGCAATCACGCCGAGCTTTGCCATCTGCGCGATGACCTGCTCGGCCATCTCGTCGGGCGAGCCCTGTTCGGTGCGCAGCCTGATTTCGGGGTCGAAGGGCGGCTCATAGGGAGAGTCGATACCGGTGACATGGAAAGCCTTGCCGGCCCGCGCCTTGGCGTAAAGCCCTTTCGGGTCGCGCTCCTCGCATACCGAAAGTGGCGTATCGACGAATACTTCAAGAAATTCGCCGGCCTCGTGACGTTCACGCACGGATTGCCGCTCGTTGCGGAATGGCGAGACGAAAGCGCACAGCACCACGAGCCCGGCATCCACCATGAGGCGGGCGACTTCACCGGCGCGGCGCACATTCTCGACGCGGTCGGCCTCGGTGAATCCAAGGTCGCGGTTCAGCCCAAGCCGCATGTTGTCGCCGTCGAGCGCGTAGGTGTGGATGCCGCGCAAGCTGAGCTTCTGCTCGACCAGATTCAGAATCGTGGACTTGCCGGCGCTGGGCAGCCCCGTAAACCAGACCGTTGCAGGGCGCTGCGCCTTCATCTTGGCGCGAAACGCCTTGTCGATCTCGTAGCTCTGCTTGACGAGATTGCTGGCGCGGTAGAGCGCGAAATCCGCCATGCCGGCGCCCGCGGTCGCCCCGGTCTGCCGGTCGATCAGGATGAAGGAGCCGGTCTCGCGGTTTTTGGCATAGGGGTCGAACGCGATCGGCTCCGTGGTCGCGATGTTGCAATAGCCGATGTCGTTGATGGCAAGCGTCGTCACCGCGGCATGTTCGCCGGTCTCGATGTCGGTGCCGTATTTGAGCGCGGTGATCGTTGCGGCAACGGTGTGGGTACCGATCCGCAGCGAATAGGTTCGGCCGGGCAGCATCGGATTGTCATTCAGCCAGACGAGATGCGCCGAGAACTGGTCGGCAACCTCGGGCGCCGAATCGGACGGTGTCAGAATGTCGCCGCGCGACACGTCGACCTGGTCGGCGAGTTCGATGGTTGCGGCCTGACCGGTTTCGACGCTGTCCACCGTATCCGGGTAGATGTAGATTTCCTTGATGGTGGAAGGACGGAGCGAGCGGCCGACGATGATGCCGTCGCCTCGGTTGAAGGCTCCCGACGACATATAGCCGGCATAGCCGCGGCCACCGGATTGCGTGCGCACCACCGCCTGCACATGAAAGCGCGCCGGCTGTTCATGCTGATGCGTGGAGCCCGGAACCGCCTCCAGATGCTGCAGCACCGTCGGACCCTTGTACCAGCCCATGCGTTCGCTGGGCCGCACGATATTGTCGCCGTCGCGCGCGATGATCGGGATCGCCTCGACATGCTCGAAGGCCAGCTGCGACGCGAATACCTGATACTCGTCGCGGATGGCGTCGAACGGCGCCTGCCGGCAATCGACCAGATCCATCTTGTTGACGACCAGCAGGACGCGGCGGATGCCGAGCAACGACAGGATCCGGCTGTGGCGCAGGGTCTGCCGCGTCAGCCCCGCCTTCGCATCGACCAGCAGAAGCGCGAATTCGGCGTTGGAGGCGCCGGTCACCATGTTGCGGGTATATTGCTCGTGCCCCGGCGTGTCGGCGACGATGAAGGCGCGCTTGGGGGTGCCGAAATAGCGATAGGCCACGTCGATGGTGATGCCTTGTTCGCGCTCGGCTTCAAGTCCGTCGAGCAGCAGCGCGTAGTCGAGTTCCTCTCCCGTGGTGCCGAACTTCTTCGACAGATGGATGAGGTTCGCCATCACGTCGTCAGGCACCGAGCCGGTCTCGGCCATCAGCCGGCCGATCAGTGTCGACTTGCCGTCGTCGACCGCGCCGCAGGCTAGGAAGCGCAGGTGGTCGCGTTCGGAGATGGGGGCGCGCATCAGAAATAGCCCTCGCGCTTCTTGCGTTCCATCGAAGACACTTCGTCTGCGTCGATCAGCCGGCCGGCGCGCTCGGACTGCCGGGTGGTGCGCAATTCCTCGACGATGTCGGCGACGCTCGCGGCATCCGACAGCACCGCGGCGGAGAGCGGATAGCAGCCGAGCGAGCGGAAGCGGATCACGATCTCCTTGCGCTGCTCGCCGGGCAGGATTTCGAGCCGGTCGTCGTCGATCATGATGAGACTGCCGGAGCGCTCCACCACCGGCCGCTTCTTGGCAAAGTAGAGCGGCACCACCGGGATGTCCTCGGCCAGGATGTATTCCCACACGTCGAGTTCGGTCCAGTTCGAGAGCGGAAACACCCGCATGGTCTCGTCCGGCGCGATCTGCGGATTGTAGAGATGCCAGAGTTCCGGCCGCTGCCGACGCGGGTCCCAGGAATGGTTCGGCCCGCGCACCGAGAAGATGCGTTCCTTCGAGCGGCTCGGCTCCTCGTCCCGCCGCGCGCCGCCGATGGCCGCATCGAACTTGCCCGCATCCAGCGCATCGCGCAGCGCCTTCGTCTTCATTTCGCGGGTATAGACCGACGAGCCCGAGCTAATCGGGTGGATGCCGTCCTCGATCGCCTTCCGGTTGGTATGCACGACGAGGTTCAGATCGAGCTCCGCCGCCATCCGGTTGCGGTGGGTGATCATGTCCCGGAATTTCCAGGTGGTATCGATATGCAGCGCGGTGAACGGAATCTTCGCCGGGTGAAACGCCTTGCGGCACAGATGCAGGAGGACGCTCGAATCCTTGCCGATCGAATACATCAGCACCGGGCGCTCGAACGCCGCCGCTGTCTCTCGCAGGATGACGATGGCTTCTGTCTCGAGGCTGGACAGGTGGCGGGACAAGTTGCTTGTCATGAGGCCGTTCGGGAAAAGCTTTTCTATGCGAGGCTCGGGCCGGGGCAGGAATTTCTGCCTTTCGGCCCGATAGTTAGCAGCCAAGGGGCAGCGTCGGACGGCGCTATTTAGCGGCGCGGACATGTCCTGTCGAGGTTTGATTCCGCTCGCGCTCCGCGCCTTTCGGATAGGCGGTGCGCCCCCAAGCGGCGGGTTCTGGCCTATCCCCGCCGTGCAATCGGCATGTCGGCGTAAACCTTGTAGGACTGCGATTTGGGCTTGGCCTTGTCCGCCTCGTCGACATACTGGATCGAACTTTTGCCGAGCAATGCCTGCGGCAGGATCATCACCCGGATGAAGCGGCTCGGCCGGTCCGGCGCGGCCTGTGCGAAGACCGGCTCCGGCCCGGACTCGAACCACGCTCCGCCCACGCCATAGCTGGTTGAGCGGCCATGCGTATCGACACGGATTCCGCCTTCGATCAGGCAGCGGATTCCCGGACCCTGATGCCGATGAAGATAGGCCACGCCGCCCGGCGGGAAGGCGACACTGTCGCCGCGAAACAGGCGGTCGCCGGCCGGCAGCGGTTCGAGCGGAGCCGCGAGCTTGGTACGGGAGGCGACCCCGTTCGCGATCACCATGTCGTCGCCGGCCGATTGTGACAGCTCGTAACGCCAGCACATGGCGCCGGCCGGTCCTGCAACCACGGTTACCGCGTCATCACCGTGCCATGCATCCTGCTCGATGACTGGCTTCCCCGACACCGTGATCGCGCCATGCACAACGAAGATCATGCGTGGTTCGGCCCCGAGCGTCATCGTGGCACCGTCGCTAAGAATGTCTTCAACCAGGCGCAGGATCGGATTCATGATAGGCCATTCCGCTAGAGGATTTCGAACACGCTGTAAACCGGCCCGCTCCCGAGACGGTGGCCATAGGCAACGGATGCGAGCAGGTTGAGGAAATTGTATCTCTCCGACGCGGTCTCGAAATAGGGCGTCGCGCGCATGTAATAGAGGGTGGGGTCCACGACTTCACCTCTGGCGATGCGATCGAGCACATCCTTGGGCCCGTGCCGGATGCCCCGATAGGTCATGCCTATCAACGCCCCGTCATCCGTCTCCATGACACAGCGGACGTCCAGCATCCAGGCGCCATCCGATCGCACCGCCTGCCAGTCGCTGCCGCCGGACAGGATCTTGCCGCGCAGTCTTTCGCCCTCGAAGCGGCCTCCGGTGATCTCGCCCACACGGCGATCAACGCCCGGAGTCTTTCCGATGACGCTCGCGGCCTTCACCGCAAGTTCGAACAGAAACAGCGGCCGCAGCCGCAGCTCGGTCATTTCGCGCGGCAGCAGGGACGCGAGAGGCGCAGCATCGATCATGGCGTTTTCCCCCGGAGCTTGTTTTGGGAAGCCTAGTCGGCGGTGATGCTTTGGTCGAGCCGCCCACATTCTGCCCAAGGTCAAAACGGTGCAGCGAATAAGCCATTGTCGAGGCGGCGCAATAGCCGCTATCGTAGTTTTCAAAGACTCCAATCCAGGCGGGGGACGGAATGGCCAAATTCGGCATCGGACAGGCGGTCAAGCGGGTCGAGGACCAGCGTTTTCTGACCGGCAAGGGGCGGTATGTCGACGATATCAACCTGCCGAACCAGGCTTATGCGGTCGCCGTGGCGTCTCCTTACGCCAACGCCCGGGTCAAGAGCATCGATACCTCGAAAGCCAAGGCCGCGCCGGGCGTGCTGCTGGTGCTGACCGGTGCCGATGCCAAGGCCGACAAGCTCGGCGAATTGACCGCCCATCCGATGCCGGAAGAGGTCGGCGCGCCGGCCGGCTTCCGCACCTGGCTGCCGCTGATCTGCGACGATCGCGTGCGCTATGTCGGCGATCGCGTCGCCTTCGTAATCGCCGAGACGCACGCGCAGGCGCGCGACGCCGCCGACCTGGTCGAGGTCGAGTACGAGGAATTGCCGGCGGTCGCCGACCTCGAGGACGCTGCCAAGGAGGGTGCGCCCAAGGTCTGGGAAAGCAACGAGAAGGGCAATTGGGCGTTCGGACTGATGTTCGGCGATCAGGCCGCGACCGACGCCGCCTTCGCCAAGGCCAAGCATGTCGTCAAGGCGCGCATCGAGCACAACCGGCTTGCGCCCAACGCGATGGAGCCGCGGGTCGCCATCGGCGATTACGACGAGGCCGACGATCAGTACACGCTCTATACCTGTTCGCAGAACCCGCACGGCGTGCGGATGGAACTCTCTCACATCTTCCACTGTGCCGAGAGCCAGATTCGCGTGATCTCGCCCGACGTTGGCGGTGGCTTCGGTCTCAAGGGCAGTCCGTTCCCGGACGATTGCGTGACATTGTGGGCCTCCAAGAAGCTCGGCCGCCCGGTCAAGTGGCTGGCGACGCGGACCGAGAGCTTGCTCACCGACCGCCACGGCCGCGAGATGGTCATGTATGGCGAAATGGCGCTCGACGAGAGCGGCAAGATTCTCGGGCTGCGCATGAAGGCGCTGTATCAGGTCGGCGCCTATTTTGTCGGTCCGGGCCTCGTGCCGGCGGCCTTTGCGCTCCGTTTCTCGCCGGAAGCCTACGACATCCAGGCGCTGCATGTGATGGTGCAGGGGCTCCTCACCAACACCTCGCCGGTCGGTCCCTATCGCGGCGCCGGACGCCCCGAGGCGGCCTATTTCACCGAGCGCATGATCGAGCAGGCGGCGCGCGAGATCGGCATTCCGTCGGATGAGATCCGCCGCCGCAACCTGATCCCGGAAAGCAAGCTGCCTTACACCACGCCGACCTTCTGGGTCTACGATTCCGGCGAATTCCATCGCGTGATGGACAAGTGCCTCGATGTCAGCGACTGGAAGGGCTACGAGGCGCGCAAGAAGAAGTCCGAAAGCGAGGGCAAGCTGCGCGGCCGCGCGGTGACCTACTATATCGAGCAGGGCGGCATCTTCAACGATCGCATGGACCTGCGGTTTGATCCGTCGGGCTCGGTCTCGATCATTGCCGGCACGCATTCGCACGGGCAGGGCCATGCCACCGTTTTCGCGCAGCTGGTTCATGAATGGCTGGGCGTGCCGTTCGAGACCATCCGCTACATCCAGGGCGACACCGCATCGGTGCCGTTCGGCCGCGGCACCTATGCTGCGCGCTCATCGCTGGTCGGCGGTAACGCGCTCAAGATTGCATCCGACGCGATCGTCGAAAAGGCGAAGCCGATGGCGGCGGCTCTGATGGAAGCGGCCGAAGGCGATCTCGAATTCAAGGACGGCGCGTTCCGGGTGGTCGGCACCGACAAGACCATCCCGCTGACGGAGGTTGCGAAGGCCTTCTATGCGCCGATGGGCCCGCTCACCGAGAAGATGGGCGTCGGCCTCGAGGCCAACGGCACCTATTCCACCAACCCGCCGAACCATCCGAACGGGTCGCATGTCTGCGAACTGGAGATCGATCCGGAGACCGGCGAAGTACGGGTCGACCGCTATTTCGTGGTGGACGATCTCGGCGTGGTGCTGAATCCGATGATCGTGCGCGGGCAGATTCACGGCGGTGTCGCGCAGGGCATCGGCCAGGCGCTGATGGAGCACGCGGTCTATGACAGGGACGGGCAGATGCTGGCCGCGACCTTCATGGATTACGGCATGCCGCGCGCAGATTTGTTTCCCGAGATCGAGTCGCATCTCGAAGAGGTGCCGTCGAAGACCAATCCGCTCGGGGTCAAGGGCATCGGCGAAAGCGGCACCATCGGCGCGCCGCCGACCGTGATCAACGCCATCCTGGATGCGTTGAAGCCGATGGGTGTCGAGTCCATCGACATGCCGGCGACGCCCGCGCGGGTCTGGGAGGCGATGAACAGGGCACGCGCATCGGGGAAGGGCGGCACGCTCGCCTGGGCCAGCGCATGACTAATTCTTCTTCATTGCCGCGGTAAGCGTCGTCCACTTGTCGATATCGGCGCGGATGAAGTCGGCGAACTCCTTCGGCGTGCCGCCGAGAGAGTCGATTCCCTGCGTCGACATCGCTTTCATGACGGCTTCCATTTTCAACGCCTCGTTGGCCGCCTTCGACAGCTTGTCGACGATGTCGGCAGGCGTGCCGGCAGGCGCCAGCAGGCCGATCCAGATGCCGGCGTCGAAGCCCGGCATGCCGGCTTCGGCCATGGTCGGAAGATCGGGCATGATGCCGGCGCGCTTGGGCTGCGCGATCGCCAGCGCGTTCAGCTTGTCGGCCTTCACATGGGGCGCGAGCGTCGCGGCGACATTGAACATCAGCGTGATCCGGCCGGCGAGTAGGTCGGTCAGCGCCTGGTTGCTGCCGCCCTGATAGTGTGCCGCGACGATCCTGGTGCCGGCCTTCTGGTTGAACAACTCCGCTGCGAGGTGGCTCGCCGTTCCCGCGCCGGACGTTCCGAAGGTCAGGCTGTCGGGTTTGGACTTGGCCAGCGCAACGAGATCCTTCAGCGATTTTGCCGGCACGTCCGGATGCGCGACCAGCATGTTCGGCACGACCCCCAGAAGCGCGATGGGCGCCATCTGCTTCGACAGGTCGAAGCCCGACCTGGTCTGCGCCGGATTGAGCGTCTGCGCGACCGTCGCCATGAACAGCGTGTATCCGTCGGGCGCCGCACGCGCGACCGTCTCGGCTGCGATCATCGAGGAATTGCCGGGCCGGTTTTCCACGACGACTGGCTGGCCGAAAGCCTGCTCCATATGCTTGCCGACCAGCCGGGCCAGCGTGTCGGCCGTCGAGCCGGGGCCGAAGCCGACCAGGATGCGGATCGGGCTCGACGGATAGGTCTGTCCGACAGCGGGCGCGGTGAATGCCGTGAGGGCGGCAGCAAGCAGTAGCGATGCGAGACGTCGTGTCATTGTTCCTCCCGGACGCGGCCGGTTGACCCGGCTATGCTTGTTTCTCGGACGTCATTGTGGATGGACCGGCGGGACGGGGTCAAACGCTTCCGCTCGAAGAGTTGGCCTACCAAACACTGTGTTGACATGGCAACAACCGGGCCTTCTACCTCCCTGCATTTCCAGAGGACTTTTCATCTGATGAAGCTGCCGCTTGAAAACATCGTCGTCGTCGAACTCGGCCACAGCGTCGCCGCACCGATCGCAGGTCTGGTGCTGGCCGAACTCGGCGCCACCGTTATCAAGATCGAGAATCCGGAAGGTGGCGACGATGCGCGCAACTGGGGTCCGCCCTTCCTGCATGGCGCGGCCGGCATGTTCCAGGCCATCAACCGCAACAAGCGTTCGGCGACGATCGATCTGAAGGATGAGTCCGAGCGCGAGACATTGCGGCGCTACATCGTCGATCATGCCGATGTCGTGGTGCAGAACATGCGGCCGGGGCTGGTCGAACGCTATCAGCTCGACGCCGTGTCGCTGCGCAAGCACAAGCCGTCTCTCATCTACTGCAATCTCACCGCGTTCGGCGCCGACGGGCCGCTGAAGCACATGCCGGGCTACGATCCGCTGCTGCAGGCGTTCGGCGGATTGATGAGCGTAACCGGCCATGAGGGCGCCGAGCCGGTGCGCACCGGGCCATCGATCATCGATCAGGGCGCCGGCATGTGGGCGGTGATCGGCATTCTCGCGGCGCTCATTCGCCGCAAGGACACCGGCGAGGGCTGCGAGGTCAACACCTCGCTGTTCGAGACCGCCTTGTCGTGGATGTGCATGGCGACCGCGATGTACCTCGCATCGGGCAATGTGCCGAAGCGCGTGGGTTCCGAGAATGGCGGCATGGCGCCTTACAAGGCGTATCAGGCAACCGATGGCTGGGTGGTAATCGCGGCGGCGAACGACAATCTGTTCCGCCGCTTCTCGCAGGCCGTCGGTCATCCGGAATGGGCGGACGATCCGGACATGAGTTCCAACTCCAACCGTGTGCGCAATCGCGAAAAGGTCAATGCGCTGGTGGCGGACGTGATCAGGACCAAGCCGCGGCAATACTGGATCGACACGCTCGCCGCCGCGTCCGTACCCTGCGCGCCGCTGCAATCGCTCGACGAGGTGTTGAACCATCCGCAGACCAGGGCGGTCGGGATGTTGCAGACCAGTACCGACGGAAAATTCCAGCTGATGGGTCTGCCGCTGCAATTCGACGGCATACGCCCCGCCTTCAGGAAAAATCCGCCGGCGCTCGCGGAGGACAACGATCTGCTGCTGCCCGGAAACGCTGTACGCCGCACGACTGCATAGGCGACGCAGGAAGAAGGACAACAATCATGGACGCCATCAACGCGGATGCGCTCGGCGTTTCAGTCCCGCTGGGTGAGGACTATCCGGAGATCCGCGAGGGCGTGCGCGCGATCTGCCGGAAATATCCGGGCGAATACTGGCGCAAGCTCGAGGACGAGGACGACTATGCCGAGGCGTTCATCCGGGAACTGACCGACGCAGGCTATCTTGCCGCGCAGATTCCGGAGGAGTATGGCGGCTCCGGGCTGCCGCTGCGCGCGGGCTGCGCGATCCTCGAAGAGATCAACGCCAATGGCTGCCAGGCCAGCGCGGGTCACGCCCAGATGTACATGATGGGCATGCTGCTCCGTCACGGCAATGACGAACAGAAGAACAAGTATCTGCCCGGCATCGCCGAGGGGACGATCCGCTTCCAGGCATTCGGGGTCACCGAGCCGACCACCGGCTCCGACACGTTGCAACTGAAGACCCGCGCCGAGAAGAAGGGCGACCGCTACATCGTCAACGGCCAGAAAATCTGGACCTCGCGCGCTCACAAGTCCGATCTGATGACGCTGCTGGTGCGCACCACGCCGGTCGACCTTGTCAAGAAGCGCACCGAGGGCCTGTCGGTGCTGCTGGTCGACGTGAAGGATGCGCTCGGCAAGGGGTTGTCGATGCAGCGCATCGACACCATGATCAACCACCAGACCAATGCGCTGTTCTTCGACAATCTCGAAGTGCCTGCGGAAAATCTGATCGGCGAGGAAGGGCAGGGCTTCCGCTACATCTTGACGGGCATGAATTCCGAGCGTCTGGTCGCGGCCTCCCAATCGTCCGGCGATTGCCGGTTCTTCATCAACAAGGCGGTGGCTTATTCGAAGGAGCGCGAAGTGTTCGGCCGTCCGATCGGCCAGAACCAGGGCATCCAGTTCCCGCTGGCGCGGTGCTATGCGGAGTGGAAGGCGGCCGACCTGATGATCCGCGCCGGCTGCGCATTGTTCGAGGCCGGCAAGTCCTGCGGCGAAGAGGCGAACATGGCGAAACTGCTTGCGAGCGAAGCCGCCTGGCATGCCGCCGAGGCCTGCATGCAGACCCATGGCGGTTTCGCTGCTGCGCGCGAATTCGACGTCGAGCGCAAGTGGCGCGACGCGCGCATCTCGCTGATCGCACCGATCTCGACCAATCTCATCCTCGCCTATATCGGCCAGAACGTTCTCGGCATGCCGCGGTCTTATTGAAAAAAAGTCCCCCGGATTGTGGTCCGGGGGACAGGTCAGGGAACCATTCTTTCGTATCCGGTTCAGATGATCGTGTTGGCGTCGAACTGATGCCAGGCGCTCCAGAGGTCGCCGTCGAATGCGCGCGCCCAGAGCATGTCGGTGCCGACCGCGCTGCCCGCATTGTAGCTCAGCTTGCCGAGATCGCTCGCGGACACGGTGATCGTCGTGTCGGCCGCAAGCGCCGTCTTGTTGAGATCGAAATATCCGGAATTCGCTCCCGCCGTATCGTCGTAGAATTGATACTGCGTCATCGCATCGCCGGCATCGCCATCGATCACGCTGAACAGTGATTTCGCAGCAACCTTCTGTCCGATGCGCAGATCGATATCCTGCGCGGAGACGACGGGGGCGACGTTGTTGAGGGTGATGAACTTGAAGCTGTCCCACGTGCCCCACGCCGTTCCGTCGGAGGCGCGGACCAGCATGTTGTCCCAGCCTGCACCCTGGCCGGCGCGGATCCAGACATTGCCGATATCGGCGGCCTTGACGGTGATAATCTCGTTCGCGGCGTGCTGCGGCTTGTCGGGCGTATAGAAATAGGCGCTGCCCGCACCGGCATATTGGTCGACGAACTGGAATTCCGTGATCGCGTCGCCGTTGGCGTCGGTCGCCTTGACGAGTGTGGATACCTGTACCCAGAGGTTCTTGCTTTGGGTCGTGTCATTGATGGTCGCAACCGGCGCGGAATTGGCGACGGTGGTCACCTTGAAGGTATCCCAGGCGCCCCAGGACATGCCGTCGGAGGCACGTACCTGCATGTTGTCCCAGCCAGTACCTGCAGCACCGCGGACCCAGACATTGCCGAGATCGGCAGCATTCACGGTGAAAGCCTGATTGGCGACCTTTGCTCCGTTGAACCAGAGATAGGCGCTGCCATTGCCGGCATACAGGTCGTTGAACTGGTATTGTACCGCCGCGTCGCCATCCTTGTCGGAATAGCCGATGAGATCGGCGATGTTGACCCACTGGTTCAACTTCACAGTCTTGTCGGCGATCAGAGCGACCGGTGCGTTGTTTGGAAGCGTGGTGACCTTGAACGAGTCCCATGCGCTCCAGCTGGTGCCGTCGAAAGCGCGGACTTCCATGTTGTCCCATCCGCCGACCGTCGCGCCGCGCACCCAGACATTGCCGATGTCGGCGGCATTCACGGTGAACACCTGGTTGGCGACTGGCGTGACGCCGTTGTTCCAGAAATACGCGCTGCCGGTGGCGGCGAACTTGTCGATGAACTGGTACTGGACTGCCGCATTGCCGTCGGCGTCGGAATATTTTAGCCAGTCGGTCACCTGGCCCCAGAGATTTACCTTGAGCGTCTTGTCGTCGATGGTGACGACCGGGGCGCGGTTCAGCGGCGCAGTAGTCGTGATGTTGAACGAGTCCCAGGCGCTCCAGGCCGTGCCGTCGAACGCACGGATCTGCATGGTCTCGGTGCCCGCCGCGGTGCCGCCGCGGATCGAGACGTTGGCGAGATCGGCGGCTGAAACCGAAAGAGTGGTCCCTGCGGCGACGACATTGCCGTTCGGCGCGAGCAATACGCCGCTATTTGCCGCGGTGCCGTTGTCGATGAGCTGAAACTGGGTCGCCGGATTGCCATCGGGATCGCTGTAGGACACCCAGGAGGCAATCTTCACGGCCGCGTTGGCAGCCAGGGTCTTGTCACCGACCGCCACGGTCGGCGCGCGGTTGGCCGGAGGATTGGTGGTAAAGTTGAACGAGTCCCAGGCGCTCCAGGTCGTGCCGTCGAAAGCGCGGATCTGCACGGTCTCGGTGCCCGCGGCCGTGCCGCCGCGGATCAAGTCATTGGCGAGATCGGCGGCTGAAACCGAAAGAGTGGTGCCTGCGGCGACGACACTGCCGTTCGGCGCGAGCAATACACCGCTATTTGCCGCGGCGCCGTTGTCGATGAGCTGGAACTGGGTCGCCGGATTGCCATCGGGGTCGGAATAGGCCACCCAGGATGCAATATTGGCAGCTTGCCCGATGTTCAGTGCCTTGTCCGCGACTGCAACGGTGGGCGCGCGGTTGGCGGGCCCGCCGATGGTGATGAACTGATCGCTGAATTGCAGCTTTTCGACAAGGGAGAGCGTGTCGGTTGCGCCGAATCCGGTAACGGTGGTGATTCCGGTCGCGACATTGGTGTTGATGACGTAGCTGGCGCGAAGTCCGGAATAGACCACCGTGTCGGTGCCGTCTGCGCCGTTGATCGTGTCGCTGCCGAGCGCGGAGACGATGGTGTTGTCGAGCGCGTTGCCGGTCAGGGTCAGCCCGATATTGCCGAGGCCGATGATCTTGACGACGCCGCTGATCGCCTTCAGCGAGACCGAGGTTTCGAGCGTCGAGGTATCGACCAGGTTGACCAGCGCGTTGCGTCCTGCCGTCACGGTGATCTCGGCCGAGATCGAGGTCGGCAGCCCGCCACCGGAGAACGAGATGGTCTGTACTCCGGCGGAGATTTCCTTTGAGTAATTGCCCGCGCTCGCGGTCGAAACGCTGCCAGCGGTCGTTGTGACGGTGACGCCGGCCCGGCCTTCATTGATCGAATAGAACTTGTCGGCGTCACTGTCGTTGTAGGCGATGCCGGTCAAGAACTGGGTGTTGGTGGTCGGCTTGGCGAAATTCTGTGTGATGATCGACTGGGTCTTGCCGTTCAGGGTTCCGATGAGCTGACCAACGCCGACCTCCTGGAAATCGTTGAGAAGGATGTTGTAACGGTGGCCGCGGCCATCCCAGTGCGTGTCGTGAAACAGGCCCTGATGTTGCAGGGCGATGGCCGTATCCTGCGTGACATTGCCCCAGAGATCCGCATTGGCGACGTTCTCGCCGCGCCAGCTGAACTGATATCCGTGGCGGTGATAAGCGGCGGCCGCAGCATCGCCGAGGTGGTGGAACATCTTCTGGGCGGCAAGCTGTTCCTGATTGTGGAAGTCGGTCAGGTCGCCGAGCTTGTCGTTCCAGGCGAGCGGCTGTCGGGATTCAGCGGTCAGGAAGACCGGATTGCCATTGAAGTCTCGTACCCCGCCTTCGTTGATGTCGATGCCTTCGCCCTGCGGGTTGAGGCGCGCGCGGTTCAGTAGCGCCCACATCAGGACTTCTTGTGTTGTCGGTTGTGCCATTGTCGCCTCCCACCCGAGAAGTGTGTCTCTGCGATTTGTCGGAGGGGACCGGTCCCAAGTTCAGGCTTGGCGGGCGGAAATCCGCCGTGGAGCGGAAAAATCGCGTCGTTTGGACAGCTTTCGGCGGGATTTTCGATCACAGATTCTTGAGATTCGCGGCAGGCAGGCCTTGCCCCGCCATCCGGGCGGGCTGTCGCATCACCGCCGGCGCCCGCGGCTCTTGGACACGTTCGGGAGGCCGGAGCGGCCCCGGCTCAGTGCCGGGTGACGGAAATCGTCAAGGTGGTCTTGTTCGGCAAGATCCAGTTGTTCTTCTCCACCTCCATGTGGAAGGTGAGGGAGCGCTGGTTCTGCGGGCGCGATTCCGCGAAGCGCCCGGCGGTGGTCTCGTCAAGGAGCCTGTTGATCTCGGACTTCGTCATGTCGGGAAAGAAAGTTAGCGCGACCGCCGTGATCAGATAGCCGATCTTCTGGAACCCTTCATTGCCGGTCTTTACAGTTGCCTTGATCCGGTCGACGAGCCGTTCTCTTTCACCGCCCTGAACCTGTACGGCCACATCCTCGCCCAGCGCGTAATAGCAAACATGGTGCTGACCATTGTCCTGAAGTTGGCACCCGCTCAACGTGAGCTGGAATTTGCCGCCGCGGCGCCCGACCGCCGTGTTGAATTCGTCATGAAACTTGTCCGTGGCAATATCGGCGGTCGTTGCGGCCTGCGCCAGCATCAGCAGGCTCAGGCCGCCAAGTCCCAGCGCCTTGATCATGAAATTACCTGTGCGTCAATCGGACGAGTCGCCGGTCCGTTGCTCTTGCCACTCGCCTTCACGACGTTGCCTTACCTCGCATATTCCTTCAACCCCATTCCTTTTCCGGTGTCTGCACGGGTATAAAGGCGCCCGATGACGTCGCGCATGTCGAATTGGCTGAAGCAGGCCGGACTGGTTGCTGCAAGTTTGCTGTTCAGCCTGGTGCTGATCGAGGCGATGCTGCGGCTGCTGGGCTGGTCGTTCCCGCTCTTCGCCCAGCCGGACCGGGACCTCGGCTGGTCGTTTCGGCCCCATGTCAGCGGCTGGTCGACCCACGAGAACACCGCCCATGTGCGGATGAACCGTTACGGTTTTCGGGGCCCGGACTGGCCGGAGCGGCCGGACGGGAAAACGATCCGCATTGCCATGCTCGGCGATTCGTTCCTCGACTCCACGAATTTGAGCGAGGATGAGGCGCTGAACCGCGTCGTCGAAAAGGAAATCGCATCCTGTCCCGCGTTGGCCGGCCGTCGCGTCGAGGTGCTGAATTTCGGTGTCTCCGGCTACGGGACCGGTCAGCAGTTTCTGCAGCTCCAGCAGAAAGTGGCCGGCTTTCAGCCGCAGCTCGTGCTTGTCGGATATTATGCCGGCAACGATGTGATGAACAACAGCCAGGCGCTCAGCGTGGAGGGCCAGAAGACCAAGCCCTATTTCCTCGAAAAGCCGGACGGCGCGCTGCAACTCGACACGAGCTTCCGCGACAGCGAGGCGTTTCGCAACGAGGTACGTTCAGACTGGCAGCGGCGGCTGGTCAATTCGTCCTATCTGTTGCAGGCGCTCAAACAGGTCACGCGCGGCAAGACGATGGTGCCGGCGCCGCTTGAATTCAGCACCGCCGTCGATGGAAAGCTGCGGGGGCGTTACCGTCCGGAAGCGATCGGACTCTACGCACCGCCCGGCGACGAGACCTGGCGCTCGGCCTGGTCCGTGACCGAGAAGACCTTCCTGCAGATGCGTGACTGGTCGCGGCAGCGGCAGCTCGGCTTCGGCCTCGTCATCATTCCCGATCCGGTGCAGGCCCTGCCTGGCCAAGCCGAACGCGACAGCAATGCGAAGGCGATCGGAGCCGCCGACCTCGACTACCCGGTCAGCCGGCTGGCTCAATTCGCGACGCAGAACGGGATGCCGACGCTCAGCCTGCTGGAGCCGTTCCGGGAGCACGGCGACCGCGAGCGTGTTTTTCTTTACGGGTTCCCGCCAAAGCTCGGAAGCGGGCACCTGAACGGTACAGGCAACGCGCTGGGCGGCAAGCTGATTGCCGACTGGGTCTGCAGCCGCTTCCTTGTCCCGGCTCAGTCCAGCTCGAAGGCGCCCTTGTAATCGCGCCTGAGCGACATGTCCTGCTCTTCCTTGACCAGATAGAGATTGCCGACCGCGAGCGCGTCGAGTTCGGTGCCCATGAAGCAGCGGAAGGCATCCTCCGGCGTTGCAACGATCGGCTCCCCGCGCACATTGAAACTTGTGTTGACGAGGACCGGACACCCGGTCACCGCCTTGAATTGCGTCAGCAGTGCGTGAAAGCGCGGATTGGTCTCCTCATGCACGGTCTGCACGCGCGCCGAATAATCGACATGGGTCACAGCCGGGATGTCGGAGCGCGGCACATTGACCTTCTCGATGCCGAACAGCGCCTGCTCCTCTGCGGTCATGCGGCGCTGCCGGCGGGCAACGACGTCGGCGACCAGCAGCATATAGGGGCTGTCGCTGTCGAGGTCGAACCACTCGGCAACATCGCTGCGCAGGACCGCCGGCGCGAAGGGGCGGAACGACTCCCGATATTTCACCTTCAGATTGAGTACCGACTGCATGTCGCTTGATCGGGCATCGGCGATGATGGAGCGGTTGCCGAGCGCGCGCGGGCCGAACTCCATCGCTCCCTGGAACCAGCCGAGCGCCTTGCCCTGCGACAGATCCGCGGCCGCGCGTTCGACCATTGCATGGTCGTCAAGTCGCGTGAACCTCGCCCCGGCCTCGCGCAGGCGCCGCTCGCTGTCGTCGTCGCTGAAGGCGGGGCCGAGATAGGACCCGCTCATGCCGTCGATCCGGTCCCCGATCGCGCGCGGCCTGGCGTGATACATGTGATAGGCGGCGAGCGCCGCCCCGATGGCGCCGCCGGCATCGCCTGCGGCCGGCTGGATCCAGATATTCCTGAAAGCCCCGTCGCGCAGCACCTTGCCATTTGCCACGCAATTGAGCGCGACGCCGCCCGCAAGGCACAGATTGTCGCTGCCGGTCTCCGCGCCGAGTGCGCGCGTCAGCCGTAGCACGACTTCCTCGGTGACCGCCTGGATCGACGCGGCGAGATCCATGTGCCGTTGCGTCAGCAATTCTTCGGGACTGCGCGGCGGCGCGCCGAACAGCCGGTCGAATCTTTCGTTCGTCATTCGCAGGCCGGTGCAATAATCGAAATAGCTCTGATCGAGCCAGAAACTTCCATCCGGCTTCAGGTCGATCAGATGTTCCAGAATCAGGCCGGCGTAACGTGGCTCGCCATAGGGCGCGAGCCCCATGACCTTGTATTCTCCGGAATTCACCTTGAAGCCGGTGTAATAGGTGAAGGCCGAGTACAGAAGGCCGAGCGAATGCGGAAAGTGCAGTTCCTTGCGGATGGTCAGCGTGTTGCCGCGTCCGAAACCGGTAGAGGTTGTCGTCCATTCGCCGACGCCGTCCATCGTCAGCACCGCCGCCTCCTCGAACGGAGAGGGGAAGAAGGCCGAGGCCGCATGGCTTTGATGATGCTCGGTGAACAGCAACCGGTTTTCCCAGTCGAAGTCGGCGGAGAATTTGCGCAACTCGTCGCGCAGCAATTGCTTCTGAAACAGCTTCTCGCGCAGCCACAGCGGAATGGCCATGCGGAAGGAGCGAAATCCGTTCGGCGCGAAAGCCAGATAGGTTTCGAGCAGGCGCTCGAATTTCAGGAACGGCTTGTCGTAGAACACCACCTGGTCGATGCCGTCGAGGTCGGTGCCGGCTGCCTCGAGACAGAAGGCGATCGCGTGATGGGGAAAGCCGGAATCGTGCTTCTTGCGCGTGAAGCGCTCTTCCTGGGCCGCGGCTACGATCCGGCCGTCCTCGACCAGCGCGGCCGCGCTGTCGTGATAGAATGCGGACAATCCGAGAATGCGCATCGGAGGCAATATCTAGAAGATCGTATAGATGAAAGGAGCGACCGCGGATCCTTTGGTGAGGACGATCAGCGCGCCGAAAATCGCCATCATGACGAAGACCGGCAGCAGCCAATACTTCTTGCGCACGCGCAGGAACCGCCAGAACTCACGCAGGAACGAAAGCATGCTCGATCTCTCAGAACTGGTTCCGCATGGTGTCGGGAGCGGGGCCCGGTGGCTCGCGTGATATCCAGTGGCTCTGGGCGGAAGGGTCTCTGCGCGTCCGCAGCGGGTCCTTGCCGGCGGCACGCATGAGCAGGCCGATGGGTGTTACGGTGGCGTAGTACAGCAGCGCCAGCACCAGCGGGCTTACGATCTTCGACAATAACAGGCCGAGGCGAAGCCACAACCGGTTGAGCGGGTTCAGCATGCGGGGCCGTAGCCAGGCCAATGCCGCGAAGACCACGCCAATCGCGATCGACCACCAGCGGATATCCAGATACGAGCGGAAAATGAGCGGGAACAGCCCGACCACCAGAAAGAATGCGGCCATCACCACGCCAAAGGCTCGATCCGACGAACCTTCGATGGTTTCTTCGCGGGAAAAGTTCTCGTGCATGGCGCTTGCGCAGGTGTCCGATTGGAGGGGCTCCAAACGGTGCGTAGGCATGGGACATCGCGTCCGCGGGGTCAACCTCGATATTCTCCGGCCGGAAGATGGCGATGTCCGCACGCCGGGTGTGCCCCGGGACCCCCCGCAAGGCGCCTTCTTGACGGCGGAATTCGGCCCTTGCGGGGCGCGCAGCCGCCGGCATCCGCGGGGCGGTACCCCCCGAAGGACCGCGTCCTCGCCCGGACCGGTCGCAACCTTCTCGCTATGCCGCGATCGTATCGACGGACGGATGGTTCGGACTGCAGGGCGGATCAGATCGCGTGGTGACCGGCTGCCTGGCCGCCATCGACGTGAAGAATTTCCCCGGTCACGAAGCCTGCGGTTTCCAGATACAGCACCGCATCCACGATGTCCGACGTCTCACCCATCCGACCCATGGGATGCAATGCGGCGAGAGCCTGATGGGCCTCGACCGGATGCATCGGTGTCTTGATGATCCCGGGAGAAACTGCGTTCACGCGGATACCTTTCCGTGCGAACTCGGTCGCGAGCGACCTTGTCGCCGCATTCAGGGCGCCCTTGGTGAGCGATGCGAGCACGGACGGCACACTGGTCATGGGCTGGTCGACCAGGCTGGTCGTAATCGTTACGACGTGGCCGCGGCCCTGGCGTTCCATGATCTCGACCGCGCGTTGGGTCATGTGAAAGAAGCCGGTCACGTTGGTTGCTGTGTAGAGCGCGTAATCGTCCCGGGAGTAAGCCGTGAACGGCTTGGCCATGAACATGCCCGCGTTATTGACCAGCGTGTCGACCCGGCCGAAGCGATCCAGGGCTTGCTTGAAGACCGCGTCAGCAGTGTCCGGATCGGCGATATCTCCCTGCACCGTCACGGTATCCGGATCGCCGCCTGGCTGGATGGAGCGCGAGGTCGCGACCACGCGGTAGTTGCGCGCTCGGAGCGCCTTGACGATTGCCGCTCCAATTCCTTGCGACGCTCCCGTTACAACCGCTACTGGGTTTGCTGTGATCATGGTTTGGACCGTTCTGTGGATGACTGACGGAAATGACGATCTGTTGCGGTCGAGGTGTATTCCTTCAGGCTGTGCTGATCGCCGCGAGCGGGTCGTAGTCGGGCGATTTCAGCATGGTGTGGAGCTGGCGGCGGCGAACGCCCATGTTGCCCCCGTCGAAGATCGGAAGCGCGAGCGCGTCCTGCAGAAGCCGTCCAAGCGGAACCTCGCGGTCATAGCTGTCGACGCCGACGACTCGCATCAAATCGGTGATCACGCGAACCGCCGTCTCCGACCCGTAAATCTTGGCCTGGATCGCAAGTTCGTCGGCAGCAGGCGATTGCGTGTCGACCGCATGGCAGGCGCGCCAGCTGAGGTACCGCGCCGCTTCGATCGACGTCTTGGCGTCGGCCAGCGCATATCCTACGGCCTGATGCTCTATGATGGGATGAACGCCGCCGCGCTTTTCGTTTCTGGCGAAGTGCAGCGAAAACTCAAACGCCGCCCGCATCAGCGCGACGCCGAAAATCCCGACCAGCGCCGCGGTCCCGGTGAAACTGGCCGCCGAGAGCGCAAGGCCGCTTCCCGTTTCGCCAAGCAAATTGTCCCGCGGCGCAGAGACATTGTCGAGACGGAATTCCGGGACGAGATGCGTGCGATGACCAATCGTGTCGATTGCGCGCTCGAAAACGATACCGGATGCAGGGCGTTCAACGACGATGATCGAGATCGCCTCCGTGGGCACCGCGAGGGGATCGGTTCGGCACACGACGCACAGGATGTCGGCTCCCTTGCGGTCCCATCCGGTCGCCGACGAAGCCCATTTCTTGCGGCCGTTGATGATCCATTTGTCGCCCGCAAGCCTGCCCGTGGTACGCACACCTTCGCCCGGCGGCGGAGACGCTGCGTTGGCGCTTCCCCCGGGTTCACTGGCACAGAAGCTGGCCAGCGGCGCCCCGCTCGTTTTCAGGAAAGGGCCAAGCAACCGGCCGCATTGCTCCGGTGTGCCACCGAGCAGGATCGGCAGAAAGCCAAGCACGGTTCCGAGCATCGTCAGCGTGACGCTCGCATCCACGCTGTAGAACTCCTCGGCCATGATGGCCATGTCGACCAGGCCGGCGTTCTCGCCACCGGCGGCAGCGGGAACGCATTTGCGCAGGAAGCCGGCCGCCACCATGGCCTCGTAGACCGGCCGGGTCGCGAGGAATCGCTCCTCCGGCGTCGGCAGCGATTCCGCAATGCGCGCGCCGGCAAGCACGTCGCGCGCAAAGTTGCGGGATTCGCGTTGAAGATCACGCTGCCGAGGGGTCAATGCAAAATCAATCGCCATGGACTTATCCGCGCCTGATAGCGGCTTGTCGATGGGCGACGGTTATCGGATCGAAGCGGGCAGGTCTTGGATGCTGACGCCCGATTTCTTGGCTTCCAGCGCACGGGTGAAGCGCATTCTGGCGGCCAACCCCGCCGCGGTCTTGCTGCCTCAGGTCAGCGTCCCGCTTCGTCGGCGCATCGCGACGGCGTCGGACGGGCCCGCACGGCGGAATTCTCGCGGGGATGTGCCATTCAGGCGCTTAAAGAGCCGGTTGAAATGCGAGATATCCCGAAAGCCCGCTGCGAATGCTATCTCGGCGATGGTCCGCTTTGGCTGCACCAGGAGGTCGCGAATGCAGGCGGCGATTCGCCGGTCGTTGACGTGCTCGCCGACGGAACGGCCGGTCGATGCAAACAGCTTGTGGACGTAACGCTCCGAACAATGAAATGTTCGCGCCAATGTAGCGGCGGAGAGATCGCAGTCGTCGCTGTGATGCGCAATATGGTCCAGCATCATCGACATCAAGACGGGCGCATTCAACCGTCTGGCTGGCTCTTCCTCGATCGCGCAGGGCGCATGGCACACGAGATCGACGATGTGCGCACCGCTTGCGGACAGCAGGACTTCGGGCACGTTTGAGGCGAGGCAGAGCTCGGCGTGGCCGGCAAGCGCTCGCGAAAGCGCCCTGCCGACTTCAGTGCCGGCCAACCTCAGCCGTGGCCGCTCGAAGAAGCCGGGTGGCAAAAGTTTTCGGGGAATCGCAAAGCAGAACAATTCAAAGTCCAGACCGTTGGCGATTTCGAAGGGCTCCGTCGTATCCACCACCGCGAGATCCCCTGGGCCGCAGACTTGCTCGTGGCCGCGCTGGGCGTACCGGCCTGTTCCTTTCAGTTGAAGGTTTATGAAACTCAGGTCATCGCTGCTTCGCGCGATATGCGCGGGAAGGCGCAGAACGGTGTGTCTGCTTGCGGTGACCCGGGAAACCGCTACGGGGTCGGCGTCAGCCCTTGCTATCGTTCCCTGGAAGGGCTGATCGGCAATCTTGCGGGGCTCGAGCCGAACGAATGCCGCGGCCAGATCATCAGCCCAGGTGCCAAAGCCTTGATCGACCCGAGATGGTTTTGATGACCATTCCACGACGCTTGCCAACAATCGCTGGACAGCCAGACTACGCCGGATGCTTTGCAGCAGATCACGGAAAATGATCGCCTACAATGTGAAAGAGTAACGCCATAGTCGCTGCGGCTGCAACCCGGAGCTTTGGGTTCTCTCGCCCCAGCCCTCAATATTTGCTTTTCGCGAGTTTCGATGCTGGAAGCCCGTGATTCACGTCCGATTGTGCCCATCACGCACGCAATCGCTGCCGATTCCGGGTGCTTGCCGCTCATCCAACGCCCCGCTATCGTGCGCACGCCTTGAGCCTGCGTGATGCAACTCCTCCGCTCTCCGCTTATTCGCGCAAGCGGGAATCCAGCAAGTCTGGCTCCGGGTCGCCGCCCAAGTCTTAGGCTCGGGCTGCGCGAGGCGCAGACACAGGTGTGGCGACGAGCGGCATAGAGGTGGACGTTAATGCTTGGCTATTGGCTGCACGATGATCTCGATTGAAGGCCTGTCAAAAACCTTCGACACGCAGCGCAACCGGCCTCATCTCGCGATCACCGATATCGACCTGAAGGTGGGGGATGGCGAGTTCGTCTCGATCCTCGGGCCGTCGGGCTGCGGCAAGTCGACTTTGCTCTATATCGTTGGCGGCTTCGTGCCGCCGTCGACCGGCACCATCCTCGTGGACAACAAGCCGGTGGACGGGCCCGGCCCCGATCGGGGACCGGTGTTCCAGGAATTTGCGCTGTTTCCCTGGAAGACGGTGCTGGGTAACGTCATGTACGGGCTGCTCGAGCAGGGCGAGAGCCGCAAGGCGGCCGAAGCGCGTGCGCGCGAACTGCTCGCGATGGTCAATCTCACCCGCTATGCCGATTTCTACCCGAAGGAATTGTCGGGCGGCATGAAGCAGCGGGTCGCGATCTGCCGCACGCTCGCCTACCGCCCGAAAATCCTGCTGATGGATGAGCCATTCGGTGCGCTCGACGCCCATACCCGCGTGCGCCTGCAGAACGAACTGCTCGACATCTGGGAACGCGACCGCAAGACCGTGATGTTCGTCACCCACAGCGTGGACGAGGCGGTGTTCCTGTCCGACCGGGTGATGGTGATGACGCGCTCGCCCGGCCGCATCAAGGAGATCATCCCGATCGATCTGCCGCGACCGCGGCACCGGGCGGAGCTTCTGGTCAACCGCAAGTATCAGGAATACGTGGTCGGCATCGAGAAGATGATGGAGAATCCGGCGGACGAGGCGGCGCACGCATGAAGAACCTCACCGCCATCCCCGGCGTTCCGCCGCTGATCGCGTGCTTCGCGCTGTTGGTGGCATGGGAGATCGGCGCGCGCCTGATCGCGCTGGAATCGCTGCCGACGGCCTGGGAAACGCTGCGCGATCTTCCGGCAATCCTGACCGATCCGCGCTCGCTCTACGACATTCTGTCGTCGGTCCGCCGCATGGTGATCGGGTTCGCGCTCGCTTTCGTGTTCGCGGTTCCGATCGGGCTGATGATGGGTCGCAGCAAGAAGGTCGCGGCGTTCTTCAATCCGCTGTTCATGATGATCTATCCGGTGCCGAAAGCGGCGCTGATGCCGATCATCATGCTGTGGCTCGGCATCGGGGAAGCGTCGAAGACGCTGGTGATCTTCCTCGGCGTGTCGCTGCCGCTGATCTATCACACCTATCAGGGCGCCAGGGCGGTCGGCGAAAAGCTGCTCTGGTCCGGCGCCGCCATGGGCATGTCGGCGCGCGAGCGGCTGTTCCGGATCGTGCTGCCGGCGGCGTTGCCGGAAATCATGGTCGGCTGCCGCACCGGCCTCGTGCTGGCGCTGATCACCATGGTCACCAGCGAGATGATCGTGCGCCAGGCCGGCATCGGCAACCTTCTCTTCAACTCGCTCGACCTCGCACAATACCACACCGTCTACGCCACGATCGTGATCGTGGGCGTGCTTGGCTTCGTGCTCGACCTGCTGTTCGAACGGTTTCGCAACGTTATGGTTGGATGGGCCGATCCGGTGCATCAGATCGCGGTCGGCTCGGCATGAGCGCGCGCGGCCGTCTCTCCGAGATTGCGATCGGGCTGATCCCGATCCTGCTGCTGCTGCTGCTGTGGCAATATCTGACCGCGTTCAACTTTGCCCCGCCAACCCTGCTGCCGCCGCCCGGCGCGGTGTTCGGGCGCTTCATCCAGCTGCTTGGAGACCCGACCTTCCTCGGCCACGCCGCGACCACGCTGTACAGGTTGTTCTGGGGCTTCGGCCTTGCCGTGATCGTCGGCGTTGGCCTCGGGATCGCCGCTGCGGGCAGTCCCACGATTGGGGCGCTCCTGCGCCCCCTCATCCGGGTGCTGGCGCCAGTGCCGAAAATCGCGCTCTATCCAGCCTTCATCCTGACGCTCGGCTTCGACCATTCGTCCAAGATTGCACTGGTTTTCGCCGACGCGCTGTTCCCGATCCTGCTCGCAACCTATCAGGGCGCGATCTCGGTCGAGCCGAAGCTGGTCTGGTCGGCGAGAGCCATGGGGGTGAGCCGGCTGAAGACCCTGTTCACCGTGGTGCTGACGGCCGCACTCCCCTCGATCCTGACCGGCTGCCGGATCAGCCTTGTCATTTCCTGCATCGTGGTCTTTCTGTCGGAAATGATATCCTCGACCGACGGGCTCGGGCAGCTCCTGGTCCGGGCCGCGCGCAATTTCCAGACGGTGGACATGTTCGTGCCCATCATCGCGATTTCGGCGCTCGGCCTGATCCTGAATGGCGCGTTCAACGCGCTGCGGGCCTGGCTCCTGGTCGGATTTCCGGAGGAAAACTGATGCTGGCGGACCGGATCGAAGGCAAGTGGATCGACGCCTTCTGCGAGCTGTTTGAAAAATGCGCGGTCAAGACGGGCGACACCGCTGCCATCCTGTCCGAAACCCAGTCGCGCCAGCTCAATGTGCAGCTTGCCGAATTGGCTCTGCTGCGCCTGGGCGCAAAGCCGTTCCATGTGGTGGTGCCGACCCCGCGCAACCAATATATCGTCCCGATCCGCTCGACAGGCGCGAGCCTGGCGATCGGCAAGCTTGCGCCGGTGGTCTCAGCGCTGCAGCAGGCCGGATTCGTGGTCGACTGCACGCTGGAAGGTCTGATGCACGCACCGGAGACGCCGGACATCCTGAAGGCCGGCGCCCGCATCATGGTGATCTCCAACGAGCATCCGGAAGCGCTGGAACGCATGCGTCCCGATCCTGCGCTCGAAACGCAGGTCCGCAACGCCGCGCGCATGCTGCGCGGCTCCAAGCGCATGAAGGTGACATCCGAAGCCGGCACCGATCTCGACGTCAACATGGAGGGCGCGCAGACCGTCGGCATCTGGGGCTGGACCGAGAAGCCCGGCACGCTCGCGCATTGGCCCGGTGGCATCGTGGTCTCTTTCCCGAAAGCCAACTCGGTGAATGGCCGGCTGGTGCTGGACCGCGGCGACATCAACCTCACCTTCAAGCGCTACATGGCCGATCCGATCCGCCTCGACTTCAAGGACGACTACATCACCGACATCATCGGCGAGGGCACCGACGCCGAGATGTTTCGCAAATATCTCGCCGCCTGGGGCGACCGCGAAGCCTATGCGGTGTCGCATGTCGGATGGGGCATGAATCCCGGCGCGCGCTATGAGGCGCTGGCGATGTACGGCCAGCGCGACACCAACGGCACCGAAATCCGCGCGGTGCCCGGCAACTTCCTGTTCTCGACCGGCGCCAACGAATTCGCCGGCCGCTACACCGCGGGGCATTTCGATCTGCCGGTGATGAAGACCACCATCACGCTGGACAACACGGTGGTGGTGAAGAACGGCGTGCTGCAGGATGTATTCGGGTGACTTTCCCTCCCCCCGCGAAGCGGTGGGGAGGGTGGCGAGCGTAGCGAGCCGGGTGGGGGGCTGCTCTCAAAAATCCCCCCACCCCGATCGCCTTCGCTCCACTCAGTCGATCGACCCTCCCCACCGCTTCGCGGGGGAGGGTAAAGATCACACCACCGGCGGCTTCACCAGATCGAAATGCCGCAGCATCGCCACGAACGCCTTCAGCCTGTCGGCGCGATAGGCGTCGACATCCATGCCCTCGTAATCGAGGAAGCCGCGCTGCGTCTTCAATCCGATATGTCCGGCTTCCATGTTGCGCGCGACGATGTCGGGTGAGGCATAGCGGTCGTTGTCGAGCGCCTTGGTCAGATACCGGCTCGCATAATAGAGAATATCGCCGCCGCCCCAGTCGATGAATTCCAGCATGCCGAGCACGGCGAAGCGGAAGCCGAAGCCGTACTTGATCGCCTTGTCGAGGTCTTCCGGCGATGCGACGCCTTCCTCGACCATGCGCGCAGCCTCGTTCATCGCCAGCGACTGGATGCGCGGCACGATGTAGCCCGGACGCGCCGCGCAGATCACCGGCACCTTGCCGATGCCTTCGAGCAGCGCCTTCAGCTTTGCGGTGACCGCCCGATCGGTGTGCTTGCCGGGCGACATTTCGACCAGCGGTACGAGGAACGCCGGGTTCAGCCAATGCGCGTTGAGGAAGCGTTCGGGATGTTCGACGGCGCTCGAAATGTCGTCGACCAGAATGGTCGATGTGGTCGAGGCGATGATCGGTGAGGGGCCGGCAAGTTGCGAGGCCCGCGCCAGCGCCTCGCGCTTGAGGTCGAGCACTTCCGGGACGCCCTCGAAGATCACCGCGGCTGAGGAGAAGGCGGCCTGCGCGCCGCTCTCCGGCACGATGCTGACGCGCGACAGGATCGCATCCACCTTCGCCGGATCGAACATGCCGAAGGCCGCGAGCGAGGTCAGCACGCCGCGGATTTCGCCAAGCGCCTCGGCTTCGAGCTTCTCGAAGTCCTCCGCGCTGCGCGCCTTGAAGTCGACCACCTTCACCGGATGCCCAGCATAGGCGAACACGACGGCAATGCCGCGTCCCATGCGGCCGGCACCAAGACAGGCGATGGTGTCGCGGTTTGTCATGATCGCTTACCCCGAAATTGGTCTCGTGTCCCGGGCGCAGCGCAGCGTGAAACGGTGCGCTGCAGAACCGGGACCCATAATGCCTTTCGAATGGGTCCCGGCTCAGCGACGCACCATTCCGCTCCGCTCCATGCTGCGTCGCGTCCGGGACGCGAGAGACGTTCTTGCCGACGGGACTTCATCCCCCAAACCCATCCCGCAGCAGCTTCTGCAATCCCGCCTTGTCATATCGTCCAAGCCCCATGCCCTTCAGCGTCCGCCCCGTTACCACGAAATCCTCGCCCACCACGGCGCCGCCGATCGCAAGAAACGCGCGCGCCAGCGGCGTCGGCACGCCGGCGAGTTCGCCGACCGACGTCAGGAATGACAGACCCATGCGGGTGTCTTCCAGCATGTAGCGGTGCCGGGTCAGGACGATGTGCTCCCGCCAGTCGCCGGAATCGGTCAGCTTGTCGTGCGAGCCGCGGCCATACATCCACTCGTCGCCTTCCTTGGCGTAGTGGTCGGCCAGCGGGAAATGCGGGGCCGAATAACCCAGCGCCTCGCGCACGGCGATCCGTTCGGCGTCGAGCGCGTCGGTCACGCGGCGGATCGAGGGCTGCGTGCCTTCCTTGTGAATGTCCCACCTCTCGAAATGCTCGAGCGGCCCGGCATTCATGGTGATCAGCGGCGGATGGATGATGCCGCCGGCATTCATCAGCGCGCCGGACAGCGCATCCCCGCAATCCTCGATCACGCCGGGGAACGCTTCGCCGATAACCTTCAGCGCATGATCTTTCAGCGTCAGCGGAAACACGCCGGTCGGCAGCCGCTTGGCGCGCACCGTCACCGCGGCCTCGAACGGGCCGTGCTTGCGGGTGAGCCAGGGCAAGGTACCGGTCTCGGCGAAGGCGACCTTCGCCTTGTTGCCCGCTGCCTGCATCGCCTGAGCGAACAACATCGAGCCAAAGGTGCCGGGCGGCAGGAACACCACCTGTCCGTCTTTCAGATGCGGCGCCAGTGTCTTGGCGATGTCGGCTTGTGCATGCGCGGGCGCGGGGCAGACGATCAGTTCGGCGTCGCGAACGGCTTCGGCGATGTCGTTGGTGACGAGCGACAGCTTCGCCACCCGCTGGCCGGAATAATCCTTGATCAGAATGGCCGATCCGGCAGCGCGATGCGCTTCGACCGCAGGCACGTCACGCCGCCACAGCCGCGTGTCGTGTCCGGCGAGCGCGAAATCTCCCGCCGCCGCGAACGATCCGTTGCCGCCACCCAGAACTGCGATGCGCATCGATCAAGTCTCCAAGTCTCGTGTCCCGGGCGCAGCGCAGCGTGAAACGGTGCGCTGCAGAACCGGGACCAATTTGTTCTTCGGTATATGGGTCCCGGCTCAGCGGTGCATCATTTCGCTTTGCTTCATGCTGCACCGCGTCCGGGACACGAGATCACTCCCGCTCCCGCAGCATGAAGTGCTGCACCTTGCCGAGCGCGGTGCGTGGCAGGCTTTCAACAAAGACGATCTCGCGGGGAATCTTGAAGC
The DNA here is from genome assembly GCF_050250235.1 of Pseudorhodoplanes sp. Classification (GTDB taxonomy): domain Bacteria; phylum Pseudomonadota; class Alphaproteobacteria; order Rhizobiales; family Xanthobacteraceae; genus Pseudorhodoplanes. The sequence goes on from NZ_JBFWPA010000003.1 coordinate 189,726, forward strand.
GCGCCAAATGTTGCCCGACAAAAGTCTTCACCTCCTCCGCGCCGATCGTCATGTCCTTGCGACAGACGAGATACGCGACCGGTACCTCCTGCCATTTCGGATCGGGCCGGCCGATCACGGCCGCCTCGGCGATGCAGGGATGGTCGTGCAGCACCCGCTCCACCTCCGCCGGATAGATGTTCTCGCCGCCCGAGATGATCATGTTCTTCTTGCGGTCCTGAATATAGAAATAGCCGTCGGCGTCGCGGGTGCCGATATCGCCGGTGTGATACCAGCCGTCGCGCAGAGCCTCCGCCGTTGCATCCGCATTGCCCCAGTATTCGTAGAGCACGTTCGGCCCGCGGATGACCACTTCACCGCTGGTGCCGTGCGGCACTTCGCGGCCGTCGTCGTCCACGACCTTGGCTTCGCAATAGAGGCCGGGCAGCCCGGTCGAGGTCATGCGGGAGAGATCGCCGCCGACACGGGTATAGACGGCGGTCGGGCCGGTTTCGGTCGAGCCATAAATCTGGATCACCGGAATACCACGCTCATTGAACGCCTTGATCAGCGGCACCGGAATCTGGCTCGAACCGGTGGCGACCGCCCGAATCCCCGAGAGGTCGGTGCTGTCCCAGAGCGGATGCTGGCTCAGCGCCTGCATCACCGCCGGCACCATCACGATCAGGCTCGGCTTGTCGGTCGCAATCGCCTGCAGCGCGGTGTCCGGCGCGAAGCGCGGCTGGATCGTGACGGTCGCGCCGAGTTGCAGGGCCGGCGTGGTCTGGATGTTGAGGCCGCCGACATGGAACATCGGCAGGAAGGTCAGGATGTGATCGTCCGAGCGCATGTCATGCGCGTGGTGGCTCATCAGCGCGTTCCAGACCAGCGCCTCCTGGCGCAGCACCGCGCCTTTGGGGCGCCCGGTGGTGCCGGAGGTGTAGACCAGCAGCAGCGGATTGGAGGTGTCGGTGTGCGGATTGCGCCCGTCGCCCGAGCCTGCCGCGAGCAGATCGCCGAACGATGGTGCGCCCGCGGGCGTGTAGTCGAGGCCGACCACCTTGATGTCGGGAAGCTGTTGCGCAAGCTGCGTGACCACGGCGGAGAATTCCTTGTCCACCACCAGCACCTTCGCGCCGCTGTCGGTCAGGATGTAGAGCTGCTCGGCAACCGCCAGCCGCCAGTTCAGCGTCACCAGCATCGCGCCGAGCCTGGCGCAGGCGTAAAGCGTGACGAGATAATCGGAATGGTTGGCGGCGAGAATCGCAACGCGGTCGCCACGTCCGACGCCGAGTTCGGATTTCAGCGCACGTGCGGTGTCGGCGATGCGGGCATGAAACGCGGCATAGCTGAGCGTCCGGTCGCCGAAGCGGATCGCGGTCTTGTCCGGGGTGAAGTCGGCGTTGCGGGCAATGAGGTCGGAGAGGTCCATGGAGTTATTTCTAGACCGGCCGCGAACCCAAGCCTCGTGTCCCGGGCGCAGCGCGGCACGAAGTGATGCGCTGCAGAAGCGGGACCCATAGTGCAGAGAAGTAGAATTGAGTGGGTCCCGGATCAGCGGCGCACAACTTCGCGTTGCTTCGTTTTGCGCCGCGTCCGGGACACGAGAGATGTTTATTCATCCTTCTCGCCAGGCTCATACAGCGTCTCCTTGCCGAGCCGGTCCATGCAGATTTCCGCCGTCCAGGGCAGCATCAGCGACCCGCAGCGGCTGTCGCGATAGATGCGCTCCAACGGCAGGCTCTTCAGCATTGCCTGTCCGCCGCAGGTGCGGATCGCCTTGACCGCAAGCGCATTGGCATTCTCCATCACGGTGTGCTGGGCGGCATAAGCTCGCAGGATCGAATCTTTCGACGGATTCGCACGAGCCTCGCTGATCGCCTGGAACCAGAGCGCCTTGGTCTGTTCCAGCATCAGCTTCATTTCGGCGACCGCGAGCTGCTTGGTCGGGAACATGCGCCGCTTTACTGGCGGCATGCCGGGCACTTCGCCACGAAGATACGCCACGGTGAAGTCGTAGGCCGCCTGTGCGAGCCCCATATAGGTGGGCGAAAGCGTCAGGAACATGTGCGGATAGCGAAGCACCGCCTGATAATAGACGCCGGGCGGCATCAGCGCCGCGTCCTCCGGCACGAACACATCCTTGAAGATCAGCGTGCGCGAGACCGTACCCCGCATGCCGAGCGGGTCCCAGTCGCCGGTCACGGAGACTCCCGGCGCATTGGCGGGAATGCCGAGATAGAGCGTGTTGCGCCGCATGGCTTCCTCGCCCTCGGCGCGGCGGGTACACAGCGCCCCGTAATAGTCGGCCGAGCCGGAAAGCGAGGCAAAGATCTTCTTGCCGTTGACGATGTAGCCGCCGTCGACCGGTCTTGCTTCGGTGCCGAAGGCGACGGCGCCCGCCGCCGCGGCGCCGCCTTCGGAGAAGGGCTGCGCATAGACGGCGCCGTCATCGATGATGCGCTTGTAGTGAACGGCACGCCGCTGAAGGTGGGTTTTGCGCACGTCGGCCGGAATTTCCATGTCATCCGAGAGCGGGCCAGACCACAGCGTGGAGCAGACATGCATGTTCCAGGACAAGGTGGTCGCGCCGCAATAGCGTCCCATCTCGGCGGCGGCGAGGCTGTAGGTCATGTAGTCGGCGCCGATGCCGCCATCCGATTTCGGGATGCAGATCGCGAGCAGACCCTCGGGATGCATGTCGCGGAAGTTCTCGATCGGGAAGGTGGCGTCGCGATCGTGTTGCGCCGCGCGCGGCGCCAGATATTTCTTGCCGAAGCGCCGGCATTTCGCGATCAGTTCGGCCTGGAAATCGTTCAGCCTGAACGCGTCGGGCGCGAAGATCGGGGCGTCGGTATCGACCTTGTCGATGTCGATTTTGTTCATCCGGCGGCACTCCGTGTGGTTGGTTCGCTGGCATCGAGGTCGCGCAGAAAGCCGAGGACCGCCGCGTCGAAGGCGGCCGGGTCTTCCAGATTGGGGAGATGGCCGAGGCCGGGCAGGAGGGTGAACTTGGCGCCGGGAATTTTCGCGGCCATGCGCTCCATCATGGGCGCGGGAGCATTGGTGTCGAACTCGCCCACCAGACACATCGTCGGCACTCTTATATTGCCGAGGTTGGCGCGTTCTTCGAAGGTTACAATCGCCTCCACGCAGGCCTGATAGGTCGCGGCCGGCGCCGACGCCATGGAGGCGATCGCTATCTGCTTCCCTTCCGGATTTGCGTTCGGGCCTATGATTTCATTGATCATTCCGGCCGCGAGCTCGGCCATGGTCCTGCCGGATCGCAGCGGGGCCAGGCGATCGGCGACGAATTTTTTCTGGAAATCCCCGTCCGGTTTGCCGAACGCAGGACTGGTGCCTACGAGCACAACCGCCTGATATCCATCGGGTTTTCGCCGCAGCATGGTCTGCGCGATCATGCCGCCAAGGGAATGGCCGATGAGCACCGGCCGCACCATTCCGGCGGCCGCGATCTGCGCCTCGACGTCCTCGGAAAACTCTTCGAAATCAATGCGTTCGATCGCCGGACGACCGCCATAGCCGGGCAGGTCCAAAGCCAGCGGAATATATCCGGCCGCACGGAAACTCTCGGCCTGCCATTGCCAGGCTCGCGCTGATCCGCCGACGCCGTGGATGAAAACGACGCCTTTTGTCGGTGATGGCAGGTCGTTGTCTGGCATTCGCTCGTCAGAGTGTCTGGGATGGTCGGCGTTCTTCGCCGCTATCGTAGGGAACAGCGCCCGCCGGTCAAACAATTTTATATCTAAAATATTCTGCCGACCTCCATTGTCCCGTTTGTCCCGCAGCGATTTTCTCCCGTGGTAGGACAATCTGCCCATGTGGCGGCCGCGATGATGAGTCATGACTCGCGGCCCATACTGTACTCAGGGGTGAGCTCATGGCGAACGCTGCCACCTGGCGAATGAAAGCGGCTCTGGTTCTGGCCCTGGCTCCGGTTGTCGCAACGCTCCCGACAAGTCCTGTGCTTTCCGATGCCGCGTATCCGAGCCGTGCGATCAAGGTGATCGTCCCGATCCCGCCCGGCGCGGCCGCGGACATCCTGCCGCGGATCGTTTCAGAGAAGCTTGCCGCCCTGTGGCGCCACGCGGTCGTGATCGAGAACCGCCCGGGAGCGAACAGCAATCTCGGCGCGGAGGCCGCAGCACAGGCGGCGCCCGACGGATACACCTTGCTCGCGACACCGCCGCCGCCGCTTATGGTCAATCAAAAGCTCTTTGCGAAGGTCGGTTTCGATCCGCAAGCATTCGTGCCGGTCACCATTCTGGCTACGATTACCAATGTGCTGGTTGCGGCACCGAATCTGCCATTTTCCACGCTGCCGGAAATGATTGCCTATGCGCGAGCCCATCCCGGCGCGTTGCGATATGCATCCGCCGGGGTCGGAAGCTCGCCTCATCTCGCGATGGAGTGGCTCGCTGACCGCGCAGGCGTGCGCATGACGCATGTTCCCTATAACGGTCTCGCGCGGGCTCTCTCAGATGTGGCCGCGGGCCATGTCGACATGATGTTCAACAATACCTTCAACGTGCTGCCGCTGCTCAAGGACGGCAAGCTCAAGGCACTGGGCGTCACCAGCGCGGAACGGTTTTCTGAATTGCCGGACCTTCCGGCGATTGCGGAGCAATATCCCGGCTTCGTGGTGACGGCCTGGTTCGCGGTCGTGGCTCCGCCCGGGACGCCGGCACCGATCGCGGAAAAGCTTTCCGGTACCATCTCCGATATCTTGCGCGAGCCTGACGTGTCGCAGCGCTTCCGCAAATTTCTGGCGGAGCCAGTCGGCGGCAATCCGGGTGAGACAGCTGCCTTCCTCGAGCGCGAGCGCGAGCGATGGGCCCGGATGCTCGAAGCCGCCGCGCTCGAAGCGCGCTGAAACGCCACGGGCGCCGATCATGAACGGGCGCCGCGCGGTTGTGATCGGTGGATCGCTTGGAGGCTTGTTCGCTGCCAACCTTCTTCGCGCAAGCGGCTGGAGCGTCACCGTCTATGAGCGATCGGTTGCCGACCTTTCAAGTCGCGGTGCAGGACTTGGAACGCATGATTCGCTCTTTGCTGTCTTGCGGCGTATCGGCATTCTCGTGGATGATGGGATCGGTATTCGCATCAGGTCACGTTTGTGTCTGAATCCGGACGGTACGGTTCATTGTGAGGTGCCGATAGCATCGGTCGCGACCGCCTGGGATTGCGTCTATCGCGCGCTGCGGTCGGCGCTGCCTGCGCCCCAATACAAGGGCGGCATGGCTCTCGATCGGGTGAAGCAGGAACAGGACGTCGCTCGCGCCGTTTTTTCGAACGGAGCACAGGTCGAGGCCGATCTCCTGATCGCAGCCGATGGCATTCACTCGACTGTACGACAACAATTCATTCCGGACGCCAAAGCGCGCTATGCCGGCTATGTCGCGTGGCGTGGCGCCGTCGATGCTGCAGACGTCCCACCCGAGTGGCATCGATTGACTTCCGAGCACATGAACTTCTGCTTTCCCGAGGGCGAACTCGCATTGTCGGTGCCGATGCCTGCATCGGCTTCCGGCGGTGCCGGCCGGGTGCAGATCACATGGTTCAGGCCGGCCGACCTCGAGATTGGATTGCGCGAATGGTGCATCGACGACGCGGGAGCGGGTCGCCGGATGTCGATCGCTCCGGGACATGTGCGTCCGGCGGTCATTGATGAATTGAAGCAACGTGCGGAGATTCTGGCTCCGCAAATGGCTGCCCTGTTCAGGGCGCTCCAGAATCCCGTTCTCCAGCCAATTTTCGATTTCGAGGCGTCGCGGCTGGTGTTCGGACGCGTGGTCTTGCTTGGCGATGCGGCTTTTGTCGCCCGTCCGCATGTCGGCACCGGGGTGACCAAGGCAGCGCTGGATGCAGCGCTTCTTGCCGATAACCTGCTCGCTTGCGGTTCCGATCTGAACACTGCGCTGAAAAGCTACGAGGCCGAGCGTCTTGGATATGGCCGGCGGCTCGTCGCACGTGGGCGAGAGCTTGGCGCCTATCTCGAAGCGCAACTGAAACCGCGTGACGAAAGGAGGCAGGGCGAACTCTATCGTTCGCCAGCGCTTGTCATGCGTCAGTTCGGTGCCGCGGGCGAGGCGCAGGCTTGACAAGGCGTATTGCTGTCTGAAGGCGTATTGCTGTCTCGCGCTCCCTCGTCTTCATTGCGCCGCCGCGATATACTCATGTGCGGAGGGCGCAATGCCGTCACCGCACCAGCATATTCGCTTTTGTCGTAGCGCCGACGGAACGCGCATCGCCTATGCCAGCTTCGGCGAAGGGCCGCCGCTGCTTTGGGTGGGGCATTTCGCCCGGCATCTCGAACTGGACTGGCACAACCCGGTCTGGTCGGCCTGGCTGTCCTGGCTAGGCCGCCGGCACAGCGTTTTCCGTTACGATTTGCGAGGTTGCGGGTTGTCCGACCGCGACGTGCCGGACATCTCGCTGGAACGACTGGCGGAGGATTTCGAAGCGGTGGTGGATGCCGCGGGTCTTGGCCGCTTCATCTTTTTCGGGACAGCCGGAAACGTCGCTCCGGCGGTCAGGTATGCCGGCCGATATCCGGACCGGATAGAGCGCCTTGTTTTGTGGGGATGCCATACCCGCGGGCGGTTGTGCCGGTCACGATCGCCGGACGAGGATCGGGAAGCAGAAGCGCGCCTCGAAGCTTTCCAGCTCGGCTGGACGACCCGGAGCAGCGCGTTCGCCGGTTTTTTCGCCGCGATGCATGCGCCCGACGCGCCGCCCGAATATAATCGCTCGTTGAGCGAATTGTTGCGCGCCACAACGTCGCCCCAGGTCGCCGTCGGAATCATCCGGTCTTACTGGCGTCTCGACCTTCGGGCTGCCTTGCAGCTTGTTCAGTGCCCGACCCTGATCCTGCATGCCAACGGAGATCCCATCGTCCCTTTCGAGGAAGGGAGACTGGCTGCGAGCCTCGTGCCCGGCGCACGCTTCGTGCCGATCGACAGCGGCAATCACATTCTGGTGGATCCCGAACCGGGATGGCGTCCGTTTACATCCGCGGTCGACGAATTCCTGCCGGCATCGCTGCCGCCCGCGGCGGCACTTGGCAGTCTGACGCAGCGGGAACGTCAGGTGCTGGATGCGATTGCGCGAGGTCAGGGCAATCAGGAGATCGCCGGTGAACTCGGAATCACGGCGAAGACGGTCCGAAACCATGTTTCAACGATCTTCGACAAACTCCAGGTCGGAAGTCGCGCCCAGGCCGTCATCATGGCCCGCGACCACGGTCTCGGCCGTCGGGGCGATCGCTGAGCGGTCGAAAGCTGCACAGATCTGCCGGAACCATGGACGCCTTGCAGCGTTTTCATGCCACGTGGTCAGGTGGTGCAATCGCGGCGCGGAATTCGCGCGCAGGAGAATTCGCAATGCCAATGCTGCTTTGGTTTCCGGTTATCGTGATGGCGGGCATCTATGAGTCGATGTCTGACGACATGATGAGGTGGCAGCGCGCATGTACGCAAGTCAATCCGCGCAACGACGCTTGACGGCGTCTTTGAGCTGGCTGCGGACGCCGCTCAATCGTCAGCGAGGGGCCTGGCGTTCGTGCCGGGCCCTTTCTCTTTCCTGAGGCGCGCTCCTGATTCTTTGCCTGGTGCCAACGGCGATCGAGAGGCAGTCAGCTCGCGCTCTTGTTCCGCGCCGCCATCTCGCGGCCGAGCGCCTCGAAGACCTTTGCGACGATCGAAGGAGCATCGAGCCCGGCTTTCGCATACATGGCCGCCGGTGTGTCGTGATCGATGAACACATCGGGCAATACCATCGTGCGGACTTTCAGCCCGTTCTCCAGCGCACCATTCTCTGCAAGAGCCTGAAGGACATAGGAGCCGAAACCGCCAATCGCTCCTTCTTCGATGGTGACCAGCACCTCGTGTTCGCGCGCGAGCCTGAGCACCAGATCGGTGTCCAGCGGCTTGGCGAAGCGCGCATCTGCAACCGTGGTCGAGAGGCCATACCCGGCGAGTTCGTCCGCCGCTTTCAGGCATTCCGACAGACGGGTTCCGAAAGACAAAAGCGCAACCTTGGTACCCTCGCGGACAATCCGGCCCTTTCCGAGTTCGAGCGCGATGCCACGATCCGGCAGCGCAACGCCGGTGCCTTCGCCGCGCGGGTAACGCAAGGCCGAGGGCCGGTCGTCGATCGCTGACGCCGTCGCAACCATGTGAACCAGTTCCGCTTCATCCGCCGCGGCCATGATCACGAAGCCCGGCAGGCAGCCCAGATAGGCGACATCGAAGGAGCCGGCATGGGTGGGCCCGTCGGCGCCGACGAGGCCCGCGCGATCGATCATGAAGCGCACCGGCAGTGACTGGATCGCGATATCATGCACGACCTGATCGTAGGCGCGCTGCAGGAATGTCGAGTAGATCGCGGCGAACGGCTTGAGCCCCTCGGTCGCGAGCGCACCGGCGAAAGTCACCGCGTGCTGCTCGGCGATACCGACATCGAAGAAGCGATCCGGAAACTTGTTCGCGAACAGGTCGAGGCCGGTGCCGGATGGCATAGCGGCCGTGATCGCCACGATCCTGTCGTCGCGCTGCGCCTCGGCCACCAGCGCATCTCCGAAAACCTTGGTATAGGCCGGCGCCGCGGCCTTCGACTTCGACTGTGCGCCCGTTGCGACGTCGAACTTCGTAACGCCGTGGTACTTGTCTGCCGACACTTCGGCGGGACCATAGCCCTTGCCCTTCTGCGTCACGACGTGGACGAGGATCGGACCGCTTTCGGCATCCCGGACATTCTTCAGCACCGGCAGCAGATGGTCGAGATTGTGTCCGTCGATCGGGCCCACATAATAGAAGCCCAGTTCTTCGAACATCGTGCCCCCGGTCACCATTCCGCGGGCGTATTCTTCCGCGCGCAGGGCGCGCTCCTCGAAAAATTTCGGCAGCCGGTGCGCAAGCTGCTTTCCGATCTCGCGCAAGCCTCGATAGGTCTTGCCTGACAGCAGGCGGGCCAGATAGGCCGACATGGCGCCGACCGGCGGGGCGATGGACATGTCGTTGTCGTTGAGGATCACGATCAGGCGCGAATTCATCGCGCCCGCATTGTTCATCGCCTCATAGGCCATACCGGCCGACATCGCGCCGTCGCCGATCACCGCGATCACGTTGCGCGATTCCTTCTTCAGATCGCGCGCCACCGCCATGCCGAGGCCGGCCGAAATCGAGGTCGAGGAATGCGCGGCACCGAACGGATCGTAGTCGCTTTCGGCGCGCTTGGTGAAGCCGGATAGGCCGCCGCCCTGGCGCAGCGTGCGGATGCGGTCGCGGCGGCCGGTGATGATCTTGTGCGGATAGGCCTGATGGCCGACATCCCAGATCAGCCGATCGTTGGGCGTGTCAAAGACATAATGCAGGGCGACGGTGAGTTCGACCACGCCAAGCCCGGCACCCAGATGGCCGCCGGTGACGGCAACCGCATTGATCATGTCCTTGCGGAGTTCCGCGGCGAACTGAGGCAGGTCGGATTCCGGCAGGGTCCGCAGATCGGAGGGAATATGGACCCGGTCGAGGAGGGGCGTTTTGGAAGCCTGGGACACCGAATTTCCCTGATTTCTGGACGGGTATCTTATCTAATGACTTTTGCGACAATGGCTATAGCGGCTGCTGGCAGCCGGGGCAATTTGCCGGCTGAAGCCTTTGCCAGCGGCCGCATCCGACGCCGTCCGATGACGGCACGTCGTCGCCGGTACCGGGCATCCGCGGTGCCATCGCCGGTGGTATCGGGCCTCGGGAACCCGCTGAGCCGGCACATCGTCTGCTCTTGCAGACCAGACGACAGTATGTGATCGACACATTCTTTGGCATCATCGGCCCATGGTTCACAGCGGGTTTCGCGGCGCCCTTTCCACGGTCTATTCGCGGTCGCTCATGATCGTCGGACTGGTATTGCTCCCGATGCTGCTCGCGATCGGGGCGCTGGGCTGGCTTTATTCCGACGCGGAAAGACGGGTGATCGAGGCGCGGCGGCTGGACGTCGCGACGAACGCGGCGTTCCTCATCGACCGGCTGATTGCCGAACGGATCGCCGCTCTGAAGACAGTTGCCGCTTCCATCGAGAGCCTTTCATTCGAGTCCGCGGAGGCGCTCCGGATGGCAACGGCGGTCGGTGCGCATTTCAACGAAGCCGTCATTTTGCACGACAGCAGCGGCAAGCACATCCTGTCGACGCGTGCCCCGGATGGATCGCCCGATTCGGCGCCCGCTGATGTGACTCCGGTCGCCGTCGATCGCCCCCAGGTCTCCAACGTCGTCACGGGGGCGATCACGAAAGCTCCGCTGGCCCTGGTCACCGTGCCCTTGCCAGGCAAGCCCGCGACCCATGCGTTGTCGATGAGCGTTTCGCCCGACCTGCTGAGTTCCACCCTGAAGCAGGCAGGATTGCCCGCCGAATGGATCGCCGCCATCATCGATCGCAATGGCATATTCGTTGCCCGAAGCCATAGCCCGCAATTCCATATCGGAAAGCCGGGACGGCCGGAACTGATCGAGGCGGCACGCAGTGGCGCGCGCACCGGCAGCTTTTCAAACGTCACCCACGAAGGCGTGCCGGTCGAGAGTTCGTTCCAGCGATCCGATCTGTCGGGCTGGACGGCCGTGGTTGCGGTTCCCGAGCACCTGATGAATGCCGCGTCGGGCCGCAGCCGGTTGATCGTGCTGGCGGCATTGGTCGCCGCTGTTTCGCTGGCATTGCTGCTGGCTGCGATCGCCGGGCGAAGCACCATATCCGCGGTACAGGCCCTGCAACGCAATGCGCTTGCGCTAGGGAAGGGTGAGCCGCTGCGCTGGGAACCGCATTCGATTTCCGAATTCAACGATGTCGGAAGGACCCTGATCGAAGCCGAGAGCATGATCAGGGAGCGCGACCAGGCGGTGGCGGAACTGCATCGCACATCCAACCTTCTGCATTCGATCATCAATCTCACGCCCGACCTCGTCTACGTCAAGGATGCCGACAGCAAGACAATTCTTACCAATCCTGCAACGCTGCGGCTTTACGGCAAGACGCTTGACGACGTGAAAGGCCGCGGTGCGATCGAATGGCATCCAAACAGTGACGAGGTCGAGCGGATCGTCGAGAACGACCGGATTGTGATGGAGCGCGGCGAATCCATGCAATTCGAGGAGCCCTTCACCGGCGTTCATGGCCGGCGGGTGTTCCTTTCCACCAAGACGCCGTTGCGTGATCCGTCCGGGAAGGTCATCGGCATCGTCGGCGTCTCAACCGACGTGACGGATCTCGAGAAACGAGCGCAGCATCTGGAATTTGTCATGCGGGAGCTCTCGCACCGGTCGAAGAATCTTCTGACCGTGATCCAGTCGATCGCGCGACAGACCGCGAAGCAGACCGAGGATTTTGGCGAGTTCCAGCGGGCTTTCGACAGCCGCTTGCACTCGCTCGCCGCGCTTCATGACCTGCTGATCCAGCACGATTGGGAAGGTGCTTCGGTTGCGGAGGTCGTGCAATCCCAGATTGCGCCGTTTGCCAGTCGGAACCGGGTGGATGCCGAGGGTGTCGATGTCCTGCTGAAGCCCGACGTTGCGCAGGTCTTTGCGATGGCGTTTCACGAACTGGCGACGAACGCGACCAAATATGGCGCGCTCTCGCAGGAAAGCGGTTGCGTGATCATCCGATGGCGGGTCACGGACGGGGGAAAATTTCAGATCGAATGGAGGGAGCAGGGCGGACCGGCGGTAACCCCGCCGCAACGGGAGGGGTTTGGCTCCACCGTGCTCAAGCGGATCGCCTCGCATGTGCCGCAGGCCAGCATCGAGTATTCGTTTGGGGAATCCGGGGTGGTATGGAAACTCGAGGCGCCATACTCGCTGATCAATGCAATCGCCTGATGGTTGTTCGGGTCGGGACGCGGTATCGCCGACGGCCATTGACCCGATCTTGTGCGGCCGTTGCAATAAAAGTAGGCGAGGGCGCTCCGTCCGCCTTGCTACACTGACGGCGCAGCGCGTGCGAGGGGGATGTGCGCCACCATGATTGATGCATTTCGGAAGTCGGCGCAGTGGCGATCCTAGTCTCGCTTCACCACGTCACCTCCTACCGCTACGACCGGCCGGTCGGTCTTGGGCCGCAGGTGATCCGGCTCCGGCCGGCGGCGCATAGCCGGACGCAGATTCCGAGCTATTCGCTGAACGTGCGGCCATCGCAGCACTTCATCAATTGGCAGCAGGACCCCCACGGCAACTGGCTGGCGCGACTGGTATTTCCAGAGAAGACCGAGGAATTCCGGGTCGAGGTCAATCTCACCGCCAATCTGTCGGTGATCAATCCGTTCGACTTCTTCGTCGAGTCCTACGCGGAATATTTCCCCTTCGTTTATACCGACGACCTGAAGGTCGATCTTGCCGCCTATCTGACCCCGGAGCCGGCCGGTCCGCTGGTGTCCGAATTCGTCGCGTCTCTGCCAAGCGGCGGCGAGCGGACAATCGACTTCCTGGTCGGCCTCAATCACAGGCTACAGCAGCGCGTTCGCTATCTGATCCGCATGGAAGCCGGCGTTCAGACGCCGGAGGAGACGCTTTCGATCGCGTCCGGCTCCTGTCGCGACTCGGCCTGGCTGCTGGTCAATGTCGCGCGCCATCTCGGGCTCGCTGCGCGCTTCGTATCGGGCTATCTGATCCAGCTGAAAGCGGACGTCGATCCGCTGGAAGGCCCCAAGGGCACCGACAAGGATTTCTGCGACCTGCATGCCTGGACGGAAATCTACGTTCCCGGTGCCGGCTGGGTCGGATTCGACGTGACCTCGGGATTGCTGTGCGGAGAGGGACATATCCCGCTCGCCGCGACCCCGCATTACCAGTCGGCGGCGCCGATCACCGGCACGGTCGATGCGGCCAACATCAATTTCGGCTTCGAGATGCGGGTCGACCGTATCCACGAGGCGCCGCGCGTCACCAAGCCGTTCTCGGACGAGACCTGGGTCAAGCTTGATGCGATGGGCGAGCAGGTCGATCGCGACCTGAAAGCGAACGATGTCCGGCTCACCATGGGTGGCGAGCCGACCTTCGTTTCGATCGACGACTTCGAAAGCGCGGAATGGAATACGGCCGCTGTCGGCCCAACCAAGCGCGCGCTGGCCGACACCCTGATCCGCAGGCTGCGCGCGCGTTTCGCGCCGAATGGGTTTCTGCATTACGGGCAGGGCAAGTGGTATCCGGGCGAGAGCCTGCCGCGCTGGGCCTTCGCGCTGTACTGGCGCAAGGATGGTGAGCCGATCTGGGGCGACGCCTCGCTGATCGCGCGGGAGGCGGGTCCGCGCGACGCCGTGATTGAACAGGCTGAGGCATTCACCGTCGACTTTGCCGACCGGTTGGGTGTCGGTGCCGATTTCGCGCTCCCGGCCTTCGAGGACCCTGCCGTCTGGGCGCTCAAGGAGGCCGAACTGCCGGAGAATGTCGATCCGACCGATCCGAAGATCGAGGATCCGGAAACCCGCGCGCGCATGGTCCGCACCTTCGAGCGCGGCCTGTCGAAGCCGTCGGGATTCGTGCTGCCGATCCAGGCCTGGCAATCGCGATCGACCGACCGCCGCTGGAAGAGCGAGAAATGGAAGCTGCGCCGCGGCAAGCTGTTTCTGGTGCCGGGCGACTCTCCGGTGGGCTTCCGGCTGCCACTGGGTGCGCTGCCCTGGGTGCCGCGGTCGGACTATCCCTATGTCCACCCGCAGGACCCGACCGAGCCGCGCGAGCCTCTGCCGTCGCGCGAACAACTGGCGCAAATCTATAATGATGGTGGCGGATCGGCAGAGGCCAATGCGGATCGCCAGACCCGGGTCGAGCAGGTCGCAGTTGCGGGCGCCGTGCGTACCGCGATCTCGATCGAGCCGCGCGACGGCATCCTCTGCGTGTTCATGCCGCCGGTGGAGCGGCTCGAGGATTATCTCGAATTGCTCGCCGCGATCGAACACAGCGCGCGTGCGACCGGGACGCCGGTTCATATCGAAGGCTATCCGCCGCCACACGATCCGCGCCTGAACGTCATCAAGGTGACGCCCGATCCCGGCGTGATCGAGGTCAACGTGCATCCGGCGTCGAACTGGCGCGAAGCGGTCGGGATCACCACCGACCTTTATGAGGAAGCGCGGCAAACCCGGCTCGGCACCGACAAGTTCATGATCGACGGCCGACATGTCGGCACCGGTGGCGGCAATCATGTCGTATTGGGCGGCGCGGTGCCTTCTGACTCGCCGTTTCTGCGCAGGCCCGACCTGTTGCGCAGCCTCGTGCTCTACTGGCAGCGGCATCCGTCGCTGTCGTACCTGTTCTCCGGCCTGTTCATCGGTCCGACCAGTCAAGCGCCGCGCATGGACGAGGCGCGCCACGACGGCCTGTATGAGCTCGAAGTCGCGCTCGATCTGATGCCGGAGGGTGAAGCTTACGTGCCGCCATGGCTGGTCGACCGGCTTTTCCGCAACATCCTCGCAGATGTCACCGGCAATACGCATCGCGCGGAAATCTGCATCGACAAGCTGTATTCGCCCGACGGCCCGACCGGCAGGCTCGGACTGATCGAGTTCCGGTCATTCGAGATGCCGCCCGATCCGCGGATGTCGCTCGCGCAGCAATTGCTGATCCGCGCGCTGGTGTCGTGGTTCTGGCGCGAGCCGCAATTCGGCAAGCTGACGCGCTGGGGCACGACGCTGCATGACCGCTTCATGCTGCCGCATTATGTCTGGCAGGATTTTCTCGGCGTGCTCGCCGATCTCGGTCGCGCCGGCTATCACTTCGATCCGGACTGGTTCAAGGCGCAATGGGAATTCCGGTTTCCGTTCTACGGGGCCGTGGAATATGCCGGCGTCAGGCTTGAACTGCGGCAGGCACTGGAGCCCTGGCATGTGCTGGCCGAGGAGAGCGCCGCAGGCGGTACGGTGCGGTTCGTCGATTCGTCGGTCGAGCGCCTGCAGGTGAAGGTCACGGGCTTCGTGCCGGAGCGGCACGTCATCGCCTGCAACCGCCGCCGGATGCCGATGGCGTCGACCGGCGAGACCGCAGAAGCGGCCGCGGGCGTTCGTTTCAAGGCCTGGAAGCCGGTTTCGGGGCTACATCCGACGATTCCGGTGCACGCGCCGCTGACCTTCGACATCATCGATGCCTGGAACAGGCGTTCGCTGGGCGGGTGCGTCTACCATGTCGCGCATCCCGGCGGCCGCAACTACGAGACCTTTCCGGTCAACTCCTACGAGGCGGAGGCGCGGCGGCTGGCGCGCTTCCAGGATCACGGACATACTGCGGGAATCGTGGACTTGCCGCCGGAAGAGCCGGCGAGCGAATTCCCGTTGACCCTCGATCTGCGCCGCAGCGCACGGCGTCCGGACTAGTGCCCCATAGCGGTGGAATGACCCATGAATAAAGCGGCTTCGGCCGAAACGCCGCGCCCGGCCTGGTACGACGATTATGTGCCGCTCAGCGGGGTGCCCGATGAGCTGATCGGGCCTGACGGGCGTCCGCGCAGGGCCTGGCTGAATTTTCTCCATCAGCTTTCGGCCGACGAACAGTCGCTGGCGGCTGTCGACCGGCATCTGCAGGACATCGGCGTTTCCTATCGCGTGCACGGCGAGGCACGCGAACGCACCTGGCCGATGAGCCGGCTGCCGCTTCTGATCGAAGACGAAGAATGGAATGCGATCGCTGCCGGCGTCACCCAGCGCGCACGCGTGATCGAGGCGATGCTCGCGGACGTGTACGGCCAGGGCCGTCTGGTGAAGGACGGCGTGCTGCCGGCGGCACTGGTCTCCGGTTCGAGCGAATTCATGCGGCCGCTGGTCGGGGTCGAGCCGCCGGACGGGCGCTGGCTTCATATCTATGCGGTCGACCTCGGCCGCGGTCCCGATGGCCGCTGGTGGGTCCTGAGCGATCGGGCCCAGGCGCCGTCGGGTGCGGGCTATGCGCTGGAAAACCGCCTGGTCATGTCGCGGGCGCTGCCGACCGGCTACCGGCGAATGAATGTGCGTCGGCTCGCGCCATTTTTCCGCGATTTCCGTTCGACGCTCGCCGACGCTGCCGAGCGCCCCGAACCGCGCATCTGCCTGCTTACCCCCGGGCCATACAGCCAGACCTATTTCGAACAGGCCTATCTGGCGCGCTATCTTGGCTTCCTGCTGCTGGAAGGCGACGATCTCGTCGTTCATGACGGGGTCACCCATGTTCGGACCATCGCCGGCCTGAAGCGGGCGGACGTGATCTGGCGTTTCGTCGATTCGGACTATGTCGATCCAATCGAACTCAACGGGAAGTCGCGACTTGGCATCCCGGGCCTTGTTTCGGCGCTGCGCCATGGCGGTACGGTCGTCGCCAACATGCCGGGCGCGGGCTTCGCGGAGTCGCGCGCGCTGATGAGCGTGATGCCGTCGCTCGCCTCGCATCTGATCGGCGAGAAACTGGCGCTTCCCAATATCGCGACGTGGTGGTGCGGCGACGAAGCCGGCCGCCGCCGCGTGCTCGACAATTTCAACCGTATGGCCATTTCCGGCGCCTTTGCCGGCCGCCTTCCGGAACTGTTCGGCGAGACCCAGATTCTGCCTGCCGACCTGGACGAGGCCCAGCGCAAGACGCTGCGAGAGGCGATCGAGGAGCGTGGCGTCGACTTTGTCGGTCAGGAAGTGGTGCAACTCTCCACCACGCCGGTCTGGGCCGGCGACAGGCTGGTGCCGCGTCCGTTCGTGCTGCGCGTGTTTGCGGCGGCGACCGCGAATGGCTGGGAAGTCATGCCCGGCGGCTTCTGCCGGATTTCGGCGCAGTCCGATGCACGCGCCATCAGCATGCGCGAAGGCGTGCAATCCGCCGATGTCTGGGTGCTGTCGAGCAGACCGGTTGCGCCAGAAACGCTTCTTCCGGCGGGCACCGATATCCATATCCAGCGCATCCTCGGCAATATCCCGAGCCGTGCGGCGGACAACCTGTTCTGGTACGGGCGCTATCTGGAGCGCGCGGAGGCGACGCTGCGCGTGGTGCGCTGCCTGTGTGCCCGCGCGATCGATATGGATTTCGTCTCCGGAAATGTGCCCGCGACCATCGAGAAGCTCACCCGTCAGCTGGTGGCATGGGGCGCGGTGCCGGAAGAGCAGGAGGACGCCTCGACGCTGGTCATCGCGCGCACCGCGCTCGCGGACGAGAACGCCTATGGGTCGGGTCTGTCGGGCGTGCGCATGGCCCGCAATGCCGGCTCCGTCATCCGCGAACGGATTTCGGTCGATGCCTCAAAGCTGTCGCGTCGGCTCGACGAGCTTCTGTCCGATGTCGGTGAATTGCCGAGCGAGACCGACGTGCTCGATGCCGCCGATCGCGCGTTGCAAATTCTCGCCGCCTTGTCCGGTCTCGGTCAGGAAAACATGAATCGCAATGCCGGCTGGCGCTTTCTGGATATCGGGCGGCGCACCGAGCGTGCCATCAATACCTGTCGGCTGGCGCGGCTATTCGCTTCGGACGATGCGAGCGCCGAAGACCTCGACGTGATGCTTGATCTGATCGATTGCCAGATCACCTATCGCTCGCGCTACATGACGGGGATCGCGCTCGCCCCGGTGCGCGACATGGCGATGCTCGATCCCTACAATCCGCGCTCCGTGGGATTCCAGTTGATGACCATCAACAGGCATGTCGCCACCCTCCCGGCGCTTCACCTCGACGGGGTGCCGGAAGAGCCGCAGCGTCTTGCCGCGCGGCTTGCTACCGATCTGGAAACCACCACGGCGCACAATCTCGATGATTCCGTCGTGCTTGCGATCGAGCAGCGCATCACAAGCTTCGCCCACGCCGTCGCCGCGCGCTATTTCCTGCGGCGTCAGACAGGCGTGGTCGGGGCCGGAATCAGCAGTCTCGCGTGATCTACGACATCGATCACCTGACCGCCTATTCCTACGAGGCGCCGGTCTCGTCGGCTTCGCTTGCGTTGCGGCTGACGCCGCGCAACACGCTGACGCAGCGCAGCCTCGCGCACGAGGTCAGGATTTCGCCGGAGCCCGATCACGCCACGTCGCATCGCGACTATTTCGGCAATGTCGTCGAACTGGTGAGCATCGACACGCAGCATACCGAACTGCAGATCCGGTCCATCGCCCGCGTCGAGGTTGCGCCCCGGCCGGAACTTTCCGGCCCCGATCTGGCATGGGAGTGCGTCAGCCGGGCGGCGTTGTCGGAGCGCGATCTGAGCGCCGCGGCGCCCACGCATTTCATGTTCACGAGTCCGCGCATCAGGCTGGCGCGCGAGGTGACGCATTACGCGCGGGCGAGCTTCACGCCAGGACGCGGGATCGTGGAGGCCTGCACCGATCTGATGACGCGGATCCGCGACGATTTCGACTATCGGCCGGACGCCACGGAGATTTCGACATCCATCGCCGAGGCCTTCGCGCAGCGGGCCGGCGTGTGCCAGGACTTCGCGCAGATCATGATCGGCGGCCTGCGCGGGCTCGGCCTGCCGGCTGCCTATGTCAGCGGCTATCTGCGCACGATACCGCCGCCCGGGAAACCGCGCCTGCAGGGCGCCGACGCGACCCATGCCTGGGTGTCGGCCTGGACCGGGCCGGACAATGGCTGGATCGGGTTCGATCCGACCAATGCCATCCTGGCAGGAATGGATCACATCACGCTCGCAATCGGGCGGGACTTCTCGGATGTGTCGCCGGTTTATGGCGTCTTCGTGGGCTCCGGCGAGAACGAGCTGAAGGTCGAGGTCGATGTGATTCCGGTCGATGCGGCATGAACCGAGGCGCCGGAACCTTGCGTGGACCCCGTTCGTTCTGACCGTTCGCAAGGGTGACAGGGCGAGATGCGGCTGTTTGTGTGCCAGGGATGCGGTCAGCCGCTCTATTTCGAGAATGTCGTCTGCGGAAGCTGCAGCCGCAAGGTCGGCTACCTGCCGAGGCTGACGCGGATGACCGCACTCGATCCGGTGAATACCGGGTGGCGCGCGCTTGCGGATACGGAAAGGCAGTACGGCTTTTGTGCCAATGCGCAATTCGAGAGCTGCAACTGGCTTGTCGCCGCCGACAGCGGGCAAAGCTTTTGCGTCGCCTGCCGACACAATCGCACCATCCCCGACCTCTCCGCCGGCAATAATCTGGTTCTGTGGCGCCGTCTTGAGACGGCGAAGCGCAGGTTGTTCTACAGCCTGCTGCGGCTGCAATTGCCGCTCGTGACCTGGGTGCAGGATCCGGCGGGACTGGCATTCGATTTTCTCGCAACCACGTATCAGCCGGTCGTGACCGGGCATCTGAACGGTGCGATCACGATCAACCTCGCGGAAGCCGACGATTCGGAACGCGAGCGCCAACGCGGAGCCATGGGCGAGCCCTACCGCACGCTGCTCGGTCACTTCCGGCACGAGATCGCGCATTATTACTGGGATTTGCTCGCCAACAACGAAAGCTCGATCGAGGCGTTTCGCTCGGTTTTCGGTGACGAGCGTGCCGATTACGGTGAGGCGCTGCGGCGTCATCACGCAAGCGGGCCGCCGGCGGATTGGGCCGCGAATTACGTATCGGCCTACGCCAGCGCGCATCCGTGGGAGGATTTCGCCGAGACATGGGCGCATTATTTCCACATCGTGGATACGCTCGAGACCGCCCGCGCTTTCGGCGTAAGCACGCAACCCCGGGTTGCGAGCGCGGCCTCGTTGGAGACGCCGGTCGATTTCGATCCTTACGGCGCAACCATCGACCAGCTGATCGAGGCCTGGCTGCCGCTCACATTCGCAATCAATTCGCTCAACCGCTCGATGGGCCTGAATGACCTCTATCCATTCGTTATCGCTCCCGCCATCGTGGTCAAGCTCGACTACGTCTACCGGCTGGTCCACCGGTGTCCGCATCCACCCGACATCGCGGACGAGGTCACGCTGAAGGCGATGATCGCTCTTCTCAAGAGAGGAGCCGCTGGGCCGCTGCCTGGGTGAGGCAGCGGGCGGCCGGGAACTTTGGGGCGGGCGTCCGGCGGTTTTGGTTACCCCCGGTTAATCGCGTTGTACTCTTTCCACCAGTTGTTTCCGCATGACACCCATCGAACCCTGCAAAAAGATCAGAAACCCGTTTCTTATCAGTGTGTTGACCCACCTTTTCCGGCTGTGGCCGGGCTACCACACCCGGCGGATGAACGGTTCGTCCATATTGCCGCTCCATATTTACGGTCTATGGTAACGAATGGTTGTGAATCGGAGGGCTCTGGAGTGCCATTGCGGCATCTGAGCGCGGGACTTTGTTGCGCATTGGTCGCCGCTCTCGCGGGCTGTCCTGCGCTGCCCTCCGCCGGCCCGACGACCGCCGAGGTGGTCGCCAACGAAAGCCATACAGCGATCGTATCCGGCTAT